>CAKSQF010000005.1 GCA_934486825.1 uncultured Eubacteriales bacterium | reverse complement strand
GCCATGCCTGCTTTTAATCAGATAATTTTTTTCACATTTTTTATTTTTCCTCTTGACTTTTAATAGTTAGTCTTTTTTCCGGAATACTCCGGATACGCGGTGCGTCCGATCAGTCAAACGCCCATGTTCCGTTTCTGAATATCTGAACCTCTCTGCCGTCCGCAGTTTCGGCAACCACAGACAGATCGGCTGTGCCGATCATGAAATCAACGTGGATCATCGAATCGTTTATTCCCTTGGCGTGAAGCTCGTCATTCGTATATTTTTCAAAGTCCTTTATGCATGCGGTAAATCCCGCGCCGAGCGCAAGGTGGCAGACCGCATTCTCGTCAAACAGAGTATTGCAGAAGAGCAGTCCGGTCTTGTTGATCGGGCTTTCAAACGGAACAAGTGCGCACTCGCCGAGATATGCGGCGCCCTCATCCATTGAAATCATTTTTTCAAGCAGCTCCTGACCCTTTTCGGCGTGCACCTCGACAGCCTTGCCATCCTTGAAGCGCACCGAGAAGTTTTCGATCAGCTCGCCTCTGTAAGACAGAGGCTTTGACGCATAGACGATACCGTCCGCTTCTCCCCTCATCGGAGAGGTGAACACTTCCTCGGACGGAATATTGGGATTGAAGAAAACTCCGTCGAGCGTATACTCGCCGCCGCCCGCAAAGACGCCGTCGCTTATGAGTCCGACCGTGAAGTCGGTACCGTTGCCGGCGGTATAGTGCAGCTTCTTTATGCCGAGCGAATTCAGATATTCATAGCGATGTCTGAGATCGGCATTGTGAGCATTCCATGCGGCAATCGGATCGTCATCGACTCTTGATGTTGCAAGTATAGCCTCCCACAGCTTTTCGACCGCAACCGACGTGCGAAGCCCGGGGAACACCTTTTTTGCCCATGCCTTTCCGGGGACTGCGGCAATCACCCACTGGTATCTGTTGTCCATTCTTTCCCTGATCGGCTTTATTATCTTGTATTTTGCCTGATTTGCCTTCGCAAGCTTTGCCTGATTTATACCCTTAAGACCGTCGGGATCCGACGATTCGAGATAAATCATAACCGGAAGCACCTGCGCACGGCGTTCGAGCTTTGCGACCTCCCAGTCAAGCATGCGGTTCATTATCTTCTGTGAGCGGTAACGTGTGTGTATTTTTGCAAGCGGCTGATAGCCCCATTCGACGTTTACGGTCGATGCGCCCGCTTTGTAGCACTCCTCAACTACCATCTGAACAAATTCGGGCTGATCGAGATCGGCAATTACCGTAACCTCCTGCCCTTTCTGAACATTGCCGCCGGCTTTTGCAATCAGCTTTGCGTAATTTCTGAGAATACTTTTCTTCATTCTGTTTATTTCCTTTCGTTTATATGATAATTTCATCTTCCGCCGTCATGCGCCTTATGATGAGGTACACTTCTCGGCGTCCATCGCAAGCGCAAACATGAGTACCGTAAGCGGATCGTTACCCTCGGTAATGTCAATCACATAGGTGTCGGTCCATTTGAAAAGCTGCTTTGAAAGATAGGCAACCGCTCTCCCGTCGGCATCGGCAACCGTGTAATCGAATCCGAAGAAATCTCCGTCAACCGTCCAACCGCAGAAATCTATGTCAAACACCGGCCTAAAGAAGGTAAACCGCTTGCTTATACAGCCGACATAGCTTTCGCTGTTATCTCCGATATAAACATCGAATTTCGGGAGGAAAGTAAACACTCTTTCCTTGACCGTTCCGACCTCTTTTCCGCGGGAATCGAATATCTTCAGGCAATGCCCCCACGAAAGCTGTCCCTTTACCGTGTACACGGTATTTCCCGCTTCATCGTATATATCGTAGCTGTCAAACCACGAAAACATTCTCTGCTTGAATAAAAGTCTCATTTCGCCTCCGAAATAATTACTGCTTTGTTACGTTAAGACAAGCGGCGCAGAGCTGACTGTCGCCGGGAAGTCCTCCGTGAACGGCGCCGATATAATTGTCGCCGAGCATTTCAAAGAAATCGCCGTCGATCATAAGCTCGGGGAGCCTGCCGACAAGCTTTCCGTTTTCAATCAGATAGGCAAGCTGCACCGGCGTTGCGAAATGTCCGTCGGGAGTGGTGTCTCCGCCGGATGCCATAACGACATACACCGCTTTTCCGGGGACAAGTCCGGAAAGCGTTTCGGCGGTCGGGCTGACATACAGTCCCGAAATGCCGTATGCGGGAACTCCGTCATATGCCGCGTCCGATGTCTTCGACGGCGAAAGACCGAACTGTGCCGCCGTGTTCTTTGACGTAAGCACCGATTCAAGGACTCCGTTTCTGATTATCGGCGCTCTGTAATCCTCCGAGAACTGCCCTTCACTGTCGAAGAAGCAGGACCCGGGATTGCTTTCGTAATTTCTGTCGTCGGCAAGCGACAGCTTTTCCGAAAATATCTTCTGTCCGAGCTTTCCGCTCACCAGCGAGGCTCCCGACACATAGACTTCGCCGATGAAATTGCGGATCAGTGTCCCGAAAAGATCGGCAGGAGCAAGTATAACCGGCATCACGCCGTTTTCGATATCGGCGGGCTTGTAATATGCATCGTGGAGAATCCGACAGTCGTCAACCGCCTTGTCGGGGTCGAACTTCGCGCCCTCATAGCCGTAAAAACAGTCCATAAGGTTACCCGAGCCTCTGCTCTGGAAGAGCAGCTCTATGCTGAGCGAGCTTCCCGACGAAACAAGATGCCTGCCGAGCGAGTTTCTGTATTCATCCTCGCTCCCGTAAAGCTTTATCTTGTTGCTGATCGCAAAATTCGGGCAAGCCGCCGAAATCCTGTCGAGCATTTCCTGCATCCTCGGCAGAAACTCCTTTGCGGGAATGATCTCGCGCGCATGCTCTTCCTTTACGTCCGCAGCCGCATCGGGAGCGCAGACATAGGGTATCCCGAGCGAAAGCGCTTTTTCGGCTGCTTCGGTAAGCTTTTCTTCATCCGGCTTGCCGAGTGCGCCTCCCACTCCGATTCTGCCGTCGCGGTAAACCCTCACGGTTCCGGTCGTTTCTTCTTTTTTGCGGTAGCTGTCAACCTTGCCCGCCGTTACGTTCAGGGTAATCGACGCGCTTCTGCTCACAATATATTCTTTGTATTCTTTTTCCATTCGTATCGCCGCCTTTGCTGTTTACTGTACATTCATTGACGAAACTCTGACATACGGTCCGCCAAATCCTACCGGGAGATTCATCTGTTCCATCTTGCCGCATCCGCCGGTCACAAACGAGAGCATATGCAGATCGCTTGTAAGACCGTCGATAAGCCCGAGCGTTTCAAACACGCTTCCGGTGATTACGCTTATCTGAACCGGTCTGCCGAGCTTTCCGTCAACGATTTCGTAAGCCACATGCGGTGCAATGGTAAATGTGCTCATTCCGCTTCCGTGCTTTATCGTCTTGATGTAATATCCCTTTTTGATCGGTGCGATAAGCTGATCGAAGGTAAGGTCACCCGGTTCGATATATGTGTTGGTCATTCTGACTATCGGCTCAAAGGTACAGTCGATCGCGCGTGCGTTTCCGGTAAGCTCCTCTCCGAGGGCATTTGCGGTCAGCGCGCTGTGAAGTCTTCCGGCAAGTACGCCGTTCTTTATGAGATAGTTCTTCCTTGCTTTGGTCCCCTCGTCGTCATACGGAACATATCCGCAACCCTCAACCTCTCCGCACTCGGCGATCGAAAGTATATCCGACCCGACCTTCTTGCCGAGCTGCCATTCGTCGCGCATGCTCTCGTCCGAAAGCATGAAATCGGATTCCGATTTGTGTCCGAACGATTCGTGGGCAAAAACGCCCGCCGCCTCGGGAGAAAGTACAACCGGATATTTGCCTGCGTCTGCCGGCACCGATTCGCGCATGTATTTTACCTGCTCGGCAAACTCTGCGGCAATCGTCTCATCTTTGCCGCGCAGATTTTCGAACAGTGTGTCTCCCACCTGCCAGTGAGCAGACAGCTTTTTGTCATCCTCGACCATGTTGCAGTAGAGCGCGATCCCGCAGGTCTGATAATCGTATGCGATATCCGCGCCGAGCGAGGACGCAAAGCGGAAGATGCTGTTTCTGTCAAGATAATAGCCTGCCGGCATGGACATGCATTTGTCGGCGGACAGGAGCGGCAGATAGCCGAGAAGCAGTCTGTTTTTCTCATCGCCCGATATGTTTCTGACAGAACGGTCTTTGAATCTGAAAACCCTGTCTTTGTTTGTTTCGAATTTGGCGACAACCGGGTCGGACAGTATGTCCCGATTCGGAGTTGCCGCCTCATAAAGCGCATCAAGCTCCTTCTGCACATCTCCGATGTCGGTAACCGACGCATAATACCACATTCTGCCGTCATATACGCGTATAAACGCTCTTATTTCGTTTTGTGTCTTGAATTCGATAGGATTGCCGTTACGGTAGCCTATCACGGTGCGGAAACGATCCTCTGTCCGCACATCGGCATAAAAGCCTTCTCTGAATTTTATCATTTCACTTTTCCTTTCAATCTGCGGGTCGGATTACCCACAGTTTACGAAGATATTATGATTTTATCACTTTTTTCCGTTTTTTTCAAGTCCTTTTAAAAGAGTCTTTGGAAGAAAACAAAATTTTTTCGCCGTACATGCAGAAGCAGGGTCACCCTTTGAGGGTGACCCTGCTTCGCTTTACCAACCTTGTTAAGCGCGGTATTACTTACCGTCGCCGGAGTCAAGCAATAAGTATGATATCGATTGATTATTCCGCAGGCTCGATGGTGAGCTCGTGAAGAACAACTCCCATCTCCTCAAGACGTGCGCCGAATCCGCCGCCGCCTACGATAGGATCGGTATCGGTGTAGCTGAACATAAGCTGACCGTTGAAGTAGCAGTCGATAACGCCGTCATCCTTTACGTCAGCGGTAAGGGTGAAGGTATCGCCGTGCTGATACTGATAGCCTTCCATGTCACTCTTCGGAGGAACGAGCCACGACCATGCGGTTGTGTTCCAGTAAACCTTTGCAAGTCCCATTCCGCCTCCGTCTGCGCAAAGCAGGAAGTAGTAAGCGTAATCATTTTCGAAGAAGTAAGGATTGTAATCATCGCCTACAGCCTCGATGATGTCCTTTATGGCTCCGCCCTGCAGGCAGAAAATGATGCCGTTGTCGTTGGATTTGTTATCTGCAGCCGAAGTGAATTTTCCGGAGATCTTTCCCTTGGGGCAGACAGCTTCCCACGAGCTGATCATCGAAAGTCTTGCGGATGCAACGATCTTGCCGTCCTGAAGCTCGGGATAACCGTTGTTGCATACATAGGTGTAGCCGCCGAAGTCCTCGATAACCTCATCACTCTTATAGAAAGCATAAGGACCGGTTGCGGGAACCGACGAAGGGGGAGGAGTAACGGTGGTCTGAGCCGGAGTCGTCGTTACGTTTGCCTTTGTTGTTGCGGCAGCAGTTGTGCCGGGAGCCGCTGTGGTTGCGCCTGCAGCAGTCGTTGTTGTTCCGTCACCGCCGCATGCAACCATTGCAAGTGCAAGTGCAACGAGCATGACTGCGGAAACTGCAATTTTGATAAAGTTTCTCATAATGAAGCCGTACCTTTCATTTTTAATAATTCAGTCCGTTCGGACACGATTGGTTGGTATTCATATTATATCACTCTTTTTCGGATGTGTCAATGTACATTATGACGGAAATTGTGCAAAAAGCGGACAACATTCACAACAAAGCTGTCCGCAGAACGGCTTTTTTGTGAATTATTTCAGCACCGAGATAGCATCGGATATCGTTTTTTCGCAGGCTTCCTTGCCGTATCTGTCAACATCCGCCTTGTTTTTCTCGCCGTGAGTGAGACATCCGGCGCCGCCTATACAGCCGCCGACGCACGCCATACCCTCAATGAAGTTTGCGTCAAGTCTGCCCTTGGATTTCTGAAGGAGCGCGATTTTGCAAGCCTCGATCCCGTCGCAGGCGCATGCTTTAAGCGCAAAGCCGTCAATGCCCTGCTCCTTCAGACCTTCGGCAACCGCGTCGGACAGTCCTCCCGAGCGTGCGAATATTCTTCCGAAATAGGAAGCGTTGTCAAGCACATCCTCGGGAAGCGAGGTTATATCGATATCCCTGCTGTCAAACAGCGCCTGAAGCTCCTCGAAGGTCACTGCGGCGTCAACATACGGCTTCACCGATTCCTTTTGAACCTCTCCCTTTTTGGCGGTACACGGACCTATGAAGATCACCCTGCACGGATCCTCGTGTTCTTTTATGTATTTTGATATTGCCGCCATCGGGGACGGATTGTGCGATATGAAGGGCACAAGATCGGGGAAATTCTTTTCGACATAGCTTACGAACGCCGGACAGCAGGAGCTTGTGAGAAAGCCCTTTTCGGCAAGCTCCCTCGACTCATCGTATGCGACCATGTCCGCTCCGAGCGCGGCTTCGACCACTGTGTGGAAGCCGAGCTGTTTGAGTCCGGCAATAACCTGCCCGTGCTTTGCATACGAGAACTGGCTGGATATTGCGGGTGCGACGACCGCAAAAACCTTGTATTTTGTATTTTCTCCGCTGTTTTTAAGCATATCTATGGCGTCAAGTATAAACGACTTGTCGCCGATCGCCCCGAACGGACACTGGTACACGCACGCGCCGCAGGCAATACACTTGCTGTTGTCGATCGCCGCCGTGCGATCCTCGTTCATTTTGATCGCCTTGATCTTGCACGCGTTCTCGCACGGGCGCTTACGGCTGATTATTGCCGTATACGGGCAGACCTTCGCACACGCCCCGCACTCCCTGCATTTTGATTTGTCGATATGCGCAACATGATTTTCGTCAAAGGAGATCGCACCGAAGCGGCAGACATCCTCGCACCTGTGTGCAAGACATCCGCGGCATGCGTTGGTGACCTCGCATCCGCCCATCGGACATTCCTCGCAGGCGATATCTATGACCTCTATGATGTTCGGGTTGCTTTTATCGCCGCCCATTGCGAGCTTCACCCTGTCGGCAAGTATTGCCCGCTCCTTGTAAACGCAGCAACGCATGGTCGGAACCTTCCCCGGAACTATCGTTTTAGGTATGTTCATCAGATTTTCAAACAGGGTTCCGTCCCACGCAAACCTTGCGACCTCGCGCAATACCTTGTATTTCAGATGCTGGACTTTTGTATCGAATTTTCTCATTTTGATTTTACATTCCTTCTATGTCAGAAATAGCTTACCTTTATCCGTTTACCCATTTTACGCAGACATTCGGAAAGCTGTTCGACAAGGTTCATTTTGATATTGAAGTTTATCGGCAGATCGGGGTTCTGATGTGCCGGATTTATCGCCCTGCCGACAAAGAAATTTATGTCGGTGGCTTCTTCAAACAGTATTCTGCATATCATCGCCGCGCCGTCGTGATTGTATTCCCATTCCTCGTACAGCTCATTGCTTCCGAGCGAATCCTTTGCGTATTCGATAACCTTGTTTATCGTTATCACGCCCTCGGTGACGAGATCAACCCCTTCGATCTCGGCGATCGGCGGGACGTCGCTGTTTCCGAACGAGAGACTTGCACGGAGCGGCTTCCCGAGATATTTCGCGGCAATCGTTGACGTAGTGCCGCCGCAGACTATATGTTTTCCTTCCTTTGAGAAGAAAAGTGACATCATCCTGTCGCAGTCGTCAGGATCCCTCGGCGGTCCGAACAGTATATTTACCGGTTCGCGCCGTCTTATCCTTATAACACACGCGGTCGCGTCGTCGCCCGGGTGTCCGCCGTACTGATTGTTACATTCGTCGATCAGCATGGTCGAAAGAGTTTTTGCGGTATACCCCACATGTACAAGAGTTTTCAGAAAATCGGCGATATCCTCGATCTTCCAGCCGAAATTGTAGGCGATGCCGATGCCCGCATGCGGGCATCCGTCGCTCATTGCGACAAAAATATCGTTTTCCTTCAGCCTTATCGTCGATCGGTATATCGTCTTTCCGTCGATATTCAGCTCTGTCTTGGGGTAATCGAAATCCTCGCAGTTTCTGAGCAGTATGACCCGCGGATTGTCGAACTGTATCAGCTCGGCAGTCTCGTTGTTTATAAGGTGAATTATCGTAAAGGTAGAATAGGCAACACCGCGCGTCTTGCAGACCGGAAGGGTCTGCGCAATCGTTGACACGCAGTCCTCAAGCGGCAGTCCCGCGGCTACCATGGTAGAAATTATCTTGGAGGTCAGCGTCGAAAGGATGCTCGCCTTGACCCCGCTTCCGAGTCCGTCGGCAAGCACGATGATCGTCGAATTGTCGCCCTGCTCGATTATATCGACATGATCGCCGCAAAGCTGTTCGCCGTCGTGATTTATACTCTTCCATCCGATATCGGCACAGAGATTATTCATCGCTTATCGACTCCTTCAGCTTTGTAAGTGCGATCTTTGTCTCAGCCGCCGTTTCTCCGAGAAGCGACGCTATCTCCTGGACTATCCGCATCTGCTTATCGACCACCTTGTCGGCGATTTCGACGGTCTGGCGGCTTATGCTCTCTTTCTTCTCCTTCTGCGCCTCTTCCTCGGTGACATCGCGCAGGATACAGACGAGCAGTCTGTACTCTCTGTCGTATACGATAGTCTCCTCGACATATCTTTCATATTCCGCAAGATAAGTACGCTTGTTGTGGAGCGGTCTTCCGCTGTCAAGCACATCGGCAAAGTCGCACGGATCAAGGATCCTTACGACGCTGTCGCCGAGCACGTCGGACGCAAGCCGTATGTTGAGCATCTTCTGTGCCGCTTTGTTGATCTGCTGAACCTCCAGCTTTTCGTTGAGCACGATAAGTCCGTTCGTCGTATTTCTGACGATAGTATCCGAAAAGCTTTCCGCCTTGTCCTTGAGATAGGGCAGGCACATGGATATCTCCGCCTTGCCGCGGCATATCGCGATCGCCTTTTCACGACAGCTGTCATATCCGCATGAACCGCAGTTAAGCTCATCCGACGGCTTTGTCTTGCCCATCTGCCTGAGCGTTTCCTTTATCTGCTCTTCGGACGGCATCGGCTCCTTACGATCAATCGCGGTAAATACCTTGCGAAGCTTCACTTCGTCCGGCTGATCAACCGCAAAATCGTCTTTGCCCGCAAAATGCTCAACCGCAATGTAATCCCTTACCGGTGAACGGTGGAATTTTTCCATAACCGGTCCGCCGACACAGCTTCCCGCACACGCCGACATTTCTATGAAGCAACGGTGTATCTTCCCGTCCTCGATGTCGCGCAGTGCGGCGATACAGTTTTCGGTACCGTCTATCGACATATATGTATATCCGGGGTCCTTGTCGGTCATAGACTTTATTACGCCGCCGGTTGTCGGGAAAAGCCTTGCCCTGCTGTTTTCGTCACTGTCCGGCTCGGGCTTCGGTTCGACTCCCTCTGCCCTGAACCATGCGGTCAGCTCGTCAAAGGTCAGCACCGCATCGACAAATCCCTCGTAATATGACGCCTCATCCTTTTTTGCCACGCAGGGACCCACAAATACCGTCTTTGCCGTCGGATAGCGGCGCTTTATATCACGGCAGTGTGCCTGCATGGGGGAAAGGACATCGGCAAGGAAGGCAAGCTCGGCGGGATAATACTTCTGTATGAGCAGATTCACCGAATGACAGCAGGAGGTTATGATTATATCCCTCGTCTGCTCGTGCGTCATGCGCTCGTATTCCTTTTTGACGATCGTCGCACCGATCGCAGTCTCCTCGGCATCGAAAAAGCCGAGCTTTTTTATTGCCTCGCGCATAGCGGCGATCCCGACACCCTCGTAGTTTGCCACAAAGGAGGGCGCAAGGCTGACGATGACCGGATCGGAGCCTCCGAGAAGCACCTTTACCTTTTCGGTTTCGTCAACTATCTGCTTTGCGTTCTGCGGACAGACGACAAAGCATTGTCCGCAAAGAATACACTCATTACCTATGATATACGCCTGATTTCCCGAAAATCTTATCGATTTTACCGGGCAATGACGTATACACTTATAGCAGTTTTTACAATTCGATTTTTTAAGTGTCAGACAGTCCATTGGACGGCTTCCCCTTTCCGTAAAATGTAAAATACAGGTGCAAACCGGTTATACCCCGGCAAGAATGGTATTGTTGAAGAAATCGTCAACCGTTGTCGGCGAAACCGAATGAAATTCTCCGTCAACCGTCACGCAGACGCCCTGCTGACACTTTCCCATGCAGAAGGTTCCGGCAAGCTCCACCTTATCGGCAAGGCCGTGCTCTCCGACAAGCTGCTGAAGACGCTCCACAACTCTGCGTGAGCCTTTGATATGACATGATGATCCGATACAAATTGTGACTTTCATAGATTTTGCGGGGCTGTCGCCGGCAAATGCGGCGGCAGTTCCCGATTCCTTTCAAAGATAATTATTATATTTTCTTGTTCAGATAGGCAAGCGAAAGCGCCATGTTCTCATACTGAACCGATATGCCGGCAGGCAGACTGAGGACAGTCGGAGCAAAGCACCATATCCCCCTTACCCTGCATTTTACCAGCTCGTCGCAAACCTTCTGTGCGGCAGCTGCCGGAACGGTAATTATTCCGATTCCCACATCATGCTCCCTGCAGAAGCGGGACAGCTCGGACATCGGAAGTATGGGCTTTCCGCTTTGGCTTTTCTCGGGGAGCTTCACCGAAATATCGAACGCCGCCGCAACGTCAAGTCCGTATTCCCCAAAGCCCGAATAGTCAAGCAGTGCCCTTCCGAGCTTTCCCGCTCCGACTATAACGACCTCTGTCGTTTTTTCTCCCCGCAGATAGTTTTCGATAGCAAGCATAAGCTCGCCGATATTGTAGCCGGTTTTCGGTCTTCCGGCTCCGCTCACCGAGCCGAGATCCTTTCTGACCCGGACCTCGCCCATTCTGAGCTCTCTTGCTATCGTTGTCGCCGATATGTTATCGGCTTTGCTTTCTTTTTCCTTCAGATATTTCAGATAGACCGGCAGACGTCCCATAGTTGCTTTCGATACATCGGGTTGTTTCATAGGTATATCCTTTCTAAGCAAAGAGTTTTATTTCGATACCGTCTCTGCGGCCTCCGCCTCTTTGTCAAGTTTCCTGTTTCTGAAATAGAGTGCAACGTCGATCGATATTTCAACGAAATTGAGAACATAGAAGAAGAAGCTCAATACGAATATAAATCCGGATTTGGGCGTCACACCGAATACGCCTGTCGCTTCAATAATCTTTTTTGCAATACCGCAGGCGTAACCGACGAGAAGGAATACCTCAAAGAAGAGGCTTTTGCCCTTCGCCGTGCGCGAAACAAGCGATTTGCGGATTGATATCGGCCACGAAAGACCGAAACAAAAAATTGTAAGTGCTTCAAGAAGATCAACTATCATTTTTTATCACCTCAGTCTGTTATCTTTTACGTCTGTAATCGGGCAGGAGCATCGGCGATACCTTGTCGGTAACCACGCCGGCTGCTTCGCGCGCCGCGTCAAAAGCGGCAATGTGATCGAGCGTGAGTCTGCCGACCGTCACATCCTTCGAATGTTCGCCCGCATTCTTTCCCGCACTTCTGCCGAACACGATTATGTCAAGCAGTGAATTGCCCATAAGACGGTTCCTGCCGTGAATACCTCCGACCGCCTCGCCCGCAACATAGAGATTCTCCACATTCGGGGTCTGTCCGTCTACATTTATGTCGATTCCGCCGTTCTGGTAATGCAGTGTGGGATAGACGAGTATCGGCTCTTTCCTTATATCTATGCCGTATGCGGCAAACATGCGCAGCATCGCGGGTATGCGTCTTTCGATGGTTCCCTCTCCGCCTATCGCTTCGATCATCGGTGTGTCCAGCCAGACGGCTTTGCCGCTTCCGGTATCGACACCCTTGCCGCGGTCGGAACACTCTCTGATTATTCCGGCTGCCGCAACGTCGCGCGTTTCAAGCGGATGCATGAAAACCTCGCCGTCGCGGTTGACAAGCTTTGCTCCGAGCGATCTGACCTTTTCGGTCACGAGCGCACCGAAAATCTGTTGCGGATACGCCGCGCCCGTCGGGTGATACTGAAGGGTATCGGCATAAAGAAGCTTTGCGCCGACTCTGTATGCAAGCACCAGTCCGTCCGCGGTTGCTCCGTAGTGGTTGGAGGTCGGAAATCCCTGATAATGCATTCTTCCCGCGCCGCCTGTCGCTATAATTACCGTCTTTGCGCGCGCAACGAGCAGTTCTTCGGTTTCCATGTTCATGAGCACCGCACCCGCCGCTCTGCCGTTTTCGTCAAGGATCAGTTCGATCGCGGATGTGAAATCGACGACCGGGATACCGCGGTTGAGCACCTCGTCGCGGAGTGTACGCATGATCTCGGCGCCCGAATAGTCTTTCGCGGCATGCATGCGCTTTCTTGATGTGCCTCCGCCGTGGGTGGTTATCATCGTACCGTCGGGAGCCTTGTCAAATTCGACTCCGAGATCGTTGAGCCACTTTATCGCTCCGGGAGCATCGCAGACGAGCTTCGCAAGCAGATCGCGCTTTGCGGCAAAATGCCCGCCGCCGTAAGCATCGACGAAATGGATCGCGGGAGAATCGTTCGGCTTATCCGCCGCCTGTATACCGCCCTCCGCCATCATTGTATTTGCGTCTCCGATACGGAGTTTTGTCACGATCATGACCTTTGCGCCGGTGTTTGCGGCTTCGATTGCCGCCGCAGAGCCTGCGCCGCCGCCGCCGATAATGAGCACATCGACATCATAGTCAATCTTCCCGAGATCGACATCGGATGGTTTTATGCGGCTCTTTGCCGAAAGCATATCGCAAAGCTCGTGCGGAACCTGCTCTCCCTTGTTCGGTCCGAACATCAGCGTCGAAAATTCGCTTTTCTTATAATCGGGATGATATGCCGCAAGGAGCGCATCCTTTTCGTCGGCTGTCATGCGCGCCTTTTCGGAGGCGATGTTTGCCGCTCTTGCCGCTTCGACCGCTTTCAGCGATTCTTCAAATTCTTTTGAATACAAGCTTATCACTCCTTACTTTTCAATGTCCCTGTTGTTGTACAGCTCTTTAAGCTCTTCGACCGGCTTATCCATAAGTGCTTCGATAAGCTCTTTGAAGCTGCCGTCGTTTATCTCGCGCACGCGCTCTTCAAGATGCGCGGACTTCGGAGCGAGATATTTGCCGTTCAGTCTGCGTGCAAGCATTGCAACCTGCGGATGCGAGATACCCGCAGGGCAACGTGACGAGCAGACTCCGCACATCACGCAGTCAAACGATTCTTCGGCGCATTTGTCGAATTCGCCGCGCTGTGCGTAGGCGATATACTGCATCACGTTCAGCTTCTGAGTACAGCTTTTCGTGCACGCGTTGCAGCCGACGCAGGCGTATATCTCGGGATAGAGCTGCATCATGATCTGCTGGGTCGGCTTGATCTTTTCAATGTCATATACCTGCTTTACAAGCGGGAAGAAAGGCAGCGTTGCCACATACATGTCGTTTTCGACCTTGGTCTGGCAGGCAAGACAGGTATGCAGGGTGCGATCCCCCTTTATCCTGTAAATGGTTGCGCAGGCGCCGCAAAAACCGTTGCGGCATCCGCATCCGCGCACCAGCCGGTACCCGGCATATTCCATTGCACGCATGATCGTCAGATCGTCGGGAACAGTGTAACGCTTGCCGAAAAAGTAGACATTAACCGTATTTTCCATTCTATTTACCTCTTGTCCTTATCAATATTCGTCGGGAAGCTCTTCAAGCTCGTCAAGCCTGAAAACAGGACCGTCCTTGCAGACATACTTTGCGCCGACATTGCATCTGCCGCACTTGCCTATTCCGCACTTCATGCGAAGCTCAAGCGTGGTATAGACCTGCGTTTTGTCGAAGCCGAGCTCCATAAGTCCGGCAAGTGTGAATTTTATCATTATCGGGGGTCCGCAGAGTATTGCGGTCCTGTCGGGCGAAAAAGCAAGCTCTTTTACATAGTTCGGGACAAATCCGACATGACCCGTCCATTCGGGCTGTTCGCGGTCGATCGTGAGATGCACCTCGACCCCGGCATCCGCCGCCCATTCGTCAATGATCTCCCTGTAATCGACAAGATCCTGCATCGAGCGCGAGCCGTACACAATGTCTATCTTTCCGTAGCGGTCACGATAGTGACGGCAGTAATTTATGACCGAGCGCAGGGGCGCAAGTCCGATACCGCCGGCTATAAACAGCATATCTTTGCCCGCAAACTCGGTGTCCACCGGGAAAGGTCTGCCGTAAGGTCCGCGTATGGTTATCTCCTGTCCGACCTCCATCGAATGGAGCCAGTCGGTGACGCATCCGCATTTTTTTATCGAAAACTCCATGTATTCGGTGTTCGTGGGGGAAGATGTTATCGAAAACATCGCCTCGCCGATCCCGGGGATCGAAAGCATCGCGCACTGACCGGGCATATGCTCAAACGCCTTTTTGCCGTCGGGAGTCACCACTCTGAAAGTCTTCACGTCGGGAGTATCGATTCTTATGTCGGTCACAACGCCGACAACCGGTATCAATGGGTCGTTTCTGAATGACATATTATTCTCCTCCCAGTTTTTTCATGACCTTGACTATGTTCATTCCGATCGGGCATTTCGTAAGGCACCTGCCGCACCCGACGCAGGAGAACATACCGTCGTTGTTTGTCGGATAGTAGACCAGCTTATGCATAAAGCGCTGACGGAAGCGTTCAAGCTGTGTAAGTCTCGGCTGTCCCGCAGACATCTTCGTAAACTCGGAATACATGCAGGAATCCCAGCAGCGCAGTCTCTTCACGCAGTGTCCGGTATTGAAGTCCTTTATGTCGTAGCACTGACACGTCGGACAGACATATGTACAGCTTCCGCAGCCGAGACAGCTCTCGGACAGCTCCGCCCATTCGGGTGCCGAAAAGAATTTTTCGGTCTTGCCCGCGCCGAAAGCATCGGTTTTCAGCGACGCGAGCGGAAGCTTTCCGACTCTCTCCGAAATTCTTGCCTTTTCTTCAAGGATTTCGTCATCTTCCGCCGCTTCGGTGACCGCCGAAAGCGCCTCCTCAAGCGTCTTTCCTTTTTCGGTGACCGCCTTCATGTAAAGCGCGCCGTTTGCCATCCAGCAGGCAATATCGCCATGCGGCTCGGACGGATCAATCCCGAAGGCAGTACAGAAGCAGGTCTCTCTCGGACGACCGCACGCAAGCGACATAATCGTTCCGTGCTCTCTCCTGTTTTCGTAGAAGGTATCGCGCGGCTCGGAAAGGAATACCCTGTCAAGCACGTCAAGACTTCTTACGTCGCATGCGCGCACGCCGAAAACCACGAAGTCCTCACTTTCCCTTCTGAGATCGTTTATTTCTATCTTTTTGCCGTCAACCTTAAACTCCATAAGCTCTTCGGTCTGCGGGAAAAACAGATCCTTGGGACTCCTTGAGCTGTTCGGAGCCTCCGACAGCTCCTTGCTTTCGTCCCATCTTTCGTAAGAGGTCGTTTTTCGGTTGTCAACCGGCAGATAAAGCGCACGGCTTTCGTTTATCGCCCCGAAAAGTGCGGAAAGCCTGTCAAGTGATATTTTACGCACAGTAATTACCTCGCTTTCTCACACATTCGTGTCGGCGACCGCCGGCTCGGGGTCGTTTTCGTTGAAATTCACGATCGGAGCCCTTGACCCGACCTCGGCACCTGCCTGATAGTCGCCGTAAAAGCCGTCGATATCCTTTATGAATTTACGGTTGAGCAGGTGGAGCGGTATATGCTGGGGGCAGACCCTCGAACATTCTCCGCAGTCGGTACAGCGTCCCGCCACATGGAAGGCACGGATTATATGGAACATTTTTTCTTCAAACGAATTTGCCGCGGCTTTGTTTTCAACGCCCGAGTTCGGGTTGTCGAAAACGCATTTCTCGCAGGTACACGCGGGGCAGACGTCGCGGCAGGCATTACAGCGTATGCACCTCGACAGCTCACCCTGCCAGAAGGCAAAACGCTCGTCGGGAGTCAGCTTTTCGATCCTTTCGACCTCGTCGAAGCGGTGGCTGTCAAGCATTTCTCCCTCGTCGCCGATCAGCTCGTCGTATGCAACATGCTTTTTCGTTCTGCAGTTTCTGCATCTGTCGGGGAGAAAATCCGCCTTATCGAACAGCTTTTCGCCGTCATAGAGAGTATCCACCGTAATTTTGTCTCCCGAAACGCTCAGCGACGCGATTCCGTCCGCCGCCTCTCTGAGTCTGTTGACATCGATCATGCCCTCGCAGGGGACACCGATCGCGTAGACCCGTTCGCGGTCAAAGCGATGCTCGGTAAGCAGCTGATTGAAGCTGTAACAATCGCAGGGCTTCAGGAATATTCCTATTTTGTCATTCGATTTGTTCATCTCTTTAACGAGATATTTGGAAAGATTTGCGCCGCAGAAATCGCCGAAAACAAAATCCTTTTCAAGCTCTTCTCTGCTGTGAAAGACCGCAGGGGTCACATCATAGCCGAACTCGCCTCTGCGCCAGCCGAGCACGCGTCCGATCTTTCCCTCGTCAAGCAGTTCTGCCGCTCTTGAAACAAGCGTATTTCCGATCATTTCTTGCATCTCAGATCCTCCAGTCTCTTGTTTTCGCCGAGGGCGGCGACTTTCTGTACAAAATCGTTCATCGTTGCGGCAAATTTTGCGCCCTCTGCCGCGCTGACCCATTCGACACGGGTGCGCTCCTTTTCGATGCCGAGATAATCGAGCATTGAGAAAAGCAGCTTCATACGGCGTCTCGTATAGTAGTTGCCGGTGGTATAATGGCAGTCGCCGGGGTGACAGCCGCAGATTATCACGCCGTCCGCCCCTCTTTCAAAGGCACGGAGCACAAAGGTGGGGTTTACTCTGCACGAGCAGGGTACACGGATTATCTTGACATCGGCAGGATAGTTCAGTCTGTTGTTGCCTGCCAGATCGGCTCCCGCATACGAGCACCAGTTGCAGCAAAAGGCAACTATCAGCGGTTTATATTCTTCGTTCATCTGCATATTGCATCCACCTCCGCCATGATCTGTTTAACGGTGAACCCGCGCAGATCCATCGCTCCCGACATACATGCGACCGTGCAGGCGCCGCATCCCTGGCACACAGCCTCGTTCACGACCGCAACTCTGCGGACTCTCGTCGTTCTGTCGGGCATTCTGAATTCTTTGTCAATATAGGATATCGCGCCGTACGGGCAGACCTTTTCACATGTCGAACAGCCGTTGCACATCAGCTCGTCCGAATGTGCGACGCAGGGGTTGCCTGTCAGCTTGTTCTTGCAGAGCAGACCGATGACCTTCGATGCGGCGGCTCCCGCCTGCGCAACCGTCTCGGGGATATCCTTCGGTCCCTGACAGGTTCCCGAAAGGAACACTCCGGCTGTCGGGCTTTCGACCGGGCGCAGCTTGGGGTGAGCCTCGGTGAAGAAATCGTTGGTATCCATACTTGCGGTAAGCATGGTCGCAAGTCCTCTTGCCGATTTATCCGGCTCGATTGCGGCGGCAAGCACCACCATATCGGCATCGATATGAAGCTGTTTGCCGTAAATAAGATCGGACGCTCTTACTTTAAGCTTTCCGCCCTCCGGGCAGACCTTGCCGACCATGCCCTTTATGTAATGCACGCCGTATTCCTCAACGGCACGACGGTAAAATTCGTCGAAATTCTTGCCGGGTGTGCGCACGTCGATATAGAACACGTACACCTCGGTGTCCGGATATTTGTCACGGATAAGCATTGCGTGCTTTGCGGTATACATACAGCATATTTTGGAGCAGTATTCCTTGCCCTTGTCCGAGCATGCCGCGCATCTCGAACCGACGCACTGGACGAAAACTATCGTATGCGGATGTGTTCCGTCGGACGGACGGAGCAGTGTTCCGCCTGTCGGACCTGCGGCGTTCATCAGACGCTCAAGCTCCAGCGAAGTAATTACATCCTTCGACTGCGAGTAGGCAAATTCGTCGAACTTTTCCATCGAAATCGGATTGAAGCCGGTTGCGACCACGATCGCACCGTACTTTTCCTCTATGTATTCGTCCTTTGCCTTGTAATCGATCGCACCTGCCGTGCACACCTTGGAGCAGACTCCGCACTTGCCTGTTTTGAGCATCGTGCAGTAGTTCGGGTCGATGGTTGCGACCTTCGGAACCGCCTGCGCAAACGGAATGTAGATCGCACGGCGGTTGTCCATGCCGAGATTGAATTCGTTCGGCACCTTCCTCTGAGGACACTTTTCGGTGCATGCTCCGCATCCGGTACAGACATCCTCTTTTACATATCTCGCCTTGCGCTTTATGGTGACGTCGAAATTTCCGACAAAGCCCTTGACACCGGTTACCTCCGAATAGGAAAATATACGGATGTTCTCGTTCTGCGCACAATCGACCATTTTCGGCGTCAGTATGCACGCCGCGCAGTCAAGCGTCGGAAAGGTCTTGTCAAGCTGTGCCATTTTGCCGCCGATCGTCGGCTTTGTTTCAACGATATCGACCGGGAATCCCGCGTCGGCAATATCAAGCGCGGTCTGTATACCCGCGATGCCGCCGCCGATCACAAGCGCTCTCTTTGTCACCGGGCTTTCGCCGGGGGTAAGCGGCGAGTTCAGGCAGACCTTTGCGATTGCCGCTCTGCCGAGTATGATCGCCTTCTCGGTTCCTGTCTGTTTGTCCTTGTGTACCCACGAGCACTGCTCGCGTATGTTTGCGATCTCGACCATGTAGGGGTTGATCCCCGCCGCGGCAGCCGTTTTTCTGAAGGTTGCCTCGTGCATGCGGGGCGAACAGGAACAGACGACTATTCCGGTAAGCCGATGCTCCTTCACCGCGTCCTTTATCAGATCCTGTCCCGCCTGCGAACACATGTACTGATAATCGGCTGAGAAAACGACGCCCGGCTCTTTGCCGAGTGCCGCCGCGACAGCCGCAACGTCAACCGTGCCGGCGATGTTTGTTCCGCAGTGGCAGACAAATACTCCGATTCTTTGCATATCTCATCCGGAGCTTTTTGCCTTTTACGCGCAAAAAGCTCCTCCGTCCTTTCTTTTGTAATTACTTTGAATATTTGCGAAGCGCGCTGACTATCGCCTGCTGGGGCAGATCGTCATCGACAAGCGCGGGGATATCGTCGGCTGTCATGTGATTGCCGTCCTTTTTGCGGATGACCAGAAGGCGCAGCGCCTCTATGATTTTCGCAGGCTCGACCCCTCTGGGACAACGGTCCACGCATGCAAAGCAGGAAAGGCATTTGTATGCCGATTCCGACTTCATAAGCGTTTCGATATCTCCGTTTTCAACCATATAGACAAACTGATGCGGATGATATTCCATTTCGTCGTAGGACGGGCAGGTCCCTGAGCATTTGCCGCAGCGCATGCATTTGCGCACATCGACTCCGCTCATACGCACTATCTGTTCCTTCGCAAGCTCTTTATCTCTTGTCTGCATCTGCTTCCTCCTTCACCCCGAGCGCCTCCGCAAGAAGCTCGGTAAAATATACCGTCGGCAGTTCTCCGCCGCTCTTTTCAAGATTGTATTTGCAGAGCGGGCATGCGGTCACTATCATGTCCGCACCGTGTCCCGCCGCGCTCTCTCCGATTTCGGCGGCACGGCTGAGCGCCGCCTGCCTGTCCTCAAGCAGGGTATATCCGCCGCAGCATTCGTTTCTCATCGGATAAACAACCGGTTCACCGCCGAGCACGGTTATAAGCTCCTCCATTACCTTCGGATTTTCAACGTCGTCAAGCTCCATAACCTTGCCGGGACGCAGAAGCATGCATCCGTAATATGCCGCGATCCTTTTGCCGGTAAGCGGATTTTTCACAGCCGCTTTTATTTTGTCAAAGCCTATGATATCGCGCAGCAGCTCAAGATAATGTATCACCTTTACCCCGCCGTAATAGGGCGCCTTCGGCTCTCTGTCCTGCGCCATGTAATTATTGACGCGCTCGGCAAAGGTGCCGTCCGTGCTGATGGCATGCTCGGTCTGCTTTATGACATTGTGACATGCCGAGCATACCGATACAAGCGGTGTTCCTCTGTCTCTTGCGCAGACAAGCGCCCGCACCGATGACAGCTTTGACGCAATCTCGTCCTTTGCCGAGACAAACACGCCGCCGCAGCACTGCCAGTCGTCGACCTCGCAAAGCTCGACCCCGAGCGCTCTTGCCGAGGCTCTTGCATAACGGTCAAGCTCGACAGCCTTCGTGCGCAGGGTACAGCCGGGAAAATAACTGACCTTCATATGTAAATCAGACCACCTTTCTGTCCCGATCAGATCATCTGCTCGGGATGGAACACTTCGTCGAATTTTTCGGCAGTCAGGAATCCGAGCTCCACACACGCCTCTTTCAGTGAAATGTTGTCTTTATAAGCCTTTTTTGCCGTTTTTGCGGCATTTTCGTAGCCGATATACGGATTGAGCGCGGTAACGAGCATCAGAGAGTTATGCAGATTGTGATTCATCTTCTCTCTGTTTGCGGTAATGCCCGACGCACAGTTCTTGTTGAACGAAACGATCGCCTCGGCAAGCAGACGTGCCGACTGAAGGAAATTGTATATTGCAACCGGCATGAATACGTTCAGCTCGAAATTGCCCTGAGATGCGGCAACTCCGACCGCAACGTCGTTACCCATGACCTGAACGGCAACCATAGTAACCGCCTCGCACTGGGTCGGATTGACCTTTCCGGGCATTATCGACGAGCCCGGCTCGTTTTCGGGAATATGTATCTCTCCGAGACCGTCACGCGGACCGGACGCAAGCCAGCGCACATCGTTCGCAATCTTCATCATATCGCAGGCGGTCGCTTTGATCGCGCCGTGCGCAAACACAAGCTCGTCCTTTGATGTCAGGCAGTGGAATTTGTTCTCGCCGGTGACAAACGGCTTGCCCGTGAGCATCGCCGCCTTTTTTGCCACAAGCTCCGCAAATCCCTTCGGTGCATTCAGCCCCGTTCCGACAGCCGTTCCGCCGAGCGCAAGTGTGCAGAGCGGAGCGGACGCAAGCTTCAGAAGCTCGATGTCGCGTTCAAGACTCGAACGCCAGCCGGATATCTCCTGACTGAACGCGATCGGAGTCGCGTCCTGGAGATGAGTGCGTCCCGATTTGACGATACCCTCGTTTTCCTTTTCAAGACGTCTGAATGTTTCGACAAG
Source organism: uncultured Eubacteriales bacterium (assembly GCA_934486825.1). GTDB lineage: Bacteria > Bacillota > Clostridia > Oscillospirales > CAG-272 > CAKSQF01. The sequence continues at coordinate 94,136 of CAKSQF010000005.1, read as the reverse complement.
TCCTTCGATTGCCGGGATCAGCTTGTCCTCGATCGCAAGTATCGCACAGATATGCATTGCGGTCGGGAATGTGTCGTTCGACGACTGGCTCATGTTTATATCGTCGTTCGGATGGCAGAGCTTTTTGCCCGCGATCTGATTTGCGCGGTTTGCTATGACCTCGTTTGCATTCATGTTTGACTGCGTACCCGAGCCCGTCTGCCACACGACAAGCGGAAAATGATCGTCAAGGCTGCCGCTTGCGACCTCGTCGCAGGCTGTGCAGATCGCATCCAGCTTTTCCTTTGTCATTTTGTCCGGGCGAAGCTCGGCATTGGCAAGAGCCGCCGCCTTTTTCAGTATTCCGAACGCGTGCGTGATCTCGCGCGGCATTGTCTCTATATCCACGCCTATTCTGAAATTCTCAAGGCTCCTCTGAGTCTGTGCTCCCCAGAGTCTGTCGGCTCTGACCTTCATCTCGCCCATTGAATCATGTTCTGTACGGTATTCCATATCTATCCTCTTTCAAATCAGATCTTTATGCTGTTTATTACATCCCTGAGCGTGTCGGCGCTGTGACGCAGTTTTGCTATTTCGTCGTCGGTCAGCTTGATATTGACCTTTCCGCAGGCACCCTTTCTGCCGACCACGTTCAGTGTGCTCAGGCAGACGTCGTCTATCCCGTATTCGCCGTGCATCATGGTCGAAACGGTCATTGTCGTGTCGATACCGCTGAGGATGCATTTGCATATGTGGCAGACCGACATCGAAACGGCATAGAAGGTTGCGCCCTTGCGCGCGATAACGCGTCCGCCCGACTTTCTGACGTAATCTTCAATCTCGGCAAGATCAAGCTCGGGGCATGTGAACTCACTGCCCTCTCCGAAAATCTTATGGCACTGTGTGATCGGAACATTTGAGATGTTTGCGACCGACCACGGTATGAAGGACGAATCGCCGTGCTCGCCGAAGACATATGCATGCACGTTGCTCTGGCTTATGTGGCAGTACTCGGAAAGTCTCGCACGCAGTCTTGCGGTATCAAGTATCGTACCCGAGCCTATTATATTGCTTTCCGGAAGCCCGGACAGCTTGTGAAAAGTGTATGTAAGCACGTCAACCGGGTTTGAAACTATAACATACACCGCGTCGGGAGCATAACGTGTTATCTCCGGGATTATCGACTTGGTGATATCCACATTTATCTGCGCAAGCTCCAGCCTCGACTGACCGGCTTTTCTTGCCACACCCGATGTGAGTATGACTATCCCCGAGCCCGCGGCATCGGGATAATCGCCCGCATATATCGAACAGGGTGCGCAGAAGGGTGTGCCCTGTCTGATATCAAGCGCTTCGCCGAGCGCTTTTTCATGGTTGATGTCGATCATTACGATCTCGGATGCCATCCCGAGGAGAGCAAGTGAGTAAGCGATTGTGGAGCCGACGCTCCCTGTTCCGATAATGGATATCTTGTTCATAAAAATACCGTCCGTTTCCTGTTTTTTAGTCTTTTTGTTTGCAATGTATCGATAATGAGCATATCGATTCAAGGCTTTTGTATATGCCGCAGACAAAGCCGGCGGCATATATATGTTTGATTTATTTCAGCACAATTACCGTATTCGGCATCATTGTGATACTGAACCTTCCCTCAAAGGGGGCAATCCTTTCGACAGGGGTAAGATCATGGTCCCCGTCAAGCAGAAAGACCGTTCTCATTCTGTCGTCCGACAGCTCTGCGGTAAAGGTCTGCTTTACGGCATCGTCGTCGTTTGTGTAATATGCGATCATCGTAATGCTCTCTCCTCCGCCTGCCGCAGATGCGGCATAAATGTCGGGGATATCGCACACGGTCGCACATTCGTTTCCCAGCGCAAGCATCTCGCCCCACGCCCTGAAAACATGGTAGCTCTTGAGCGTCGAATAATCATAGATCGAGAAGAGTCCGTTCATCGGGCAGTTCGTCCTCGCATCGTAATAAAGGAGCATATCCACCGGCTCATGCTGACATGCACACATGACCGCCGCGGCAAACGCCGCACCCTTCACGCCCCTTATCGTTTTCAGCGTCCGCACAAGCTCCTCTCCGCTGAAGCTTACCGCATAATTCCATTCGTCAAGTATGCTCTCGACATTGTAAAAGCCGAACTCGTCAAGCAGTTCCCTGTGCTTTTTCGCCCTTGACACAACGGTTGCGACATCCGACGTGTATCTGTGCCACGTGTAGAAGTCGAACGGCAGCTTTTTGTCGCGGATCATTCCGAAAAACGGGCGGAGCCATTCCTCGTTGAAATCGCAGACAGCGGGACCGCCGACCTTTATGTCCGGAAAGCTGTTTTTCAGATGCCTTGACGTGACCTCGTAGAGCCTGTAATATTCTTCCGGAGTTCCGAGCCAGCATTTCGGATAAAGATCCGGCTCGTTCCATATTTCGAAATACTCTATGCCGAAATGATGACCGTCTGCCCATCCCTCGTTCAGATGGCGCACTATATGCTCGCAGACGACCGCCCACTTTTCGGGATCGGCGGGAGGCATGACTCCGTAATGCTTTGACCAGTGCTCGATCTTATTTCCGAGCCGATAAAAGATCCGTGAGCCTGCCTTCACCGTGTTTTCTATGTACCCGTCGGTCAGAGTGAAATCGTAGGATGCCTCATCGTAAGGATCGGCACCGAAATCGGGGAAAACGGCCGAAACATCGACCGTGTGCTCGCCGCCGTAATTATAGTCCATCGACGAATCGTGAGTGCGCACATACGGTATGTTCGCCTGCCTGAATTCGGGCAGATTCGTGGCGTTCATCGTCCTGTTCGACGTATAAAAGGGTCCGTTGTTTACCCCGTTCATCGGCTTTATCCTGCCGATGCACTGTGCGGTGTTTATGCCGAGCTTCATCTGTCGGTTTCTCCGGCAGAAAATCAGCTCTTTGACGAAAGATATTCGTCAATAGCCTTGGCGGCAGTCTTTCCCGCGCCCATGGCAAGTATAACGGTTGCGGCACCGGTAACGGCATCTCCGCCCGCATACACACCCTCGCGTGAGGTAAGTCCGGTGTCCTCATTTACGATTATACCGCCCCACTTCTGGGTCTCAAGTCCCTCGGTGGTGTTCTTGATAAGCGGATTCGGCGATGTGCCGAGCGCCATTATCACGCAGTCTGCCTCGATCGTAAATTCGCTTCCCGGGATTTCCACCGGACGGCGGCGACCCTTTTCGTCAGGAGCGCCGAGTTCCATCTTTATGCACTCGACAGCCGTCACGAAGCCGTTCCTCGGATCGCGGGGATTGTCGGGATTGTTGTATCCTATGATCTTTGTGGGATTTGTGAGCAGCTTGAAGTCGATTCCTTCCTCCATTGCATGCTCGACCTCCTCACGTCTTGCCGGAAGCTCCTCCATTGAACGGCGGTAGACGATGCTCACATCGGCTCCGAGACGCAGAGCTGTACGCGCGGCGTCCATTGCGACGTTTCCTCCGCCGACAACAACAGCCTTGCCGCCCTTCATGATCGGGGTTGCCGAATCTTCGCGGTACGCCTTCATCAGGTTGCTTCTCGTAAGAAATTCGTTTGCCGAATAAACGCCCTTCAGATCCTCGCCGTCTATTCCCATGAACTTGGGAAGACCGGCGCCCGATCCGATGAATACCGCCTCAAAGCCGTCCTCAAACAGCTCGTCAACAGTGAGAGTCTTGCCGATAACGACATTGGTTTCGACATCGACTCCGAGCGCTTTAAGCCCCTCGACCTCTTTTCTGACGATCGACTTCGGAAGTCTGAATTCGGGGATACCGTACACAAGCACGCCGCCTGCGGTATGCAGCGCCTCAAAGACGGTGACCTTGTAGCCCTTCTTGGCAAGATCGCCGGCACAGGTCAGTCCGGATGGTCCGGAGCCGACAACCGCAACTCTGTGTCCGTTCGAAGCGGGAACGTCGGCTTCTCCGCTGTCATGTGCATTGTGATAGTCGGCAACAAATCTTTCAAGTCTGCCGATTCCGACAGGCTCAAACTTTACGCCGAGAGTGCATTTGCTCTCGCACTGTGACTCCTGCGGGCAGACACGTCCGCAGACTGCGGGAAGCGATGATGATTTTGCTATAACGCGGTATGCACCGTCAAAATCGCCTGTCTTCACAAAACCTATGAATCCCGGAATATCAATATTTACCGGGCAGCCTCCGACGCAGGGCTTGTTCTTGCAGTTAAGGCATCTCTTTGCCTCGTCAACTGCGATCTCGGCAGTATATCCGAGCGCAACTTCATCGAAATTATGTGCCCTGACCTTCGGGTCCTGTGTGGGCATTTCATGTTTTTTCGGATTCAAAGCCATTTCATTTCACCTTCCGATCAGACATTTTTGAAAAGATTGCAGGTCTTTTCATATTCCTTGTGTTCAAACTCGGCATACATTCTTCCGCGTGACATTGCCTCGTCAAAATCGACCTCATATCCGTCAAAATCGGGTCCGTCAACGCATGCAAACTTCATTATCTTCTTGCCGTCGCGGTTGAGGGACAGACGGCATCCGCCGCACATTCCGGTTCCGTCGATCATTATCGGGTTCATCGATACCGTGACCGGAACTCCGAACGGCTTTGCGGTCGCCACAACGAACTTCATCATGATGAGCGGTCCGATCGTGATTATCATGTCGTATCTTTCGCCCGATTCAAGCAGCTCCTTCAGCGGAAGCGTTACGTTTCCGTGACGTCCGTAAGAGCCGTCGTCGGTCATGACCGTAAGTCTGTCGGTGCATGCTCTGAATTCGTCCTCAAGGATAACGATATCCTTGTTTCTGAATCCGATTATGCCGGTCACATCGGCGCCGAGCTTGTGAAATTCCTCGGCTATCGGAAGTGCTATCGCGCATCCGACGCCGCCGCCTATAATGCAGACCTTCTTTATTCCGTCGGTATGCGTCGCAACGCCGAGCGGTCCGACGAAATCCTCGATATATTCGCCTTCTTCTTTTCTTCCGAGCAGGGCGGTGGTGGCTCCGACGATCTGGAATATGATCTTGACCGTTCCCTCATCGGGATTGCATCCGGCAACCGTAAGCGGGATACGCTCGCCCTCGCTGTCAACACGCAGAATGATAAACTGTCCGGGCTTTGCTTTTTTTGCAATGAGCGGTGCTTCTATTTCCATCTGTGTGACAGTGGGATTAAGCACGCGCTTTCGAACTATCTTATACATTATCAGACTCTCCTTACAAACATCGGCGACAGACTCATCTCCGTCCTGCCGCAAATTATTTTCTCAATTATAGCATATATTTTTCTTTTTGTGAATAGCTTGACCGTTATTTTTTAAAAAAACCGCACAAAAGGGCTGTGACAAACAATAACATTTATCACAGCCCCTGTCCGAGGTATTATCAGAAATTGACCTCTGTGTCGTAGTAGCAGCACTTAAGCAGTTTTTCCATCTCCTCAACGCTCGGCTGACGGGGATTCGAGCCTGTGCATGCATCGCCTATTGCGTTGACCGCGATATCATGCAAACGCTCCAGGAATACATTCTCGGGAACAAAACCGTTCTCGGTAGGATAGCTGTCCGCGCCGTAGTTCTTTATGCAGTGAGGAATGTTGAGCTCGTCGTTCATTCTGCGCAGTTCCTTGATAAGAAGCGCAATCTTTTCGGACTCTGTCGTTCCGCCGAGCTTCATGAAGTCGGCGATTTCGGCGTAACGCTTTGCAGCCTCGGGATTCTTGGCGTTGTAAGCGATTACCTTCGGCAGATACATTGCGTTTGCCGCGCCGTGAATGATATGTGCGCCGTAGTCGGCAAATGCCGCGCCGGTCTTGTGTGCCATCGAATGTACTATGCCGAGCAGTGCGTTCGAGAATGCCATACCGGCAAGGCACTGTGCGTTGTGCATGCTGTCGCGCTTCTCCATGTCGCCGTTGTACGAGCCGACAAGATCTCTCTGGATCATGCCGATTGCATGAAGTGCGAGCGGGTCGGTGTAATCGCAGTGAGCGGTCGAAACATATGCCTCAATCGAATGAGTCATTGCGTCCATGCCGGTGTGTGCAACCAGCTTCTTCGGCATAGTCTCGGCAAGCTCGGGATCGACGATCGCAACATCGGGAGTAATTTCAAAATCGGCGATCGGGTATTTGATTCCCTTCGAATAATCGGTTATGATGGAGAATGCGGTAACCTCGGTAGCCGTGCCGGATGTCGATGAAATAGCGCAGAAGTGAGCCTTTCTGCGGAGCTTGGGCAGACCGAAGACCTTGCACATGTCTTCAAATGTAACCTCGGGATATTCGTACTTTATCCACATTGCCTTTGCGGCATCGATAGGCGAACCGCCGCCGATCGCAACGATCCAGTCGGGCTCAAACTTCAGCATTGCCTCCGCGCCGCGCATAACAGTCTCAACCGAAGGATCCGATTCGATTCCTTCGAAGACTTCAACTTCCATTCCTGCTTCCTTAAGATATGCGACAGCCTTGTCAAGGAAACCGAAGCGCTTCATCGATCCGCCGCCGACGCAGACGATCGCTTTCTTTCCTTCAAGTGTTTTAAGCGCCTCAAGCGCTCCTTTTCCGTGGTAAAGATCACGGGGTAATGTAAAACGTGCCATAAAACAATCCTCCCAGAACAAGAAAAATTTTAATAAAACATCATTTTTGCCGATTTCTTTTTTCGGCATCCTTATGATATCACACTTTTGCTTTTTTGGGAATTGCCTGTTTTTCATACGTGTTATGCATATATCGATATACCACCGATCGATTGATGCGTCATATCATTTCAAGCAGTTTTTTTCTGTTGTCCGAGCCGACCCCGGCAAAGGCGATCGCAATACCGCATTTCAGAACGCCGTCATCGATCGGACCGACCGCTTCACGCCAAACCCTCAGGTATTCCTCCGCAAAACCGCCGCCGTACAGACAGAGACTTCTGCCGTAGGTTATTGCCGCATCAAGCTCCGGAAGTCCGGAAAATGCATTCCCGCAGCCGGTTGCGGTCAGGTTCCCGCCGTCGCCTGCGATCAGATTGTCGGGCGACAGCTTTCCGTGACAGATTCTCCGCCTGCCGTACGGAAGCCCGGCAATCATCCGCGCCGCGTCCTCCGCATCTGCAGCAAAAGCCGACGGCAGCTCGGGGTGCCGCAGAGCGGCATAAAGCCTTCCGGTCACATCGGGAAGCACCGCCGAGCTTTTTTCATGCATTTTCCTCTGAAAACCGACCACCTGCGCCGCGTACACGGACGCCTCCGCACGACCTTTTCCGATCAGTGTCCCGAGCGTGACTCCCGCCGCAAAATCGCTGACTATTGCCTGCACTCCGTCGGCGCAGGCAACCTCCCTTACCCGCGGAACCGCTATCCCCGATTCGTACATGACCGCCTGCTTCATTGCTTCCGAAAGCAGACTGCCCGCCCCGGGATTTCGGACAAATACCTTGACCGATTTTTCGCCGTCCCTGAAAACGGTCACTCCGTTTCCGAGAGCAATTATTTTATCGAGATTCATTCTTATGACCGTTCCTTTCTCCGCGCTCGCCGCCGACGACCTTTCACTTCCGTATATTTTAGCATATTTTTCGAAAAAAAACCAGCCCTCGGCAGACAAAAAGCAGGCAGACCGTTAATTTTTACGCCGCCGTAACCGAAAAACAGACCGTGCAATGCAAATTATGCACTGCACGGTCTGAAATGACCGCACGGATCAATCCTTCGGTTCGATCTTTATGCTGTTGCAGACGGCTCCGGTCTCCTTGAGACGGATGCCGACTCCCTCACCGTCGGTGATGGGATCGGGATCGGTAAATTCTATAAGGAGCTGATCGTTGTAATAGCACTTTATCACACCGTCGTCCGGCACCTCAACGGTTATCGTGTACCCGCTTCCCTGCTCGTAGCCCTCAATATTTCCGGACCACTGAAGATTTGTCCACTGATTTGTCTTCCACGATGCCTTGCAGAGTCCCATCGTACCCTTCATGCCGATGAAGCAGATATAGTAGTAGTAATCCTTTTCAAAGAAGTAAGGAGTTGCGGACGGATCCTCTTCGAGGATGCCCTTCATACCCTTGCCCTGTATATTGAAGCAGATTCCGTTCGTATTCTTGTCGTTATCGGGAGCGCCGGTAAACTTTGCGGTGATTTTGCCGTGCTTCATTGTGGTATCCCACGTCGTGAACATCGTAAGATTGCTTTCGGCGATCACACTGCCGTCCTCGCGCAGTGAGCCGTAGCCGTTGTTGCCGACCATGGTGTAACCGCAGAAATCGATTACTTCGTCCTGCTGATAGAAGGCATAGGGTCCGGTCTGCGGGTTGGTTACGGGCGCGACGACGGTTGTTGTCGGAACTGTCGTTGTTGCCGCTCCGGTTGTCGTCGTCTTGCCGGTTGTCGTTGCAGCCGCTACGGTCGTTGCAGCCGCTGCCGCGGTAGTGGTCGCATTGTCGCCGCCGCAGGCTGCCATATAAAACGGGCAGACTGCCGCGACAGCGATACAGATGATTGATCTGAGTATCCTGTTCATTATCTTCTCCTTATTGAAATATCAGTTATCGCTGGGTTCGATCTTGATCGAATGGCATACAACGTTCTTTTCTTCAAGTCTGAAGCCGAAGCCTTCTCCGCCGATGATGGGATCGGGATCGGTATACTCTATGAGAAGCTGACCGTTATAGTAACACTTTATAACTCCGCCCTCGTGGATTTCGGCAGTGATCGTGAAGCGGTCGCCGTGTGTGTAGCCGTCGAGCTTGCCCGCCCACTGGAGGTTTGTCCATGACTTGGTATTCCACCATACCTTGCAGAGTCCGAATGTTCCGCTGTCGCTGACAAAGCAGATGTAGTAAGCATAATCCTTTTCGAAGAAATAGGGGTTTGCGGTGGGATCCTCCTCAAGGATGCCCTTCATGCCCTTGCCCTGTATACCGAAGCATACACCGTTGTCGTTCGATTCGTTGTCAGCCGCCGATGTGATATCGACCGTGATCTTTCCGTACTTCATGGTCGCATCCCATGCGGTATACATCGTAAGTCTGCTCTCGGCGCGGATGGAGCCGTCCTCAAGCTGTTCGCCGTAGCCGTTGTTGTTGACCATGGTGAATCCGCTGAACTCAACAACCTCATCCTCCTGATAGAAGGCATAGGGTCCGGTCTGCGGGTTGGTTACGGGCGCGACGACGGTTGTTGTCGGAACTGTCGTTGTTGCCGCTCCGGTTGTCGTCGTCTTGCCGGTTGTCGTTGCAGCCGCTACGGTCGTTGCAGCCGCTGCCGCGGTAGTGGTCGCATTGTCGCCGCCGCAGGCTGCCATCGATACCGCCAGCGTTGCGACTGCCATAAGACATGCAATCGTTCTGATAAGTTTTTTCATCTTTTTGCTCTCTCTTTCGTATTTTTTTCGGAGCGTTAGGACACGGCTCCGTCTGTACTGACTATTTTAGCAAATCCGATCGACAAATACAAGATAAAAAACAGACATCTTTAACCCGGAAATGTCCGATTTTTGCGCCGCTTTTCTTAAATGTCCGATTTTTGCACAAATTTTGTCATATCAGATTGACATGCTTTTTCTTCCAGCGTCCGAAAATCAGAAGCGCAAACAGCGCACCGCAGCTTTCTCCCGCGATGATCGCCGCCGTGAGTCCGTACATTCCGAACAGACGATTAAAAAGGATCATAAACGGAATATAGAATACCAGTTCCCTTACGCATGCGTGCAGAAGCGTTCCCGATCCGTAGCCGACCGCCTGCATGCAGTAGGAGGTGCTGTAATTGAAGAACTGCGGCAGGGAGGATGTGCATCTTATTCTCAGAAAAACGGTCGCAAGCATTATCGTTTTCGCGGCGCTCATGTTGTTTTCGCCGACATCGAGGAAAAGTCGGCAGACCGACGGCGAAAACAGCTCGTAAAGCAGTAAAGTCGCAACCGAAACGATCACTCCCCACAGTCTTGCGGTGTTCACCGTGCGGTTCATCCTCTTGTGATCGCCGGAGGCAAAGTTGTAGGCAACGATCGGGAGCATACCCTGACATATACCGATGTTTATCGCGTTCGGCAGACGTTCCGCCTTCATCACTATTCCGACAGCCGCAAGCTCGGGGTCGCCGTGCGCAGCCATAAGATAATTCAGCACGATATTTGCCAGATCGAAAAGCCCGGTCAGCATTGCGGACGGCACTCCGACCGAAAAAAGTCCCTTCCATGCGTCCCGGTTCATGCCTCTTATCTCCCGCGGATCGGCAGACAGCACCGTCTTTTTCGACAGCACCGCCAATGTAACCGTAAGATATATGCAGGAGACGACATTCGATACAAGAGTGGCGATCGCCGCACCGACGATCTCATATCCCTTCGGGAGCAGTACAAACATGAAAAGCGGATCGAGAAAAATATTGAGGATACCGCCCATGCTCAGTCCTATGCTTGCCTGCCTCGAATAGCCCGACCCGCGTATAAGATGCGCGGCGACAGCCGACAGCACTGTCGGAAGGCATCCCGCCACGACAACGATCATTGTGTACTGCTTTGCGTAGCCGATGGTATTTTCACTCGCACCGAGAAGCCGCAGAAGCGGGTCGGCAAATATGCCGACAAGCAGGGAGTAAATGACCGAAACGACAACCGCGCCGTAAAAACCGGCGGCGGATACCGCTCTTGCGGTTTTCCTGTCGCCCGATCCCGCAAGTCTTGCCATAAGACTGCTTGCTCCGACACCGAAAAGATTGGAAAAAGCGATCGTCATCATGAAAACGGTAAATGCAAGCGTGACCGCGGCGGTCATGTCCGGATTGCCGGTTCTCCCTATATATATGGTGTCAACCATGTTGTATACGAGGTTGATAAGCTGGCTTATCACGGTCGGCACAGCCATTATGAGAAGCGCCTTCTCAACCGGTGCCTTTTCAAACAGCTCTTTTTTGTCGGTTCTGCGTTTTGTCGCTGTCATAGTATACGTCCTTTCCGCAATATCATTCACGGTAAATAATTATACCACTTTTGTACGGATTGTCAATCCTTCGGTACCATTCTGCTTTTTTTGAGTTTTTCTATTGATTTTATTGTTTCTTTCCGATATAATAAGGTCAAATACTTTACGGGGAGAAATCGGAAGATGAACAGGCTTATACGCAGTACGATCTGCATTTTATCGGCATTTTCGCTTGCGCTGTCCCTTGCGGCATGCGCAAAAGACACGGGAAACGGTACGACCGCAGCCGACAGCGGCACGACGGTCGGCGGTACGGCAACAGCCGCACCCGGAACGACGGCTTTGCCGCCGGATCCGACAGTACCGGACAGCGGCTACGAATACGCAAACAGGGACTGGAACGGAAAAACGCTTAAGGTTCTTGCGATCGGCAACAGCTTTTCGGAGGATGCGACCACATACCTTTACGGCATCGCAAAAGCCGAAGGGGTCGAAAATGTCGTTGTAGGCAACCTCTACATCGGCGGCTGTACGCTCGACACCCATGCGGCAAATGCAAGAAACAACAAAAATGCATACCGCTATTTCAAGGCGGACGCTTCCTCGGGCGGAAAATTCGTCGAACGTGCGGACACCTCTCTGCTCTACGCGATAAAGGACGAGGACTGGGACATAATCACAATGCAGCAGGCGAGCGGCTCGTCAGGTCAGCCGTCCACCTACAAGGCGCCGCTCAGATATCTTACATCCTATGTGAACGAAAACAAAACGAATCCCGACTGTAAGCTCGCATGGCACATGACATGGGCGTACCAGTCGGACAGCACCCACAGTGCGTTCGCAAACTACAAAAACAGCCAGACGAAGATGTATGAGGCAATAGTCAACGCCGTGAAAACGGCAGTCATCCCGACTGAGGCTTTCCCGATAATCATACCGTCGGGCACAGCCGTGCAGGACATACGCACAGGCTATTTCGGCGACCGCGTGACCCGTGACGGCTACCATCTGAACGAAAGCGCGCGCTTTCTCACCGGTTATGTCTGGTACTCGTCGCTGACCGGAAAAATCCCCGACAGCATAAAATACAATCCGGCGTCGCTCTCGCTTTCGGACAGCGATCTTATGCTGATACTCGAATCGGTGAAAAACAGCATTGAGTCTCCGTTTGAGACGATCGCCTCGGTCTACACCGAAAAGCCGACCTTCGATCTTTCGGGATACACCGAATTTACCTATGATTTTACCCCCTGCGCATACTGGAACAGCACCGACTCCGGCTCGTGGGGCAGGGTGATCGCCTCTGCGGGCAATTCGAAATTCTTTTACGCGACCGAGCTGTTCAACAGGGAGACACTGCCCGTCGGAACGGTCATAGTCCTTGACGAAGGCTGGCAGTATCGCCCCGAGGCATGGGCAAATTCGGGCGTGCAGAGCGGCAGACCCGGAGTGGTGACGACCGATGTGCTTGTGGTTACCGAGGGCTTCTGGGAAGGATACAGATACCGCGCCTTCAACCTGTCGGCGGCGGGTGCCGGGAAGGATCTGACAAGCGAAAAGAATGTCGCCTCCCACATGAGGTTCTATTTCCCGACCGGGAAAACGGTCCCCGACAAAAAGGTGACCTTTGAAAGCGATCCGCTTCCCGAAATCGATCTGTCCGATTACGAAAAGCTCGATCTCACCCTCGTGCGCGGTTACTGGAACGCCACCGAAACCGGTTCGTGGGACAAAATCATCCGGGCTGCGGGCAACTCGAAATTCTTTGCCGCGACCATACGTTTCACGAGAGAAAGTCTCCCGGTCGGCTCGGTCATCGTCGTTGAAGAGGGCTGGCAGTACCGCCCCGAGGCATGGAAGGGCGACTCGCGCCTGACCTCCGCCCGTCCCGGAGTCGAAAAAAGCAAAATCGTGATCGTTACCGAAGATTGGTGGGCTGACTACACCTCGCGCGCTTTCAACATATCGATGCTCGGAAGCAGTACCGAGATCACAGATATATCCGATGCGGCATCCCATTTCGGAATATACATTCCGAAGAAATGATAACATTCTCATGCATCGGAGTGTATTGACAAATACGGTCATGTGTGCTACAATTCTTTTTCCCGATTCAGATAAGTTTCAAACGGAGGAAACAATATGCGCGTTATAGTATGCGAAGATTACAACGAGCTGTCCGCACAAGCCGCAAGACTTGTGGCAAGCCAGCTCATACTGAACCCAAACAGCGTTCTCGGTCTTGCGACCGGCTCGACCCCGGTTGGTATGTACCGCCACCTTGTAAGCATGAACCGCCGCGGCGACATAGACTTTTCGGATGTGACGACCTTCAATCTGGATGAATATTACCCAATATCCCCGGACAGTCCGCAGAGCTACCGCTACTTCATGAACGAACAGCTTTTCTCAAAGGTCAACATAGACATAAACAACACATTCGTTCCGAACGGAATGACCGACAATCCCGAAAAGGAATGTCTCGATTACGAAAAGAACATCGAAGCCCACGGCGGCATCGACCTCCAGATCCTCGGAATCGGCAGGAACGGTCATATCGGCTTCAACGAGCCGGGAGCGAATCTGAACTCGGCAACCCATCTGACCGAGCTTTCGGAAAGCACGGTCGATGCGAACTCCCGCTTCTTCGATTCGGAGGACGACGTTCCGCGCCGCGCGATCACAATGGGCATCGCATCCATACTGAAATCGAAGAAAATAATCCTGCTTGCGTCGGGCGCGTCGAAATCAAGGGTTGTGTCCGAGCTTCTCGACGAGGATATCAACACATCGGTGCCCGCAACCCTGTTAAAGGTTCATCCCGACGTTGTGCTCATCTGCGACAAGGACGCGTATTCGGGTACACGACTCGGTGTCGATATCGGCGGAACAAATGTGAAATTCGCGGTCGTCGAAGGCAGAAAGCTGATTTACAAAAGCTCGATCCGCACCGAAAAGGCATCGGCTGACACGCTCATAAGCAGTATCGCCGACGAATGTAACCGCCTGAAAAAGCTCTATCCGGTAAAAACGGTCGGCGTCGGCACCCCCGGAATAATCAGAGACGGCAGAGTAAACGCCGCAAACCTGCCCTTCAGATCGACCCCGCTCGGCTCCGCGCTTTCGAAGCTTGTCGATATGCCCGTAACCGTCGATAACGACGCAAACTGCGCAGCCCTCGGCGAATCCGAATTCGGCGCGGGTAAGAAATATCAGAACATAATCATGATAACCCTCGGAACAGGCATCGGCGGCGGCATAATATTCGACGGCTCTATCGCCCACGGCAAGAGCAGTATGGGCGAGATCGGACATATAATAATCGAAGCCGACGGCGGACGTCCCTGCCCCTGCGGACAGCACGGTTGCTGGGAGCAGTACGCGTCGGTCAGCGCGCTCATCGCCTCGGCAAAGGAGGCTGTGCAAAACGAGCCTGACAGCCTGCTCTCGAAGCTCGCAACGGAAAAGGGCAGACTTGACGGAGAAGCCGTCTTCGACGCCTACGAAAAAGGGTGCAAGGTCGCCGCAAAACTCCTTGAAAAATACACTCATTACCTCGCAGTCGGAATTACAAGTCTTATAAACGTCTTCGGTCCGGACGCGGTAATTCTCGCGGGAGGAATAACGTCAAGAGGCAATCTGCTCATACCGATGCTTCTGCCGAAGATCCCGAGCAGTGACGTTGCGATCGAAATATCAACCCTTGAAAACGATGCGGGCTCGCTCGGCGCCGCACTTCTCTGAGGTGTAAAAAATGCTTCATATCTACGAAAACTGCTTTGCCGACCGAAAAATCACAAAGTTCGGCGTGCGCGACGGCGTATTCGCCGAACCGATACCGCAGGAGGGCGAAGAAGTAAGCGTCACCGACCTGCACGGTCTGCATGTCTACCCCGGACTTGTCGATATTCACACCCACGGGTGCGTCGGATGCGACACAATGGACGGCTCTGCCGATTCTCTTGCGGTCATGGCAGAGTTTCTCGCAAAAAACGGAACCCTGTCATGGCTTCCGACCACGATGACCGAGGACTTTGAGAAAATACGCCGCGCGGTCTTCACGCCTCTGCCGGAAAACGGCGCGGAGGTGCTCGGATTCCATGCCGAGGGACCCTACATAAACCCCTCTAAAAGGGGCGCTCAGAACGAAAAGTTCATTAAAAATCCCGATATTTGCGAATTTTCCGCCCTTCTCGGCGAAAAAGGCGTAAAACTTGTGACGGTGGCTCCCGAGCTGCCCGGTACGATCCGGTTTATACAAAGCTGCGGATGCGTCGTGTCGGTCGGACACACCGAAGCCGACTACGATCAAACGGTTGCGGCGGCAAAGGCGGGAGCAACCTGTCTCACCCATGTTTTCAACGCGATGCCGCCGCTGCTCCACAGAATGCCCGGACCGATCGGTGCGGCGATCGACGAAAACATGTATGTTCAGGTCATATGCGACGGTCTGCATATACAGAAAAGCGTGATAAAGATGCTTTACCGCACCTTCGGGCGCGACCGCATGATCCTGATAAGCGATTCGATGCGCGCGACCGGACTGTCCGACGGCGATTACGACCTCGGCGGTCAGACCGTACATGTCAGAAATTCGGTCGCAAGGACCGACGACGGCGCACTTGCGGGAAGCACATCGACCCTTCTCGACTGCGTAAAAAAAGCCGTGGAATTCGGTATTCCCGAGGCGGACGCCTTTTATATGGCGGCGCGCACTCCGTGCAGTCTGATGTCGTTCGACCGCAAGGGACGGCTCGACGTCGGCTGTGACGCCGATTTCATCGCGCTTGACGAAAAGCTTGACATAAAGCTTGCCGTAAAAGGCGGCAGAGCCATATCCGAAAACAAATAAATTTACTCCGCTTGTACATAGTTTCACGGGGGGAGCCGAAACGGCTCCCCCGATTATTTTTGAATTTTTTTGAAAAAATTTTATAAAATTTTTCAAAAAAATGTCACGGTTTCGTAAGATATTACGTCTTATAGGTGAGAATGGCTGAGAACGTCTTGACACGGCATGAAATTTATGGTATCATTGGCTTTCAAGGGTATCAGAGTTCGGCGGAACGGAGGAAAACATGAAGATCATCGGTTCTTTATGCAAAGCGGTCGCAATATCTCCCGCTTATCATCTGCTTTTCATTTGAGTCGGCGCACCGGTCGGCGCTTGAGGGACGGTCGGCGCGCAATCTGTGCACAATCTGTGCGCAGATTGCACACAGATAGAACAAAACAAATAAATGAGAGGAATAATTTCATGAAAAAACGCATTTTGATATCGATACTGTTAATAGCGATGCTCTGCCTTTTGAGTTCCTGCCAAAAGGCAGCAGGGAATGAGCAGACTTCCGGTATAACAAATGTGAACAAGCAGACACCTGTTCTGACAACCGGGAATGAGCAGACTTCCGGTACAACAAATGCGGATAGGCAGACATCGGCTTTGACAACCGGGAATAACAACTTGGATCTTCCTTTCGAGACAGATGAGAAAAAAATGGTTGCAGTCAGTGATTCGGACATCGCAAAGCTCAGAATCGGTATGACAATGAGCGAGGTTTCAAAAATACTCAAGGAAAAATACTCCATGCCAAGTTCACTCATATACCCATTTATCCGTTCATGGAAGATGAGTGACGGCGATTTTATTCTGGTTGTCTTTGAAATCGAAGGCATTGAAACGCAAGAGGACTTCCGTATAAAATTTTTATCGGAAGAGGATAAATCAAAACGAATTGCTTTAATAAATTCTGCAAAAATGGTTTGTGCTATACGCCGATCAAACGGTGAAAGTCTTATCGGCGAAACCGACGACTGACGCAAAATTCCCCCGAGCCGAAGGAGCAATCCTTCGGCTTTGGGACAAGCATAAAAAGAAAGGAAGCGACTATTCTGTGATTGTGATAAAAAGGTACATACTGTGTTTTTTGGCAGTCAATCTGATTCTCATTATGATTTTCGTCGGGATTCAAGTCGTTAAATTGATATTACTCATATACAATTTGCTTTGGCAATTCTCTGCCGACTACAAAAATTATGCGGACGACTTTAACGCGGTGAAAAATTATATTGCCGCAGAGTTTCCCGATGTGACCGACAAAGATCTTTACATATCGGACAGCAGTGACAAACGTGTGGGTCTGTTTGATCCGGAAACAAACAGCCATCTGATATTGCCGGACGATGTCGCGGCATCTCTCAACTCAATATACGAAAATGCATTTCCCAGCAAGGATTCGGTACTTGACAGCATAAACATCCACGGAAAAAGAATTTAATTCTGTATTTTCATCGGCGAATATGCGCTTGTTTATTCACCCGACAGCAAGCCCACGTGGGTGAACCGACCGAGTGATGTTTCGGAGTGCAAAGTCAAAGTAAGGTCTCTCGGGAACGGATGGTATCACGTTACGAAGTACAGAGGCTGATAAACGCAAAAAACCGAAGAGCAGAAAACCCCGTCCGCGGATACGCGCGGACGGGGATTTTTTGTAAACTGTCGGTTATCAGTCGGATATGACCGCAAAGCCTTTATCCGAAAAAAATCCGCGTGCCGCCGAAAGCTCATCGGCAGTCGGCAGTCGGACATCTGCCGCGGGATAGTTCATACCGAGTGCCGTGTACTTGTTTTCGGCATAATTATGATATCCGAGCACCTTTACCGCCGTTATACAGCTTTTATAATCGCACAGAAGCTCCGCTATCGCGGGCATTTCGCCGTCGTTGCAGTCGGGTATGTACGGCACGCGTATCTCGACGCGGCAATTGTTTTCACAGAGCAGTGCAAGATTTGCGATTATCCGACCGTTTCCGACCCCGGTAAGCCTTTCGTGCAGTCGGCTGTCGGCGCATTTCACGTCAACGAGAAATTTATCGGTATACGGCATTACCGCCCGGACAGCCTCCGCGCTTACGCATAGACAGCTGTCAACCGCCGTCCCGATTCCCTCAATCTTCGCTCTCATCAGAACCTCTTTACAGAAATCCGGCTGAAGCAGAGGTTCACCGCCCGAGAGGGTTATCCCGCCGCCTGTCGTATCGAAGAAGAGTCTGTCGGGCAGAATTCTTCCGACAAGTTCCGACGCTCCGATCTCCTCCCCGAAAATCTTTATCGCCCCCGACGGGCAGACCCTTTCGCAGGCTCCGCAGGCAGTACAGCGCGATCTGTCGTAAACATGCACGCCGTCCGCGGTCGTATGCGCTCCCGACGGGCATACCCGCGCACACATACCGCATGATCTGCATTTGTCCTTATAGAAGGCGAGCAGGCTTTTCGCTTCAAGTCCCTCGGGATTATGACACCATCTGCAACGGAGCGGGCAGCCTTTGAGAAAGACGGTTGTACGCAGTCCGTCTCCGTCGTGTATCTCGAAATTCTTTATCGCAAATATCTTTCCTTTTGTCTCCGACATCAGCCTTCAAGCCCCTTTGCCCTTTCGATGAAGTCCTTCTGTATCTCCGGCTTCATGTTTACAAAATACTCGTTCCATCCGCAGACCCTTATCTGGAGATTCCTGTAACTGTCGGGGTCGGCGACCGCTTTTTCCAGCGTTTCGGCGGATACGACGTTGCCCTGTATCATCAGCCCGCCGTTGTCGAAATAGCTTTCCATTATCCGACCGAGCACATACTTTCCCTTTTCGCCGCTTACAGCCGACGGATGAAGCATGAAGTCAAGCGGAGCGCCGTCTATGAACAGTCCCTGATCTACCGCAAGCATCGACCGTATAAATCCGGTGATCCCGGCAAATTCCATACCGTTGACCGGCCTCATGTTTTTGGACAGCGGCTCTCCCGCAAGTCTGCCGTCGGCGGTCGCTCCCGAATTTCCGCCGAAGCGCTCGGCATTGTCAACCGAATCGGCGCCCAACCTGTATATTCCGCCGTAACCGTTCGGCGTACCGATTATGTTGTCGCCGCAGAACTTATATATATCGGCGGCAAGTGCGTCCGCTTCCCGGTTCCCGTTACCCCATTTGCATCTGTCTTTTCTGATTTCGGTACGAAGCTCTTCCGCTCCCTGCCAGTTCTTTTCAAGCAGCTTGGCAAGCTCGGGAAGGGTCAGTCGTTTCTGCTCGTAGACAAGCTTTCTGACCGCAAGGAGTGAATCGACCGCGCTTCCGATCGCACAGCATTTGAGCGAGCTGTTGTGGATATCCATACCCCTGCTGAAGAAATCGGTACCGTTTTTCATGCAGTCGTCATGCGTGAGCGAAAGTAGCGGCGCGGCGTAATTCTCGTGGCTGACCGATTCCTGAAGCCTTACGTTTTCCTTGCAGAAATTTATAAATTCAAGCAGATAATGCCTGTATATCGCGTAAAACTCATCAAAAGTCTGCGGAGCCGTATCGGTCCTTCCGAACATGATATCCCCGTGAAGCAGATCCCTTCCGCCGGTTATCGCAAGCTCGACGCCCTTTGCAAGGTTTATCCATGCCGAGCAGATACGCGCGTCCTCGTAGTTCGGGACTATACATTCGTAGCATCCGAGCGGGAGATATGTTTTCGACTTTTCCCTCGGCATACCGATCCTGTCATACGCACGAAGCATGTTTTCGTCCGATATTATGACCATACTGCTGTTGCCCTCGATTATCATTTCGACGAGAGTATTGTATGTCTTTTCGGGGAAAAGCTTATTGTATCTGACATGTAGCTTCGGATTCGACAGTTTTTCCTCGCGGTAAGCTTCAAGAAGGATATCGACAAGCTCGTTTACGCCGCTTGTTCCGTCCCTGTCGTAACCGCCGATACAGATCGGCTGATCGGCATAGCGTTTTCCCGCATTTATCTTTGTGAGAAAATATTTGCAGAGCGTCTTTGTGCCGTCGCGGTCAAGCAGACCGCTCTCCTTGTCGTGCAGATAAAAAGGATAGAAAAGGACTCCGACATTGCCGAGCGTTCTCGTGCGCTCTATGCCGAGCTCGATCATGCTCATCATGAAAAGCGAAAGCTCCATAGCCTCGTAAAGTGTCTGCGGAGGACGGGTCATGAGCGCACGCATACAGTCGGCAAATTCGACGTTGCCGACTCTGTCGCCCATGTCGGCATATCTTCTCATGATCGTAAGGAGCGATCGGCAGCAGCTCACGGTTGCCGAGTAGAAAACCTTCTTTTTTTCGTCGCTTTCGGCATCAAGCAGTTTTTCTGCGCGATCGCGGAGTCCGACAATGCCCATGCTCATTATGTTGTCCCAGTTCGGGCATATATGCCAAAAATCGTTGTCGGGAGCCGACAGTCCGCGCCTGTACGCCCACTCCCTTGCCTGCCATGCCTCATGCACGTCGGTGTTGAATTTTCTGACCGACCTGCGCTTCAGTATCCGCTCGTAATCCGACCCGGTCGCCCATCCGGTATAGTTTATCCCCGCATTTATCTTGTCGGCAAACGGGGTATGCGGATTCACCTCGATCTGCGCGTTTTCGACGAGCATACGGAACGACTCCGCCCGCAGGGTAAGCATCGGCACCGACTTTGCGTCACAGTCGGCAACAAAAGCCTCAAGCATCCCCGCAAGCGATGCCGCGTCGGCTCCGCTTTCCGGATCGAAATGCGCATCCTCATATTCGTCGGCAATATATTTCTTGTCAGCGTCAAAATCAAATCTTCCGAACATAAAATCAATATCCTTTCGCAAAACATCGGTTTGTTCTTCGGCTTCATTATATTACCGCCGCCGCATATCCGCAATGCATTTTTACGAAACGTTTGCACAAAAAGGAAACGGATATTGCCGTTTTTTTGCCGTAACACTTGAAAAAATACATTTTTATGCTATAATCGAAGAAAAGAATCGGATGAAAAAGGAGTCGGACCGATGGAAAACGCGGAGATACGCGAGCTTGCCGCAGGCTTTGACATATCAAAGGTAATAAACTGTTACAGTGCGGAGCTTAGCCGTGCCCAGAAATTCTACGCGAGACGGCGCGCCCGTCACGCATTCGTTCTGTTCACCGACGGATGTTCAAAATACTATTACGGCAGAAGCGAATTCGAAATGGGAAAATACAGACTGCTCTACATGCCGAAGGGAGTCGATTATTACATCTGCCACCCCGAGGACTGCTTTGCCTACATTCTCGATTTCGATTCCCCGTCAGCCTTTCTGCCGCCGCCATTTGCCGTCACCTGCGATGCCGGTACCGAACGGCTGTTTTCGGAGGCGGTATCATATTTCGCCTCCGATCAGCCGAACAGAACGGCAAAAATAAAAAGCATATTTTACAGGATAATCGTGACTGTCACCGACATCCTGTGCACTCCCGGATATCCGTCCCCGTCGGCAAAGCGACTGCTTCCGGCAATAGAACGCATAAAGACCGATTTTGCCGATCCTTCGATCAGGATAGACGAGCTCGCACGGCTTTCGGGACTCGGGAAAAAGCATTTCACAAACGAATTTGTGCAGGTATACGGGGACACGCCCGGGCAGTACATAATATCGCTCCGCATAGACATGGCGTGCCGGCTTCTCACCCGCACCGATCTGTCGGTAAGGGAGATTGCCGAACGATGCGGCTTCAACAGCGAATATTATTTCAGCAGGATATTTTCGGCAAAAACCGCATATTCTCCGACAGCATACAGAAAAAACTTCAGAAACGTATAATAAAAATCGGGTCCGCGCGGAAAGCGCAGACCCGATTTTTTTGCCCGACCGCAGTCAGAGCAGATTTATCACAAGCATGCCGCCAAAGGCAAGAATCATTCCGACAACCGCGCGCCAGGTGATCTTCTCTCCGAAGAACACCGCCGCCATAAGTGACGAAAGAATGAGCGCAGAGCCCTGACTGAGCGGATATATCTGCGCGGCGTCAAGATGAGCCGCGGCAAGCGTCTTGAAATAACTGTTTGCGAAAAGGCAGACCGACATCACCGCAATATACCCGAAGGTGTGCTTTATGTACGCACCCGTTTTGCCCTCCCCGCTCTTTCTGTCCTTTGAGCAGAAAAAGCAGACAAGCAGTATGATTCCCGCGACGATGTATGTGTAAAAATTGAAGACCGAAACCGGAATCCCGTCCGAATATCTTACGAACATCTTCTGCGAAAAATCGGCAAGTCCGTTCGATATGCCGCAGAGCAGTACAAGGATAAGCGCCATCGGGCTCATTTTGCCCTTGAGCGAATTGTTGTAGGAGCACATTATGGCGACCGCCGCCATAAGCACGCAGAAGCCGATGATCTGATTTGTCTTTATCGGCTCTCCGAAGAGCAGAAAGCTTCCGATGATCGGAATAATAGTACCGAGCATCAGCACGACGTCGATCATTGTGAACGCGCCCTTCCTGATCGCCATAAGCCATGTGACCACGAAAAACGCGGTGCCCGCACCCGACAGCACGGTTATCGCCGCTATCGGGAGCGGCAGTGCGAGCCGGTCAAGCGAGCCGGACGCAAGAACCGTCACAAATCCGATCACCACGCAGAGCAGCATGCGCATGAAATTCGCCAGAGCCGCGTCTGCGGTCCCGGTGACATAGCGGCTCGTCTTTTTTCCGCAGTATCCCTTTACCGCACCCGCAAGCACAGCAATCGCAAGCATAAGATATCCCATTTTTATGACCATTCCTTCCTTAATAATGTGTCGGTTGCGCTTCTCCGTCTCTCCGACAAAGGAGTGCCGCACATTCCACATGACCGGTTCTCGGGAAAAGGTCGGCGGGTGTCACCTCGACCGTTTCAAATCCGTGTTTTTCAAAATATCCGCAGTCTCTCGCAAGCGTTGACGGATTGCAGGAGATATAGACGACTCTTTTGCAGTCGCCGGATGCGATCGTATCAATCAGCCCGGGAGAACAGCCCTTGCGCGGCGGGTCGATTACTATCACGTCGGCACTGCCGACCTCCGCCGAATTTGCGTCCCCGCATATAAACGACGCGTTTTCTATTCCGTTTGCCGCCGCATTGCGCTCCGCGTTTGCGACAGCCTCCGGGATTATTTCCACCCCGACAAGCCTGCAGTTCGGCTTGTCCTTTATCATTGACAGCCCTATCGTTCCCACTCCGCAGAAGAGATCGACAAGCGTCATGCCGTCCGAGAGCGCCGCATATTCCGCCGCCTTTTTGTAAAGCATTTCCGCCATGTCGCGGTTGACCTGATAAAAGGACGCGGGCGATATTCCGAATTCAAGCGAGCAAAGCCTGTCGGTTATGTACGGCTTGCCGTATATCGTGAAGGTGCGCTCCCCGAATATGACGTTTGTTTTCTTTTTGTTGACCGATACCGACAGCGAGCCGACATCGGGACATTTTTCTGACAGCATTTTCACAAGGCTTTCGGCATGCGGAAGTTTGTCGTCGTTGATAACGAGGCAGACCGATATCCCGCCCTCACCCGAGCGCAGACAGATATGACGGACGGTTCCCCTGCCGCTTTCCTCGTCATAGCCGCATATTCCGTATTTATCGAGAAATTCCTTTATTACATCAATAACGCGGTCGAAATCCGGATCCTGCAAAAGGCAGTGCTCCACAGGCACGACCTCGTGCGTTTTCTGCGCAAAATATCCCACAGTGCGGTCGTATGCCACCGGATACTGCACCTTGTTGCGGTATCCGCTCTCACTGCCGCTCATAATATCCCTTATTACGGGGGACAGCCCCTCGCGGCAGAAAGCCCGCTCCACAGCCGAGCGCTTGAGCGAAAGCTCGTAATCATAGCTTATCAGCCTGTAAACGCATCCGCCGCATCTTTTATACACGGGGCAGACCGGGTCGATCCTGCGCGGCGACGCGGAAATCATCCTGTCAACCGCGGCAACCGCATAATCGGCGGTATCTTTGATTATTTTGATGTCGCAGACATCGTCGGTGACTCCGCCCCTGACGAAAACGGTCTTGCCGCCGCATTTTGCGACCCCGCATCCGAGATTGTTCATGTCGCATACGGTGACCCCTTTCAGGATCACGTTTTTCGCAAACGACGTTTTTGCGTTGCCGTCTGCTCCCTTTGTCCGCACGGTCATCTCCGCATCTCCCCCTTTGTCCGAAAGTAAGCTTCGGACATTATAGCACAGGTGTACGAAAAATTCAATACACCCCCTTTACAAAAGGGACGGATTGTGATAAAATACACTTGTCCGACCGCGTATCAGATATTTTAGCACCAAGTCGTCGGTTTACGAATGGGTTTTTTACACGAAACATGTAAAATATCGCCCTTTTATTTTGTTTTTGCAAAGGAGAACCATCTTATGAAAAAAACATCGGCAAGACTTTCCGCACTCATTCTCGCCCTTTTTGTACTCCCCCTGTCGGTTCTTACCGGCTGTAAGCAGTCATCCGACGTAACGACGGGCGGAACGACCGAAAAGATCAGCCTGCAAAAAATGGTCAAAGAAATTTACAAGGGCTGCGGCGACACAAAATTTCCGTCGCTCGCAACCGTTAAGGTAAATATCTCGGACAAGGACCGTTTTTCTTTTTACTTCGGAACCGAGGATACAAACGGTGTGGTCGAAGCCGTCGTTTCCGAGCCGAAAATGAGCTCGATCGCCTACTCGCTCGCGCTCATCCGTCTTGAC
The DNA here is from genome assembly GCA_934486825.1 of uncultured Eubacteriales bacterium. Classification (GTDB taxonomy): domain Bacteria; phylum Bacillota; class Clostridia; order Oscillospirales; family CAG-272; genus CAKSQF01. Next base: position 69,722 of record CAKSQF010000005.1, on the reverse strand, counting down.
GACAAGACCGACCCCCAAGCATTTGCCGACAAGATCGAAAAATCGGTCAACCCCGGGCGCTGGGTCTGCGTCGTTGCCGATTACATCGAAACCGCGGTGAACGGCAGGGTTGTCCTTCTGCTTCTCGACACAGACGAGGCGCGCGTCAACGCCATACTCGATTCGTTTAAAAAGCTCTGATACGGGTAATTATATATTCCGATAGACGAGGGGAGGGATTTTCACGGTCTTTTCGTCACTTACCATGCTGTTCTGCTTTCTGCCGATCACCCTTGCGGCAGTCCTTCTGTCCCCGAAAAAGCTGAAAAATGCCGTCCTGCTTCTCTTTTCGCTTCTTTTTTATCTGATAGGGGAGAGAAAATTTTTTCTCCTGCTCCCCGTCACGGCGCTTGTCAGCTACCTGTTCGGGCTTGCGCTTTCGTCCGCAAAACCGGGGAAAATGGCAAAAAAGCTTCTGCTTTTCATGTCGGTCGCGTTCGGGCTTCTTCCGCTTCTCTTTTTCAAATATGCAGATTTTTTCATATCTCTCATAAACGGATTTACCGGAGCGTCTCTTCCCTCACTCTCCCCCGGTCTGCCGATCGGAATCAGCTTTTTCACATTTCAGTCGATCTCGTACAATATTGACATCTACCGCGGGCAGGCTGTCGCCGAAAAGAATTTTGTCTCATACGCCGCCTATCTCTGCCTTTTTCCGCAGCTTATTGCGGGTCCGATCGTCCGCTACCCGGAAATATCTGCCGAGCTTCGGGACAGGCGTGTCGGAATAGGCGACTTTTCGGAGGGTGTCGTGAGATTCGTGATCGGTCTTTCAAAAAAGGTTCTGCTCGCAAACAGCCTCGGGCAGATCGCCGCCGATTATGCGTCGTCCGGCGGCAGGACGGTCGCCTTTGCATGGCTGTCGGCAATCGCCAGCACGCTCCAGATATATTTTGATTTCTCGGGCTACTCGGACATGGCGATCGGGTTGGGACGCATGCTCGGCTTTCATTTTCCCGAAAACTTCAATTATCCCTACACTGCCCCCTCGATAACCTCCTTCTGGCGCAGATGGCACATCACACTCTCGGGATGGTTCCGCGACTATGTATATATTCCGCTCGGCGGGAACCGGGTCGGAAAGTTTCGAATGGTAATAAATCTGCTTGTCGTCTGGACGCTCACCGGACTCTGGCACGGCGCAGGCATCAATTTTCTCATGTGGGGACTGCTCTACGGCATACTGCTCGTCGCCGAAAAGCTGATCTTCGGAGACTTTTTTGAGCGGCACCCCGTAATCGGGCATCTGTACACTCTCTTTTTCGTTGTTACGGGCTTCGTTATCTTCGGAGCAGACGACGCACATTCGGCATTCTCCGGAATTTCGGCGCTCTTCGGCATTGGAGGACTTCCGCTCATAAACGGCGAGACACTCTTTTATCTCGCAGGAAATGCAGTCCTTCTTGCGGTCGGAGTTATCGGATCCACACCGCTTCCGAAAAAGCTGTTTGGTCTGCTCCCCGAAAAAGCGAAAAACCTTCTTATCCCGGTTCTTGCGGCGGCGGGACTTCTGCTTTCGACCGCCTATCTTGTGGACGGCAGTTTCAATCCGTTCCTTTATTTCAGATTCTGACCGGAGGATGAAATGAGCAAAAAGATTTCTTCGTACCTGACCGCGGCGGTCTTTGCACTGTTTATTGCCGTCTTCGGCATAATACTTGCGGCAAAGCCGGATGTCGGCTATATAAAATCGGAAAAGCGGACGGCGGCAAAAATGCCGCCCGTATCGCAGATCGGACAGTCGGGCTATTCGGAAAAGCTTGAAAAGTATATTGCCGACCGATTTCCCGCGCGCGAATTTTTCAGACGCGTGCGGGTCGCCTCCGCCTCCTGTATTTTCATGCAGTCGGAGGTAAACGGATACAGGCGTGCGGGAAAAAGCGTTTTCCCGACCGTTTATCCGCTCAATAGCCGAAGAGTCGGCGGTTCCGCCCGACTTTTTGCCGACATTTCCGCAAAATACTTTCCGGAAAGCAACATCTACCACTGCGTGATTCCCGACAAGAGTCTGTATCTTTCGGACAGTATGGCGATCGATCCCGCGGAGCTGCAAAGGATATTCGCGGAGGCGTTCGGAGAGACAGCCGTACAGATCGATATCACCGACGCACTGTCGGGCGACAGCTTCTATTACACCGACATCCACTGGAGACAGGAAGCGCTGTCGGGCGTGCTGACTGCGCTTTCCGAAAAAATGCATTTCGGGCTTTTCGGCGAGGACGAGCTTACGCTCACCGACGGCGGGGAGTTTTACGGTTCGCTTGCCGGACAGGCGGCGTTCCCGTTTGTCGGGAAGGATCGGCTTCTCTGTTACGAAAGCGCTGTTTTCGGGGCATGCACGGTCGAAAAGGACGGCAGGGCGGGCAGTATCTATGACGCGGGCGCCGCAGAGCAGTCGGGTGACAAATACGACATTTTTCTCGGCGGCGAATCGGCGCTGACGGTAATTACAAACGCCGATGCCGACCCGGACCGCTCGCTGGTCATCTTCAGGGACAGCTTTGCACGCAGTCTCGCTCCGCTCATGCTGAAAAGCTACTCAAAAATCGTGCTTGTCGATCTGCGCTGGATGCAGTCGGACATGCTCGGCGAATATGCCGACGTCATCCCGTCGGACGAAAACACCGACGTTCTCTTTCTGCTCGGCACGCAGGTATTGAACAGCATGGTCTACCGCTGACACACGGAGCAGTTCAGAAAAGTGTCGCAACAAAATAAAATATCGCGGACACCGTCCATGCCGTGCAAAGCTCGGCAAGGACAAGCCCTGCGGCGCGGGAGAATGATCTCATCTCCCGCGCCGTTGTTATTATCGCGGGCAGACAGGGCGGAGAAAAAAGTATGAAAAGAAGCATCGAATATGCGTTTTTTCGGGTAAAACCGAGACTGCACAGCACCGACCCCACGTTTTCGGGTCGCCCGCAGAGCAGGCAGAGGGAGGCGACGATATTTTCCTTCCCGACAAGTCCGGAGGCAATCGCAAGGGTGATCTGAGGATAGCCGAGTCCGCAGGGCGCAAGCAGCGGGACCGCCGCATTTCCGATCATACCGGCAAACGAGCTCTGCATTGCCGTTCTGCCAGACATGCCGAACGACCGCAGAAACCACAGGACGAGAGAGGAAAGAAATATCACCGTCGCCGCACGGGAGAGATAGTCACCGACTCTCTGCCCGACACATGCCGCAACCGACGCGGGTGAGGGCATGCGGTATTCGGGAAGCTCGACAAGAAGCGGTGCCGCCCGATTATTTTTGCCGCCGCGGCGGGAGGTGACAAGGGCATATATCATTGCCGCGGCAAATCCGAGCAGATAGAGCGAAAAGGCGCAAAGCGCGGCAAACCGCCCGAAAAACAGCTTTGAAATCATAATAAACACCGGAAGTCTTGCCGAACAGGGCAAAAAAGGGATTGCCCCGGCTGTCCTGATTCTTTCGCTTTCGGTTTCGAGGGTGCGGGTTGCCATCACTGCGGGCACCGTACATCCGAGCCCAAGAAGCATCGGAAGAAACGCCCTGCCCGACAGACCGAGCCGCGACATCATCCGCTCGGTAAGATAGGCGCATCTCGCCATATATCCGCAATCCTCAAGCAGTGCGACAAGCAGAAACATTATGAAAATATCGGGAAGAAAGCTTATTACCCCTCCGAGCGTGCCGATTATGCCGTCGCACACGAGAGACATGACCGTCTCCGAACAGCAAAATCTCCGCAAAAGCCCTGCCGCAAGCTCCGAAAAAACAGAAAGCAGGCGGTCAGCCGCGGGTTTTACCGCTCCGCCGACCGCAAAAGTGAGAAAAAATACGGCAGCCATGACCGCAAAGCAGATCGGAAGTCCGAATATTCTGTGGATAAGGACACGATCGACCCGATCGGTAAAACCGTCGCTTTTTATACCGGTTATAGCCGCGGCAACCGTCTCCGACGCTCTCTGTGCGTCGGAGACCCGACCGTCGGGCATCGGCGGAGCCTTTGCCGCCGATGCCGCCGCAATCAGCCTGTCAAGTCCCGTCCCGCGCCTTCCCGAGATTCCGACGGCGGAACAGCCGACAAGTGCGGCAATCCGGTCAAAATCAACCGATATCCCCCGTTTTTCCGCAATATCGCACATATTGAGCGCGACAACCGTCGGCTTCCCGAGCCGCAGCAGCTCATATGTCAGATAAAAACCTCTTTCGGGCGAGGTCAGATCGATGATATTCACAATAATATCAACGGTGTCCGATGTCAGCGCGTCGAGCGTCACCCGCTCCTCCTCGCTGTACGGCGTAAGCGAATATGTACCCGGAAGATCGACGATCCGCACGTTTTCGGCTCCCGGAAGCACGCATCCGCCTTCCCTCATATCGACGGTCACGCCGGGACGGTTCGCCGTTTTGAAACGCGAACCGGTAAGTCGGTTGAATACGGTGGTTTTTCCGCAGTTCGGGTTTCCCACAAGCGCAATCCCGACCGTCCGACTGCTCTCACCGCGTTTTTCTTTCATTTTCCGCAAGCCTCCTTACATATACAAAAGCGGCGATTTCCCCGCCGACCGCAAAGCGTGTGCCGCAAAGCTTTATCACCGAAGCGCCGCCTCTCTTTCTGTTCACGAGAATGAGTCCCGCGCCCGGTCTCAAGCCTATTTCGTAAAGCCTTCTGCAAAGAGGTGCGGACAGTCCGCCCGGTTCGATGCGCAAAACGGCATATTCTTCGCCGACGCATCCGTCCGACAGTCTCATGAGCCTTCCCTTCCTTTTTTAAAAAAATACGCCGACTTTGTAAAAAACTCTTGCAAACGCGGCGTGTATATGCTAAAATGACAGAATAGAAACAATATCTAATATGCGTTTTTGTACCGACTTATGTATGAAAATGCATATAAGCTGTCTTGAGAGAGGAAAAAACATGCAATTATCCCCCAAAAAAAGCTTTATGAAGAGGGCGACCGCAATAGTTCTTGCGGCTGTTACCGTCTTTTCGACATCAGCGGCAATACTTACAAATATTCTGAGCCGCAAGCTGTCTGACACGGTTGATGTTGACGGTATAAAAAATTCAGCGGCGGCGGTCGATGTCGGAAACGACACATATTCGCTCGACCCGTCCGGAAATCTTCTTTTGAAAAGATGGGAGGACGATTATCCGACAACCGTTGCCGACATCTCGGCAAGCCGCTTTGCGGTGATCGGCGACAGCCTGATCTGCACCGGCAGGGATGGCTCGGTGTTTACGCTCAAAACCGACGGCTCGGACAAAAAACTGCTTTTTGCTTCGGCTCAGGCGGACGGACCGTTTGCGGTAAACGGCAGTGATATATGGTACAAATCGGGCGACCGGCTCATGCACATACAGAACGGAGACTATCCGCAGTATGCGACATCTGTGGACAACCTCGCCGATATACGCATGATCTCGGACGACTGCATAATGCTTTATGCCGACAATCCCGACTACATTGTCGAAACAAACGGAGAGGAATTCGATTACGAGGAAGAGAACGACCAGTACATAACCTACCTTTACTCCCCGAAAAGCGGTCTTCTCATAGAATACGAGGAAAATCTTGAAGACGATCCCGAAGCGATCTCGGAGGTCACACAGCTCACAAGCGGAGCGGGTACGGTCATAAACGGAGTCTCCTTCCCGTTTGCCGACTACCCGGTCGGCTCCTTCTTCACCAAGAACGGCGGCTCATGCGTCTGCCACAATCAGGGCATATGCGTCGCTTCGCCGTCAAACTGCAACTGCATGCGTTATTATCCGACCGGCGTCAAGGCGACCTGCACGGTTGACCTCTATTCGTCGCAGTGCTACGGCTTTGCCCGCTTCTGCCAGTGGCGCGCCTACGGCTATTTCGACGTCGAAAGCCGACGCTTCTACAACGCCTTCGGAAGCAAACTGAGCGCGGGAAGCTGGACCGCAAACACGATAAGAGACATATTTACGTCGGTGGGTCCCGGCGGACATCTGCGCACCGGAAGCGGACACTCGCTCTTTGTAATGCAGGTCAGCTCGACCGGCTTCATCACATATGAGTGCAACATGTCGCGTGTCGGCAAAAACTGCATAATCTACACCCGCACATGGACATGGGATTCATTTTTCTCGACCTACGGCTCCCGCGACATGCTCTGGTACAACATGCCGAAGGACCTCGACAACTCGGGCGGGGTCATCGGCGGCGAGGACATGAAGCCGGGTACCTATCAGATACTCGCCGACCTGCTCAACATGCGTGAGCAGCCGACAACCTCCTCCGCGATAGTCGGTCAGATCCCCTATCAGTCGGTCGTCACCATAACCGAGGTCAGAAAGGTCGGAAGCTACTTCTGGGGTCACACCACCTATGACGGCAAGACCGGCTGGGTAAGACTCGACTACGCGGTCCCGATCTCGGGTAATGTCAAATCGATAAAGATCACCGCACTGCCGTCAAAAACGACCTATTTTGTCGGCGACAAATTCGACCCGTCGGGACTTGAGGTCACCGCGTATTTCTCGGACGGCACATCGGTCGTCATAGAGGGCTACACCTGTACCGGCTACAACATGTCGGTCGCGGGCACCTACACGGTGCGTGTCACGGCGAGCGGATTCTCGGACACGTTCACGATAAAGGTCAATCTCAAGATGGTATACCCGACATCTGTTGCGCTGAGCACGGGGGATGTCGTATCGATCATCGGAGATAATTACAGTCTCGGAGTCACATTGCTCCCCGTGGACACCACACAGCGGACCATTGTATGGACATCGTCGGACGAAAAGGTTGCAACCGTTTCGCAGTCGGGCGCGGTAGTCGTCCACTCGGCGGGAGAAGCCGTGATAACCGTAAAAACCGAAAACAATCTGACGGCGCAGATGAAAGTCACCGCAATCAGCATGCCGACCGGTACCGAATGGTCGGTCGATGCAAACGGCAATCCGCTCTCGGCTCTGCCCGAGGGTATCGACCCGCAGGACTACTCGATAAGATACAGAACAAAGAAAAGCGACGGGAAATGGTCGGACTGGGTCTATTCGGACATTCCGAAAAACATATCGGCAGAGGTACAGTGTCAGTTCCGCTCGTTCACAATGACCTTCATATCCGACGGCAAGGACATTTACGAGCCGCGCCCGGTCGATGTAAACACATATATTGACATAAGCAAATATTCGATGGAGAAAGAGGGCTACCTCTTTGCGGGCTGGTTCACCTCCAACAGAGCGGCTCTTTCGCTCGACAGGAAGAGTGCCGTCGGCAAGGAGGTCAAGATCACCGGTGACCTCACCCTCTATGCGGGCTGGATAGAAATCGGAAGCATCGTCCCCGACGCCTCCGATCCGTTTGCGGACCTCGGCACGAGCGACGGCTTTGCGGTCGTCGGCAGATCGGTCAGAGCCGACGAAAGCTCGGCGGGCATACGCTTCTTCACAAGGATAAGAAAATCACTGCTGAACGATCTTCAGAAAATCCACAGCGACAACTCCCTGCGTGACGGCTATTCGTGCGGCTCAAAGGGAATCGGTTACGGTACCGTCATCATTGCGGCTTCCTATCTCAGCGGCAATCTGGTAAAAGGAAGCGCGTCCACAAGCTATCTCAGCAGCAAAAAGGCGCTGACCGTCCCCGCGACCAACATCTACGCCGAATATTCCGACTATCTGATATTCACCGCACTTGTCAACGGATACGACAAGAGCTACTACAAAACCGACTTTGTCGCAAGACCCTACATCACCTACCGTGACGCAAACGGCTTCGAACACACATATTATTTCAGCTATACCGGAGAGGGTGCGGCAGGCGGCGGCATCTCGGCAAATCTTTCGGAGGTCGCCGACGAAGCCTACGAAAACGGCGACAGCCTCACAAAGCGCATGATTGAGGATTATATCTATTCGAAGTACCGCGACTGACAAGCGGCAAATCCCACAAAGCAAAGGCATTTTCAAATGAGAACAGTCATAAAAATAGGAACATCATCGCTGACGCACACCACGGGAAACATGAACATCCGACGTGTGGAAAAGCTCTGCAAGACGGTCAGCGATCTGAAAAACGCAGGGCACGAAATCGTGCTCGTATCGTCGGGAGCCATCGCAATGGGCATGGGCAAGCTGAAGCTTGCGAGCCGCCCCACCGATATGCCGACAAAGCAGGCGGCGGCGGCAGTCGGACAGTGCGAGCTTATGGACAGCTACGACAGGCTGTTCGGTCAGTACAATCACACGGCGGCTCAGCTGCTGATAACAGGTGCCGACCTTAAATCGGACGAGCGCAGAAAAAACTTTCACAACACGGTTTTCCGTCTGCTTGAGCTGTCGGCACTGCCGATAATCAACGAAAACGACACGGTCGCAACCGACGAGATATCGGTCGGCGACAACGATACGCTTGCGGCGATCGTTGCCTGCTCGCTGTCCGCCGATCTGCTGGTACTGCTGTCAGACATAGACGGGCTTTATACCGCAGACCCGCACACTCACCCGGACGCGACCGTTATTCCGAGAGTCGAAGAAATCACTCCCGACATAATCTCGATCGCGGGAGGGTCAAACGGCTCGCTCGGCACCGGCGGAATGGCAACAAAGCTCCATGCCGCATTGATCACGACGGCGGCGGGCATACCGATGGTTATCGCCAACGGAGAGCATCCCGAATATCTTTACGACATTTTTGACGGAAAAAGCGTCGGCACTTATTTTGTCGGCAGAAAGGAGAAAGCCGATGACAACAGGTGAGCTTATCCTTGCCGCCAAGCGGTCGGCGGACGCGGTCCGCACGGCTGACACAGAGCTTAAAAACGCCGCGCTGTATGCAATGGCTGATGAGATTATCGGAAGCATTGATGCAATTCTTGATGCCAACGCCGAAGATGTGCGCAGAGCGTCGGAACATCTGTCCCCCGCAATGATCGACCGCCTCATGCTGAACGAAAAGCGCATAAATGACATGGCGGACGGCATCCGTGCGGTTGCGGCACTTCCCGACCCGGTCGGCAGAATCCTTGAAAAACGGACCCTTTACAACGGTCTGTCGCTTGAAAAAATATCGGTTCCGATCGGACTGATAGCGATTATCTACGAGAGCCGTCCGAACGTCACCTCGGACGCGGCGGCGCTCTGCATAAAATCGGGCAACTCCTGCCTTCTGCGTACCGGAAGGGACGCGATCCTTTCGTCAACGGCAATAGTCTCGGCGATGCGCCGCGGTCTTGCGGCATGCTCGCTTCCGACCGACTGCATCTGCCTTGTAAGCGACACCGACCACCGCTCTGCAAACGAGATCATGGAGGCGGTCGGACTTGTCGATCTGCTCATTCCGAGGGGGGGCGCGGGACTGATTTCAAGCTGTGTGCAAAACGCAAAGGTCCCCGTACTGCGTACCGGAACCGGAATATGTCACATATATGTTGACCGTGCCGCCGACACTGCAAAAGCGCTTGACATAATCGAAAACGCCAAGGCACAGCGTCCGTCGGTATGCAATGCCGCAGAAGTCTGCCTTGTCCACTCGGATATAGCGGGCGACTTTCTTCCCGCCCTGAAAAAGAGGCTCACGGACGACCGCATTGCCGCATCTCTTCCTCCGGTAGAGCTTCGGCTCGACCGCACCGCCGCCGGAATTATCGACGGAGTGCCTGCGGGAGACGGTGATTTTGATACCGAATTTCTCGATTACATCCTTGCCGTGGGGGTTGTCGGCTCGGTCGGAGAGGCGACAAAACACATAGCGAAGCACTCGACAGGTCACTCGGAGGCGATAATCACCGAGGACAGTGCCGCCGCCGATATATTCACGGCTTCGGTTGACAGCGCGGCTGTATATGTAAACGCCTCAACGAGATTCACAGACGGCGGTCAGTTCGGTCTCGGCTGTGAAATGGGAATATCGACGCAGAAGCTGCACGCAAGAGGTCCGGTCGGACTCTGTGAGCTGACTTCCTACAAATATGTCATCCGCGGAGACGGACAGACCCGCAGATAATCTCCGCAAAAGAGGAAAAAGCAATGAAGAAAAACTACTCACTCGGCTTTATCGGAATCGGGAACATGGGTTCGGCGCTTGCTCGCGCCGCCTCTGAACGCACCGATTCGCTCCTGCTCTCATGCAGAACACCCGAAAAGGCAAAAAAGCTTGCCGATACACTCGGCTGTGACGCCGGCGACAACATTTGCGTCGCGCGCCTGTCCGACTATGTAATCCTCGGCGTGAAGCCGCAGATCATCGGAGGAGTCATCTCCGAAATAGCGGACACGCTGAAGGGACGCGCCGGCAATCCGCCCTGCGTGGTCAGCATGGCGGCGGGAGTGACGATCGGCTCGATCGCCGAAATGCTCGGCTTTGACTGTCCGATAATACGCATCATGCCCAACACTCCCGTATCGATCGGCATGGGCATTGTGCTCTACACCTGCAACGACGCGGCAAAGGGAGCGATCACCGATCGTTTTCTCGAACTGATGTCGGCGTCCGGCGAATTTGTCCCGCTTGACGAATCGCTTTTTGACGCAGGCTCGGCGCTCTCCGGATGCTCGCCCGCCTTTGCGGATATATTTACAGACGCACTCGCCGACGGCGGAGTACGCTGCGGACTTTCACGCGAGGTTTCTCTGAAGCTTGCGGCTGCAACGGTTGCGGGAGCCGCCAAGCTGATTCTTACAAGCAAAAAGCACCCCGATCTGCTGCGCGACGAGGTCTGCTCGCCCGGAGGAAGCACGATCGAAGGAGTATCGGTGCTTGAAAGATACGCTCTTCGGGCGGCGGTATCGGATGCGGTGGTCGCATCGAAGAACAAAACCGCAGAACTCGGAAAAAAGAACAAATAACCGATTTTAAGGAGGATCCATACCCTCCCGGCGGCGGGAGTTGCCGCAATAGAGATCAGACTTGCAGAAGAATAAGCAAGTGACCCGCGGATACGGACGCAGACCGTATCCGCGGGCTTTTTCTAAAAAAATTTACAAATTCTTTTGCCGAAAAGCACTTATTGTATGATATAATAAGATGATATATTGTGCCGGAAGCCGGAGGTCTGCTTTTATGATAATACTCGGTATCGATCCCGGAATAGCCATCGTCGGCTACGGGGTCATCGAATACAAAAATTCACGTTTTCGCACTCTCGCCTTCGGCTCGATACAGACGCCCGCACACACTCCGGTCGAAAGCCGTCTTATGCAGATACACCGCGAGCTTACCGGGCTTATAGAGCTTTACCGTCCGGACGCAATGGCGGTTGAGGAGCTTTTCTTCAACACCAACGCGACGACCGGGATAATCGTCGCCGAGGCAAGAGGCGTGATCCTGCTTGCCGCCGCCGAAAAAGGAGTCGGAATCTTCGAATACACCCCTCTTCAGGTGAAGCAGTCGGTGGTCGGATACGGCAAGGCGACAAAGGCGCAGGTCATGCTGATGGTCAAAACCTTCCTCGGTCTTGCAAATCCGCCGAAGCTCGACGACACCTGCGACGCGCTTGCGATCGCAATCTGTCATGCCCACACAGGCGGCAGCCGTCTTAAGGAATTCTACAATCTTCGCTGATCTGCGACGATCGCAAAGGAGTATCATCTATGTATTACTATATTTCGGGAACGCTTGCACTGCTCTCGCTTTCAACCGCCGTCATAGACGCCGGCGGAGTCGGTTACAGGCTTACCGTTTCGTCAAACACCTTTTCGGCTCTTGCGGGCAAGGAAGGCTCTCCCGCAAAGCTTTTCACATATTTTTCGGTCCGCGAGGACGCGATGGAACTTTTCGGCTTTGCCAACGAAGAAGAGAAAACAGCCTTTGAGCTTCTTATCTCGGTTTCGGGCGTCGGACCGAAGGCGGCAATGGCAATCCTTTCGGTGCTGACGCCGCCACGTCTTTCGGGTGCCGTGATGTCGGGAGACGCCAAGTCGATAGCAAAAGCCAACGGCGTCGGAGCCAAGACAGCCGCAAGAGTCGTCCTCGAACTGAAGGACAAGATCGGCAAGGCGATCGGCAGTGCTCCTGCAGACGGCGGCGGCAGCCTCACGAAAGACATCCCCGACACCGGCAATTCGGCCGTTACCGACGCTCAGGCGGCACTTATGGTGCTCGGCTATTCACGCGCGGAAGCAAATTACGCGCTCGCCTCGCTTGACAGCGGTCTCGACACCGAGACACTGATACGCGAGGGTCTGAAACGGCTCATGAAGTAATAACGGAGGGCACATGGAAGATTTCGAACTTGACAACCGGATGCTGAGCACGCAGTTCAACGAAAACGATTCGGAAACCGAGCTGACACTGCGTCCGCAGAGGCTGGACGAATATATCGGACAGGCAAAGGCAAAGGAAAATCTGAAAATTTATATAGAAGCGGCACGTATGAGAGGGGACATGCTCGACCATGTCCTGCTCTACGGTCCTCCCGGACTCGGAAAAACGACCCTTTCGGGTATAATCGCCAACGAAATGAATGTCAACATCCGCATAACCTCGGGACCCGCGATCGAAAAGGCAGGCGACCTCGTCGCACTGCTCACAAACCTTCAGGAGAACGACATCCTCTTCATCGACGAGATACACAGACTTCCGAGACTTGTCGAAGAGGTTCTCTACCCTGCCATGGAGGATTTTGAGATAGACATAATTATCGGCAAAGGTCCCGCCGCGCGTTCCTTCCGCATGAAGCTGCCTCATTTCACACTTATCGGGGCAACGACCCGTGCCGGACAGCTCTCGACGCCGCTCCGCGACAGATTCGGGGTAGTGCTCAAGCTGGAGCTTTACAATCCGGACGAGCTTACCCGGATAGTGACGAGATCGGCAAAAATTCTCGAATTCAACATAACCCCGGACGGAGCGCGGCAGATCGCGCTCTGCTCGCGCGGCACGCCGCGTATTGCAAACCGCCTGCTCAAACGCGTCCGCGATTTCGCGCAGGTCAAGGGCAAGGGCATAATCGACGGCGACATCGCAAAATATGCGCTGACGGCGCTTGAAATCGACGAGCTCGGACTTGACAATGTTGACAGACGCATGCTCGGCACCATAATCAGACTGTACGGAGGCGGACCGGTCGGACTTGAAACGCTCGCGGCGTCGGTCGGCGAGGAATCGGTGACGATCGAAGACGTTTACGAGCCTTATCTCATGCAGATCGGTTTTCTGTCAAGAACGCCGCGCGGCAGATGCGCGACAAGACTTGCATACGAGCATCTCGGCATAGAGTTCCGACCGACGGGCGGAGCCGCCGCCGCTCCCTCCGATCAGGTGGGAATATTCGACTGACTCATTTTTGAAAAGGATTTTTACTGAAAGACATGTTTACAGCAGACAAATGGAAGGACTACGAGCTGATCGACTGCACCGACGGCAAACGGCTTGAACGCTGGGGAAAATACACGCTCGTCCGTCCCGACCCGCAGGTCATATGGAAAAACAGCGCGGCTTCTCCGCTCTGGAAAAGAGCGGACGCCTCCTATATGCGTTCGAAGTCGGGAGGCGGTCACTGGGACGGGACCGCAAATCTGCCCGAGGAATGGACGGTCGGATATGACTCCCTCGGTCTTGAATTCAAGATAAAGCCGATGGGCTTCAAGCACACCGGGCTTTTCCCCGAGCAGGCGGCAAACTGGGAATGGTTCGGCGATCTGATAAAAAACGCCGGCAGACCGATACGTGTGCTCAATCTGTTCGCATATACGGGGGGAGCGACGGTCGCCGCCGCAAAGGCGGGAGCGTCGGTCACACATGTCGATGCGGCAAAGGGAATGGTCGCGCAGGCGAGAGAAAACGCCGCGCTTTCCGGGCTGTCGGACGCTCCGATACGCTGGATAGTCGATGACTGCCGCAAATTCGTCGAACGCGAGATCAGACGCTCAAGCTTTTACGATGCAGTAATTATGGACCCGCCGTCATACGGCAGAGGACCGACCGGCGAACTGTGGAAGCTTGAAGACAACATTTACGATTTTGTAAATCTCTGTTGCGGCGTCCTGTCGGAAAAGCCGCTGTTTGTCCTGCTCAACACATACACCACCGGACTTTCGCCGTCAACCATGGGATACATACTTTCGATGACGGTCGGAAAGACTCACGGAGGGAAGATCGCATCCGACGAGATAGGTCTGCCGGTCACGGCGAGCGGCGCGACGCTTCCCTGCGGCGCGGCGGCAAGATGGACCGCGGAGCGCAACTAAGCAAGAAAGGTTTTTAGTGCAAAAATGCCCTATATTGAAATAAAAAATCTCTGTTTTTCATACACCGACGACGACGGCAAACCGATCCCGGTGCTTGAAAATCTCGATCTGAGCATTGAAAAGGGATCGTTCACAGCCGTGCTCGGGCGCAACGGCTCGGGAAAATCGACGCTTGCGCGGATCCTTGCGCTCGTGCTTGAGCCGACATCGGGAGAGATAACGGTAAACGGGATAAAATACAGTCCCGAAATGACCGACGACGACATTCTGGAGGTCAGAAGATCGCTCGGAATGGTTTTTCAGAATCCCGACAACCAACTTGTTTCGACGGTTGTGGAAGAGGATGTGGCGTTCGGACCCGAAAATCTCGGCATCCCGCCCGAACAGATAAGAGTCCGCGTCGATGACGCGCTTGCCGCCGTCGGCATGAGCGAATACGCGCACCATGCGCCGCACAAGCTGTCGGGCGGTCAGAAACAGCGGGTCGCCATCGCGGGCATACTTGCCATGCTTCCCGACTGCATTATTTTCGACGAATCGACCGCAATGCTCGACCCGCTCGGCAGAGCCGACGTGATGAAGATCATGCGGATGCTCAACCGGGAAAAAGGCATAACGATAATCACGATTACCCACAATATGGACGAGGCGGTTCTCGCCGACAGAGTCGTCGTCCTCGACGAGCGCAGGATCATAATGGACGGCAGTCCGACGCGGATATTTTCGCAGGTCGAAAAGCTTCACTCGCTCGGACTCGCCGTCCCGCAGGCAAGCGAGCTTATATACAGACTGCAAAAGCGCGGCTTTGACCTGCCGTCCGGCATAATCGACCGTGAGACTGCGGTCGATGCGATCGCCCGGTTGCTCGGAAAGCCGTAAGCATCGCACAGGAATACAACGGAGATACCATCTGATATGCAAATACTATCAACAGACCCGACGACTGCGGTCAGCCTGTCGGGTGTCAGTTACAGCTACGGAAAAAACACCGTTTTTTACAAAAAGGCGGTTGACAACGTCTCGGTTTCGGTAAAAAAATCGTCGATAACCGGAATAATCGGTCATACCGGCTCGGGCAAATCCACCCTCGTACAGATGATATGCGGTCTGCTGAAGCCGGACGAGGGAAAGATAACCGTCCTCGGAGAGGACATATTTTCCGACAAAAAAACACTGAGATCGATCAGATTCAGAGTCGGTCTGGTTTTCCAGTACCCCGAATATCAGCTTTTTGACGAAACGGTCGCCAAGGACATTTCCTTCGGTCCGAAAAATCAGGGACTTGACGAGGCGCAGATAAAGGAAAGAGTCGAAGAAGCCGCAGGCTTTGTAAGACTTGAGCCGGAGCTTATGGACAAGTCGCCCTTTGAGCTTTCGGGCGGACAGAAGCGACGCGCGGCGATTGCGGGAGTAATCGCAATGCGCCCCGAGATACTCATACTTGACGAACCCGCCTCCGGTCTCGACCCGATCGGTCGTGACACCGTGTTCGGCGGACTGCTCGAATACCGCGAAAAGACGGGCGCAACCGTAATTATAGTCAGCCACTCGATGGAGGACATGGCGCGTTACACCGACGACATCATAGTGATGAACGACGGAAAGCTTGCAATGTCCGGTGACAGATCGGACATTTTCGCCCGCGCCGACGAGCTTTGCCGGATCGGACTTGACATTCCACAGGTAAGCGCTGTCATGAACGACCTGCGGAGGATGGGATACGATCTCCCCGACGGAGTCTACACCATCGACGACGCCGAGCGCGCGATTGCCGCCCTGCTTGACGAAAGGAGGGGTCGGCATGCTTAAAGACATTACGATAGGTCAGTATTTTCCCGGTGATTCGGTGCTTCACCGACTTGACCCGCGCACCAAGCTGATTCTTTCGCTTTTCTTCATCGTGATCGTCTTTCTTGCAAAGGATCTTGTGACGATCGCCGCTCTGACGCTTGTTGCGTTTCTTCTTGCGCCGATCGGCAGAATCCCGATAAAAACGCTGACGAAATCGCTGAAACCGCTCAGATTCATTATAATAATCACATCTTTTTTCAATATTTTCTGGCACACAGGCGACATTCTGCTTTTTGAATTCAGATTCATACACATCTACGCCGAGGGAATCGTTTACGCACTGATGATCGCTCTGCGGCTTGTCGCACTGCTGATCGGTTCAAGCGTGATTCTAACCTACACGACCTCGCCGAGCGCACTCACCGACGGCATTGACAGGCTTCTGTCCCCGCTCGGCAGGATAGGACTTCCGGTTCACGAATTCGCAATGATGATGACGATTGCGCTCCGTTTCATCCCGACTCTTGTCGATGAGACCGACCAGATAATGACGGCTCAGAAGGCAAGAGGCGCCGATTTCGAAAGCGGCTCGCTCTTTGCGCGCGCAAAAGCACTGCTTCCGGTTTTCATCCCGCTGTTTATATCGTCGATAAGACATGCGGGCGAACTTGCGACGGCGATGGAGTGTCGCTGTTACCACGGAGGCACAGGCAGAACCCGCATGAAGACATTTCACTTTGCTCCGCGGGACGCAGTTGCCTTTGTTCTGATGACACTGCTCTGCGGCGCGGTGGTTGCAATGCGTTTTGTTCCTTTTCCGGGCATCATCTGCCTGTAAAAATCAAAAAGGGGGTCCGGCATGAAGCTGCTTCTCACAATTTCATATGTCGGCACCCGCTTTCACGGGTTTCAGTCACAGCCGGGGCTGAGAACGGTTCAGGGAAGCTTTCAGGAAGCAGCCGAACGGCTCTTTTCGAAAAAACTGCTCATAACAGGCTGTTCGCGGACCGATGCCGGAGTTCATGCAAACAATTTCTGTCTGACCGCCGAGACGGCGGACGGCTCGCCTCTTCCCGCGATCCCGCCCGAAAAGCTGCCGCTTGCCATCGCTCCCCTGCTTCCGCCCGACATCGCTCTGCTGTCGGCAAAAAGAGTTGACGACTCATTTCATGCAAGATACGACGTTGAATACAAGGAGTATGTTTATATCATACTTAACAGACCGGTCAGGGATCCTTTTCTTGCCGACCGCGCCTACCACTTTCCGGTAAAGCTTGACGCTTCTCTCATGGACTGCGCGGCAAAAAAATTTATCGGCAGGCATGATTTTTCGGCGTTTATGGCGCAGGGTTCGAAGGTCGTTTCCACCGTGCGCACGATAAAATCGTTTGACGTCGTGCGCGACGGCGAGCTTGTCAGGATCACCGTCTCTGCCGACGGCTTTCTCTACAACATGGTACGCATACTTGCGGGGACCCTTGTTGCGGTATCCGAGGGCAGGATCGGGATATCCGACATCGAAAAGATCATAGCGTCGGGCGACCGCAGGCTTGCGGGTGCAACGCTTCCGCCCGACGGACTCTATCTTAACAGGGTGGTATACAGGCAGACGCCGCCCGAAAGCTGACATTTTTTATTTTCGGTCTTATCCTGCTTTGAGAAAGGAAAGGGTATATTTTACCGTGAAAAAGGATAAAGATAAAAAGGGCGGTTCGAAAAAGCAATCGCTTACCGCCACGGGCCCGGGTGCACTGACACCCGCGGAGCAGAAAAAGCTCGCCCGGAAGAAAAAGCGGATGACGTTCGACAAGCTGACACAGAACGAAGTGGAAAATATATACGTCCTGCCAAACGACGATCTTGTCTCGACCGAGGAGCGGCGGGAACTGAAAAACCGCTATTATCTGACCGTGTCGGGCAGATTCCGCGTCGCAACATGGATATCGGTACTGCTGTTTGCGGTCTATCTCGGTTTCATGTTTTTTGCCTACCGCGACGATATTACAATTGAAAATTTCAGATTTCTGATGAGAAACGTCAATTTCAGGCTCGAATCGGCGATCCCGTCCTCCGACAGGACGACCTGCGGGGTCATATACACAAGGGACGACAACCGTGTCTTTGCGGTTTACAAGGATTATTTCGCAACAGTCGGCAACAAACGGCTTGTGATCTGCGACAACGCGGGAAACAAGGCATACAACGAGAAGAATTCCTATTCCTCTCCGGTGCTGAAAGCGTCCGAAAATTATCTGCTCTGCTTCGACAGAGGCGGAAAGAACTATTCGCTCTACACCTATTTCAACAACATAGGCGAGTGGGACTGCGAATACCCGATAACCGACGCCGCGGTAAGCGACTCCGGATATTATGCGGTGGCAACGAGAGATCAGTCGCATTTCAGCGTGATTAACGTATACAACGACCGTCTGAAGCAGATTCAGAAGATCATGAAAAACAAATACACGACGTCGGTCGATATAAAAAGCGACGGCTCCGAGCTGCTTGTCGCTTCCTTTTACACCGACGAAAACGGTCAGCCGATAACCGAGATCGCCGTTCATCCGACCGATTCCACCGATGCAAGATATACCCTTACCCTGCGCGAAAGCATATGCATCGAAGCGGCGTATCTGTCCGACGGCTCTGTTGCCGTCATCTGCCGGGACGGCGTAAGATTCATAAACAATGAAGGGAAAATTTACAAAAAATCTACCTTTTCGGGAAGCAATGTGCTAAAATATGCAATAGGCTGTGATGCCGTTACGATTGTCTGCGGCAAGGCTTCGGGCATGACATCGGTATTGCGGGTTATCTCCGCAAGCGGAGAAAGCAGTGCGGATATCCCCGGAACGCCGATCGCGGTTGCGGTCGGAGAGGAAGACTCTGCGGTCATTCTGTCCGACAGAGTATATATCTGTATGCATAAATCCGGAAAAATCATTGAGCTCGGAGTAAAGGATGTCTGTGACGTCCTATGGAAGGATGGGCTCGTTTATCTCTGCGGACCATCCGAAATATCGGTGGTCGATCCGTCCAAATAATTACCGAATACTTTTTGGGGGCTGTTATGAGCATGATCCTTGATGCGGCTGTTTTGCTGCTTATTACACTCGTCACGTTTTTCTACGCAAAAAAAGGAATAGTCAAGGTGCTTGTCGGGATCGCCGGCTTTGTTATTTCACTCGGGGTCGCGACGCTCTTCTGCCGTCCGGTAGGTGCGATTATCCATCCGTTTATCGCCGAAAAGGTCGATTCGATCGACATTGACGATTCGCTTATCAACAAGCTTGCCTCCGCCGTGATAAATTCCTCGGCTGTTGCAACCGTAATCGCCTTCGGCATCATATTTATAGTCTGCGTACTCGTATGCAAGCTTGTCGGTCTGCTGATACGCGGTATCGCCGATCTGCCTATCCTGTCCGACATCAATCACCTCGTCGGCGGTCTGCTCGGCTTTGTTCTCGGGCTTGCCTATGCCGAGGTACTGAGTCTTGTTCTCTTCTGCTTCTCCGAATATCTGATCGGAAGCGTGAGCTGGCTCACAGCCGAGGCTTACGAAAGCTCGATAGTGGCAAGATGGATGTTCGAACACAATATTTTTACCTATGTATATCATATGATCTGATCGGGCGCCGATCGGATGAAAGGCTTTTTCTATGGAAATGTGTGCAAGATGCAAAAAAAGGGTTGCCGTGGTCTTTATAACAAGACTTGAAGGCGACAAAACGATAAATGAAGGAATCTGCATAAAATGCGCGAAGGAACTGGGGATAAAACCGGTCAACGACATTCTGCAGAACATGGGACTCTCCGATGAGGATCTCGACCGTATGGACATGGAGCTTGACGACATGCTCGACGCTTCCGAGGACAATGCGGGTGAGGACGGAGAGAGCGACGGCTCGCTCCCCGAGCCTGCCGACGGCAGTCAGCCGATGGGCAAAACGCCCCCTCTCGATCTCGGGAGACTGTTCGGAAACCTCGGAATCGGCAATGTTTTCGGTCGACTCGGCGGGGTCGATCCCCGCTTTGCGGCGGGACAGAGGCAGACCTCCGAAAAGGGCGGCAAGGGAAAAGCGGCAAAGGGTCGCAAATTTCTCGGCATGTACTGCACCGACCTTACCGCGCGTGCGCGCGACGGCAAGCTTGACCGTATAGTCGGCAGAGAGCGCGAACTTGCCCGCATGATGCAGATACTCTGCCGCAGGCAGAAGAACAATCCCTGTCTCATCGGCGAACCGGGCGTCGGCAAAACGGCAATCGCAGAGGCGCTTGCCGAGCGTATTGCCGAAGGAAACGTGCCGGTCCGTCTGAAAAACAAGGAGATACACCTTGTTGACCTGACCGCTCTGGTTGCGGGAACGCAGTTCAGAGGGCAGTTTGAATCAAGAATAAAAGGACTCATCGAAGAGACAAAGGCGCTCGGCAACATTATTCTCGTGATCGACGAGGTACATTCGATAGTGGGCGCCGGCGACAGCGAGGGCAGTATGAACGCCGCAAACATTTTAAAGCCCGCGCTTTCCAGAGGCGAGATACAGCTTATCGGCGCAACCACCCTTGCCGAATACCGCAAATATATCGAAAAGGATTCGGCGCTTGAACGCCGCTTCCAGCCGATCGTGATAGAAGAGCCGTCGGTTTCGGACACAATTGAGATTCTCAAGGGGATCAAGAATTACTACGAGGTCTTTCACGGTCTGAAAATACCCGACAGCACGGTCGAACGTGCAGTTGTCCTCTCCGAGAGATATATAACCGACAGATTCCTGCCCGACAAGGCGATCGATCTCATAGACGAAGCAGCGGCGCATCTTGCGCTTACCTCCCCCGAGATCAATGCCGCCGAAAAAGCGGCTGAAAAGCTGAGAGCGGCAACCGCCGAATGTGATGCCGCCGAATCGGACGACAGCGAATCGGGAGATCCCGAGGAAAAATACAAGAAGATTGCCGAGCTTCGCGCCGCAAAGGCGAGGGCAAAGGAGGAGTTCGACAAAGCTTCGGCGGAACGCGACAAGGTCATGCTGACCTCCTCCGAGCTTGCCGATGTCATTGAGATATGGACCGGCATCCCTGCCGCAAACATCACCGAAAACGAATTTCGTCGCATCGACACGCTTGCCGACCGTCTGAAAGCCCGTATTATCGGTCAGGACGAGGCGGTTGACGCCGTCTCGCGCGCGATAAAGCGCAACCGCGCCGGAGTCTCCTACAAGCGCCGCCCGGTATCCTTCATTTTTGCGGGTCCGACAGGCGTCGGAAAAACCGAGCTTGTGAAAACGCTCGCCGCCGATCTGTTCGATTCGCCCGAAACGCTTATAAGGCTTGACATGTCCGAATTCATGGAGAAGCACGCCGTATCCAGAATAATCGGCGCGCCTCCCGGATATGTCGGCTACGACGAGGCGGGTCAGCTTACCGAAAAAATCCGCAGAAAGCCCTATTCGGTCATACTCTTCGACGAGATCGAAAAGGCACATCCCGATGTCATGAACATCCTTTTGCAGATACTTGACGACGGGTTGATAACCGACGCGCAGGGCAGAAAGGTCAATTTCGAAAACACGGTCATTGTGATGACAACCAATGCGGGTGCGGTCGGAGTGGACGCAACCCCCGGCTTCACGTCGGTGCAGGGTTCCGCCGAAGAGGGCAAGACAAGAAAGGCACTCGAATCCTTCCTTCGTCCCGAATTCATAAACCGCGTTGACGAGATAATCACCTTCCGTTCGCTGTCCGAGGACGATTTCGTAAAGATCGCCGAGATACAGCTTGCCGATCTCGCAAAAACGCTCGCCGAAAAGTCGATCACCCTTCATCACACCGAAAACGCATCGAAGCTTCTTGCGAAAAAAGCTTATTCGAGGAAATTCGGTGCGAGAAATCTGCGCAGAGTCATCGAACGCGAGATCGAAGACGTGCTTGCAAACAAGCTGATCGGAGATTACAACTGCGTGATTCACGACGCATATATCGACGCAGACGACGAAAATCTCGTTGTCTCCTGCGTCTGACACATCAGAAAACGACAAGCGGCTGCCTCTGTCCCCGGCGACAACGGCAGCCGTGATGATACAGGAGTAAAAAATGTCCAACAGATGGTATGATCTGTCTCCCGAAGAGACCGCAAAAAAAACATCTACCGATCCTGTCAGCGGACTTTCGCAGAGCGAGGCAAAGCGACGCGCCGAGGCAAACGGACCGAACCGCATCTTCCCCATCCCGGACGGATCGGTATGGGATTATGTGCGCAAGCTGTCTGTCAACACGCTTTCGGTGCTTCTCGCCTTTTCGTGCATACCGGCGGCAGTCGCCGGCAATATTGCGGCATCGGTCATACTCCTGTGCACGCTTGCGGTCAGCTATGCCGCGGTCACTGTCGTATACATAAAGGCACAGCGGGTGCTTGCCCACATGGGGCGGCTTGCGCTCCCGACCGCAAAGGTACTCCGCGACGGGAAAATGACGCTGATACGTCAGGAAAACGTCGTTTTCGGAGACATAATCTGTCTGAGCGCGGGCGACATAGTCCCCTGCGACGCGCGACTTATCGAAGACAACAATCTTATTGTCCTTGAAGCCGGCATAACCGAGGCAAGCGGTCCGGTGCGCAAGGACAGCGAATACTGCAACATCAGAAAGATCAGACCGCACGAGGCGATAAACATGGTCTATGCCTCGACAATCGTGCAAAGCGGAAGCGGAAAGGCGATCGCCTGCCGCACCGGGAAATCGGCATATGTCTGTATGACCGGCAAAAACAAGCCCGCGGCGTCCTACGACAGACTTGCGGTCTTTGACAGACTGCACAGAGTCTCCTTTTTTGCGACGCTTGTTGCCATACTGCTTACATTCTCCCTTACCGTCGTCAACATGCTGCCGGGACTCGGAAAATTCGGTCCGATCGACGGACTTCTTTACGCGCTCGCCTTCGGTTGCGGCGCAATGACCGAATTTTACGCAATATTCGGATACATAATAGTCGCCGTCGGCGTTTTCGGCTCGCTCGGGCAGTCGGGGAGCATCGCGACCGGCGCACTGATAAAAAACGCCGAAAAGCTGGACACCATGTGCGCGGTGGACACCGTCATAATTCCTCCGGAGGCGGCTGCTGCCGCAGGCGACATTTCGCTTGACTGCCTGTACATCGACAACCCCGATGATCTCTGGCAGGAGAGGACCGCCGCGGGCGGGTTCGGCGACCGCTTTGCAACCCTTCTGAAATACGCCGTAATTACGACCGGACTGTACGGCAGCAGACTTATATCGCTCAACATTGCCGGAGACAATGTGTACAGCAGTGAAGAAGAAGCGATCATACGCTCGGCGGAAGCGTCCGGGCTTTACAACAGCGAGCTTGATCTCGAATATCCGCTTCGCGAGCATCTCGGAAAAAGCGAATACTGCCCGTTTGAAACCTCGCTTGTAAAGCACAACGGCAACAACGCGGTGATTGTCAGGGGATTTGCGGACGACATTCTTGCCTCCTGCAGCCGCTACCGCGACACCGACGGACGCGTCCGCAGCATGTCTGCAGTCGTCAGAAGCAGACTTTCGACAATAGCGGCACAAATGACCCGCGACCGCGGCATAGTAATCGCGATCGCCGCAAACAGATCGGTTTACACATCGCTTGTCAGACTGTCCGACACCCTGTCGAACATGGTATTCGAAGGCTTTCTCGGCTTCTCCGAGCCGTTGCTTCCGGATGTTGCACAGACGGTTGCCGCCTGCCGGGATGCCGGTATAAACGTCATTCTGTTCACTCCGGAGCATACCGAGCGCGGCAAGCGCATTGCGCGCGCGATGGGACTGCTCGGCGACAGCGACATCGGCATTACCGACAGCGAAGCCGTGCAGAAGCTGAGCGACCGCGATCTGGCAAAGCTGATTCCGGAAATATCGGTGTATGAGGACATGGATGCACGCACCGAGCGCAGAGTCATAAAGCTCATGCGCGAGGCGGGACACAAGGTCGGATTTCTCGGCATGCGCTTCGAAGAGATAACCGCAATGCGCGAGGCTGACATATCCTACACGCAAAGCATAACCCTGTCCGACAAAAAGCCGATCAAAAAGAAAGAAAGCGGCAAAAACGACCTTCCGATAAGCATAAGCAAGGCGGGCGGCGGCGCACCGGTCGGTTGCGACGCTCTGCGTTTTGTGTCAGATGTAATTCTTTCGACCGTCTCGAAGAAGGACCCGTCGGGCGGAATGAACGCCCTGCTCTCTTCTCTGCGGACTGCGCGGATGATCTATTTCAACATAGGCAGGCTTATGACATATCTGCTTACCGTCAACACCGCGCGTCTTCTGATACTTCTGTACACCTTTTTCAGCGGACTCTTTCTGCTGACCCCGGTGCAGATGCTTGTCTGCGGGCTGATCTACGATCTTGCCGCGGTCATGATAATCTCGTTCGAAAGACCGACGCACGACATTCTTTACGAAAAGCCGGCAGGCGGCACGCACTACATGATGACAAGCGTCGGCGACTGCATGAGGGCGGTTCTGTCGGGCATAATTCTCGGAGCCGGCGGGATAGTCCTCGGACTTCTGCTGATTGCCTGCTCTGCCGCGACCGCAACGACCGTCTGCTCTCCGGTGTTCATTCTGATGCTTCTGTCATCGGTGATAATCCTGCTTGAAAGCGGGAGGAGCAGAAGCCTCTTCTACGGCAACATAACCGTTTCGAACATGCTTATAACAGTCGTTTTTTCGGAAATCTGTCTCGTTGCCTGCGGACTGATATCCGGAAATTTCGGAAAGCTGTTCGGCATTTACCGTACCGGCTGGCAGACCATACCCGGTATAATTCTGCTGCTCGCCCTGCTTCTGACGACTGCCGAGCTTGGAAAAAGAGGCAAAAACAAACCGCGATCGTCCGGAAAAAAATAACCCGCAAAAACCGTCGCCCCCACAAAAAAGCGACGGTTTTTGTTTTTTGAAAATATTTGACGAAATCTATTGCAATTGAAGTCAGAGTATGGTATAATATAAATAATTACGACCGTGAGGCGTAAAAAATTTTAAGGAGTTGATTTTAATTTATGGATCCTGCCGGTAGTATGCAGATAGCGGCACTGATTATCCTTGTGTTGCTATCCGCTTTTTTCTCAGGAACCGAAACGGCTTTTACAAGCTTCAACAAAACACGAATGAAAACACTTGCACAGGACGGCAACAAAAAGGCGGCGTCTGTGCTCTGGATCGAAGATAATTACGAAAAATTTCTTTCGACCATCCTTGTCGGAAACAATATTGTAAATATTACGGCTTCGACAATATCCACCCTGCTTTTCACAGCCTTCATCAGGGGGAACGCAAGCCTTGCCGCGACCGTTTCGACGATTGTTATGACGGTAATAGTGCTCATATTCGGTGAAATTACTCCGAAATTTCTCGGAAAAGACTTTGCCGACAGCTATACAATGGCTGTTGTGGGCGTTGTGCGTTTTCTGATGGTCATACTTACCCCCCTTACCGCGCTCTTTTCACTCTGGAAAAAGCTGATCTCAAAGATCTTCAAGCGCGGCGATTCCTCTCTTTCGATCACCGAGGATGAAATAATCACAATGGTCGAGGAGGCTCAGAACGAGGGCGGGATCGACGAGCACGAAGGCAATCTGATAAAGAATGCAATCGAATTCAACGATCTTGAGGTATCGGGTATTCTTACACCCCGTATCAACATCGTTGCGATCTCGGACGACACTCCGATGGATGAAATCAGCGAGATCTTCCGCACAAGCGGATTTTCCCGTCTGCCGGTTTATCACGACACCATCGACAACATAATCGGCGTGGTACACGAAAAGGATTTTTACAGACTCACCCACGACGGTCAGAGAGATCTCAAAGCCGCCGTGCACGAGGTCATGTTCATAACCGAAAGCATGAAGATATCAAAGCTTCTGCGTAAATTCCAAGAAGTCAAGTCCCACATTGCGATTGTTGTGGACGAATACGGCGGAACAGCCGGCATCGTGACCATGGAGGACGTTCTTGAAGGTCTTGTCGGCGAGATATGGGACGAACATGACGAGGTAATCGAAAACATAAAGAAAGTGTCTGAGGACACATATCTTGTAAACGGCAGTGCGCCGATGAACGAGCTTGCCGATATACATGACTTCCCCGATGATGTGCTTGAGGACAACGCCACGGTAAACGGCTGGGTGCTTGACAATCTCGGAAAGGTTCCCGAGGTTGGGGACAGCTTCGAATACGATAATCTTTCGGTCGAGGTCACCGAAACCGACGGGCGCCGCGCATCGCAGATAAAGGTAATCATCAACCCGATTCCCGAAGAGGACGAGGACGATGATGACGGGGATCAGAAGGAAAAGCACGCTGACGAGAGCGACGGCGAGGAAGCCGAAGAAAAGGCTTCGCGAAGCAGACTTCACGCATAAAACGATATACCCGCAGGGAATCTTTTTGAAAGATTCCCTGCTTTTTTAATTATTTGCAGATTAGACTTGAAATGTTAAAAAATATTGGCTATAATTAGGATGACAGTCATGTATGAACTGTACATTCCTCCCCGATTCAAGAAAGGAACGGTTATAATTATGTCAGATAACGGAAACGGCAACATATACAAGCCCAAATCGGGACCGATCGTCATGGCGGCACTTCTGATGCTCATACTTGTCGCGGTGATTATCGTGATAACCCTGCTTCTGACCGGCAGAAGAGACGAAAATCCGGTCACCACCATTCCCGTAACAACAAAGCCGTCTGCGGTCACGACCGTCAGAACACCCGATCCGACAGGCACGGGGTCAGGCTCCGCAACGACAAATGTTCCGGTAACATCGGGCAATCCGACGACAACAACCCGAGTTAATCCCCCCACGCCGTCCACCGGAGGCGAAATAACCACGACCACAAGGCATTATACCCCTGTCGATCCGGTCGCAGGCAGTGTCGAGCTTCCGAAGGATGATGTCGGAAAAGGTTCTCTTATCCTTGTCGACGAGCTTCATTCCTATAAAATGCCTGTTGCCAAGCTGATTACACGCTCGGCAATGAGCAAACTCACCGCGCAGAAGTTGCTCTCCGACTACAATTTCGTCCGCGTGCCGTCGAGCGATTTCTATATCCGCAAGAGCAGTAATCTTTTCCTTGACGCCGACGCGGCAAAGGAATTCGTAAATATGATGAACGCATTTGCAGCCGCAACCGGAAACACCGATGTCCGACTCCGCAATGCGTACTATTACGACAAAGGCGAAGAAGTCTGCTACAACAGCACCGGATTTTATATCGATCTGGAGATACTCAAGGATCAGAAGATCTATCCGCTCAATTACGAGACGATGAGATCCGACTATTATGACTGGTTCATCGAAAATGCCTGCAACTACGGCTTTATCCATGTCGGCGAAGGCAAGAGCTCTACCGGGCAGGACGTTTATTCGTCTTTCAGATATGTCGGCATCCCGCATGCGACCTATATGCACGACAACGACATGGAGTTTGACGCCTATCTCGCCATGCTCAAAGAGCATCCGATAGAAAAGGTACTGACCTTTACCGATCACGACGGCGTCGCATGGCAGATCTACTACGTAAAGGCGGAAGCCGACAAAACAACAATTCAGGTTACCGGGACTGCCGAATGTTACCGCATATCCGGCAACAACACCGACGGTTATATCGTAACCGTAAATACCGCTTATTTCAAATAAATTTTTGATTTATCAAAAAAAGCGGAGGTTTGCCCTTGACAAGCCTCTGCTTTTGTGTTAGAATAAGAAAAAATTTACCGTAACACCCGGGTTTTTATTCGTTGTTGCGGTTTTAGCAAAGTTTTTCGGAAGGGATCAATCGTTTATGAACGGTCTTTTTGCAGCATACAACTATTACTATTATTTCTTTTACAAGGGATAATAGAGTTTTGTGCTGCACGCAAATATGCGCCGCTGAAAACAAACGGATCATCTGTCATCCGCAGCACAATGCTGCGGATGTTTTTATTTTATCAAAAAACGAAAGGAAGACTGAAAAATGACGGTCGGAATAGTCGGGCTCGGGCTCATAGGCGGATCTCTCGCAAAAGCATTCAAGGAAGCAGGTCACACGGTATATGCGTGCAACCGTACAAAAGCGGTCGAGGATGTGGCGATAGCCGCAGGGGTGATAGATGCCCCGCTCAGCAAAGAAAACATAGAACAATGCGAATTTATACATCTGTCCCTTTATCCGGACGCATCGATCGCATGGCTTGCGGAAAACGGACCGTTCATCGACAAAAAGACGATAGTCATAGACGAGTGCGGTACAAAGCGCAAGATCTGCGCCGCCTGCTTTGAGCTTGCCGACAGATACGGTTTTACTTTTGTCGGCGGTCACCCGATGGCGGGAACGCATTTTTCGGGCTTCCGTTACAGCCGTGCGACCATGTTCTCGAATGCAACCATGATTCTTGTGCCGAAGGACAGGCAGGATTTTTTGCTTATCGAACGCGTGACCTCTTCGCTCACTCCGCTCGGGCTGAAGCGCATAGTCACCACCGATCCCGAAAATCATGACCGCATGATCGCCTACACCTCACAGCTTGCGCATGTCGTCTCCTCCGCCTACATCAAATCTCCGTCCGCGCAGGAGCACAAGGGATACAGCGCCGGTTCCTTCCGCGACCTTACCCGCGTTGCATGGCTGAATGAAAAAATGTGGACAGAGCTGTTTATCGAAAACGGCGATTTTCTCGCCGCAGAGATCGATCTTGTCATAGAAAACCTCAAAACTTACTCGGACGCGATAAAATCCGCCGATGCCGAAAGGCTTGAAAGCCTTCTGCGCGACGGACGGATCGCAAAAGAGAGATCGGAGAGTCAGTAATTATGAAAAAGGTCACGGTCAACGCATCGAAGAACTATGATATTTTGATCGAAAAAGGACTATTGCCGAAAGTCGGCGGACTTGTCTCGCAGGCAGTCGGGACGGCTCCGCGCATAGCGATAGTCACCGACGACAACGTCGATCCGCTCTACACAGGCGCGCTTGTCGGCGCTCTTGAAAAAAGCGGTTTTTCGGGGACCGAAAAATTCGTTATCGGGCACGGCGAAAGATCAAAATCGCCCGAAACTCTCCTTGGTCTGCTCTCGTTTCTCGCAAAAAAGCATTTTACAAGAGGCGATCTGCTGATCGCACTCGGCGGCGGTGTGGTCGGCGATCTCTGCGGCTTTGCCGCATCGGTCTACCTGCGCGGAATCCGCTTTGTCCAGATTCCGACAACCCTGCTTGCGGCGGTCGATTCGTCGGTCGGCGGCAAAACCGCCGTCGATCTGCCCGAGGGAAAAAATCTTATCGGAAGCTTTTATCAGCCCTCGCTTGTGGTCTGCGACCCTCTGCTGCTTGACAGTCTGCCTTGCGATATTTACCGCGACGGCTTTGCGGAGGTAATAAAATACGGCGTTATCCTTGACAGAGACTTTTTCGAAAAGCTCAAAAATCCCGACGGTAACGACATCTGCGGCATAATCGCACGCTCGGTTGAAATAAAACGTGACATCGTAAACGCCGACGAGCGCGACAACGGGATACGCGGACTGCTGAATTTCGGTCACACCCTCGGTCACGGGATCGAGCTTCGCACCGATTTTGCCGTCTCTCACGGAGCGGCTGTTGCAATCGGAATGGTGCTTGCGGCAAGAATCGCCGCAAACATCGGGCTTTGCGATGCCTCGGTTCCCGAAGAAATCGAAGCGATACTGAAAAAATACCGCTTCGACACAAAATGTTCGATCACGTCCGAAGAACTGTACGATGCGGCACTCTCGGACAAAAAACGCAGCGGCGACAAAATAAATCTTATCCTTCCGAAATCGATCGGCAATGCCGTGATATACACTGTCGGTATCGGCAGAGATACCCTTTTGAAAATGATAGAGGAGGCGCTTTCATGGCAGAAAAACTGACGGTTTTCCCGTCACGGCTCGGCGGAGAGGTCACCGTTCCCCCCTCAAAATCCTACGGTCACCGTCTGCTGATTGCCGCGGCGCTCTGTGACCGCCCGACCGCAATAATCGGACTCGGCGACTGCGACGACATCAGAGCGACTGCCGATTGCTTAAGAGCTGTCGGAACAGGCATCGGATATGACGGAAGCCGATGTGTAATTATTCCCCGCAAGGGGTTCCGCACGGAGTTGCGCACGGAGTTGCGCACCGACAAAAAAATTGTTCTTGACTGCGGACAGTCGGGATCGACGGCTCGTTTTCTGCTTCCCGTGGTCGCCGCACTCGGTATAAACGCGCGTATGGTCGGGAGCGGTCGGCTCCCCGAACGTCCGATGCTTCCGCTGACCGACCTCCTGCGCAGACACGGCGTAACCGTCAGCCGTGACAATCTCCCGCTTGATATTTCGGGAAAGCTCTGCGGTGACGGCTTCGAAGCGGACGGCTCGGTTTCCTCGCAGTTCATAAGCGGACTCCTTTTTGCGCTCCCACTGCTCGGACATCCCTGCACGCTCCGCGTGACCGGGAAAGCCGAATCGGTAAATTATATCGACATGACCGTTTCGGTTCTCCGCGGCTTCGGAGCAGATATTCTGCAAAAGGGCAACACCTTTGAAGTAAACAGCGGCTTTCATGCAAAAGCCGAAGAGTACAGAGTCGAGGGCGACTGGTCGGCGGCAGCATTCTGGATGGCGGCGGGGGCTGTCGGCGGCAAAGGGATAAAAATAAACGGCTTGTCAGCCGACAGCCTTCAGGGCGACCGCGCCGTCTGTGCGGCACTTGCCGGATTCGGGGCAGAGGTTACGGTTCTCGGGGACTCTGTCACCGTACAGCGGGGCAAAAAGCTTCACTCTGCCGTCATCGACTGCAAGAACATCCCCGATCTCGTACCCGCGCTTGCGGTAGCGGCAGCATATGCCGAAGGCGAAAGCATATTCCGCAACATTTCAAGACTGCGCATAAAGGAATCGGACAGAGTTGAGGCTGTCATATCGATGCTGTCCGCTTTCGGAATCGGCGCGTATGCCGACACAGACTGTCTGCATGTTACGGGCGGACATCCGCACGGCGGAGTCATAAACAGCTTCGGCGACCACAGAATCGCAATGGCGGCGGCGGTCTGCGCCGCCTTTGCGGAGGGCGAAAGCGTTATTTCGGAGCCGGGATGCGCATCAAAATCCTACCCCGACTTTTTTACCGACTTTGCCGAAAAACTCGGCGGAAAAATAAAATTTGACTGAATTTCAGACAACGGAGGCGAAATTATGTCATCCACATTCGGAAAAAACATAAAAATTTCGGTTTTCGGACAGTCGCACAGCGACGCAATCGGCGTCGTGATCGACGGACTACCGTCTGGCGAACCGATCGACACCGACGAGCTTGCGGCATTTATGTCCCGCCGCGCTCCGTCGGGCGCCGCCTATTCGACTGCACGCAGAGAATCCGACATCCCAAAAATAGTGAGCGGTCTTTTTGACCGGCGCGACGGCGGCGCGACGTTACATACCTGCGGTGCACCGCTCTGCGCGATAATCGGAAACAGCGATACCCGCTCGTCCGATTACAGCGAGATAAAGGACAAGCCCCGCCCGGGACACGCCGATCTTACCGCGATCATGCGCTACGGAGAGTGGCGGGACTACCGCGGCGGCGGGCATTTTTCGGGCAGACTCACTGCCCCGCTCTGCGTTGCGGGCGGGATCTGCATACAGCTTCTGCGGAGAAAGGGTGTGCACATCGGAGCGCACATTTCGTCACTCTGCGGCATAGCCGACACCCCTTACGATCCGGTGAAGCTGACACCTGCCGACCTTGAATCGAATCACGCCGATTTCCCGGTACGTTCGGCAACCGCTTCCGAAAAGATGAATCGGCTGATTGCCGACTGCAAAGCGGTCGGCGACTCTGTCGGCGGTATCATTGAGTGCGGCGTCGTCGGATTCCCCGGCGGCATCGGCGATCCCATGTTTGACGGACTTGAAAACAGGCTGTCTGCCGCACTTTTTGCAATCCCTGCGGTTAAGGGCGTCGAATTCGGTGCAGGCTTTGCGGTCGGATCGATGAAAGGCTCGGAAAACAACGACTGCTTCCGCATGGAAAACGGCGAAATCACCTGTATTACAAACAATGCGGGCGGAATTGCGGGCGGGATATCGACCGGCATGCCGATAATCTTCCGCATTGCGGTCAAGCCGACTCCGTCGATCGCGATCGGACAGCAGACTGTATCGCTCAGCGAAAAAACCGACTGCATACTGAATATAAAGGGACGCCATGACCCGTGCATACTCCCGCGTGCCGTACCGGTCGCCGAAGCGGTGTGCGCAATCGTACTTGCCGATTTTTTATTGTAAAAAGGATTTTATATGGACGAAAAAAAAGAAAAAGGCGAAAATCTCGCCAATCTGCGGGATGAAATAAACGATATTGACGATCGCCTGTGTGAGCTTTTCGCAAAGCGGATGGACGTTTCCCTCCGCGTTGCCCAATACAAAAAGGCAAACGGCATCCCGGTGCTCGATGCCGAAAGAGAGCGCGCAGTGCTTACCAAGGTTTCGAATCGCGTCGGGAAAGAATATTCCGACTACGCCGACCTGCTCTACCGCTCGATAATGGAGCTTTCCCGCCGCTATCAGCACTCGGTCATGAAGGACACTGCGGGAGCCGAAGATTTTGCGGCGGCAATCGAACAAACGCCGAAAATATTCCCCAAAAGCGCAAGAGTCGTCTGTCAGGGATGCGAGGGCGCATATTCTCAGGCGGCGGCGGAAAAGCTGTTTCCGTCACCCGATCTTAACTTTGTCGGCTCGTTTGAAGAGGTGTTTGAAGCCGTCGAAAGCGGAAAAAGCGAATTCGGCATACTGCCGATCGAAAACTCGACCGCAGGCTCGGTCAACAAAATATACGACCTTTTTGTAAAGCACGACGCAAAGATCGTGCGGTCGGTAAGAGTAAAGGTCGATCACAACCTGCTCGCTCCCGCAGGTGCGACCATCGGAGATATAAAGGAAATCTATTCCCATCCGCAGGCTATCGACCAGTGCTCGGAGTTTCTGAAGGGGCTCGGCGCAAAGATCATACCCTATGAAAACACGGCATCCGCCGCACGTTTTGTGGCGATGTCGGGCGACAGAACCAAGGCGGCGCTCTCGTCCGCACACTGCGCATCAATCTACGGACTGTCCACGCTTGCGAGAAACGTGCAGAACAGCGACGGCAACTTTACCCGCTTTATCTGCATATCCGCAAAGCCGATGATCTTCCCCGGCTCGAACCGCACCTCCGTCATGCTGATACTTCCGCACAGGCGCGGCGCGCTCTTTTCGGTAATGTCGGGCATACAGGCGGCAGGCGTGAACCTTATCAAGCTCGAAAGCCGACCGATTCCCGGGAGCGATTTCGGATTCATGTTCTATTTTGACATTGAAGAATCGATGTATTCCGAAAATCTGCCTCTGCTGCTTGCCGAGCTTGAAACAAAATCCGACTATTTCAAATATCTCGGAACATATCTCGAACAAATATAAAGGACACTAACGGAATGTCAAAGTATCTTCTTCTCGGGGAAAAGCTCTCGCACAGCCTCTCCCCCGAAATACACCGCATGCTCGGAAACACCGACTACTCTCTTGCCGAAATGTCAAGAGATTCGCTTCCCGCTTTTTTTGCAAAAAGGGATTTTGACGGTCTTAACGTCACCGTTCCCTACAAAAAGGACGCTTTTGCCGCCTGCGACGGGCTGTCGGAGATCGCACGCACACTCGGCAGTGTAAATACCGTCGTAAAGCGTCCGGACGGGACGCTTTTCGGCGACAACACCGATTTTTTCGGGTTCTCCTATCTGCTCGATCGCGCGTCGATTGACGTAAAGAACAAAAAATGCCTTGTTATCGGAAACGGAGGCGCATCGGCGACCGTATGCGCAGTCTTAAAGGAGCGCGGCGGATATGTAAAAGTAATTACTCACAGCGAAAACAACGAAGCGGGTTTTTCGCCCCACTTCTGCGACACCGAAATAATCGTGAACACATCGCCGGTTGGCATGTTCCCGAACTGCGACGGCGCTCCTGTTGATCTGCGCAGATTTTGTTCGCTCTACGCGGCGGTCGATCTTATCTACAACCCGAGGCGCACGGACTTCATTCTCGAAGCCGCCGATATGGGCATACTCTGTTCGGGCGGACTGCCCATGCTCGCGGCACAGGCGGTCAGATCGGACGAGATCTTCTTCGGCAGGAAGCGCAGCGGCGACATTATTGAGGCGATAATCGAACATATCGAACAGCAAACGGCAAATGTCGTACTGGTCGGAATGCCCGGATGCGGAAAAACCACGGTCGGAAAGCTTGTCGCAAAGCGGTCTGTGCGCGGATTTATCGACATCGACGAAATGATCGAAAGCTCCGCAGAAAAAAGCATCCCCGACATATTTTCCGAGGTCGGGGAGTCGGGATTCCGCCGTCTTGAAGCCGACATGATCGCCTCTTTCTGCGGAAAGCTGTCGGGAGCCGTGATATCTACCGGAGGCGGGTCGGTGCTACTGCCCGAAAACATCATGCACATGCGCAGAAACGGTATCGTTTTCTTTATCGAACGACCCACAGACGAGCTTGCCACCGATGGCAGACCGCTGTCCGACCCCGCAACGCTCGGAAAAATGTACGAAAAACGTCTGCCGCTCTACAAAAAAGCCGCCGACTACACGGTCAGCGGAGCGAGTGCAGGCAATGCCGCCGACAGAATATGCTCGATACTCTCCGACCTCGGAGTGTAACCCGCTCCTGTCGGCAAGTACAAAGAAGGGAATAATTACAAAGATGAAAATACTGATTATAAACGGTCCGAATCTGAATCTGCTCGGTCTGCGCGAGCCGGGCATATACGGCAGCCGCAGTCTGTCCGAGCTTGAGACGCTCTGCGCCGATGCCGTGTCCGGCACCGGAACCGATCTCGCGTTTTTTCAGTCGAATCACGAGGGCGCAATCGTTGACGAAATACAGTCGGCATACGGCGTTTTTGACGGAATAATTATCAATCCCGCCGCTTATACCCACACCTCGGTTGCAATCCTTGACGCGCTGAAAGCCGTTCGGCTCCCGACCGTTGAGGTCCACCTGTCCGACATTTCGTCAAGAGAGGAGTTCAGGCGCTTCTCATACGTTTCGCTCTATGCCGAAAAAACAATCTGCGGCAAGGGCTTTGACGGATACACCGAGGCGATCGCCTATCTCACCGAAAAATACGGAAAACAATGAAAAAATCAGGTCGCTCCGATCGGTGCGACCTGATTTTTTATTCGTCATACGAAAGTCTGTACTTTTTGTCGGCAAGCACGGCTCTGAGGCTCCCGACATCAATTTCTACGTTTGTCCGACCGTCACGAAGCATAAGCGCCGCCGCTTCAGCCGCGACCTCGCCGGTCTGCGCGGCAACCGGAATCACTCTGACGGCATCCCATGCCTCGCCCTCTGCCGAAATGATCCTGCCCGCGGCATAAAGATTGCCGACACCGCCGTTGTAAAGCGAGCCGTAGGGCAGCTCAAACCATTCGCCCGGCTTGAAGAAATAGCCGAAGACTCCGACCGGAGTCCCGATCGGTCTGAATTTGTCGGCGGGAGTAATCGTTGTCTCTCCTTCGATCGCGGCGATCATGCGGAACTGCGGCATATGCGGTATCTCGGTGACCGCGCTTCCCTTTTCGCCTCTGTCAACCCTGTCCATATACATGCCGTGCGCCGCAATGATATATCTGTTGACATCGTCGGCAGAGGTTCCGTCAAAGTACGGCATGCCTTCGGGATGCCCGATGCCCGTCATTCCGCTCCCTGTCGTGTCCCACTTGCGGTAAACGGGCTTGCCGTCGCTTCCGACAATCGTATTATGAACCACATATGAGAGATAGTTGACGCCCTTGCGCACCTTCAGCCCGGCAAGCGTGAATATCCTTGCGGTTCCGGTCGCGTCGATCACGGCTTTGCAGCCGTATTTTTTTGCGCCTTCGACCGTTTCGACTGTTACTGCATCGATTCTGCCGCCGCTCATATCGACGCCTGTTACAAGGCTGTCGAACATAAGCCTCACTCCCGCGTTGTCAAGAAGGCGGGTCAGCCCCATGGCAAGCAGATGATGATTGAAGAAGGTCGCGTACCAGCCCTGACCCTCGCCCTTTTCCATCCAGTCGGTATCAAGCTTTCCGCCTCCGAGACCGTATGCATATTTCAGCAGTCGCTCGGACATCGAAAAAATGAGCTGTTTGCCCTTTTTGTTGCAGAGCGGCTCGTACCAGTTGATAAGTCCCGAGGTCGCAAGTCCGCCGAGTACGCACTGCTTTTCGACAAGCGCGACCTTAAGCCCGCGCTCGGCGGCGGTGAGTGCCGCCGAAACGCCGGCGATACCGCCGCCCGCTACCACAAGATCGAATTTTTCTGTCATTTCCATTGTTTTTTACTCCGATATTACTTTGTAAAGAGCTTTTCCATGCTTGTGAGCATACCCGACGAGCCGGTTGCGATTATGTTGGTAACCACAAGAATGTCGGATATGTTCTTTTCATCGACAAGCTGTGCAAAGGTCTTTCCGCCGTTGTATTTTGCCGACCATTCGTCATAGTAACGGAAATCGACAACATAAACATATTCGTAATGATCGACAAGGAAGGGAACGTATGCATTGCCGAACGAATTTTTTACGACAACGCAGGCAGAGCCGTCGCTCCTACTTGTATTATGAATTTCGCTGTACGGATTGTCGCCGCCGATGAAAGTATTGTATTTGGACGCGGCGTTCCAGTTCGACACATTCTGAATGATGTTCCACGTAGTCGGATCGGCGCTCTTTTTGTCCCAGAACTTCATCTTGGTCGCCCCGTTCGGAACGTAAGCGTAAACCGTGTCGGGATTTGCCTTGAGTGCCGGCGGATTCTTGCAGGTCGCATAGAGCGTTCCCAAAAATCCGGGGAACTGCTTTTCGGTATAGGAGGACAGCGGAATGGGCGCTATTCCCTTGTGCGCACAGAACATCTCGTATGCGTAATAGGCGCCGAGCGCCGTCCAGTGATGGTCTGTACGGAAGAACAGATACTCATCCTTGTGTCTTAACAGGTTGTTGTAGGTGTACACCTTCTTGACATTGTCGTTCATGCGCGAGTACATGTACATGAGCGCCTGCTGTTCGTCGGTCAGCTTGTATTTCTTTATTGTAGCCTCATCCAGCTTTATTCCGTATGCAAGCGGAGCGACTATCGGATAAACGGTCGCCTTTCCGCTCATCCTGTCGGCGAGCGCGTTTATAAGATTTACATATCTGTCGCTTGATTTCTGATTGAAGCCGTAAAGCTCATAGGCTGTGTCGCCGAAAACATAGACCGAGTTTATCACGCTCGGATCCTGCGGAGTCCCGCCTGTATCGGGCGGCTTCGGCGCGTCGGTCTGCGGCGGCTGTGTGACCGGTTTTTCGGATGTTGAAGGACTGCCGCCTGTCGTTCCGCCTGTGTCCGGCTTTCCGGTAGTGGTCGAAGGATTTTTCGTAGTAGTGGTATCGCCTGTCGGGATCGGAGGATCAAACCAGTCGTGATCGGTATTAACGGTCGGGATACTGTCTCCGCTTACCGGAAGCGAACCTATAACCTGCTCCCCTCTCTTCCCGAAAAGAGAAGAAAACCACGAATTTACGTCGATCCATGTCTGTCTGAACGGGAATGTATCGGCATACCACAGCTCAAGCTGTGAGAAAAAGCTGCCGTCCATTATGGTCGCAAATGTCGGAACCGGGAACTTTGTCAGCTCTCTTTTTTCCTCCTCCGAAAATGTCGGACGGAGCGGAGCGATCGCCCCGAGCGCAAAGCATACTACCAGAAAAAGCGCGACAATCTGTATTTCGAGCATGATCGCCTTGCGTCTGCCCTTCGGCAGTTTTTTCTTCTTGGCTTTTTTCGGCTGTTCCTGTTGGTTCGGTTGCTCCGGCTGTTCCGTCTGCTCGGGCTGAGGGTCAGCCTGCTTTTCGGCATTGTTTTCACTGCTGTCGGCGGCTTCAATGTTATCATTTATCAGATCTTTTTCGTTATCCGACTGATTCATATTACATTCTTCCTTTCAGATCAGAAAATAAAGTAAATAAACGGGTTGTAGCTGTCGCCGACCAGAGATGCAAACGAGAAAAACATAAGCAGTACCGGACCCGCAATTATCCACACGTTGTGTATTGCCGCAACCGTGCCGTTCTGTGAAGCCGACGCGCGGTCGTATATCTTTTTATAAAGCGGAGTGCAGGCAATGACCGCAAACAGAAGCAGATAGATATAGTTCATGAAGGTCACGCCGATCGCGGAATCGGTAAATCCGTTTGAGTTCAGGCAGAATATTCCGCGGACGGTCGCCCACACCATTGAAAGATCGCTGAATCTGAAGAGTATCCAGCTGAAAAATATCACGACAAGCAGATATATTCTTCTCGGTATCTGCATATACGCGGGCAGTTTTTTGTGCATATCGATTCTGAAAACGAATTTTTCAAGAAGCAGGAACACGAGGAAGTAGAGTCCCCACATGATATAGTTCCAGCTTGCGCCGTGCCACATTCCTGTAAGGAACCAGACGGCGAAAAGATTGAATATGTGGCGTCCCTTTGAAACGCGGCTTCCTCCGAGCGGGATATACACATAATCCTTGAAGAAAGAGCTGAGCGATATGTGCCATCTGCGCCAGAAGTCGGTAACGCTTGTCGCCGTATACGGGTAGTTGAAGTTCTCCTTGTAATGGAAGCCTGTCATCCACCCCATGCCGATCGCCATGTCCGAATACGCCGAGAAATCGAAATATATCTGGAACATATACGCAACGCCGCCGAGAATCAGCGCAAGGCTCGACGATGACGAAAGCGCGGCGGTATCGAACGGCAGCAGCTCGTCCGCAAGCTTTGCACAGGTGTTGGCAAGTATCGCCTTTTTCGCAAATCCGACCGAGAAACGCACGATTCCGTCGCTTACCTCGGTGACCGACACCCTTCTGTGCAGAAGTTCCTCGTTGACATCGGCATATCTTACGATCGGTCCGGCTATGCACTGATGAAAGGACGCGGTATAGAGAAGCAGCAGACCGTAACTCTTCTGCGCCGGCACCTCTTTTCTGTAAACGTCAACCGTGTAGGAAAGAAGCTGGAATGTGTAGAAGGAAATACCGATCGGCAGTGCGATCTGCGGAATTGTTTCGGGGAATCCGGTAATCAGCTTTATGTTCGACAGGAAGAATCCCGTGTACTTGAAAAAGCCGAGAAGCAGAAGATCGGCGGTGACGGTAATAATCATATATGCCTTGCGGCTGCGCCCGTCCGCGGCGCGGTCGGTGAGTATCGCCCCGGCATAGTTCACGAAAACCATTCCGCAAAGCAGAACGAGATATGACGCGCCGCCCCACGCATAGAAGATAAGCGACGACACGAGCAGTACCGCGTTTTTCGCCTTGATCGTCGGGGCGAACATCATCGCCGCAAAATGTATCACAAAAAAGCAGAATACAAATATCAGACTTGAAAAAACCATTTTTCTATACCATTTTCATCGTTATTTGCAAAAAATCAAGGCAGAACCCTGTCAATTACGTGATCGATAAGCACCCCGCGAAGCTCGGCGAGCTTAGCCTGACATTCGGGACGCCCGATCCTGTTTTCAAATTCGTCGGGATCGCCGACAAGATCGGTAAACTCGCGGTAGTTCTCGACAATATTGCCGTTTTTGCCGCGTTTGCGGATGTGTACATACTTTGCCTTGCCGTCGGTGACAGCCATAAAGCCTTCTCCCTCGGCAAATGTGTATTTTC
Source organism: uncultured Eubacteriales bacterium (assembly GCA_934486825.1). Taxonomy (GTDB): domain Bacteria; phylum Bacillota; class Clostridia; order Oscillospirales; family CAG-272; genus CAKSQF01. The sequence goes on along the minus strand of CAKSQF010000005.1, from coordinate 29,970 downwards.
TGTCGGTTTCACGATAAACCGACACGCCGTCGCAGGCGATCGGCTCCGCCGATGCCGCTTCAAGACAGGTCGGCAGTATGTCGCAGGAGTTCATTATGTCGCATCTGACTTCTCCCGCCTGCTCCCCGTGCGGGAAGGATATCAGCATCGGGATGCGCCAGACCTCGTCGTACGCGCAGTTGTGCTTGCCCCATATTCCGTGATCGCCGAGCATTTCGCCGTGATCTGCTGTGAATATTATGAGCAGATCGTCGCCGTATTTTTCACGGGCGGCGGAAACTATCTCGCCGACTTTGTCGTCGATAAGCGAAACAACCGCGTTGTAATTCGTCCGCATGCGCTTCCAGTACGCCTCGTCGTAATTGCGGCATGCCGCGTCGGGCGCACAACTGCATCCGTCTATGTTGCCTCTGCCGTAATAATCCTTGTGGTGGATACGGTCGGTGCCTTCAAGCTCGCCCTCGCGGTATTTTCTCGGGGTCAGCCTGTCGGCATCGACCCGCTTTATATATTCCTCGGGCGCGTCCATCGGATAGTGCGGCCCGCTGAACGAGACCCACGCAAACAGCGGCTTGTCCGGGTCGGCGTTTTTTATGTATTCGGTCGCCTTGTCGCCGACCCATGCGTCCGGATGAAGGTGAAGCGGTCCCGGGAAAGGATACACCTTGCCGAGGCTTCGATCCCACACCGCTCTGCGCATCGCCTCAAGCGTGCCGTCGGCTTCCGCCTCCTTTGCCCAGTCATCCCTGAACCAGACCGACACCTGCTTGTCATCCTCAAGATCAAGGTGATCGAGCCCGAGCGACATATAATATTCTTTGAACTCATCATACGGAAGGGTGACATCCGGTCGGGTCTGCGAATAGGGCACGGGCGCAAAATGACATTTGCCGAACATCGCAACCGTGTAATCGGCAGTGTGCAGACCGGTGAAAATGTTCGGGATTGTTCCCGCAAGCGCGCATTTTCTGAAGTTGCTGTACGCTCCGCTTCTGTGCGGATAAAGCCCGGTAAGAATCGAGCATCTCGCGGGCAGACACCACGGACTGACCGTGTACGCATTGTCAAATCTTGTTCCGCAGTTTCCTATGGCGTCTATGTTCGGCGTGCTTATCGCGCGGTTTCCGTAAATGCCGAGCACCTCGCGGTTCAGCTCATCACAGGTTATCAGCAGTATGCTGTTTTGCTTCTCCGACATCTCTACTCTCCCATATCCGGGTCATACCCGGGAAAATTCATGCATCTCATAAACTCCGACTCAAACAAAGACGAGCCGGCAAGCGTAAGTGTGACACTTTTCTCTGCAAATATTTCGGCTTCACGAAAAAAATCATGGTCGGAAACACAGGCAGCCGCACCCTCAAGCGAGCTGTTGCCGACAAAGTCGGCAATACGCGCGATACGCTCGGGCAAAAGCCCGGTTCTTGCGGCTGAAAAACGATTCACGTGCGAGCCGAGTCCGCCCGCGATTACCGCCCTTTTTATATCGGAAAGCCGCAGACCCGCCCCGTTGACAAGGCAGACGACTGCGGCGCATATCGCACCCTTGGCAAGCATGTATGCATGAACGTCGTCGGCTGTAATGTATATGTCATGCTCCCTGTCAATGATATATCTGCCGCCGATCAGCTCTCCGTCGGGAGTAATTATACCGCTGTCGAGCAGAATCGAGATAAGATCGGCAAGTCCGCCGCCGCATATTCCGGTCGGAGGCTTGCCGCCGACAGTACGGATGATCGGTCTGCCGCCCTCAAGTCCGACCACAGAGCATATCGCTCCGGGAACACCGCCGACCCCACAGCTTATTCCCGCACCTTCAAGTGCGGGACCCGCCGCCGCGGAAGCGACAAACAGTCCTCCCCTGCCGTCGGCGACCGCCATTTCCCCGTTTGTGCCGAGATCGACAAAAAGTGTCGGTCGGTCGGCGACCTGAAGTCGGTATTTCAGCGCTCCGCAGACAAGATCCCCGCCGATAAAGGCGGACGCGATCGGGGCGGTTCTGATAACAGCTCCGCTCTTTTCCGTGCGGACGGTGCGGCTTTCGGTAAACGGGGGCGCAAAAGGCGCTCTCGCAAGCGACGCGGGGGACACCCCGCAAAAAAGGGCGGTCATTGCGGGATTGCCCGCCGCCACTCCTTTGATCGGTGCGGACACGCCGGGATCGCGGCAAAGCTCTGCGATCGCACGGTCAACCGCGTCACAGACAAGTCTGTGCATTATGTCGGTCTTTCCGTTCTCTGCCGCCGATATCCTGCTTATTACATCCGCGCCGAATATCTTCTGCGGATTGTCGGCAGTAACTTCGGAAATAATCCCGCCGTTTCGGTCAACTGCCGCAACCGCAAGCGTCGTTGTCCCGATATCGACCGCAATTCCCGCCACGTCCGGACAAGAACCGCTTTTTTTGCGGACAAACATATCCCCGCTTTGCGGCAGACTTTCGATCACCGCTCCCGCATCGGTGCAGACATATCTGCACGCGGAAAGAGTAATCGGTGTATCGCCTGCGGTGATTATCCCGCCCGACAGATCGGCAAGACTGCCGCCTGTCAGCTTTACACGGCATTTCCCGCAGACACCCCTGCCTCCGCAGGGAGAATCGACGATCACGCCAAGCCTCGCCAGCGCCTCGTTCAGCCGCATACCCGAAAAAGTCGGGGGAATTGTAACGGATTTTGATTTCGGATTATTCAGATCGGACATAGCCTGACTCCGGGTCACATTTTATATCAGTATACCACAATTTATTGTCCAAATCAAGAACAAGCATTGAAAATTTTTCCGTCGGAGCGGACTTTTTTGTCTGCCCCGACGGAGTTTTTCAGCGTATTCTTATTCTTGCAAAGTCGATCTTTGCCTTTTCCTCGTTGCTTTCGTCGTCGATGGTATTTGCGTAGTAGAGAGTCTTGCCGTCAGCCGAGAAAAACAGAGATGCGGAGTAGCCAAGCCCGTTCCTGCCGCTGTATTCAAGCGGGTTCTTTACAAGCTCAAAAGTCTCGCCGTAGTCAAAGCTTACGAAAAACTCATTGTTTTTCGCGCCGTATTTCGCCGAGACTATGAGCATGCCGCAATCCCCGCCGACAGGCGTCCATGCACACCATGGCGCCGAGCCGCATGTCTGACCGTCCTTTGTTTTCAGGACCTCGCCCTTTTCGCCCGATCTCCAGTCGTCGATCGAATCGACAATCTTGAAGTAAATTGTCGCTCCCTTGTCGGGCAGTGTACTGCAAACCTCGTAAACGCCGAAGTATTTGCCATTGCCCATTTTGGCGACGACCGCCATACCCGGGCGCTCGGTCCGGTCGTCAAGCGTAACCATGTCAAACTTCTCCGACCAGTTCTTACCGTCGGTCGATGTTTTGTAGACCAGCTTCTGCGAATGAACATCATGTTCGGATTCGTCAGAGTAGAAGCAGTAAAGCTTGCCGTTTTCATACATTATGTACGGCTCGTACATTCCCTCGGAAAGCCCCCCGGCAGTGTCCACAACCGAATACTCCTTCCAGCTCTTTCCCTGATCGGTGCTTACCCACGCGCAGACTGCCGATTTTATCTTCTGCCCTGCATCTATTGAGATCGCCGAAAGAATGATCGTTCCCTCGGAAAGCTCACCCATCTTTGTCGGAAGCTCAAACAGATGCGGGTTCCAGCATGCTTCGATTGATTTGTCAAATTCTTCGTATGCCCTGCCGCACTGAAGCCACTTGCCGCCGCCGTCTGTTGAACGCGCAACGCGTATGCTGGTCGGACCGCCGGTCTTTCCGCTGTCCGATACCGAATATGCGGCAAGAAGCATGCCGTTCTTGTCGCCGTTGTGCGCAAGCTCGATCACCGACGGATAGCCTACTCCGTTGCCCCATGTCTGAATCGGCGCCTTTACGATCGTCGAAATGACCTCGGGGACAAGCTCCGCCTTCGATGCCTTTATCGGATCGGCGGCAATCGAACCGGACTTCACCGTCCCGACCGGTATGTTCAGTGTTTTATCGTTTATAAGGTCTTCAATCACGACATTCACCGCCTCGACGGTTGCAACAGGGGTGTTTCCGACTATCGCAACGCGCTTTTCACTTACCGTAATGCTGTAAAAATGCTTTTTCTTGGATTTTGACGCGTCAAGCGCTTCCTTCGCCGCCGTCGATTCGGCACGGTCGGTCACTCCGACAAGTATTTCACTGCCGCCCGCGTCCGGGTAGTCGCCGGAGGCACCCTTGTCGGCTTTGGCTTCGCATCCGATCGCCTTTGCGAGCCTGTTTGCCGCCGCCGACACCGCCGCACCGCCGAATCCCGGATAGACAACCGTGAATCCCGAAAGATCGACACTTTCCGCCACAGCTGTTCCCGGGGCTGTTGTCGTCCCGCCGGCGGTCGTACCGCTGCCGTCGTCGGTCTTTTTGCAGGCGGCAAATGCCGTAAGGCAGGCGCATACAAGCAACAGTGCCGCCGTCGCTCTCATAAAATATCGCTTCATAGGGTTTCCTTTCATATCGGAGATACCTCTCAGCTTATTCTTATTTTCGCAAATTCGATCCTTGCTTTTCCTTTACCGTTATCGGTCGTGTTGGCATAATACAGCGTTTTGCCGTCCGACGGGAAGAAAAGCGATGCCGAATAGCCGTAACCGTTTTCGTTCGGATAGTTAAGCGGATTTTCAACAAGCTCGAATGTCTCGCCGTAATCGTAGCTCACGAAAAGCCTGTTGTCGCCCGTTCCGTATTTTGCCGAGACGACAAGCGTTCCGCACTCACCGCCGATCGGCGACCATGCGCACCACGGTGCGGAGCCGCAAGTCTGTCCGTTTTTCGCTGTCAGCTTTTTGCCGAGTTTTTTACTGTCCCAGCTGTCGGGCGAATCGGTTATTTTGTAATAGACCGGCACTCCGCCGCCCTTGTCGCTTCCGACCTCGTAAACGGAAAAGAACTTCCCGTTGCCCATTTTCGCAATCGAAATCATGCCCGGACGCAATGCGTAATCGTCGGGAGCCGTCATGTCGTACGGTTCCGACCAGTTTTTACCGTCGGTCGATTTTTTGTAAACCAGCGACTGCGAATGTTTTGCCGTCGCATCATCCGAATAGAAGCAGTAAAGGTATCCGTTTTCACAGAACAGAAACGGTTCCCATACGCCGTCTCCGATGCCTCCGCCTTCGGCTACCACCGAATACTGCTCCCAGCTCTCGCCGCAGTCAAAGCTTCGCCAGACCGAAATCGTCGATTTTCTTCTCTGCCCCGGGTCTATCGATCCGCCCGCAAGCAGAAGCGTACCCTCGGGCATGTCCCCGATCCTTGTCGGAAGCTCAAAAAGATGCGGGTTCCAGCATGCCTCGATCGTTGTGTCAAGACTTTCGTACACCTTCGCGGCAAGCACAAAGGTGTTCCCGCCGTCCGAACTGCGCGCGATGCGCAGAGAGGTCCTGCCGCCTGTAAGACCGCTGTCTGCCACGCTGTACGCCGCGATGATAAGTCCGTTTTTACTTCCGCTGTGCTCAAGCACTATCACCGACGGACATCCGATACCCTTGTCCCACGACTTCTCGGGTGCATCCGCGACCGTACTCTTCACAAGCGGCTGCCAGACCCTTCCGTTCGGAGTAATTACAGGCTCGCCCGCGATTTCGGTAACCGTCGTCGAAGGCGGCGCGGAGATGATGCTCGGACGTGTCATTGTCACGGGCGGTGCGGATGTGTCTTTCGAACCTGTCGTTGTCACGGGCGGCAAAGCCGTGCTGACTTGCGGTGTCGTCGTCGTGCGGGATGCTGTGGCTGTCTGTGTCGGCAGATTCGTCACGGGTGCCGATGTGATCGGTGTCACTGTCGTTGCGGGGACAGCCGTTGACGGCTGTCCCGCAGTCGTAGTTTTGTTGTCGGTTACGGTCACCGAAACCGTGCTTACATAAGCGGTCGTTGTGCCGCCGGTCAGCCGACTGCTGTCAGCGATGTCATTCCCGCCGCATCCGGCAAGAACTGCGCAGACAACAGCCGCCGCACAGACCGTTGAAACAAGTCTTTTCATGCATGCCACATCCATTATCAGTTGTTTTTAAGCGGATCTTCGATGACAATCCTTGCAAATTTGATCTGCCCGAAGCCGTCACCCCAGTTTGCCGTGTTGCCGTAAAGCACGGTGCCGTCGTCAAGCGCAAAGAGCGTAGGCGAACGACCCGTTTTATCGCCCGAATAGGGAATCGGGTTGTCGATTGCCTCAAAGGATTTGCCGTAGTCAAAGCTTACGTATATGTACCTCTCACTGCCGACTCTCGCAACAACGATAAGAGTTCCGCACTCACCGCCCGCGGGCGTCCATGTACAGAAGGGAGCAGAGCCGACCTTTGCGGCACCGCCCTTTGTGACAGAGGTCAGTCTGGTGCCGTGATCCTCTTTCTGCCAGTCGCCGTCAAGATCATCGACAATCTTGAAATATATGTCGTTTCCGACACCCGCAACCTCGTTACTGCATATCTCATAGGGCATGAAATACTTTCCATTGCCCATTTTCGCAATTGAAATCATGCCCGGACGCCAGTGATATTCCTCAAAAGCGGCGATTTCCACAAGCTCGCCCCAGTTTACGCCGTCGGTCGATTTTTTGTATACAAGCTTCTGATCGTGCTCGGGGTCGGAATCGTCCGAATAGAAGCAGTAGAGTGCATCGTTTTCATACATGATAAACGGCTCCCACACGCCGTACCCTATGCCTCCGCCTTCGGCTACGACCGAATACTGCTCCCATGACTTGCCCTGATTGAAGCTTCTCCAGATGGTTACGTGAGATTTTGTTTTGGTGTCCTTGGTGATCGTCGTTCCCGACAGCAGAACCGTGCCTGCGGGCATGTCGCCCACCTGTACGGGAAGTTCGAAGAGGTGCGGCTCCCAGTGTTTTGTCATCGTGGGATCAAGCCCTTCAATCACTGTCGAAACAAGCTTCCATGTCTCGCCCCTGTCCGAACTGCGATAGACTCTGAAGCAGGAGTTGTCCGACTCAAAGCTTGCGAGCATTATCCCGTTCTTGTTGCCGCTGTGCTGAAGCTCTATGATCGTCGGATAGGACGAACTTTTCGTATTTTCCGGCGGCTGATAAACGGTCGAAACGATCTCGGATTTGAAGCGTGCGCCGTTCGATGCGGTGATTATGCGGAAATCGTAGCCGTCGCCGATCGACTGTCCTTTGTCAAGAAGCAGATAGCAGCCGTTATCCCGCTTTTCAAGATAGCTTTCGCAGACGGCGTTTACCGCCTGAATGATTGCGTCCGGCTTGTCGCCGACTATCACGATTCTGTCATTGTCGGCGATCGTCACGCTGTAATTATACTCTCTCTTCGAACCTGCGGCTGTCAGCGCATCCTTTGCCGCTGCCGACTCGGGACGGTCGGTGTCGCCTACAAGGATTTCAAGACCGCCGTTGTCGGCAAAGTCGCCCGAGGCTCCCTTGTCGGCTTTCGCCTCGCATCCGATAAGCTTTGCGAGCTTTGTTGCACTTTCCCTTATTCCTGCCGCAGAAAAGCCGGGATATACGACCGTATACCCGCTAAGTCTTCCTGTATAACCGGGTGCGGGATTTTCCCCGGTCGAAGCGGCTGTTGTGGTCGCGGTCGGGTCCTGTTTTGCGGGACAACCGGCAAATATAGCAATGCCGCACGCCGACGCAAGGGCAAGTGACAGAAGTCTGAATATTTTTTTCATTTTATGCCCTTCTTTTTCAGCTGTTTTTAAGCGGGTCTTCAATAACAAGTCTTACAAATTTGATCTGACCGAAGCTGTCGCCCCAGTTTGTCGTGTTGCCGTACAGCACGGTCTTGCCGTCATCCAGCACGAAGAAGGAAGGAGAATAGCCTGTCGATCTCTCGGACGGGATCGGATTGTCGATTGCCTCAAAGCTCTTGCCGTAGTCGAAGCTTACATAAATGTACTTTTGCCCGCCCGTGTTCGCGGTCACAAACAGAGTTCCGCACTCACCGCCCGCAGGCGCCCATGCACAGAATGGCGCCGAACCGATTATCTTTGCGCCGCCTTTTGTTACAGAGGTCAGCTTGGTGCCGTGATCTTCTTTCTGCCAGTCGCCGTCAAGATCATCGACGATCTTGAAGTATATATCGTAGTCGGTATAGCCCTCAACCTGTCTGCTGCCGACCTCGTAAGGCATAAAATACTTTCCGTTGCCCATCTTTGCAATCGAGATCATGCCCGGACGCCAGTGGGATTCCTCAAATGCGGCGATTTCCACAAGTTCGCCCCAGTTTACGCCGTCGGTCGATTTTCTGTAAACAAGCTTCTGATCGTGTTCGGGATCCGAGTCGTCCGAATAGAAGCAGTAGAGCGCACCGTTTTCGTACATGATGAACGGTTCCCAAAGTCCCTCGTTGAGACCGCCCGCCTCGGCTACGACCGAATACTGCTCCCATGTCTTGCCCTGATTGAAGCTTCTCCAGATAGTTACATGTGTTTTTTTGTCGTTACTGCTGTTTATAGTGGTTCCCGACAGCAAAATAGTGCCCTCGGGCATGTCGCCTACCTGACAGGGAAGCTCAAACAGATGCGGCTCCCAGTGTTTTGTCAGCGTGGGATCAAGCTTTTCGACAGCTGTCGAAAGCGGCTTCCATGTCGCGCCCTTGTCGGAACTCCGATAGACTCTGAATCCGCTCGCGCCCTTTGCAAATACCTCAAAACTTGCGAGCATTATCCCGTTATTGCTTCCGTTGTGCTGAAGCTCTATGATCGTCGGGTACTGCGAGCCTTTGGATGTTGCCAGATTCAGATTCGGCTGATAAACGGTCGAAATGATCTCGGGCTTGAAGCGAACCCCGTTCGATGCGGTGATTATCTGCGAGTCGTAGCCGTCGCTGATCGTCTGACCCTTGGCAAGAAGCAGATAGCTTCCGTCGTCACGCTTTTCGATGTAGCTTTCGCATAATGCGATCACCGCCTGCGTAATTGCGTCCGGCTTGTCGGCTACGATCACTATTCTGTTGTTGTCGGCGATCGTTACGCTGTAATTATACGCTCTCTTTGAGCCTGCGGCTGTCAGCGCGTCCTTTGCCGCCGCCGATTCGGGGCGGTTTGTGTCACCTACAAGGATTTCAAGTCCGCCGTTGTCGGGATGATCCCCGGAGGCTCCCTTGTCGGCTTTTGCCTCGCATCCTATAAACTTTGCGAGCTTTGCGGCGTTTTCCCTTACGCTTGCCGCCGCGAATCCGGGATATACGACCGTATATCCGTCAAGCTTGCCTGTAAAATCGGACGAGGGAGTCTCACCTGTCGAAGCGGCTGTTGTGGTCGCGGTCAGGTCCTGTTTTGCGGGGCATCCGGCAAAAATCGCGAGACTGCACGCCGCCGCAAGCACAAGTGACAAAAATCTGAATGTTTTTTTCATTTGTATGGTATTTCCTTTCTTTGAGCTGTGCCTGTCTTCCTTGCAGGCAAAGAAAACAGGCACAAAACGGGTCATAAACCGATTTTTGGTCTTTTGTCCCCGATTACTTGAGTTCAAACGCTTCTTCGATCCTTATTTTTGCGAACATTATTTTGTTCAGCTTTTTCTCTCCCGGCACGGTCTGCGCATAGAAGAGCGTCTTTCCGTCGGCGGAAGCGAAGAAAGAAGGCGAATAACCTGTGTTCCTGTCGACATAGGGAAGCGGATTTTCGATCGCCTCAAATGTCTCGCCGTAGTCAAAGCTTATGTAAATAAACTTGTTGCCGCCCCTGTTTGCGGTCACGAACACGATTCCGTTTTCTCCGATGCCGGGGAGATATCCGCACCAGGGTGCCGAACCGATATAGTTTTCTCCTCCCCTCGGCACAAGCAGTTTTCCGGGGTCGGATGGGTTCCAGTCGCCGTCAATAGTGTCTACGACCTTGTAGTAGATGCGGTCGGTGTGCGGCTCTGCCATGGGACCGTCAAGAAGCTCGTAGGACGCAAAGAATTTGCCGTTGTTCATCTTCACGACCGAGATCATGCCCGGACGGTAAATCGGATCGTCCATTGCGACGCACTCGGTGAAATCGGTCCACCTTATGCCGTCCTTCGATTTCTTATAGACCAGCTTCTGATCGTGTTTGGGGTCGGAGTCGTCCGAATAGAAGCAGTAGAGATATCCGTTCTCGTAAAGTATGCAGGGTTCCCACAGTCCCTCGCCGAGACCGCCCGCCTCTGCGACTATGCTGTACTGCTCCCATTTTCTGCCCTGATTGAAGCTTCTCCAGATGGTTACATGAGATTTTGTGCTGAGATCCCTGCTGATCGTCGTACCCGACAGCAGGATTGTTCCCTCGGGCATGTCGCCCACCTGACAGGGAAGCTCGAACAGATGCGGCTCCCAGTGCTGTGTAAGCGAGCTGTCCATTTTCTCGACCGCCATCATTGCAGGCTTCCATGTCTGACCGCCGTCGGTGGAACGTGACACTCTAAATCCCGAGTCGTCCGACTCGTAGGTTGCGATCAGCATGCCGTTGTATTCACCGTTGTGCTGAAGCTCGATAACCTTCGGATACTGACATCCCTTTTCCTTGCCCGGCGTCTTTCTGGGTGTGTATATCTGTGAAATAAGCTCTGTTCTGAAACGCACGCCGTTTGACGCAGTAATTACCGGCAGATCGTAGCCGTCGCTGATCGTCTGACCCTTGGCAAGAAGCAGATGGCTTCCGTCGTCGCGCTTTTCAATGTATTTTTCGGCAATGTCGGACAATGCCTGCGCGACAGCGTCCGGCTTGTCGCCGACTATCACGATTCTGTTGTTGTCGGCGATCGTCACGCTGTAATTATACGCTCTCTTTGAGCCTGCGGCTGTCAGCGCGTCCTTTGCCGCCGCCGATTCGGGGCGGTTTGTGTCGCCTACAAGGATTTCAAGTCCGCCGTCGTCGGCATAATCGCCCGAGGCTCCCTTATCGGCTTTCGCCTCGCATCCGATAAGCTTCGCGAGCTTTGTCGCATTGTCCCTTATGCTTGCCGCCGAAAATCCGGGATAGACTACCGTATACCCGCTAAGTCTTCCCGTAAAATCGGGCGCGGGAGTCTCACCTGTCGAAGCGGCTGTTGTGGTCGCGTTCGGGTCTTTTTTTCCGGGGCAGCCGGCAAATATCACAAGACTACACGCCGCCGCAAGAAGCATTGCCGTCAGTTTTGTTGTTTTCTTCATCTTTTTCTCTCTTTCATCATTTTTGAATGGATTTTTATCATTTATCAAGTGATTCTTCAATCTTTATTCTCGCAAACATAAGTTTGTTGTGATCGCCCATCCACGGAACCGTCTGTGCATAAAGCAGGGTCTTTCCGTCGGACATCGGGAAGAAGGACGGAGAATATCCGGCAACCGTCGGTCCGTCAAACGGAATCGGATTTTCGATTGCCTCAAAGCTTTCTCCGTAGTCGAAGCTGACGTAAAGATATTTTTCACAGCCGATGATCGCATTCACGACCAGCGTTCCGCGTTCACCGCCCGCGGGAATCCATGCGCACCAGGGCGCCCTGCCGATGACCGGGGCTCCGCCCTTCGTCACCGATCTGAGCATTGTTCCCTTTTCTTCCGGTTTCCAGTCGCCCTCAAGATCGTCAACAATCCTGAAAAAGACATCACCGTTGTCACCCGGCTCGTTACTGCAAAGTTCATACGGCAAAAAGTATTTGCCGTTGCCCATTTTCGCGACCGAGACCATGCCGGGGCGCCAATGAAATTCGGCAAGCGCACAGATGTCGGTCGGCTCTCCCCAGTTTACGCCGTCGGTCGATTTTCTGAAGGACAGCTTCTGATCGTGTGCGGGGTCGGAGTCGTCCGAATAGAAGCAGTAGAGCATCCCGTTTTCATATATTATGCAGGGCTCCCACAGTCCCTCGCCGAGACCGCCCGCCTCTGCGACTATGCTGTACTGCTCCCAACTCTTGCCGCAGTTGAAGCTCCTCCAGATCGTTATATGCGATTTCAGGTCACCTGCCGCGTCGATTGTAGTTCCCGACAGCAGAACGGTTCCCGCGGGCATGTCGCCAACCTGTACGGGAAGCTCGAACAGATGCGGCTCCCAATAACGTGTGAGCGTTTTGTCGATTGTCTCGGAGACGACGGCGACCTGCTTCCAGCTCTCGCCGCCGTCGGCGGAGCGGAGCATGCGGAAGCCGTTTTCTCCGCTCGTGTTGAAATATTCCATTGTGGCGAGCATTATGCCGTTGTCGCTTTCCCTCTGCTGATGCTCAAGCAATACAATGGCAGGGTACTGCGTACCTCTGTCCCTGCTTCCGATCTGTGTGGGATTCGGTTTGAAGAGCAGTGAAACAAGCTCGGTCCGGAAACGCACGCCGTTTGACGCAGTAATTATCGGCAGATCATAGCCGTAGGACAGCCCCTGCTCTTTGGTGAGCGTTATGTACATGCCGTCGTCACGCTTTTCGATGTATTTTTCGATAAGATCGGATACCGCCTGCGCGACAGCGTCCGGCTTGTCGCCGGCTATCACGATTCTGTTGTTGTCGGCGATCGTCACGCTGTAATTATATGCTCTTTTTGAGCCTGCGGCTGTCAGCGCGTCCTTTGCCGCCGCCGATTCGGGGCGGTTTGTGTCGCCTACAAGGATTTCAAGTCCGCCGTCGTCGGCATAATCGCCCGAGGCTCCCTTATCGGCTTTTGCCTCGCATCCGATAAGCTTCGCGAGCTTTGTCGCATTGTCCCTTATGCTTGCCGCCGAAAATCCGGGATATACGACCGTATATCCGTCAAGCTTACCCGTAAAATCGGGCGCGGGAGTCTCCCCGGTCGAAGCGGTTGTTGCGGTCGCGTTCGGGTCCTCTTTTGCGGGACAGCCGGCAAAAATCGCGAGACTGCATGCCGCCGCAAGCACAAGTGACAAAAATCCGAATGTTTTTTTCATTTAATAACTATCTTTATTCAGCTGTTTTTAAGCGGGTCCTCGATCACAAGTCTTACAAACTTGACCTGACCGAAGCTCTCGCCCCAGTTTGTTGTGTTTCCGTACAGCACGGTCTTGCCGTCGGCAAGCACGAAGAAGGAGGGCGAATAGCCTGTCGATCTCTCGGACGGGATCGGGTTCGGAACCGCCTCAAAGGTTTTTCCGTAGTCGAAGCTTACATACATGTACTTCTCGCCGCCGCCGACTGCGTTAACAAACAGCGTTCCGCATTCGCCGCCTGCGGGCGCCCATGCGCAGAAGGGTGCCGACCCGATATAGTCCGCTCCGCCTCTTGTGACAGATCTCAGCTTGGTGCCGGGATCCTCCTTCTGCCAGTCGCCGTCAAGATCGTCTACAATCTTATAGTATATGCTGTAATTATGATTGCCGTCCTCACCTGCGAGACCAACCTCGTAGGGCATAAAATACTTACCGTTGCCCATTTTCGCAATCGATATCATGCCCGGACGGTGCAGAGAGTTCTCGAATGCGACGATCTCAACAAGCTCACCCCAGTTTACACCGTCGGTCGATTTTCTGTAAACAAGCTTCTGATCGTGTGCCGGATCCGAGTCGTCAGAATAGAAGCAATAAAGCGCACCGTTTTCGTACATAATGAAGGGTTCCCAAAGACCCTCCTTGAGTCCGCCCGCTTCTGCAACTATGCTGTACTGCTCCCAACTCTTGCCCTGATTGAAGCTTCTCCAGACAGTCACATGCGATTTTCTGTCGTTACCGGCATTGATGGTCGTACCCGACAGCAGGATTGTTCCCTCGGGCATGTCGCCCACCTGACAGGGAAGCTCAAAGAGATGCGGCTCCCAATGGCTTGTGAGCGTGGGGTCAAGCTTTTCGACAGCTGTCGAAAGCGGCTTCCATGTCGCGCCCTTGTCCGAGCTGCGGTAAACTCTGAATCCGGTCGATCCGCCGCCAAAGACCTCAAAGCTTGCAAGCATGAGCCCGTTCTTGCTTCCGTTGTGTTCAAGCTCTATGATCGTCGGGTACTGCGAACCTTTGTAGGTAGCAACCTTAAGATTGGGCTGGTAAACGGTCGAAATGATCTCGGATCTGAAGCGTACTCCGTTTGACGCAGTAATCAGCGGAAAATCATAGCCGTCGCTGATCGACTCTCCCTTGGCAAGAAGCAGATGGCTTCCGTCGTCACGCTTTTCGATGTGTTTTTCGATAAGATCGGATACCGCCTGCGCGACAGCGTCCGGCTTGTCGCCGACTATCACGATTCTGTTGTTGTCGGCGATCGTCACGCTGTAATTATACGCTCTCTTTGAGCCTGCGGCTGTCAGCGCGTCCTTTGCCGCCGCCGATTCGGGGCGGTTTGTGTCGCCTACAAGGATTTCAAGTCCGCCGTTGTCGGCATAATCGCCGGAGGCTCCCTTGTCGGCTTTCGCCTCGCATCCGATAAGCTTCGCGAGCTTTGTCGCATTGTCCCTTACGCTTGCCGCCGCGAATCCGGGATAGACTACCGTATATCCGTCAAGCTTGCCTGTAAAATCGGGCGAGGGAGTCTCCTCTGTCGAAGCGGTTGTTGTGGTCGCGGTCGGGTCCTGTTTTGCGGGGCAGCCGGCAAATATCACAAGACTGCACGCCGCCGCAAGCACAAGTGACAAAAATCTGAATGTTTTTTTCATTTTATCTTATCTCCTTAGTTATTTCTGTTTTATTTAATTTCAAAGGCTTCCTGGAGCTTTATTCTCGCAAACATTATCTTGTTGTGTCCGTCCTTCCACGGAACCGTCTGCGCATAAAGCAGAGTCTTGCCGTCGGATGTTGCAAAGAAGGAAGGAGAATATCCTGCAACCGTTCCCTCATACGGGAGGGGATTCGGAATTGCCTCAAAAGTCTCGCCGCAGTCGAAGCTTACATACATATACTGCCCGCCGCCCTTCTTTGAGGACAGAATCAGCACTCCGTTTTCGCCGACATCCGGTATATATCCGCACCACGGCGCAGAGCCTATATAATCGGGACCGCCCTTTGCCGTAAGCCGTTTGCCGACATCGGTCGGATTCCAGTCGCCGTCAAGACTGTCAAGAATCTTATAGTAGACGTAGTCGGTATGCGTGGTTGCCATCGGACCGCTTACCAGCTCATACGGAGCAAAATACTTGCCGTTGTTCATCTTTACGACCGAGATCATGCCCGGACGCAGTGTGGGATCCTCAAGTGCGACACATTCGACGGCATCTCCCCAGTTCACTCCGTCGGTCGATTTCTTGTAGACAAGCTTCTGATCGTGCGCGGGATCGGAGTCGTCCGAATAGAAGCAGTAAAGACTTCCGTTCTCATAGACTATGCAGGGCTCCCACAGTCCCTCGCCGAGACCGCCCGCCTCTCCGACTATGCTGTACTGCTCCCAGTTTTTGCCGCCGTTGAAGCTTCTCCAGATCGAAATGTGCGTTTTTGTGTCCTGCGCCTTGTCGATACAGCAGCCGGACAGCAGAACCGTTCCGGCAGGCATGTCGCCCACCTGACAGGGAAGCTCAAAAAGATGTCCGTTCCAGTAGAGCGAGAGCGACTTGTCAAGAAGCTGGACCGCGTTCGAATACGGATGCCAGCTTTCGCCGCCGTCGGTACTCTGCGACACCCTGAAGCCCTTGTTGTCCGCCTGATAGGTCGCAAGCAGTATGCCCTTGTATCTTTCGTCGTGCTGAAGCTCGATCACCTTCGGATACTGCGTTCCCTTGGCTGTACCTGTCGCAAATTTCGGAAGATAGACCTCTGAGATGACCTCGGTGCGGAAGCGTATACCGTTCGATGCGGTAATCATCGGGAAATCGTAGCCGTAAATCACGGGCGCGTCCTTGACAAGCTTTATGCGGACGTTTTTCCCGTCCTTCTCTATGTAGGATTCAATAACATCGGAGATCGCCTGAGCGATCGAATCGGGTTTATCGCCGATTATCACGATGTTGTTGTTTTCACTCACCGACAGGCTGTAATTATACGCCCTCTTTGATCCGGACGCGCTCAACGCCTTTGCGGCATCGGTTGATTCGGACCTGTCGGTATCGCCGACCAGAATTACCTTTTCGGTGCCCGCTTCGGCTGTCGTTGCAACACTGCAGCCGATGGCGTTGGCAAGTTCCCTTGCGCTCTTCTTCACCCGTGCGGAGGATGAGGCGGAATACACGACGGTGTAACCGTCAAGACTGCCGTCAAAATCGGGGGTCGGCGCCGTCGTGGTCGCCGCCGTCGTCTCCGCCGTTGTTGTTGTGTCGTTACCCCTTGCACATCCGACCGATGCGGCAAGGCATGCCGCCGCAAGAACCAATGCTGTTAATTTCGTTAGTTTTTTCATAAGATCAGACACCTTTTTATATTTATCAATTTTTGTTATCGCTCTTTTTGTATTTCGTCCCCGCCCGTGACCTTCAGCTTTGCAAACATAACCTTGCCGAAGCGGTCGTCACATTCCTGCGTGTTCAGGTAATAAACATGCTTCTTGTCGGAAGCGGAAATAAAGCAGGGCGAATAGCCGGTCGGACGTGTGTACGGAAGCGGATTGTCAATCGCTTCAAAGCTCTCGCCGCAGTCAAAGCTGACATATATGTACTGTCCGCCGCCGAAATTGGCGGTCACAAACAGTGTGCCACAACTTCCGCCTGCGGGAGTCCAGCCGCAGAAAGGCGCGGAACCGATGTAATCGGAACCGTTTTTCGGGACAAGCAGTCTGCCGGGAATGCGCGGATCCCAGTCGCCGTCAAGCCTGTCGGCGATCTTGTAATATACGCGGTCGCTGTGACCGCCGTGCTCGGACACAAGCTCATATGCCGCAAAAAACCTGCCGTTGCCCATTTTGGCAACCGATATCATCCCGGGACGAAGCGTCGGGTCGTCGCAGGCGCAGACATCGACCGGGTCGCTCCAGTTTACCCCGTCCCGCGAGCGCTTGTATATCAGCACCTGACTGTGCTTTTCGTAATAAGCCTCGGACGAATAGAAGCAGTAGAGCCAGCCGTCCTCATAGATTATGAACGGCTCCCACAGTCCCCTCGACAATCCGCCCGCAATATCGACAACGGTATATTCCTCAAAGCTTTCCCCCGCGTCGAAACTGCGCCAGACAGCAATCTGCGATTTGCGGTCGTTGGTGCCGTTGATCGTCGTGCCGGACAACAGAACCGTACCCTCGGGCATGTCGCCCACCCTTTCGGGAAGCTCGTAAAGATGCGGCTCCCAGTGGTTCACAAGACTTTTATCGATAGTCTCTCTTGCCACGGTAAGCGGCGAAAAGCTCTCGCCGCCGTCGGTTGACCGATACACCGGAAATCCCGAAAAATCGCTTGCGAATACCTCAAAGCTCGCAAGAAGCGTTCCGTTTTTTTCGCCGTTATGTTCAAGCTCGACAAGAGTTGGGTACTGCGAACCTTTGTAACCGGCAGTCTTACTGTCGGGAGTATAAACATTCGAAATGACCTCTGCGGTAAAGATTGTATTGTCCGAACTTTTTGATCTGTAATTGTTTTTCATAATAAATTCTCCTTGCTTGTCGGTTTCGGCAAAATCGTTAAAATACATTTATGGTACAACCCTCCGATTGTGTATTATACATTACTATTGCACAAAAGTCAATAAGAGGAGGGGGATTTTTTTTGTCCCGAAAAAACCAAGCCGCAACAGGAAAGAGCGCCCTGTTGCGGCTTGCAAAAAGTTGTTTATTTGACATTTGGGGTGCAAACATGCCGGGATATGTGTCACCGGAGCAACAAACCGGAGATTATTGTTTGCATAAAAAGGACATAATCTGTCCGATCAGAAGCACTTTCCGCGCCTTTCCTTGCGGCACTGCCCGATATTTGCGCACCGGTAGCAGACCTCGTTATCGGGTTCGTCGCCGTCGATTGCCGATCTGATGTTCGACAGGGTGGTCTTTGCGATCGCTTCAAGTGCCTCCTCGGTCAGAAACGCCTGATGCGAGGTCACTATCACGTTCGGCATCGAAAGCAGTCTCGCAAGTATGTCGTCGCGCAGGATATGCCCCGATTTGTCCGAGAAAAAGAGATCGGATTCCTCCTCGTAAACGTCAAGGCAGGCGGCGCCGACCTGCTTGCTCTTTATCGCCTCGACGAGATCCTCGGCGTTTATAAGCCCGCCGCGTGAGGTGTTAAGTATGACCACTCCTTTTTTCATCGTTGAAAAGGTCGCCTCGTTTATCATGCGGTAATTTTCCTCTGTCAGCGGACAGTGCAGAGAAATGATATCGCTCTCGCGGTAGAGCCTGTCAAGCTCGACAAACTCGCAGGGGAGCGTTCTGTCCGGATACTTGTCGTAGGCGAGAACCCGCATCGAAAAACCGTTGCAGATTTTTATAAACGCCTTGCCGATCTTGCCCGCGCCGATCACGCCGACCGTCTTCCCGCAGAGATTGAAGCCTGTCAGACCGTTTATGCTGAAATTGTACTCTCTTGTACGGTTGTACGCCTTGTGTATGCGCCTTACCGAGGTGAGCAGGAGCGCCATCGTGTGCTCGGCGATCGCCTCGGGCGAATATGACGGAACGCGCACTATGTGGATCCTGCCGAACGCCGCGGCAACATCCACATTGTTGAAGCCCGCACAGCGCAGGGCGATCAGCTTTACTCCGTATTCGCAGAGCCTGTCGATTACCCGGGCGGTGACCGAATCGTTGACAAATATAATTACAACATCGAATCCGCGGGCAAGTCCGACCGTGTCCTCGGTCAGGCGGGTGTCAAAATAGGTTATGTCAATGTCGCCCGCGTCCGCCTTTTCAAACGATTCGCGGTCATACGGCTTTGTATCAAACATTGCGGCTTTTATCATAATCATTTTCCTTTCGGATTTTATTTGTTTATCACTTATTATACCCGTTTTCGGTGTTTTCTTTCATGTTTTTCCGACAAAAAGCGGGTCCGGAGAGCTTTTCGCCCTTCAGACCCTGCGGCTTTGCGGATCAGTCCGCCGAAACGGCGTCCTTAAGCGCCTTGCCTGCCTTGAACGCGGGAGCCTTGCCTGCCGCGATGGTGATCTTCTCTCCTGTTGCGGGATTTATTCCGCTTCTTTCACCGCGCTCGCGTACTTCAAAAGTACCGAATCCGATAACCGATACCTTTTCTCCGATCTTCAGAGTCTCGGTGATCGCCTCGAAAACAGCCGCTACTGCCTTTTCCGAATCCTTTACGGTAAGGTCTGTCTTTGCGGCAACTATTCTTGCAAGTTCTGTCTTTGTCATATTGATATCTCCTTTGAATTGCTGATCGGCTTTTTTATAATTATGAGCCGTTTTTCTGATTATATCATACAGTCGGAAAAAAATCAACCGCTTTTTTTCATTTTCATCCGACGATCATCCGCAGAAGCTCATCGGCGGCACGCGAGTGCTCCTTTTCGCCTCTGACTATGCATATTGACCGCGGCGGGAGCGGATCGCTTACCGCAACCGGACGCACAGCGCCGTCGGCTATGGCGCGTTCGGCAAAATCGGCGACGACACAGCCGATGCCCATGTTGCGCGAGGCAAAGCTCACGATCTGCGGGCTTGTTGCAAGCTCAAATTTCGGAGATGCAACAAAACCCCTCTTTCTGAATTCGGCATCAAGATAGGATCGCGTGCTCGTGTTCCCTTCAAGCAGGATAAGCTTGTCGGCAAGGTCGGATATCCGCACTCCGTCCGGGATGACAAAATCGCGTCCGCATATGAATATGTCCCGTATCTCCCGCACCGGAATCTTTTCAAATCCGTCGCAGGAGACCGGCTCGCTCACTGCCGCAAAATCTATCCTTCCCTGTCTCAAAAGCTCAATCGTCTGCGGCGTCGGATTGTTTGTTATCGCAATCTTCACGCCCGGGTGACGCGCGTGGAATTTTTCAAGATAGCAGAGCAGGCAGAATTCAAGCGTCATATCGCTGGCGCCGATCTTTATCTCGCCCGACTCAAGTCTCATCATCTCCCGCAGTCTCCGCTCGCCCTCGTCGATGCTGTGCAGTCCCGCTGTCGCATAGCCGTAGAGAAGCTGTCCCTCGGCGGTCAGCCGCACACCCTTTGGGGTACGCAGAAAGAGCGGGCATCCGATTGCCTCTTCAAGCTGTCGGATGCCCTGACTTACCGCGGGCTGCGAAATGTACAGCTTTTCGGAGGCAAGCGTTATGCTTTTACATTCGGCAACCGCACAAAAAAGTCTGTACCAATCGTAGCTTATGTTCATTTGCAGGCTCCTTAATAATTACTTATATCGAAGCCAGTATAGCATAAGTTTTTCTTATTGTCAATAGAGGACGGCAGATCAGTCTGCGCTGAAGCCTCTGTAAATGATGTGACTGCGCTTCGGTCCGTTCGAAACAAGGGTTACCGGAACGCCGAGCTGCTTTTCGATGAACTCCACATATGCCTTTGCCGCGTCGGGCAGATCGTCGTACTCCTTGACATCCGAGATATCGGTCTTCCAGCCGTCCAGATATTCGTAGACCGGCTTTGCACGGTCAAGCAGATATGTTTCGGGGAAGCGGTCGGTGAGCTTTCCGTCGATGTCGTAGCCGACAATCACCGGGATGCGGTCAAGGTAGCTGTAAACATCAAGCATGGTAAGAGCAACATCGGTGGTTCCCTGCACCATACAGCCATAGCGTGCCGCAACACAGTCAAACCATGCCATTCTGCGGGGTCTGCCGGTGGTCGCACCGTACTCGCCCTTGTCGCCGCCGCGGTTGCGCAGTTCCTCTGCCTGCTCGCCGAAAAGCTCGCCCACGAAGGGTCCCGCGCCGACGCAGGTCGAATATGACTTGACAACCGAAACGATCTTCTTTATCGCATACGGAGGTATGCCTGCCGATACGCTTGCGAATCCCGCAAGCGGAGAGGAGGAGGTGACAAACGGGTAGATACCGTTATCGACATCGCGGAGCGAGCCGAGCTGTCCCTCGAAAAGAATGTTCTTCCCTGCCTTTACGGCATCGTTCATGTAATAGGGCAGATCGCAGAGATAGGGCTTCAGGCGGACGCCGAGGTCCTTGAGATATGCCATAAGCTCATCCTTGTCAACCGCGTTCTTCACTCCGTAGAACGCCTCAAAGAGCGCGTTCTTGTCTGCGACAAGACGGCTCACCTTGTCCTCAAGCGCGTCCGAGTAAAGCTCGCAGATCTGGATGTTCTTCTTTGCGTATTTGTCCGAATAGAAGGGCGCGATTCCCGACTGGGTGGAGCCGAAGCTGTGCTTGCCGAGCCGCTTTTCCTCAAGCTGATCCTGAAGCTTGTGGATCGGCAGAAGTATCTGCGTCCTTGTCGATATCTTTATCTGAGGGGTCGGCACTCCGCCCTTTTCAAGCGCTTCAAGCTCCGAAAAGAAGACGTCCGCATTGAATGCAACACCGCTTGCTATAACATTGACAACGTCCTTGTGAAATACTCCCGAGGGGAGAAGATGGAGCACAAACTTGCCGAGGTCGTTTATAATCGTATGACCCGCGTTTGCTCCTCCCTGAAATCTTACGACAATATCCGCTTTTTCGGCGAGAAGGTCTGTTATCTTGCCCTTTCCTTCATCTCCGAAGCTTCCGCCCGTGATCGCTGTAATCATATCCGAATACCGTTCCTTCCGTTTTAACGATTTTGATGCAATCTCACTTGCAGATCAAGTATACCACCGATCGGCTGTTTTTTCAAATATCCCGTTCTTATTGTTGATATAAGTTTTACTTATATTGCCGCCGATATCCATAACAAAAACCGCTACGGTCCGAACCGCCTTGCCATAAGCAGATACCCGTTTTCGGACAGCCATTTTCTGCTTTTGTCGTAGCCGGGACAATATCGGTAAACAAGCGCGTAAAAGCGTTTCGAATGATTCATTTCCTTAAGATGGCAAAGCTCGTGAACGACAACGCTGTCGATAACGTCGTCGGGAGCAAGCAGCAGGAGGCAGTTCAGCGATATATCCCCTTTTGAATTGCAGCTCCCCCAGCGGGAGCGCTGACAGCGCACCGAAATGCCGTGCACTCTCACTCCCATGAGGCCGGAATAATAACCGATCTTTTCACGAAACACGGCACGGGCTTTTTCGGACAGAGCCTCGTATTCGTCGTCGGTAAGCGGCGGCAGAGCGGCGATTTTTTTCGCTCTTTCCTCAAGAACAGCGAGCTGTTTTTCAATCCTTGCGGCATAGCGGAGAAGAAAGCCTTCGATCTCGGCATCGGTCGCGTATCGCGGCGCGCGGACGGTAACCGTGCGGTCGGGGGCGATCTTTACCGACAACGTGTGCCTGTCCGAACGGACTGTTATATATTCGAAATTCATAACTACCCTTTACCGGAAAGGGGACCGCACTTTTGCGGTCCCCGTGATCCTTTGTTTTTATCGGTCAGTTGCCCGACTTGGTAACGATATAGTGCCAGCTGTCGGCGCACATGTCCTCAATCGTGTGCTCTGCCGTCCATCCGAGCAGTTCTTTTGCCTTTGCGGTCGATGCGTAGCAGGTCGCAACGTCGCCGGCACGTCTGGGCGCGATCTTGTAGTTGACCTTTACGCCGCTTGCCTTTTCGAAGGCGGCGACAAGCTCAAGCACGGATGTGCCATTGCCGGTGCCGAGATTGACGGTAAGTACTCCCTTATGGGCTTCAAGATAATGAAGCGCGGACAGATGTCCCTTTGCGAGATCGACAACATGGATGTAATCGCGCACGCCCGTTCCGTCGGGAGTGTCGTAGTCGTTGCCGAAGACCGACAGGCAGGGCAGCTTCCCTGCGGCAACCTTGCATATGTAGGGCATGAGATTGTTCGGGATTCCATTGGGATCCTCGCCGAGAAGTCCGCTCTCGTGCGCTCCGATCGGATTGAAGTAGCGGAGCAGTGCGACCGAAAGCTCCTTGTCGGCAAACGCGACATCGCGGAGCATGATCTCCTGCATGAACTTGGTCTGACCGTAAGGATTGGTTGCCGACGTGGGCATATCCTCGGTATAGGGTGCGACATTGTTCATGCCGTAAACGGTAGCCGACGACGAGAAGACGATGCGGTGACAGCCGGCTTCGCGCATAACCTCAAGCAGTGTAAGCGTGCCGATTATGTTGTTCGAATAATACTCAAGCGGCTTTACGACGCTTTCGCCGACCGCCTTGAGTCCCGCGAAATGGATTACCGCCTCGATCTTGTTTTCGGAAAATATTTTTCTGAGCGCTTCCTTATCGCAGACATCATTTTCATAGAATTTGGGGCGCACGCCCGAGATCCGCTCAATGGCATCAAGCGTTTCGATCTTTGAATTGATAAGATTATCGACGATGACAACGCCGTAACCCGCGTTCTGGAGTTCAACAACAGTATGGGAGCCGATAAATCCGGTTCCGCCGGTGACAAGAATCATAATATCCCCTGACCTTTCCGATCTGCGTCGCATTTTATTGCGTCCGACATAATTTTACGAAATAATTATAACACAGCAAAAACAAAAAATCAAGAGTTTTTTAACTGTCGGCTTACAAAAAATAAGGGCAAAAAAACGGTTATTTCGGACTTTTTGCGGTTGACAAGCAGACATTGTTGTATTATAATAAAGTATTATCGAACTTTTTACGAAAGGATCGTGTTTATGGAACTTCGTTTCACGAAAATGCACGGCTGCGGCAACGATTATATTTACATAAACTGCTTTGACCGGGAGATCGACGACCCCGCATCGCTTGCGGTAAAGCTTTCGCGGCGGCACTTTTCGATAGGCGCCGACGGCGTCATACTTGTCTGCCCGTCGGAGACTGCCGACGCAAAAATGAGAATGTTCAATGCCGACGGCTCGGAGGGTAAAATGTGCGGAAACGGCATCAGATGCGTGGCAAAATTCGTCCACGACAAGGGGCTGTCGCCGAATAATCCGTTAAAAATCGAAACACTGTCGGGTACGAAGGAGATAAAGCTGTCGCTCGGCGACGACGGACTTGTGCGCGCGGCGACCGTCGATATGGGCGCGCCGATTTTTGCTCCCCGCGACATACCCGCGAAATTCGACGGCGAAAGCGCTGTAAATCTTCCGCTCACGGTTGACGGCAAAAGCTACAATATCACCGCGCTGTCGATGGGAAACCCTCACTGCGTAACCTTCGTCGATCCCGATTTTGACCTTTGGGGCTTTGACATAAAGTCGGTCGGCGAAAAATTCGAGCATCATCCCGTATTCCCCGAACGGGTCAACACCGAATTTGTGAAGGTCATCTCCGGAAACGAGCTTGAAATGCGGGTCTGGGAAAGAGGCTCGGGCGAAACTTTCGCCTGCGGCACCGGAACCTGTGCGACAGTCGTTGCCGCCTGCCTCTGCGGATTCTGCAATGTCGGCGACAGGGTCAGGGTACATCTGCGCGGCGGCGATCTTTTTATCACCTACACGGGAAAAACGGTCATAATGGAAGGACCCGCCGAGACGGTATTTGAAGGGTCGGTCACAATCTGACCGAAGAATAAACAAATTACGGACAGGAGGACACAACGACATGTTCAAGGTCAACGAAAATTACAAAAATCTGAAAGCTTCCTATCTTTTCAAGACGGTTGCAACAAAAAAAGCGGCATATGCCGCCGTGCATCCGGAGGCTGACATCATAAACATGGGCATCGGGGACGTCACGCTTCCGATCTGCCCGGCCGCAACCCTCGCAATGGCGAAGGAAGCCCTCGCAATGGGCGAAAAAGCCACCTTCAAGGGCTATCCCGACTACTATGGCGAGCCTTACCTGCTCGATGCGATCGGTAATTACTACAAAAATTCGATCGGAGTTGAGCTTGACGCCGAGGAGATCAACGTGACCTGCGGCGCAAAGGAGGACGTTTCCAACATCCTCGACATCTTCTCGACCGACAACCGCGTTGTCGTCCCCGATCCGGTCTACCCGGTCTACCTCGATTCCAACATCATGGACGGAAGAAAGGTTTCGTTCATAACCGGAAACGTCGAAAACGGCTTTCTTCCCATGCCCGACGAAACGCTTGACGGCGACATTTTCTACATCTGCTCGCCGAACAACCCGACAGGTGCCTGCTACAACCGCGATCAGCTTAAAGTTTGGGTGGACTTTGCGCTGAAAAAGGGTGCGGTAATCCTCTACGACGCGGCATACGAGATATTTATTGAAGACAGCGACTGCCCGCGTTCGATATTCGAAATCGAAGGCGCCCGCCGCTGTGCGATCGAATTCTGCTCACTCTCCAAGACCGCCGGCTTTACAGGCGTGCGCTGCGGCTACACCGTCATTCCGAAGGAGCTGGTCGCCTCCGACGGCAGCTCGCTGCTTTCGATGTGGAAGCGCCGCCAGTCAACCAAGTTCAACGGCGTGGGACACATCACACAGAGAGGTGCCGCGGCGGTATTCACCCCCGAAGGACTTGCACAGATCAGAGCCAATATCGCCTACTACAAAGAGAATACGAAGACGATGATGAAAACCTTCGACAAGCTCGGCATAAGCTATTACGGCGGCAAAAACTCGCCTTACATATGGCTTCGTTGCCCGAACGGCATGGGATCGTGGGAATTTTTCGATCTCCTGCTCGAAAAAGCGAATGTTGTCGGCATCCCCGGCGAGGGCTTCGGCAGAAGCGGAGAGGGATTTTTCAGACTGTCGGGATTCGGCGATCACGCACGCACGGCAGAGGCTATGGCGCGTCTTGAAAAACTGCTCGGATAAATTCGGATAAATAAAACGCAAAGGTCTGCAAAAAGCAGACCTTTCATTTCGAAGGAAAACAAAATGGGACTTCTTGAACTTTTTGTACTCGCGGTCGGGCTGTCGATGGACGCGTTTGCCGTGTCGGTATGCAAAGGGCTGTCAACCGAAAAGCTGAAACGCTCGCATTACCTTATAATCGGCGCATGGTTCGGCGGATTTCAGGCGCTTATGCCGACGATAGGCTATCTGCTCGGAACGACATTCGAAAAATACATCACCTCGGTCGATCACTGGGTGGCATTTGCTCTTCTTGCGCTGATCGGCGGAAACATGCTCAAAGAGGGCTTTTCGAAGGATGAAGAAAAGGTCGATCCGTCCTTTTCTTTCCGCACGATGCTCCTGCTTGCGATCGCAACGAGCATAGACGCGCTGGCAGTCGGGATCACCTTCGCACTGCTGCCCGACGTAAACATCTTTGCGGCGGTCTGCTTCATCGGTGTAATTACATTCACGCTCTCGGCAGCCGGTCTGAAGATCGGAAATGTATTCGGCGTAAAATACAAGAGCAGAGCCGAAATCGCAGGCGGTATCATACTCATACTCATGGGAATAAAAATACTGCTCGAACACCTCGGCGTCTTCGACATGATAGCAAAGCTGTTCCGATAATAAAATAATAAAACAAAAGTCCGTCCCCGCATTGTTGCGGAGACGGGCTTTTTCACGAGCCTGTCAGAGCTCAAGTTTCATGTATCCCGGCTTTACGAAACCGATCTTCTCAAATACAAAGTTTATGGCGAGCGAAATGACCGCGGGAAGCAGTATGCAGAGCAGGAAAACTCCGAGCCACGCATTTGCGCTCCAGTTCATGTCGATAAGTATCTGCCACGGCGACAGCATCCCGCATGTCCCCATTCCGGCATTGACGCCCGAACAACGCAAGCCGAAAATGACTGTCGAAAGCGGACCGCAGACAGCTGACGCGAGCGTCGGCGCTATCCATATCTGCGGATGGCGGCAGATGTTGCCCATCTGGAGCATCGACGTTCCGATCCCCTGCGCGACAAGTCCGCCCCATTTGTTTTCTCTGAAGGAGATAACGGCAAATCCGACCATCTGACAGCAGCAACCGACCGCCGCCGCTCCCGCGGCAAGCGCAAGATTGTCGGACAGACCGCTCTCACCCGCCGTAAAGATCATTGCGCACAGCGCCGCCGAGGATATCGGAAGAGTGAGTACCATACCCATTATAACCGCAAGCAGGATGCCCATTATGAGCGGGATTTCGCCTGTCGCGTACTCGATAACACCGCGCAGGGCAAAAATGAACCTTGCAATAAGCGGGCAGAGCGCCCATGTGGCAAGGAATCCCGCACACATTGTTGCGGCGGGCGTTACGAGGATATCGACCTTCGTGGACTTCGAAAAAAGCTTGCCGATCTCGCATGCGATAAGCACGGCAAAGAACGAGCCTGCGGGCCCCGCACTGTATGACGCTCCGTCAAAAACAGCGGCGTACTGACCGCCCATCGCACCGACCGCGGCGGACGAAAATACTATCAGCGGGTCGGCTCCCAGCTTGGTTGCAACCGCGACGCCGATCGCCGAGCCGTAAACATAAGGGTTTTGCGCATAGGATGCAACAACATGGAAAAGATCGCCTGTCGATTGCGGAAAAAATGCGTTCCCGAGCGCCTTGAAAATGGTTCCGATCAGGAGCGACGCAAAAAGTCCGAGCGCCATTGCGCCCATAGCGTCAATGAAATAAACCTTCGGGGAGAGCGAAATCCCCTTTTTGTGTAAAAATGCGGAAACCGGATTCGTTTTCGCGGGTCGTTTTGCCTGTTTGTCGTCTGTTTTCATGATAAAATACCTTTCTTTCGTTTTGTGGGTCACCGAACAATGATGAAAAAGCCTCGGGTGTGCCGTGTGACAGGGCATTTATCCCCGATGAAGCCGCTTCTTCGATAAAAAAGATATATATACATTCATTATAGAACCCAAACTCTGTTTTGTCAATAGGAAAGATGAACAAAAAGAAGCTGTCCGATCGGTGCATCCGCGGCATACTGTCCGTTTCGGGGTAAAAAAATGTCAAAAGCGATTGACAAAGGCAAAAAGCTGTGCTATAATTAACATGAACTGACAAAATCACGGTCCGGAGTGCATGACAATGTCCGCGGCTCCGAGGATCACATGACATTGCAATAACCCTAAAAAACACACGGAGGACAGCATCAATATGGAAATCGCTATTATTGCCGATGACTCGAAAAAGGAACTGATGACAGAGTTCTGTATAGCCTATTGCGGTATACTCAGCAAACATTCGCTTTGCGGAACTGCCGTAACAGCCAAATACATTTCCGAAGCAACCGGCTTGTATATCGAACGCATGATGGCAGGCTCGCAGGGCGGCGCCGAGCAGATCGCACAGCGCATCGCATACAATGAAGTCGATCTCCTGCTCTTCTTCAGAGATACGAGCGATCCTACGCGTACCGATATAGAGCTGCTTCGCCTTTGCGATATGTACAACATCCCGGTGGCAACAAACATCGCAACCGGTGAAATCCTTGTGCGCGCGCTTGATCGCGGCGATCTTGACTGGCGCGATATAGTAAATCCGCGCAGCAAGAACAGCAGAAGCAAAAGAAGATAATCACCGGATTCTGTAATAAAAACTCCCGACAAACCCGTAAAAACGGGCGGTCGGGGGTTTTTCGTTTTTATGTCCGAGCCGTCTGCTCTCCGCCCGTTTGCGGCGGTCGCCGGATGTCGGACAGGGACAAAATCAAAAAACCCGGACGGCGATCCGCCTGTCGGAATCGACGATAAAAGGCAAAACGCTCACTTCGGTACTAAAAACCGTAACCCCGACGCCCGTCTGTCGGGAGCATCGCCGCAGGGGCAGTACACTTGTACCCGATCAGACACCGACCCAAAGCTTTTAACCCCGACGCCGGTCTGTCGGAAACATAATCACATCGAACAAAAAAAGAAAAACCGCAACCTCGCGGTTGCGGTTTCCCCCTCTGACCGTGTATCAATCGGTCAAAGAGAAAGGAGATATGAAAAATTATTTCGGTTTCTCTTTTATCAGTGTCTCTTCTTAGCCGCGATGGTTGCGCCTGCGAGAGTAAGAACAGCGATAACTGCTACGATAGCGGTTGCTTCGCCGGTCTGGGGAGGATTGGTTACAGGAGGATTGATTACAGGAGGATTGGTTACAGGAGGAACGATTACAGTGTTAGCCTTGAACTCAACATTCTGGTAAACGATGTCGTTGGACTTGCTCCAAAGACCTACGAGGTTGCCGAAACGGAATTCCCTTGCGACCTCTGTTTCAACTTTCTTCTCGCCGTTCAGGTAAAGCTCAAGCTTGCCGTTCTTGTAAACGACCTTAAGATCATACTCGCCGTTTGTGCCGACAAGAAGCATATCGTTCCAACCTTTTCCGTCCGAACCCCATCTGCGATCGGAAGTTACGAGACGAAGTCCGCCGCCGTTTGCCTGGAGAAGCATGTACTGGTCGGTTCCTTCAAAGAGCTTGCCGTCCCTGTTGAGGTCGTTGCCGCAGATGAAGAGTCCGCACTCTTTGGTGGGGTTGAGCTTGAGAGTAAGTTCGAAGTCGTCAGACATGCCGAGGATGTACATGTTAGCGTCGATGTTGCTGATAAAGTCGGTGGTCTTGTAGTTCTTGCCTTCAACTGTCCATGCACCTACGTTTGCACCGGTCTTGATGGTTACGGGAGCAGCTGCCTTTTCGCCGAGAGCGGTCTTGTCGAGGGGCTTGTCAGATTCGACATACTTGAAAGTAGCCTTCTGACCTGCGAGCTTTGTAGCCCAGCCGAGCTGTCCGTTAAAGTTATCGATAACATATTCGTCCTTCGTCCATGCTCTTACGGAAGAACCGTTGAGATATGCCTTAACAGTGAGCTTCTTGTTCTCATAGGAACCTACGAGAGTTACGGTAACATCCTGTCCTACATAGTGGAGAAGTCCTGTCTCACCAGCGTCCTTGCCGAAGGCATCCTTGTTCCACCAGGGACCGAATTTTAACTTGCCGCTTGCGGTCTTCTGACCGTCTGCTTTGCCGTCGTAAGGAAGGAATACACAACCTACGGCGTCGCTGCCGCCGAGGATAATGCCGTTACAGCCGTTATTGCCCTCTTTGCCTGCCTTTGCGGCATAGTTCATTGTGTAGGATACCGCAAAATACTTTTTGCCGATGGTAACCTCATCTGCCTTTACTTTCTCTGCATCTGCCGGAGCCGATGCATCGACCGTCTTGATCTCGTCTGCCGATATTGCCATCGGAGCGAGAAGCGCGATCATAACAATCGCGAGAATGAGAGAAATTACTCTTTTCATAAGAATTTCCTCGTATAATAAATATAGTAGTTTTTAGAGTTCCTCTCCAAGAACTATGGTATAATTGTTTAGATGCTGTGGA
>CAKSQF010000004.1 GCA_934486825.1 uncultured Eubacteriales bacterium | reverse complement strand
TCCACAGCATCTAAACAATTATACCATAGTTCTTGGAGAGGAACTCTAAAAACTACTATATTTATTATACGAGGAAAAACAAATGAAAAAAATCATAGCTTGTCTGCTTGCGGCGATGGCGGTTGTGTCAACTGCGGCACTTACCGGCTGCAGATCGGAGCAGAACCCCGTCACTACGACAACACGGGTTGCGGCAACCACCGATAAAACCGAGATCAAACTGCCTTCGATGGAGCTTTCCGGATATAAGATAATTATTTCGGACAAGGCATCCGCGGAAATCAAAAAGGCGGCAAACGAAATGAAATCGATATTGAAGCAGTACCTGTCGCTTGAAATCAGGGTTGCGAACGACTATGTTTATGCCGACAGCCCGGTCGATCCGGCAGCCAAGGAAATACTTGTCGGCGCAACGAACAGGCAGGAGTCGCTGGACGCACAGAACAAGCTTGCAGAGGTCGGCGGCAACAAATATCTTATCGAATTCACCGATAACAAGATTGTAATCTATGGAGCGGACGACAAGGCGATTCTTTTCGGAATGAGAGCTTTTCTTACCGAGTTTGCAAGCAAATCGACCGAAACCGGGGCAATTCCGATGCCGGTCGGAGTCAGTGAAATAAAGGATTATGATGCGGATATGGAAATAAACGAGTATCTTGTGACCATAGATATCATATCGAAATCGACCGTGCAGAGTCTGAAGCCGGACGGCGGTTCGACATGGCCGACATACGGAAGAATAATGCAGCTTAAGCACAACGGAGAAAACAACGGAACCCTTTTTGCCACGGGTCAGTGGGCGGGCAAGAATTTCCCGATATACAGGAGCACCGACGACGGTAAAACATGGGAGCTTATTTCCACGGTTGAAGAAACAATGTACAAAAAGCTTCTTGCCAACTGGCAGCCGCATATATACGAGCTGCCCTGCAAGGTTGGCGAAATGCCCGAAGGAACCCTTCTTCTTGCCGGCTGTTCGCACGATTCGTCCACCGAAAGAACCACGCGTATGTGCATCTGGAGAAGCTATGACCTCGGTCTGACATGGGAAGAATTTACGATAGTTGATGAGGGCAACGGAATAGGCGACGGAATGTATGAGCCTTTCCTTATCTGCGACGACGACGGAACGCTCGTCTGCTTTTATTCGGATGAGACCGAGGTGTCGGACAAGGGCGGTCAGAGGCTTGTCTTCCGTACCTCCAAGGACGGCGTTACATGGGGCGATCTGCAATATTGCGTCGCACCCTCCGATACCTCGCTCCGTCCCGGAATGGTGACCGTAACAAAGGTGGGTGATTACGGCTACGCGCTCGCTTATGAGATGATAGGTCAGGAAAGAGGACCTGTCTACTGCAAATTCTCGAAGAGCCTCACCGATTGGGGCAATGTCAAATCTTACGGCACACAGGTAAAAACGTCGGATGCCTTCACCGGATGCACACCTTATATCGAATGGACTCCGAGAGGAGGAAAGTACGGTACTCTGATAGCTGCGGGTCGCTTCGGCGAGCTGAAAAGAGGACGCGGCTCCGATCTGTTTATAAGCTTTGACCTCGGCAAGACGTGGCAGTCGTTCGAAAATCCTCTGCCGTATGATTACTACGAGGATTCGTCCGCAAACTATGCATACAGCTTCGGATTCTTTACCGGATCGGACGGCGACATCTACTACATAAATAACTGCTTCCCCGACAATGAAGCCAACAAGTACAAATATGCCGACTTTAAGGTGGCAAAAATACGCATAACACGCGTTGGGGAAGGCTGATAACAATCGGACATAAAATGTCTGATTTTTGCAGGGGGTCTCAGCAAGAGACCCCCTGCTTTTTTTGATCTTTCCAGGATATACCATTGATTTTTTCTGCGACTGTGTGATAAAATTAATGCATATGTTTGTATGTGCGGTCCGCCGCGCTGACTGAAAAACGATGAAAAGGAGAAACAAATTGCCCGGAAAAAACGGATTTTACGAGAAAATGCGGGAATCGGTGGCATCGGTGCTTCCGATAACCCTTATCGTGTCGGTACTCTGCCTCTTCTTTGTTCCGCTCGACAATGCATTGATGCTGTCATTCCTGATAGGATCGGTTATGATAATATTCGGAATGGGACTTTTCAATATAGGAGCCGAGCTTTCCGTATCAAAGATCGGACAGCACATCGGTTCGAGAATGACAAAATCAAAGAATCTTGCGCTGATTCTGTCACTCAGCTTTATACTCGGTCTGATAATTACGATCGCCGAACCCGATCTTCAGGTGCTCGCGGACAATGTTCCCGGGATAAACAAGACGGTGCTTGTTCTGACCGTGTCGGTGGGTGTCGGATTCTTCCTTGTCGTAAGCATGCTGAGAACCCTTTTCAGAATTTCGCTGAAATGGATACTGATCGGATTTTACGCGCTTGTGTTTTTGCTTGCGGCGCTGTCCGACCGCGGAATTTTGTCTGTCGCTTTTGACTCGGGTGGAGTTACTACAGGACCCATGACCGTACCGTTCATAATGGCGCTCGGTGTCGGTGTTGCATCGATACGAAGCGACGAAGGCGCAAAGTCGGACAGCTTCGGACTTGTTGCGCTCTGTTCGATCGGACCGGTGCTGTCGGTGCTTGTTCTCGGATTTATCTACTCGTTCAATCCGGAAAGCGGAGCTTCGGTGGTGACTGCGGCATATGAAAATACCGTCTCGCTGGGATTCGGGTATCTCAGAGGAATCCCGGCATATATGTCGGAGGTCGCACTTGCACTTCTTCCGATCTTCCTGTTTTTCATGATCTTTCAGGTCACCCTGCTTCACATAAAGAAAAAACCGCTTCTGCGTATCCTTATCGGGCTTGCTCTTACATATATCGGACTTGTCCTGTTCCTGACGGGCGTCAATGTCGGATTTTCTCCGCTCGGATATGTGCTCGGCGGAAAGATCGCAGGCAGTGCGTTCAAATATCTGCTCATACCGCTCGGAATGATAATGGGCTGGTTCATTATAAATGCGGAGCCTGCTGTGCATGTCCTTAACAAGCAGGTAACCGAGCTGAGTGCGGGTGCAATATCCGAAAAGGCAATGGGACTCAGTCTGTCGATAGCGATCGCCGCCGCAAACGGACTTTCGATGATACGCGTGCTTGCGGGGATTTCCATAATGTATTTCATGGTCCCCGGATACATAATCGCACTCGGACTGTCATTTTTTGTTCCGCCCGCATTTACCGCTATTGCGTTTGACTCGGGCGGAGTTGCGTCCGGACCGCTTACCGCAACCTTTATGCTTCCTTTTGCAATGGGAGCATGCTCCGCGCTCGGTGGCAATGTCATGACCGATGCATTCGGACTTGTCGCAATGGTTGCGATGACGCCTCTTATAACCGTCCAGATAATGGGCGCGATATCGGTCATCAAGACAAAGAGAGCAAAGACAGCCGAGAAAACAGAGATGCTTCCTGCGGAAGACGAAATCATCGAACTCTGGGAGGTGTAAAATGGAGCTGTATTATCTTATAAGTATAACCGACCGCGACAAGGCAGGAGGAATACTTGCCATATGTGAAGAGCTGCGGATGCCGTTTGTCCTGACAAACCTTGCAAGCGGTACAGCAACATCCGAACACCTGTCGCTCTACGATCTTCAGGCAAGGGAAAAGGAAGTAATTGCGACTATTGCTGGCAGCGATGACATGAGAGCGTTTATGAAGCTTTCAAAACAAAAAATGTTTGTGGATATACCCGGTAACGGAATAGTTCTTGCGGTTCCGATCAAAAGTGTGGGCGGCAAAAAAACGCTTGCCTATCTGACGGGAGGAAGAGAAACGGAGGGAGGAAAACCGAAAATGGAATTTGAGAACGAGCTTATCGTTGTAATACTTAATGAAGGCTATTCGGACACCGTTATGGATGCCGCACGCTCTGCGGGAGCGGCGGGAGGAACGGTCTTTCATGCAAAGGGTACCGGCAGAAGCAAGGCGGAGAAGTTTCTCGGAGTTTCACTTGCCGAAGAAAAGGATGTAATATACATTGTTTCTTCCGAGAAAAAGAAATCGGATATAATGAGCGCGATAAACAAAAACGCAGGCGTTTCAACCGACGCGTGTGCGATATGCTTCTCGCTTCCGGTTTCCGAGGTCGTCGGTCTGAGAAAATTTGATGAAGAATAATAAATAACGCCGCAGTGCGTAAAAACTTCTGCCGAATGGCTGAAAAGAAGGAGAAAACCTTATGAGAAGAGCATTTAACGAACATATCAGACGAAGAGTCGATTATCTGGACGGCGTATGGTCCTTTATCGACGATCCGAATGATTGCGGACTTGAAGCGGGATGGAACAAAAAGATGCCCGCATCGGCTTATTCGGTAAGCGTTCCGTCGGTCTGGAATACCGAAAGCCGCCTGCTTCAGTACGAAGGAAAGGCATGGTATTCAAAGACATTTTCCTTTGAAGGCGGCAACTGCCGGATATGCTTTGACGCTGTCATGACCGAGTGTACGGTCTGGCTTGACGGTCAGGAGCTTGGCTCGCATTACGGCGGGTATACGGCATTTGACTTTATCGTGAAATCTCTTTCGCGGGGCGTGCATACGCTCACGGTATGCGTCGATAACCGTTTCGGTGCCGATTCGATTCCGCAAAAAAAGGTTGACTTTTATCATTACGGCGGTATAACACGCAGTGTAAGTATCGAAAAACTCGGAGATTGCGCGATACTGGGCGCACATCTTGATTATAAAATAGCGGCTGACTTTTCGGCTGTCGATGCAACCCTGAAGCTGTCGATCGTAAATCTTACCGATCACGAGCTGACGCTTCCGTTCACTTCTGCGCTCAACAAACGTCCGCTTACCGGAGCAATGCTGACTCTGCCGGTCGGTAAGAGCGAGCATGTCTGTTCAAATGTACTGCTTGAGGGAATAAAGCTCTGGAGTCCCAAAACACCGAAACTCTATAATCTGTATATGACCCTCGGCGATGACGATCTGACCGACAGAGTCGGTTTCAGAGACATATCCGTAAAGAATGGAAAGATATATCTCAACGGTGAGGAACTGGAGCTTCGCGGTGTCTGCCGGCACGAGGATCACCCGGATTTCGGTATGGCGTTCCCGGGAAGACTTATGGACAGGGATCTTGAGATCATAAAAAATCTTTCCTGCAACTTTATACGCGGCTCACATTACCCCAATTCGAAGGTGTTCCTTGACCTGCTTGATGAAAACGGTATAATGTTCTGGAGCGAGATCCCGATCTGGGGAGGCGGTTTTGCACCCGAAACCCTTGTCAGACCGCTTGTTCTGAAACGCGGACTTGATATGCTCGGCGAAATGAAGAGCCAGTATTTCAATCATCCGTCGATAATCATGTGGGGACTGCACAACGAAATACGGACAGACCTGCCGCAGGGCAAAGAAATGTCGCGTGTATTTTATTCCTTCATGAAAGAGGACAACGGCAACCGTCCGCTGACATTTGCGACCGATCACCCGCTTAATGATATATGCCTTGAATACTGCGATATAATCGGTATAAACAAATATTACGGCTGGTACGAAGGGGACATGGAAGTGTGGGCGGACTTCCTTGAAAAGTTCAGAGAATACCGCCGCTCGCTCGGCATGGAAGACAAGCCGGTAATAATGAGCGAATTCGGTTGTGCCGCACTTTACGGCTATCATACCTTTGATTGCCTGAAATGGACAGAGGAATATCAGGCAAAGCTGCTTACACACACGATTGAACTTTTCCATAAGGATCCGATGATCGTCGGTTTCTCGCTCTGGCAGTACTGCGATATAAGAACCGCGAAGGAGTGCGGAAACGACCGCGCCCGCAGCTACAACAACAAAGGTATTGTATCGGATACACGCAAGCCGAAGCTCGCCTACCTTGCGGTAAAGAAGCTTTACGAAAAGTACGCAGAAGAAGAATCCGAAAACAAATAATTGCAGAGAGGGAAAACACTATGATAAATCATTACGATCATGATCGCCTGAGCGAAAAGGATCTGCAGATCATTTCGCCCGAAAATGACGGATTTCACTATTTCTTCGGTTATTACGATCTGCCGGCAACCGATAAAAACGGAGAAAATCACCTTTGTCACAGGGTGAAGTTTATGGACAGAATGCCGACTGCCGATGACGTCTGCGAACTCGGCATACTGAAGGACAGAAAATTCTATCCCTTTGCCGAGACCACCGCGTGGAATTTCCAGCAGGGTTCGATGCTGCGCTGGCATCCGACAAAAGAAAATACCGTCTGTTACAACGTGCGCAGAAACGGCGGTTTTTCGACGGTCGTACACAATCTCTCAAACGGCGAAAAAACATTTACCGACCGCGCATGTGCAACGATCGCGCCGAACGGAAAATTCGGACTTTCGGTCAGCTTTTCAAGAATATTTGATTTTCGCCCGGGTTACGGTTATGCCGGAGCGCCCGATGAAAATTTCGACGTTAACTGTCCCGACAACGACGGAGTGTATCTGACCGACCTCGAAAGCGGTAAGTCAAAGATGCTTATTACATATGCGCAGATGCTCGGAGCATCCGGATTTGAACCCGAGGACAAGATACTCATAAATCATATAACCGTCGCTCCCGATTCAAAGCGTTATCTGATGCTTGTACGAAATTTCCGCAAACCCGGGAAGATCTGGAATACGTCGCTTGTGATAGGCGATCTCGAAGGAAATGTGTACACACCCCTGAAGCGCACATATTTCTCTCATTACTACTGGACGGACGAGAGAACGGTACTTGCACACTGTAAATACGGTGAACGCACGGGCATGTTTGCGATAAATATCGATAGCGGCAGTGCAAAGGAGCTTGATGCTCCGTATTTCCACGGCCCCGGCAACAGAGATGTGCATTGCATACTTTCGCCCGACCGCAAATATATAATCGGTGACGGATACCCGCTTGAGGGCAAGAGATGTCTGTTTGCTTACAGTATGGATACCGGAATGACCGATATCGTGATACGTCTTTCCACGGTCGTACCGCCGACCGATGAAATACGCTGTGATTTGCATGCGCTTTTCTCGGGTGACGGGAAATATATATCGATGGATACTACGCAAAACGGCAGACGCGAGGTCGGCATAATTCCGATCGATGTTCTGAACTTCTGAAAAAACCGCCATTCCCGACCGAAACGGGAATGGCGGTTTTCGCTGTGTATTTGACCTGTTGCCTCAGAAAAGTGTCCCGATGACAGCGGCAATTTCTTTTGCAAAAATCAGATACACGGTTGCAGTGAAGAGAAGCGCCGCAGACGCGGCTATCGCAAGTAATATCATCTGTCGTTTGATCTGCATAGCCTGTTTTCATCCTTTCGTCGGTTTTTTGTTCGTGTTTCGGATTCCCGTCGGACATTATCGCGGCGGGATGCTGTAAGGGCGGCGGTTTTAACGCTCAGATCCGAAAAAGGAGATAAAATTTTAATCTTTGCACTGAAACCGCCGTGTTTGCGACTTTTTTGCCCTTCTGTGATATAAGACGAGCAATGTTTCGAAAGTGTGACACTTTTTTAAAAAAAATTTTAAACGGCTCCGAAGCAGATGCCTCGGAGCCGTTTGACTTTTTAAAGGTCTTCCTTTATTGTGAAGAGGTCGCCTGCCTCTTCGATTTTTTCTTTGTTGCCAACGACGGCGCAAAGCTGTTTTTCGACAAGCGGTTTTATAAGCGCCGACATATTTTCAATGTCTGTCGGTGTCGTTTCAAGCACGCTCTTTTTGCTTTCTCTGCGCATATCGTCGGTGTATCCTTCGAAGTAATTTGTCTGCGCCGTAGCACCCATGTCCTTCGGACAGAGCGGACGTTCATACGCGGCTGCTGTCGAAATTATGTATTTTTCGATGTCCGGAACTTTTTCGGCAAAGCCGTTCAGATAGGACAGTGTTTTGTCATAGGTTTCGATTGTCGCCTTTACGCTCGGATCACGGAAGGAACCGAATACTGCGTTTTTGGTGCGCGATACCGAGAAGCCGACTCCGTACGCGCCTCCGCGGACTCTTACTTCGTTCCAGAGCCAGTCGAGAGAGAGAATGTTCGAAAGGACGTTCATCTTTCCGCTGAAACATATGTCGGTGCCTTCGAAATTGAAGCCCTTGGCAACATAGTTGACGCCCGACGGAACGATAAACGCTTCGTTCCCTTTGTATTCGGGAGCAAGTGTGAACTGCCTGCCGCTTCCCGTTCTGCGGTTGAATGTCGGTTCAACCGAAACAAGTCCTTCAACAGCCGATCTTTCGCCGGTGATGCCGACGGTGAGTCTGTCAAAGTCAAGCTCTGCGGCAACTGCCTCAAGTCCGGCTTTTATCCTGTCGAACTCACTGTCAAAATCGTTGCAGAGCCCGGAGAGGAATCGATAGTAGCCTATTCCTCCGAGCCTGTCGTTGTAGGCGCCTTCAACCGAGCAGTATGATTTGACTCTTGCCGATGCGAATCTATCGCCTCTCTGCATTATCATCATCTGCATCATGCTCTTTGTCTGGAGCAGGAGCTTTCTGACCTCTTCTTTGTCGATTACCGTCTTTGAGGCAACCTCAAAGACGAGCGCAAGCGCATCTGCCATGTTGTGTTCAAGCATACTTGTGCTTATGACAAATGACGGGAGTACATTCTTTATGTTATCCGACCTGACGAAGGTCTTTACCGAACAGCCGAGACTGCCGAGCTTTGTTTTTATTGCGGTGTCAAGCTCTGCGGCAGTGTGTTCGGAAGTTGATATCTGACCGAGCAGTTCGGCATACAGCGCCGCGAAGGGAAGAAGCTCGGGCGAAAGTCCTGATATGTCAAAATAAAAATTGACGTAAGCGATTTTTTTGGTGAACAGCTCGGTGGTGAGCATCGGTCTGCCGAAATAATTTTCTTTGCAGAACGGCATTTCGGTTATCTTGTCGCCGACATCGTTAACGGACAGCTTCGGAAGCGTCGCGAGCTGCTCGGGAGTGTCCTCGGCAGTCTGATGAGCAATCAGTTTTTTGTTCTTTTCGACTATTTTTTCAAGCTCTTCGTCGCTGAGACTGTTTCTGAACGATGCAACTCTTTCTTCTTCCGCCTTTGCCTGCTCTGCGGCGATCGTCTTTGACGGAGTCATAAGCACGATTGCGTTGTGATCGCTGCAGAGAATGTATTTTTCGATAAGCTCTTCGAAATATCTTCCTTCCGCGCCCTTCTTTATGTTTTCGAGCGCCTTTTCGTATTCGATATATTCGGCGGGATCGCCTCCGTAGAGCCAGCTTGACATGATGTCGAAGTTGTAAAGAAGACCTGCCGGCATGCTTCCCTGTTTACCTTCACGCAGAGCAAACTCGGTCTGGTTGATCTGCGCCGTGATAAGCTTTTTGTCAATGCCGTCCTTTACAAGCTTTTCAAGCTCACGGCGGAGCAGGCTTATGAATTCGTCTTTTTTGTCGGGATCGGTCTTGCGAAGCTCAAATATGACATAGGGCTGTGCGACGCCGTCGTAGATAAACGCCCAGAGGTCCTCGCCGAGCCCGCTTTCGAGCACCGCTTTTTTCAGAGGCGATTCGTTTGTGGATGCGAGAATCGACATGAGTATGTCAAATGCGAGTACCTTTTCACGCTCCGAGAAATCGGCAACGACCGACGCAAAGGTTATGTAGCTGTTTTTCTCTTCGCTTTCGCTGTCGGATATCGAATAGACTCCCGTTTTGTTGTGGTTGACGGTCGGTTTCTGCATGGGAATGTCAATGACATTTCCGGTGCGGGTATATTTCGACAGATATTCTCTGTCAAGATATTCGAGACGTTCGACAACATCCATGTTTCCGTAAAGGAAGATGAACGAGTTTTCCGGGTGATAATATTTTTTGTGTGCCGCAAGGAACTGCTCGTATGTGAGATCGGGGATAACCCCGGGATCGCCGCCCGACGAATGTCTGTAAAGCGTGTCGGGGAAGAGCGCTTCGCTTATGTGGTGGAACATCTGTGTGTCAACCGACGAATAAGCACCCTTCATCTCGTTGAAAACGACACCGCGGAGCGACATCGGTTTGTCCTTGCCTTCGATCTCGTAATGCCAGCCCTCCTGCATGAAAATTTCTTCATGTTCATAGAAGTTCGGAGCAAAGACCGCATCAAGATAAACGCCCATGAGGTTCTTGAAGTCCTTGTCATTGCAGCTTGCAACAGGATATCCGGTTTTGTCGGGGAAGGTGAGTGCGTTAAGGAAGGTTGCCATTGAGCCCTTGAGAAGATCAACAAACGGTTCCTTTACCGGATATCTCTTCGACCCGCAAAGCACCGAATGCTCAATTATGTGGAAAACTCCCGTGCTGTCTTCGGGTATCGTTTTGAACATTACCGAAAAGACCTTGTTGTCATCGTCGCACCCGAGATATATCAGTTTCGCGCCCGATTTTATATGTTCGAGCTCGTAGAGCTTCCCGCTCACTTCTTCCACGTATCTTATCCTGTCAACGCGGAAGCCGCCGTATACATTGCCGATTAAAAGTTCTGCCATGTGTTTTGTCATCCTTTCACAAACTGCGCTTGACCACGCAATATTTATCTGCTTTGATTTTAGCACAGATCATCTGTTTTGTCAACAAAAAAGGTTGCGGACATTCGCAGTCCGCAACCTTTTTTGTATGTCAGGGTCATATATCTTCCGAGAAGGCTTCAAATGTTGAAAAATCCGCGTGTCCCGACCTTTTTCCGTAAAGCTCGTATATCAGCATTATAAAGTCAACGGCAAGCAGAGTAATATAGCAGAGCAGAAAAACATAAAGCGCTATATCGTATGACCTGCCCGGTGCGAACGTGAAGCCCGGCTCAAGCACGAGCCTTTCGACTTCGCTCATTATGCCGAAGCCTCCGAGCTCTCCGCAAAGAAGCGTCAGGAACGAAATATGAAAACCGAAGAAGAACCCCGCAGTCCGGACCTTACCGAGGTATATGAGGTTTGATCTTACTATAAAGTAGACGAGGACCGCAAGCAGACAGACCGTAATATGTAATGCTTCACAGCTCTTTGTATGCCCGGTGAAGGTATAGAGAACGACAAAGACAGACCACACAAAAATATGCATTATGACCGCTGTAAGGACAGCAAAGACAAGCGTTGCCGCAATTCCGGGCGTTTTCGCCGATTTGTCAACCGATTTGCCTGTTTTTTTCTTTTTCTCATTTTTTGCCGACATTTTTACATTCCCTCTTTTTGATTATTTCGTTGCTTTTTGCACCGTCTCTGCCATATATGACGGATCAAAACGACCGAATGTGACAAAAAAAATAATTTGTTTACAAAATGTTCACAAAAAAGCAGATGAAACACCGAAAATGGTGTCCCATCTGCTTTTTGCGGTGCGATTATTTTTCGCTGTGACCGTAACTGCTGTAATAGCCGCTGCCTTTTTTTATGTCAACGTCGTCGAGTACGAAACCGAGAATCGCAGCCCCGCCTTGTTCGAGTTTTCTGAGCGATTCTTTGACGCCGGTTCTGTCGTCCGCATCGGCACGCACGACAAAAACAAAGCCCTGCACCTTTTTCGATGCGACGAGCGCATCCGAAACGACTCCGACAGGCGGCAGATCAAGAAATATGCAGTCAAATTCCTGCTTGAAGCAGTCAATCAGATTGCCGAAATTATCGGAGGCGAGAAGCTCGACCGGATTCGGCGGTATTCGTCCGGAGGTTACAAGACTGAGATGATCGTAACCCGTCGGTACCACTGCACTGTCGGGATCGGTCACTATTCCCGCAAGCAGCTCGCTGAGCCCTTCGCGGTTCGGTGTCTTGAATATTTTGTGCTGTGTGGGCGCACGCATGTCGCAATCTATCAGCAAAGTCTTTTTCCCGAGCTGGGCAAACGAAATTGCAATGTTTGCGATAACAGACGATTTTCCCGCGCCCGAAAAAGCCGACGTCACTCCGTAAACCGGATGCCTGTCCGAATTTGCCGTGTAAAGCATACCGGTACGTATGTTCTTGAATGCCTCGGTTACGGCAAAATCGGTGTTCTGGTCAAGAAGTATTCCGCGATAACTTCTGCGTTGTGTCTTTTTTTCTCCGAACATACCATTTTCCTCCGATCAGCCGTTGCTTTTTCCGAACAGATCATTGTCGGAATTATGTCTTTTTTCCTGTTTTGCTCTTTCTCTGTGAAATGCGGGGACAACGCCGAGAATCGGATAGTCGGATATCTCGGTCAGATCCTTTTCCTCATGTATTTTTGTATCGAGCATGGCGGCGACGAGAAAAACGATATACATAGCCACCCCTCCGGCGAGAAAACCGAGAGTTGCATATTTTATGCACGGATTGCCGTTATACGGAGAGGAGGCAAGAGATGCCTTGTTGAAAATGACAACCTCGCTTACGCTGACATATTTTTTTATCTCGTCGGCAGCCTTCATTTCGAAGCTTTTTGCGAGATTGTAAGCGGCGTTCCGGTTTGTTGATACAAATGTGACCCTGAGTGTCGGCGTGCCGGTAAGTATCTGTTCGAATTTCATAAGACTTCCGATATCGCTGTCACTGTACATTCCCGAGGTTCCCGCGGTTTCATTCAGATCGGCTGTAAACTCGTCGCTGTATCTGAGTACCGCCTCAACCGTGTTGATAAGTCTTGATGAGTTGTTGATATCGTACTGCGAAAGCTGACTTGATGCAACCTCGTCAACGTGAATAAGAAGCGAAACCGAGGACGCGTATTTCGGAACATACCTGAAATTTCCGAACAGTCCCGCAACAATTGCGCATAAAATTCCTGCGGTAATTATATACAGCAGACGGTCTCTGAAGGCTCTCCAGAAAATCCGGAGGTCGGTTCCGCTGTTTTCGGGTGTTTTGTTGTCAGCCATATCAGTTGTGATCCTTTTCGTTATTTAATATGCAATGCGGAATATCTGTCACGTTATTATATCACTGTCGGGGCAAATTGTCAACCGCGATCTGCGGGGACTTTATTTTTTCAGCATGAAAACCGATTTTACCTCGGGATCGTACCTGCCCGAAAAAATGTGAATAAACAGTTCCTCGCAGGTTGCGAACAGTCCGATAAGCAGAACAAAGGTGCAGACCGCGGTTATCGGGCAGAACCTTGAAAGGTAAGGAATGGAGAAGACAGCGGCTCCTGTCAGTTTGTTTGCATATGAGTGTATTGAGGCGAATCTGTGATATTTCATCGCCGCTACCGTATATGAACATATCCTGATTGCAATAACGGCTGTTGCACCGATCCAGAGAATCAGAGGGAGCCTTTCGAGCAGAAAGGGAAATATTTTCATGAACATCGCCGCATAAAAAAGCAGATCGGCAACACTGTCGAGCCTTGCGCCGAGATCGCTTTCGCACTTCATCAGACGCGCGAGCGTTCCGTCTATAACGTCGCTCAGCCCGCAGATCGTGTAGACAACGAAAAAGATCGGCGAAAACGGTCTTGTAAAAAGCAAGGCTATCGATCCCGCGATGCGAACCGAGGTTATTGTATTGGGAATCATCTTTTTGTCAAACTGCATCTGTTCCTCCGAATCCGCCGCCCGGACGCACACAGGCGATCTCTTTATTTTCTGCTTTGATTATAATCTTTTATCCCCGCATTGTCAACCGCTCTTTGCGTTTTTGCCTTAAAAAATCAAAAAATGTAATATTTTATCATTTTTCAAAGAGCTGTTTTATCTGTCCGAACAGCTCCTTGCTCACCTTCGCCGAGTCATCGGGGAGATACGGTCTGCCTATCAGCCTGTATTTGTAGCTCCCGAGCTCGTGGTATCTTAGCGGTTCGACCTTCTCGACAGATGCGAAATTTTCAAGATAATTTTTTATTCCGAGCATTTCGCCGAGGTCGGCATTGAAGCCGCCGACCACCGGGATCCGCACCCATATTCTGACACCGGTTTTCGCAAGTCTTTCGAAATTTTCAATGATTGTTTTGTTCGAACGACCCGTGAACAGCCTGTGCTTCTCGTCATTCAGCGACTTTATGTCGTAAAGAAAAATGTCGGTGCAGGGAATTACCTTTTCGATCGACCCGTACGGAACGCATCCGCATGTATCGACGGCAACGCTTATCCCCGCCGATTTTACAGCCGACGCACATTCCGCAACAAAGTCGGGCTGGAGAAGCGCCTCTCCTCCCGAGAAGGTCACGCCGCCTCCGTCCGCATAGAAATCGGCGTCGGCGACAAGCTCTTTTACAAGCTCATCAGAACTGCACGCTCTTCCGAACACACTGCGTGCTCCGGTCGGGCATACCTCTGCCGCAACAGCCGGATCGGTGATGCCCGAGCAGCTTTTGCAGCCGATGCATTTTTTTTCGTCAAACGCGGGGGTGGGATCGGGAGATATTCCCTCGGGATTCTGACACCATATGCAGCGGAGCGGACATCCCTTGAGAAAGGCGGTCGTGCGTATCCCGGGACCGTCATGCAGGGAGCATCTCTGAACATTGAAAATATTTCCGATAACAGCCATCAGAAAAACCTTGCCTCTGTGAGCTTTTTCATTACCTCATCGCAAAGCCTGTAATCGGACATCTTTATGTTGCTTTCGAGATGGCTCAGTCTGCCCGATGAGAAGAGCGGGATAATCGTCGGACGTCCGGGTATCGTGTCGGATGCCATCAGCCATGCAAGCACAAGCTCGGACGGAGCAAGCCCGAGCTTTTCGGCTTCGCTGCGGATAAGCTCCAGCTTTTCTCCCTTTATGTATTTCGGGGGACATCTGTCGGGGTTGTCGTATGCGCCGCCCGCAAGGCATGAGTATGCGACAAGCGGCATCCTGTTTTCGGCAAGATAGGAAAGACGTTCGTCACCGGCGT
This sequence comes from uncultured Eubacteriales bacterium, assembly GCA_934486825.1. Lineage (GTDB taxonomy): Bacteria > Bacillota > Clostridia > Oscillospirales > CAG-272 > CAKSQF01. The sequence goes on along the minus strand of CAKSQF010000004.1, from coordinate 107,409 downwards.
TAAGATTGAGCGGATACGGGTTCGGATAGCCGTTTTTGGTGTCAAGATATGTGTAGCAGGTCTGATTTACCGTAAAATCGGTGTATCCTTTTTCCTTGCAGAAATGCTTTGCCTCGCACATTCTCCATGTGTAGCAGTTGCTCATGCCGAGGGCGCGGACCTTTCCTTTTCTGACAAGCGAGTTGAAGGCTTCCATGTATTCTTCGACCGGAATACTCATGTCATCGACATGGGCGAAGTAGAGATCAATGTAGTCGGTGCCAAGCTTGCGCAGACTTTCGTCGCACCAGTATTCGATCTGTTCGGGCTTCAGTCCGGCGCCTTTCCCGTGACGGTCAAAGCCGACCTTGGTTGCTATGACAAGCTCGGAGCGGTCACTGCGACCCGAAAGCCATTTCCCGAGAAGCGTTTCGCTTTCGTCACCGGTGGCACCCGGATACCAGTGAGCGTAGTTGTTGGACGTGTCGATGAAGTTGCCGCCCATTTCGGTAAACAGGTTGAGCTGTGCGAACGCGTCGCTCTCGCTGACCTGTGTTCCGAACATCATCGCTCCGAGACACATGTTGCTGACCGTAAGTCCCGCGCGCTCAAGATATATTTTTTTCATAGCCTGAAATCTCCTTTTTCTCTGTCAGAATGAATTTCTCGACATAAAGTCGTCCTGTGAAACCTTGCTCATGTCGGTAAATACCGCGCTGTATCCGGTTACGCGGACCATGAGATCGCGGTGCGCATCCGGATTTTTCTGAGCATCCTCAAGAAGCTCTCTGTCAACCGCCGAAAGCTGAAGCTGAAGCCCGCCCTTTTCAAAATAGACCGAGAACAGCCTTGCGAGATTTTCAAGTCCCGCTTCTCCCGCAAATGAGGAGGTCTGTATCGTGACGTTCATGGCTCCCGAGGCAAATCTGTAAAACGGGATGTGTGCAAGCGAATCAAACATCGCGGTAATGCCGTTTTTCGCCGCACCCGGGCTCGGCTGACAGTTCTGGCTTGTCGGCTGTCCGCAGAGCCTTCCGTCGGGAGTTGCACCGAGCGACGCACCGATCTCGTTGTGCCATGTGTCCGCCTCTCCGCAGAGACGGAGTCTGCAATAGTCGGGCAGACCGACCGAGAATACTTCGTCGTAGGCATCCGCAATCGTGTTTATGAGCCTGTCGGCATAGAACGAGGACGTCTCGCTTCCGTCGCCGAGCTTGGGACTGTTTTTGCAGATTGCAAGCAGCTTTTCCTCTCCGACAAAATTGTTTCTGCACGCGTCAAGGAGTCTGCCGAGCGGGATTTTCAGATCGATGCATACATGATCCGCGGCGGATGCGATGTCGATAAGCGTGCCGAGTCCGCCGAGCGGAAGGATTACGTTTATTCTGTCGAAATATCTGCCGGCTCTTTCGATGTTTCCGCGTGCAAAGCATGCGTATATCGTGAGCAGTCTCGGATCGGGACCGTTCGACAGCGGCTTTCCTTCGTCCCTGATTTTTTCGAAAGCCTTTTTCATCTCGTCGTGCATGCTGTCAAGCAGAGCCTGTCTTGAAATCTCCGCGCCCGACAGACGCAGATTTTCGAGTGCCTGCATTTCAAACGGGACTATGTTCCTGTTGACATGTCTGAAAACATAATCATAGTCGCAGGCATCGGTTGCCGGAAGGGTCGGCCAGTTGCAGCCGAAATATTCATACGACATTGCGTCACGGAGGCTGTCGCCCCTGTCTGTATACATCCGGCATACCGGTATGTCGTTGTATATAAGTATGGATGCACTTGCCCTCATCTTGCCGACGAGAGTTTTCCATATGTCGTGATGTTCTGCCGCAAAGCCCTTGCTGTATCTGAATACGATAACCGGATTTTTGTATTTCGGCTCAATGTGTTCTATAAACAGTGCGGTCAGATCGCCTGCGACCGCTTTTCCGCTGTCGGGATCGGCTCCCGACAACGTAAGATACTGCGGGGCGTCGTAGCAGAGGATGCGGTTCCAGCCGGTGCATTTCGACATGTCGGTACGCGCCGAAAGCTGATGCTCGCCCCTGCCCATTATCAGATTGTTTTTTGCATAGAAATCGTCTATCAGAAGTCCCGCATACTCTCTTGTGAGCCTGCCCGAGGCGATGTCGCTACCGTAAAGCCCACCGAGAAACAGATCGAGCCTTCCGAGTGCGAGCGTGGGGTTGGGGGAGATGTATGCGCAGAATACAAATTCTATCGTGTAAACGAGCTGAAGCGCCTCCCAAAAGGATGACGGTGCTCCCGAGGCGACGGCGCGGCAGACCGCAGCGCTTTCGGTAAGTCCCGCCGCTTCTGCCGCTTCTGCCGAGCGGTTCAGGAAACAGATAAACGAATCGTAGATCATTACCGCGCCCGAAAGCCAGTCACATTGCTGTTTCGTTCCGTTTGCCGTGTATCTGCCGAGTGCGTCCTCCGCTTCTTTTCTGAGCGCGGGAAGTCCGACCTTTATCAGTCTGTTCCAGTCGAACGACTGATGCCCGCCGTCGTACAGAAATTTCGGTATGCCGTCAAAGCGCATGCAGTCGTTTATGTATTTTTCTCTGAATGTTTTTTCTTCTTCCTCCGAGAAACTCTCCTCGGTGGCTCTTCCTATGAGAATGTCATAGTCGCTGACAGGGATCGATACCCTTGAGAGAAAGCTTTTCATGCCCTTTCCGATTCTGAGCGGCTGGCACGACTCTCCCGCCACCTCTTTTGCCACCTCGCTCCAGAGGCGTACCCTTTCGGCGGTATAGGTAATTATCGGCTTTTCGGTCAGCGCCTTTACAGCCTCTTTTTTCATATGTGTACTTGCAGAAACGATGTTTTCCGGAAACATATGCAAAAATCCTTTCAACACAAGAAAATTCAAGATAATTTTATCATACTTTTTACCTGTTTGTCAAGGAAAACGCAAAATAACATAAGGAAAAAACAGGAAGAGCATCTGCTGCTCTTCCTGTTTTTGCGTTCGGATCAGATCTGCACGGTTGCGGCTGTGCCGAGCAGTTCGGCATCGGCGGGATCGTGCGTGACCAGAATTACCGTTTTTCCGACCGTGTGTCTGCGTATGAAATCTGCGGTGCGGGCGCGCGTGTCGGCGTCAAGTCCCTTGAACGGCTCGTCAAGCAGAAGCAGATCAAAATCCGCAAGCAGAGCGCGGACGATTGCGACGCGTCTTTTCATCCCGCCCGAGTATTCGCCGACCGGTTGCTTTTCCTTCGGGTCAAGTCCGACTCCGGTCAGCGCGTCGGCTACCGCTTCGGCTGAAAGTTTTTTGTTTACAAGCCGTATGTTTGATGATGCATCCGTTCCGTCAAGCAGACGGTCCTCCTGAAAAACGACCGATATTTTTGTCCCTTCGGGCAGAACGATCGTTCCCGAATCCGGTTTTTCGAGTCCCATGATAAGACGCAGGAGAGTCGTTTTTCCCTTTCCGGACATTGCGCTTACACAGCTTACCTTACCGCCTTCGAAAACGGCGCATAAGTCGTTCAGAACGACCTTTTCGCCGTATGACTTTGTCAGAGCGTTGATTTTTATGTCGGTATCGCTCATACTCTTGTTATCCTTTTTTCCAAAAGCTTCATTGCCGACATGAACAGCTTCGCAAAAAGTGCGCTTACGGCGACTATCACGACCGTCCATGCAAACAGATCGGGGGTGTCAAGATATATCTTTGCCTGCTGGAGCGCCTCGCCGATCGAGTGCTTGGGGATGCCGATAACCTCGGCGGCAATTCCCGATTTCCAGCAAAGACCGAGCGACAGCTCGCATCCGGTCAGAAAGCCGGGCATCACCTGCGGGAGACATACACAGCGCAGACGCCGCAGGGGCGGTATGCGGAAGACTGTCGCCATCTCGTCAAGATCGTCACGCAGTGAGGCGATTGCCGACAACGTATTCGTATATATTATCGGCAGAACCATCAGAAACGAGATCACGGTTGACAGCCGTTTTGACGGGAACCAGATCAGAACGAGGATAATAAACGACGCGACAGGTACCGTCTTTATTGCGGTCATAAGCGGAGCAAGAAGCTGTTTTATGACAGACGAAGCCGAGGCGAGAAGCGCAAGGGCAAGTCCCGCCGCAAGCGCGAGCAGAAAGCCGGATATTATCCTGATGAACGAAAGTCCGACCGAATGCCAGAACTCTGCGGTCACGACCAGTTCAAAAAGTCTTTTTATAACCGCTATCGGCGATACAAGCAGGATATCGTTGCCGACCGCCATGCTCACTGCCTGCCATACCGCAAGCCAGAAGAGAATTGCGGCGGCACCGATCACCCTGCGCCGCAGGGTCTGTTTTTTTGTTGTTCCTTTTTCGCTTTTCCCGGCGATTTCGCTCTTTTCAGCGTTTGTAGTAAAAATCATCCTTCGGAAGCTCTCCGCCGACCGCCTTGACGTTCTGCTTTGCAAGAACCGCAAGATAGCCCGAGAGCATCTCCTTCATTTCGTTTCCTTCGATGAATGTAATGTTGCAGTACGGGAGAGCCTTTTTGGCAACCGCTTCGGCAACAATGTCGTATTTGCCGACAAGCGCCGCCGCGGCATCGTTGTTCCCGTTCACATATTCGACCGATTTTTTGTAGTTGTCAAGAAAATCGGCAACAGCCTGCGGGTTTTTGTCGGCAAATTCGCTGCGCACGACGACAACACCGGTAATCATCGATGATTTTACCGCTTCGTCCTTTTGGACGGCGTCCCATTCCTTTGTCAGATCAAGCGCAATGCGGATTTTGTCGCTTTTGGTCTGTGCAACCGTTACAAAGGGCTGGGGAAGCATTGCTATCGCATTTTCGTCAGCCATAAGCGCACTGAGACATTCGGTGTGTTCGCTTTTCCATTCGATGTTCACGTCCTTCTCGGGATCGAGACCGTTCATGCCGAGGATGTAGTTAAGCGCGTATTCGGGAGTCGCGCCCCTTCCGCTTGCATACAGTGTCTTTCCCTTGAGATCGGCTACACTCTTTACGCTGTCCCCGTTTTCGACTATGTAGATCACTCCGAGAGTGTTGACGGCAAGCACGCGCACGCCGCCGTTTGTTTTGTTGTAAAGCACTGACGCCAGATTGGCGGGGACTGCGGCAATGTCGGTCTTTCCCTGAATCAGGGCGGGAGTGACTTCATCCGCCGATGCGGCAATGTCGAAGCTGTAATTGTTGCCCGTGATCTTCCCGTCGTCGTTGTCGGACATGAATTTTACAAGTCCCATGGCGGTCGGACCCTTGAGCGCGGTTACGCGGACATCGACCGGCTCGGGCTTTTGTTCACCTGTAAGCGGCGCGGTTGAAGAGGGAGTGACGGTTGTCGTACCCCGGTCGCCGGAGGTGCATCCGACAACCGACAATACAAGCATCGCAGATGCGAGCAGGGCTGAGAGTATTTTTTTCATGATTTTGTTCCTTTCTTCCGAACTTTTTGTCGGAAAACAGATATATTATCAAAAACGCCGCATCTTTGAAAGAGAGATGCGGCGCAGGAACAGGCAGTTTACCCGACGGGCGGCACATCCCGTCTTTCGCCTTAAACCCGATTGCGGGTTTTCGGTGTCAGGGGGACACAGCGTCTGTGATTTCGTTGTAAATATAAGATTGCGGCGGATATCAGGACTTTTTCGAATATGTCGCCTTTGCGGATACGCCGTCAAGCTTGCCGAGCGTACCTGTCAGTGAATTGATGACATCCTGCGGCGCGTCAACTGCAATGCAGATTATGTTGACGCCCTTCTTTTCGTAGGGTATCCCCATTCTTCCGATTATGTACCTGCCGTTTCTGTGAAGCAGATCATTGAGTGCGGTTGCCGATTCGGGATTTTCAACAAGTATACTGATTACCGCAACGCGTGTTTCCATATGATCTGTACCCCTCCGCTTTTCTTTGTTTATATTTTAACACAATAATTTCTCCGTGTCAAGTGGAAGAACGGGCAGAGCGTGTAAAAAAAGGTTGACTTTCGGATAATTATGTTGTATAATTTTTACACCGATTGTTAAGGAGAGATTTGATATGGCAACTTTTCCTACCCCTCATATCGACGCAGAACCTTGTGATTTTGCTCCGACCGTGCTTATGCCGGGCGACCCGGGACGCTCCGAATTCATTGCAAAAAACTTTCTGTCTTCGGCAAGGCTTGTAAACAATGTGCGCGGCGTGCAGGGTTATACCGGAGAATACCGCGGCACACCGATAACGGTTATGGCGAGCGGAATGGGAATGCCGTCAATGGGAATATATTCGCAGGAGCTTTTCACGGTTTTCGGAGTTGAACGTATAATCAGAATCGGATCTGCCGGCGGAATGTCCGGGAAGGTCGGACTCCATGATATAATAGCGGCAATGGCTGCCTGTACCGATTCGGCATATGCGTCGAAATTCAGACTTCCGGGCAACTTTGCGCCGACAGCCGACTATCCGCTGCTTTCGCTCTGCGAAAAGGCCGCGGAAAAGCTCGGTCTGTGCGAAAAGCTTCACATCGGGACCGTTCTGACGACCGACAGCTTTTATTCCGACCCCGATTTCCCGGACGACAATCTGATCTGGAGGAAGATGGGAGTGCTCGCGGTCGAGATGGAGACGGCAGCCCTGTATATGAATGCCGCGAGATTCGGGAAACGCGCACTCGGACTTTTTACCGTGTCCGATCATCTGCTCACCGGAGAGTCGCTGTCGGCTGAGGACAGACGTTCTTCATTTACCGAAATGACCGAGCTTGCGCTGGAGACGGCGGTCGGCGAGGCAGACAGCTGACGCAGATATGCCCGCAGACGAAACAGTCTGCGGGCGGTTTTTATATTTATATTTTTTCTATACGGACGACATACAAATCGTCGCCTTCGACCCTGAAGCCTACACTGTGACCCGCAAAATCCATCATGTATACCCGATCCGGGGCGTTCTGATACGAGGGACGCGGATCATCGGCAAGGATTCCCGAAAGGGATCTGCGCCTGTCGGACGTGAGGCTGTCCGGAATTTCGCAGATAAATTTTACGTTGAGTCTGTGATCGTTTACACCGTCCGCATAACCGCCGACCGCATTTTCAATCAGATCGGCGGACGGAAGATAGGGTTTGATGTCGATGATCGGCGTACCGTCCATCATGTCGGCACCCGATATGTGCAGTACGGGACCGTATTTTTCGGTGTATGCTATCTTTTCGAGCCTTACTGCGGATATTCCTATCGGGTTCGGACGGAAGGGAGAGCGGGAGGCGAAAACGCCGACATGTCGGTTTCCGCCGAGTCGGGGAGGTCGGACGGTTATCGGCGGCTTTTCGGTGACCGATTCCGAAAAGACCCACAGAACCCATATGTGAGAAAAACCGTCAAGCTCGCGGAACGCGTCGGGATTTCTGTATTCCGGCTCAAATACGACGGTCGAGCCGAGAGACGGCACTCTGCCGCTCTGCCTCGGTATTCCGAATTTTTCGGGGAAGTCGGAGCGGATGTGTCCTATAACTTTGAAGCTGTATTCGCTTTTCTGAATTTTCGTCATGTGATTTTTGCCTGTTCCGTTTTTGATTTTCGGACGTGAAACCGCCGATTGCGATCCTACATTATATATCGCGCGTGCGTAAATGTCAATAAAAACTCCCGGATTTTTCGGGAATTCGGGAGTTTTATCGGTTTTGAGTCTTATTCCATACAGCCTGCAAGCTCAAGGCAGAACATGCGTCCGCCCCATGCATCCTTAAGAGTTGCTACAAAGGTGTTCTCACCCTCAACCAGCAGATCGATAAGATCGGCATATGAGGTGATGCCCTCGGGAATGTAGTCGGAGAATTTGGGACTGTCGAAATCAAAGTATGTTATGCCGTCCACCCAGTCTCCCGGATTGCCGGTAAGCCCGGTGTCCTTGTGGAAGAAGAGCTTTCCGTTAAGATAGAAGGAAGGGGTGTTGTCAAACCATGTGTATATTTCGAGAGAATTGAAGTTTTTCCTGAATTCGGCAAGATCTTCTATGACAAAGGTCGTGTAAACAATCAGACCGTGGTTGTCGTCCGACCAGCCTATGTCGGAGTTATCGTATCCGGCATCACAGTCTCCGAAGGGAGCTGCGGCAATCTGCCAGTCCTTCATTTCATCGATAATACCCTCCGGAAGAGTGAGCGCTCCCGGTTCCCAGTTGTGATCGCGGAGAAAGGCGGCAAATTCGTCGGTGTCCTCGGGATAGCTTCCGTTCGGTCCGGTCGAGTTGTAGGGAGCGGCGAATACTTTGTAGTGCCATTCGCTTTCGATTTCTATGAGACGTCCGTCGGCATCGGGCTTTGATTCGGGGGGCTGAGAGGTTGTCACGGAGGAGGTTGTCGGCTTTGCGGTAGTCACGCTGTCGGACGGTTTGCTTTCGGCGGACACCGCGGTTGTCGGGGTCGTGTCACCTTTTTTGCAGGAGCACAGCACGGTCGCCGTTCCGAGCATCATTGTGACAGATAAAAACAGAGCTACGATTTTCTTCATTGTTGTACTTACCCTTTCGTTTGATTTTGCCGCAGTCGGCTTTTATGCTATTATATACTAAAAAACGAAAAAAATCAATACATGTTTGTATATTTTGACGTTTTGACGACATTCGGACCCGTCTTTTGTTTATATTAACAGAAAAATAATAATTTTTGAACAAATACGCACAAGCTGTTTGTACACTTTTCAACAAAAGCAATGCCCGATTCCCGAAAACCTATTGCAATTTTTCCGGCGCGGATGTATAATAGAAAGCAGTATGCGGGGCGTGTGCGTATGCTCCGCACGGCAGAGGAGAAGGATGAAGAAATGAACAAGTTTATAGGACATCTCGGGACCGTGTGCAGACATCGTCATAAGGTGTTCGTGCATTGCGTCAGAGCCGGCATACCGCTCAGGGGACTTCTGCACGATCTGTCAAAATTCAGCCCGGCGGAGTTTATCCCGGGGGTAAAGAACTGGCAGGGAACGCGTTCGCCGAACGAGACCGAGCGGGAAAAATACGGGTACAGCAGAGCGTGGATGCATCACAAGGGCAGAAATCTGCATCATTACGAATACTGGAATGATTTCAATCCCAAAACGAGACAGGTGGAGCCGGTTAAGATGCCGCCGGTGTATTTTGCCGAGATGTTTTGCGACAGGGTCGCGGCGAGCAAGACCTATCAGGGAAAAAATTATACCGACGCTCACCCGCTTGAGTATTTCAGACGGGGAAGACCGCATATGTTTATACATGAGGAGACTGCGGCGGCGCTCGAAAAGGTGCTGACTGTCCTTGCCGAGGAGGGGGAGGATGCCGCTTTTGCTCTTGTAAGGGAAATAGTCAAAAACGGATATTAAAAAGTGTAAAAAGATAAGATTATACTTGAAAAAAAGACAAAAGTGTGCTAATATATCGTATACGGTCATATTTTGACCGATTGTATTATTGAAATCGACAAGGAGAACGGTTATGGGACTTATCAAAGCGGGTATAGGCGCACTCGGCGGTACTCTGGCAGATCAGTGGAAGGAATATTTCTATTGCGACTCTCTTGACAAAGAGGTGCTTGCGGTAAAGGGACAGAAAAGAACCGGCTCGCGAAGCTCGAACACAAAGGGCAGTGATAACATAATATCGAACGGATCGGTGATTGCCGTCAACGAAGGACAGTGCATGATGATCGTCGAACAGGGAAAAATCGTCGATGTCTGTGCGGAAGCCGGCGAATATGTTTTCGATAAATCGACCGAACCGAGCATCTTTTCCGGAAGCCTCGGCAAATCGATACTTGACACCTTCAAGACAATAGGTAAGCGTTTTACCTTCGGCGGTGATACCGGCAAGGATCAGAGAGTCTACTATTTCAACATAAAAGAGCTTATGGACAATAAGTTCGGGACGAAAAATCCGATACCCTTCAGAGTCGTTGACAGCAAGATCGGGTTCGATATCGACCTCTCGCTCCGCTGCAGCGGTATATATTCATATAAGATAACAAATCCGTTGCTTTTCTATACGAACGTCTGCGCAAATATAACCGACGAATTCCGCCGCGAGACGATCGACGGTCAGCTCAAGACCGAGTTCGTATCGGCGCTTATGCCGGCAATCGGAAAAATGTCGGGACTTGAGCTTCGCCCGAGCCAGCTTATGAGCCACACCGAGGAGCTGCGCGAATATCTCAACCAGGAGCTGACAAGAGACTGGTCCGAGAAGCGCGGTCTGTCGATCGTGTCGGTCGCCCTCGGATCGGTCACACTTACCGAAGAGGATCAGGAACTGCTCAAGAACGCTCAGAGAACCGGTATGCTGCGTGATCCCGGAATGGCAGGTGCCACGATGGTTGGTGCACAGGCTGACGCAGTCAAGGCGGCTGCATCCAATTCAGCAGGCGCAATGACCGGGTTTATGGGAATGGGAATGGCAATGAATGCGGGCGCGGGTATGAACGCTCAGAACTTCTATGCCATGAATCGGCAGAATCAGCAGAGTAAACAGTCGGATGACAGCTGGAAGTGTTCCTGCGGCAGAACCGTAAGCGGAAACTTCTGTCCGGATTGCGGCGCAAAGAAGCCCGAGACAAAGAAGGAGGGCGAGTGGACCTGCAAGTGCGGAGCAAAGACGACAGGCAGATTCTGCCCCGAGTGCGGAAGTCCGAAGCCTGCCGATACCGACGGCTGGACCTGCAGCTGCGGCGCGGTGAACAAGGGTAAATTCTGCTCCGAATGCGGTGCAAAAAAGCCGGCGGACGCTCCTCTCTACCGTTGCGATAAATGCGGATGGGAGCCCGAGGATCCCAAGCATCCTCCGAAGTTCTGCCCCGAGTGCGGAGACCCCTTTGACGATAAGGACGCGAGATAATTAAAACTGTTTTTTCCGGAGACAGATGATGGAGAATTTGTTAACCTATAAGTGTCCCTGTTGCGGCGGGGCAATAGAATTTGACAGCAAACTGCAAAAAATGAAGTGTCCGTACTGTGACACCGAGTTTGAGTCGGATACGCTGAAGGCATTTGACGAAGCGCTTAAACAGGGCAGTGAAGAGAGCTTTGACAAGGCAAAGACCACGGATAAAACGTGGACCGATGAGGAATCGGAGGGACTGTCGGTCTTTGTATGTAAAAGCTGCGGAGGCGAAGTGGTCGCAAAATCGACCACTTCGGCAACCTTCTGTCCCTTCTGCGACAATCCCGTGGTTATTTCGGGCAGGCTCAGCGGAGAATTGTATCCGGACAAGGTGATTCCGTTCGCGGTTGACAAAAACACGGCAAAGAAAACGCTTTCTTCGTTTTTCCTCAAAAAAAGGCTTCTTCCGAAAGCCTTTAAAAATGAGGATCATCTTGACGAGATGAAGGGTGTTTATCTGCCTTATTGGTTTTACGACGGAGACGCAAGCGCATACATAAGATATGACGCAACAAAGGTCACATCGTGGAGCGACAAGGATTATATCTATACGCGCACGGCACACTATATGCTGATACGCGACGGCGATCTGTCCTTTCTGAATATACCGTCAGACGGCTCGTCCGAATTTGACGATGCAGTGTCCGAATCGATAGAACCTTTTGATTTTTCGGGCGCTGCCGATTTTTCGGCACAGTATCTTTCCGGCTTTTACGCCGAGAGGTATGATCTGAGCTCGGATAAGTGTATCGACAGGGTTAAGGTGAGGATGAAGAACACGACCGAGACGGCTATTGCATCGACCGCGCTCGGCTATACGACGGTGACTCCGGTGCAGACGTCGATCAAGGTGTCAAACAGCGAGGCAAAATATGTACTTTGCCCGGTCTGGATACTGAATACAAGCTGGAACGGCAAGAAATATCCCTTTTACGTGAACGGTCAGACAGGGAAGATAATAGGCGATCTCCCGCTTGACAAGGGTGCATACTGGAGATGGCTCTGCGGGCTTACCGCTTCGATATCGGCGGGGCTTGCACTTGTCATGACGCTTTTGCACTTTCTGTTTATGTGATCGGTGAGAGCGGAGGATTGACAAATGAATTTCACCAAAAGAATCATATCGGTAATTTTACTCTCCTTCATTTTCGCCGTACTGCTTGCTCCGCTGACCGGATTGTCGGCAATAGATATTGTTGACGGAGCCGGAACGCTCGGCAGGGTCGAATATGACGGCAGCGGCTCGGATGCGCCGCAGACAGAGACACCGTCCGAATTTTACGGACTCCTGATCGATGAGGTCGGGGTGTTTGATGCGGATGAAGAAAAAGAACTGCTTGAGCTTCTCGAATCGGTCGGCAGAAAACATTCGTGCACTGTTGCAGTCGCTTTTCTGAACAGCTTCAGCGGGAGCGACATAGCAAGGTTTGCGGCTGATTACTATGAGGAAAAGAACTGCGGCATCGGAAGCGACAGGGACGGAGTTCTGCTTACCGTTGTTCTCGGAACAACAGGCAAATGGGACATACGTACCCACGGTATGTGCGACTCGGCATATGACGAATCGGCGCTTGACGAATTTGAAGACCGCGTCATAACGCAGATCAGAAACCGTGACTATAAAAAAGCGGTTGAGGAATATGCCTCGGTCTGTGACAGCGTGTTTGAGGAATACAAAAAATTCCCGCTCGGCACAGTGCTCGGCATTTCGCTGGTGTTCGGATTCATAATCGCAATTGTAACAGTCAGTGCCATGAAGGGCAAGCTGAAAACGATAAGGCGAAAGAACAACGCCGCCGATTATGTAAAAAAGGACAGCCTCAACATAAAAGAGAGCAGGGACATTTACCTTTACAGCAATGTCACACGTGTGGCAAAGCCCAAGGAAAGCAGCTCCGGCTCATCAGGCGGACGCACAAGCTCGTCGAGCGGTGGCTCGTATGGCGGAAGAAGCGGCAGCATCTGATAAAGGTCGGAATAAAACGGCAGGGGATGTTAAAAACTCGGTGTTTTTAACATCCCCTTTAATTTTTTATCCGGATTACAGCGAAAGGTCAATGTAGAGCGGATAGTGGTCGGAAAGCCTGTCAAACCATTCGTGCGTCAGACGGCGGAAAAAGTTTACCGTCGTACCCTCTCCGTTTTTTATCAGAATGTGGTCGATCGCCCGACAGAATGATCCGGATTCGCCGCGCGAATAGCCGTGCGCGTCGCATGGATGAAATCCGCAGGTTTCGTCGCGGTCGCCGACGCAAAGGTCGTAGACCTCTGTCCATCCCTCGTTCCGCGCACGTTCAAGGCACAGACTGTTGACCGACGCGTTTAAGTCACCCATCAGCACACATGGACAGCGGTATTTCGCGATCACTCTGTCCATCCTTTCCGATGCCAGCCCGATCTGGTAGGCGCGCGCTTCGTTGGAACGTGCCTGATATCTTCCGGATGACGGGTTCGACGACTTCCACCAAAGGTGAGTTGTCATGAGCGCAAAGCGCTTTCCGGTATTTCTGTCCTCAAAAACGCCGAAGCAGTATGATTTGCTCTCGATGTTGTTGAAGCTGCCTTCGATGTCGTCGATATGTTCCGGGTAGAGGAAAAATCCCGATTCAAGCAGTCTGTACTTGTCGGAACGGTAAATAATCGGCGTGTTGCCGCCGGAAATGTATGAGTATTTTGCGGTTTTGCCGTCGCCGAGGTCAACGCATTTAAGCTCTGCCATCATAAGCTCTGCCATTCGTTCGGAAGACTCCTGGAGTCCGAGAACATCGGGCATAATCTCCTTGTAGGCGCGGAGAAGTCCGCCGACACGTGCTTCTGCGGAACAGTCGTCGCCCGTATCATGCCACAGGTTGGCGTCGCATAACCACTGATTGTTTGACATTAAGATCACTGCTTGGAAGCTCCTGTTCGGTTTTTATCGGATTATATCATATCCGACGGCAAAATGCAAGTCCTTTTTACGGTCGTACCGCAGCCTTTTTGTTTTTGTGAACGGTAGGTGAAACCTGTCCGAACGTTTAATGTTTTGCCTTTATTTTTAAGATTATTTTAAGATTGTGCTGTTAATATTCGGGCAGAATATTGAAAACGAAAGGAAATGATTCCATGAAAACATCGAAAATCAGAGCTTTGACGGCGGTATTGCTTGCCGCATCGGTGCTCCTTCTGACCTCCTGCAACTCTTCGAAAGGCGGCAGTACCACCGCCTCGGGTCAGGCGGCAAGCGCACCGACTGTGACCGGAACCGATCCGATCGGAGAAGGGGAGCTTGATATAAAATATACCGATTTTGATACCGATGCGACTCTGCCAACCGACGCTGTCGGTATAACACTTTCGGACAGCGGATCGTCATCCTCGTCGGATAATGTAAAGATCGACGGAAATGTAATAACCGTGACCGCGGGAGGCAGTTATCTCCTGAGCGGAAGTCTGTCTGACGGCAGAATTGTCGTAGATTGCGGCGAAAACGAGAAAGTAAGGCTCTGTCTTGCCGGAGCTTCGATAAGCTGTTCTGATAATTCCCCGATAGAAGTCCTGTCAGCCGACAAGGTGATGCTGCTCCTTGTTGACGGAACCACCAACTATATAAAGGATGCGGACGAAGGGTATGTTGACAGTGACGACGATTCCGACGGGCAGAACGGTCGCGCGAATGCGGCGATTTTTTCCGCGTCGGCACTGACCGTAAACGGAAGCGGCAGTCTGACTGTCGAGAGCAGCTACAACGACGGAATAAAGACAAAGAAAACGCTGAAAATCATCGGCGGCGAAATAACGGTAAAAGCCGTCGGCAATGCTCTGAAGGGTAAAAACGCGGTTGCGGTTTCGGGCGGTACACTTGCCATGACCTCGGACGGAAACGGCATACGCTCGACTGAGGCGGACGACAGCACAAAGGGATATGTGATAATTTCGGGCGGCAGTGTAAAGATCACAACCGCAAAACACGGGATAAGCTCGGAGCAGTATGTAATTATAAGCGGCGGAACGGTCGATATCACGACGACGGGCACAGATGTTTCGACCGACAGTTCGTCTCAGTCTTCGGATGCCTTCGGCGGCAGACCGGGCGGCTTCGGATCCGGATTTGACGGAGACTCAGGACTTTCAAAGATAAAATCAAAGGGAATAAAGGCCGGTAATGCAGTCTCGGTCATCGGAGGGAAGCTGACCGTGAACAGCACCGGGCATGCGATCTCGTCCGACGGAACGGTAAATATATCGGGTGATGAGACGTATCTTGAGCTTCATGCCGAATGTACAGCCGTCAGAGCAAATTCAAAGGGAATAAAAGCCGAGGGAGATCTTGTCATATCGGGCGGTACCGTAATTGTCGGTTACTCATATGAGGGGCTTGAAAGCAAGAGCGGAGCGGTTGCGATCTCGGGCGGCAGTGTAAAAATAACCGCAAGCGATGACGGAATAAACGCGTCGGGAAATCCGACGGGGTCGATTCAGATAAGCGGAGGCAGTCTTTTTGTCAATGCCTCCGGCGACGGACTTGATTCAAACGGCAATATCTATATCTCGGGCGGTGTTACCTGCATTGCGGGACCGACATCGTCGGGCGACGGAGCGCTTGACTGCGGAGACAGCAATAATTATATTTCGGTTACCGGCGGAGTGCTGGTGGCATACGGCTCGGTCGGTATGGCTGAATATCCGAGCGCGGATTATTCGACGCAGTGTTCGATAGGAACAAATCTGACCGCTTCGCAGGGAACGCTTGTCTCGCTCTGCGATTCGGACGGAAATGTAGTGGCGGCGTTCGTTGCCGAAAAGAATTTTCAGAATGTTGTTATCAGTACTCCCGAAATAACCGTAGGACAGACATATACACTGTCAACCGGCGGAAGCATCGACAAAGGCGACACCTCCGATCCCGTATACACGTCGGGAAGCGTGAGCGGAGGGACGATTGCCGCAACCTTCAAAATCGAATCGACGGTCACCGGCTCGGGCGGCAGCAGCTTCGGACCCGGCGGCAGACCGGGCGGAAATCCCGGCGGCAGACCCGGAAGACCTTAAACAGAGAAACATCCCCTGCGGTCATTACGACCGCAGGGGATGTTTCCGGAAGGATGAGCTTATGTATCGGAGAAAGCTCAGTCGATCGTCCAGATCTTGCCCTTGAGTACGACGCAGATAATGTCGGCAATCCACATAACCGGAACGAAGAAGAGAATGACCGAAAGAACGATACCGAGAGTGTTTTTCGCAATTATACTGCGGGTGATGCGATAAAGCGCCCATACAAAATCAAGAATCGGAAGCGCAAGGATAAGCTTGATTATCCAGGGCAGCTCGTCAATTGCATCAATGACCTTTTTCAGTGAATCCATGTCTGTTAACCTCCTTGAAAGCTATACTGTCGGATATTTTATCACATATTGCTCTTAATTTCAAGTATTATCCGGAAAAAAGCTTGAAAAACCGAAATTATTATGCTATAATGCAAAGAAAGGAACCATTCGAAAGGTGAACACGATCATGAAGGAATACGGAATACAGCTTTACAGCCTGCGCGATATTACGCGCGATGATATGGAAGGGACACTCAAACGGGTGTCGGATATCGGATACAAATATGTTGAGTTTGCCGGATTTTTCGGAAACTGTGCGGAGAAAATCAAAAAATGGCTGGACAGGTACAACCTTTCGTGCAGCGGAACACACACCGGCTGGCAGGAGCTTGTCGATGATTTTGACGGTACGGTAAAGTACCATAAGATCATCGGAAACAAAAATATAATTATTCCCGGAGCCGATCTTTCGACAAAGGAAAAGCTTGATGATTTCATAGATGTTCTGAACGATCTGAAGCCGAGGCTCGCCGCGGAAGGGATAAGCCTTGCATATCATAACCACTCGGGTGAGTTTCTGCCGACCTCCTACGGGCAGATTATCCATACCGAGCTTGAAAAACGCACGGATATTGATTTTGAAATCGATACCTATTGGGCTTATCACGCCGGCGTTGACCCGATAGCACTGCTTGAAAGACTCAGGGATCGTGTTCATGTCATACATATAAAGGACGGTCTTTCGGACGGAAGCGGAAAACCGCTCGGTCTCGGAACCGCACCTGTCGCCGCAGTGCATAAAAAGGCAGAAGAGTGCGGCATGCTTCAGGTGGTTGAGTCCGAAACGCTGACCCCCGACGGAATCACCGAGGCAAGGCTCTGCTTTGAAGAGCTTATGCGACTTGACGGTTCGGATAAATGAAAAATTCGACGCTTTGTTATATAGATGACGGTAAAAGCTATCTGATGCTGCACAGAACCAAGAAGGATGAGGATCCAAACAAGGGAAAGTGGATCGGAGTCGGCGGCAAATTCGAGGATAAAGAGTCCCCGGACGATTGCCTTGTAAGAGAGGTCTGTGAGGAGACCGGTCTGACACTGACAGATTATCGCCTTCGCGGGATCGTGACCTTTGTCTCGGATGTCTGGGAGACAGAGTACATGTATCTGTATACCGCTGACGGCTATGAAGGCAGTCTCTGCGACTGTAATGAGGGCGAACTTGCATGGATCGCCAAAGATCGTATAAGCGGGCTGACGCTGTGGGAAGGCGACAGATTGTTTCTTGATCTGATCGCATCCGATCACCCGTTTTTCTCGCTCAAGCTCTGCTACAACGGGGATCATCTTGTCGAGGCCGTGCTCGGAAGAGAAAAACTGAAATTAAAATGAAATTCGTCATTTTGCAGTAAAAACAGGACATTGTTTTGTGCATTGACTCTTTTTCGTTGTGATTGTGTCACAAAAAACACTGTGATTTTTTGTGCAACATTACTGAATAAGTCAAGCTGTATTTGTGCATAATCAAGCAAATGGCAGAAGTTGAAAAATGTTGTCAAAAGCTATTGACAACCGATTATCAAACTGCTATAATACAGTCGCAAACGGAAGATACCGTTTGACGAAGACGAAAAGGAGATCGTGTAATTATGGTTTGTAACGGAAGATATCTTTACAGAATCAATCTTGTCACAGGAAGCGATGTACTTGAGTTCGTAAGAATTGCATCTCATATCGACGGTAAGGTCTGGGTAGTAAGCGGCGATAAGAGATTGTCGGCAAAGAGCATTCTTGGTGTGCACCTTGCGCGCATGGCATGGAATGAGATCTATGTTGAGTCGGAAACAGATTGCTTTTTCGAACTCCGCAAGTTCATCGAGGAATAACAGATACTCTGCTATCCCAAAACAAAAATGACGGATTGACAACAACCCGATTTATATAATCTATTAAAAAACAAAGCCGCATCGCTTTTGCGATGCGGCTTTGCTTTTATGTTCAGTCGGCAAGTGATCCCATGGGGTCCCACGGCAGGAGAACGGTGACGTCTCCGTCGAGAAGCTTTGCTTTCTCGCCGAGATATTTTTTGTTTACGACTGCCTGGAAAACATACTTTTCAAACCAGCTGTCCGACGCAATGTGATATCCGCCGTTTGTGCCGTCGCTTCCCCAGCTGTTTTCTATCTTCCATCTGTTCGGCTGTCCGTCCGAAATGTTTACACCGGTAAGAACCATTGCATGATTCATCTGCGAGAGGTGGTAATCGAGCATCTGTTCCTTGGTCATATCGGTGTCAAGCCCGGTAAGCAGGTCGTAGTCAAATGAAGCGTCGTCCCAGATCTTGTCTGTGCGGTCGCCGCACTTTCCGCAATCCGAGCCGAACCATACGACTTCGCCGTCCTCAAGCTGGCGTCTGACAATGCTCTTGAATTCGGGCATGTCAAGGTTCAGATATCTGATGCTGTCCATGCCCGCAACATTGCCGAGATATGCGACGGTGTAGAGCCTGTCAAACGGTTTGTCTTTGGTGGGGGCATTGATTATCGAAACATAGTCGGAAAGCATGTCTCCGATCATTTCGTCTCTGAACGAGATCGGAGTGTAACCGCGTTCGATGTGATATGTGCCGTCTTTGTCCACATATTCAAAATCAAACGATTCGGGCGGGAGGGTGTAACATTCGCAAAGGAATGAAAATGCCTTGTTAAGGGCATTTTTGCGGATGTTTTCGATCTCGCACTTTTCTGCGCCTCCGGCGATCGCGCTCCTGAGCTCGCAGGCTTTTTTCTTGAGGAAAGCATTTATGTGACGGTTCAGCTGTGCGGTTGCCGAGGTCTGTGCGGTTTCGGGCATGGCATGCTTCGGAACAATGCCGTATTTTTTTACGATGTTGACGAACATGTCCCACTGACCGCCGTCGTGCACCCCGACCTCAAGTATGTAGTCAACCGTGCGGTCACCGTCGGGTCTGTCGGCAGTGTCAATGATCGAATCAAGAAAATAGTTTATGCGTTCGAATTTGTCCCAGAAGGCAAGGTATGACTGCGAAAGCTCAAAATCCGCAAGATTTTTCTTTTTTGCGATTATCTCTCTGAGAACGTTCGTTGCGGCAAACAGCCAGCATCTTCCGCTCTGCTTCTGGTTCGTTGCGGTCATTGTTTTTATGTCTGTCGAGAACTTGAACTGCATGTTTCTTGCCGCGACCGGGTCAAATGCAAGATCGGTAAGCGGAGTTTTTGAAAAAATGTGGGTCAGCGATCTTTTGTGAGAATCGTCAAGATATGATTTTTTGAACGATTCAAGCTCGCAGGCTGTTATCGGGTTTTTTGTTTCCATTTGAAATTCACCTTTCCCGTCGTTTGTTGTAAGATAAACGGACAGATACCGCGTGTTCGTCAGAATCTGTCCGTTTGATGCTTCATTCGGTTTTATTTCAGCGGTACGCCGTTTGCGTCTGCCGTGTATCCGTCTCTACCGATGAGGTAGAATATACCCTCGATAAGTCCCCAGATGCCCATGACCGATCCGCCGAAGCCGCAGGTCAGAAGGGTAACGAGGAGCTGGATGAGGGCTCTCTTGTTGAACCCGAGGTAGAAGTTGTGGATGCCGAGTCCGCCGAGGAATATGCCGAGAAGACCCGCAACCAGCTTTTCCTTCTGTCCGCTCGCAGCAGCAACGTTAGCGGCAGGTGCGCTCGGAGCGAGGGCAACTCCGCAGTTTGTGCAGACAGCCGCGCCGGGTACGATCTCCTTTCCGCAGTTGGGGCAGTATTTGTTGCCTGTGTTCTTGGCAAATCCGCAGTTCGTGCAGAATGCCGCATTATCATCGATCTGTTGTCCGCAATTCTTGCAATACATAGCTTAATCTCCTGATTTTATGTAAAATTCGCTTCCCGTATCGGAAGTGATGCTTATAGCATAATGGTAGCATAAAAAAGTCTTTTTGTCAACAAAAAAAGCAAAAAAAGTGTTAAAATGTCGGAATTTCATCAGATTCGCACATCAAAAAGGGTGTTGCATGCGGGGCAGCGCACCGAATGACTGCCCTTTACCTTCGGGAGTCTCAGTTTTGCTCCGCAGGCTTTGCACTTTCGGTAGACATGATATTTGTCGCGCGGAAGCTTTTGTTTTTTCGGCTTTGTATATGAGGCTGTTTTGTCCTCGTATGCACTGTAATATCCGGGGTTTCCGAAATTATTTGTCCTGCCGCGCAGGAAGGGAAGCTTTCCGAAAAATCCGATCGCCCACCGATTTTCTCTTGAACGTGCCGCAAGATTTTTCGAAAGGATGCGGAAGAGCATAAAGAAAAAGAGTGCCCAGAGAAGAACCGACATTATAACCGATGCCGTTCTTGAGAAAAGTCCGACAATTATCTGAATTATGACAAGAATAAGGTATATCCATGAAAGCATGTACCCGAAAAAATCAAGACCGCATCGTCCCTGCATGAAGCGCGCGAAGCGTCCGCCCGTGTTGAACATCGTAACCTCCGACAAGCATAAAGCTTTATTTAATAATATGCTTATATGCGGATTATATACCATAAATGTGTACGCAGTGTTGCGGCAAAGCAAAAAAACATCTCCCGCAAAAGTTTTTCCCGGGAGATGTTTTCGTCCGATTATTTGATTTTTCAGTCTGCCTGCCGTTTCCTCTTTTTCAGAAGAACAACAAGTGCGATCCCGCCGCCGACGATCAGAAGAGAGATTGCACCGATGACCGAGAACAACAGGATGTTGTTCTTTTTGTTGTCGGTCGGATCGGTCGGATCCGGTGTGTCGGGGTTATCGGGTACCACCGGATCGGGGATAATCTCCGCCCTGTCCGGGAAAAGATATGTCCTTTCCCATTTTGGATACAGATATGTATGGGATTTGACCGTGATCTCCGAGCCCCGGGCATAGACGTTTTTGCCGTCTGTCCAGCCGACCGCATTGTAACCTCTGTAAGAATCGGTTATTTCGGGAAGAGTAATTACCGAGCCGCTTTCAATCGTCTGCATGGGCTGATCGCCGATCTTAAGGTTGACGATCGACGGACCCGACAGGACATTTTTCATTGCCCGCACATAAAGGTATGCGCACTTGTAATAATTGTCCTCGTGGTTGAGCATCTGTACATAGATCGTTGAGATTGCACCATCGGTCAGATCAAGCACATCGCGTTTTATCGTGACGGTTGCCGATTTGTCGTCTGTCGCCGCAATCTTTTCAATAAACTTTCCGTTTACATAGATGAGTGCGTTTCTGTGAGAAGTGTGCTTCGTGACGATCCGCAGAACGAGATTGCCGTTTTTGTCAATGTCGTACTGGTAGTCGGCAGTGACTCCGCCGGCGGCTCTGCTCTCTTTCACAAGCTTGCCCTTGTCGCTTACCAGCGACAGCGAAAGCCTGTCGGAGGTGTTCGGGCTGTGACTTTCGATATTCGGCGTGCGGGTGGACAGCTGCTTGTCGAGCCATTTTACCCTGTTGTACATCCAGTCGTGCATGACCTTGTATTCGTCCTCAAAGCTCTTGCACTTGCTTCCTCCGATGTACCAGTTGTGCGGCGGACCCATGAGTTCCCAGTTGCGGACCGCTTCGTCGTATATGTATCTGTAATAGATGTCCATCGATTCGAGCATTTCGTCCACGAGTCCGCGGATCTCAAACCAACGGTTTTCGAATTTTGCTATGAATGCAGGATCCTCACTGAGCTTTTTCCACCATTCGGCTCTTCCGCCGATGTTTATCCAGCTGTCATAGTGCATCCAGTCGTCGGTAAGCGTGACCTGATTGCCCGAGGCGTTGTCAAAATCCCAGCAGGGTCCGAAATAGATGATTCCGTTTTCGATGTAGAGAAAGATCGAAAGGAATCCGAATTCTATGTTTTTGAAAAGCTCAAAAATCAGATAGTAATCGATCATTGAGTCAACATCGACAAATTCCGAATAGTGGGTTCCGTCACTTGTGCAGAAGGTGGGCGAATATATCGCTTCCTCAAAATCATTGAGGAGCTTCTGTACATACGAAAGCATCTGCGGATTCGATTTCAGCGATGCGGGATTGTCTATCTGTATCGGTTTTCCATGCGAGGTATAGAATTTGGTGGTGTTTCCGTCCATTCTGTTATCATATTCGATAAAGTAACCCGAGTCTATATTGAAGGACGATGTATCATAGTAATCGGAGATTGTGTAGTTGTCGAACTTTCCGGTGGTCACCCAACGCAGGTCGTTCTTCATTTTTACACCGAGCTGCTTTGTTTTTACCTCATCGAGACCTTCCTTGCGCCCGATCGCCTCCGCGATATTTTCGGCGCGCTCCTCCCAGTTTGTGATGTCAAGTCTGCCCTCGTCGATACGCAGACTCTCCACAAGCGAATAGAGTCCGCGATATTCGCCGTTCACATAGAGTACCACCCAGCGCGATTCGCAATAGGGCATTCCGAGCATGCCGGAAAAGTCGTAGGTCAGCTTGTTGCGCATGTTTGTGACGTCATATATGTTGGATATGAGCACCCAGTGCTTGCTTCGCCCCATCCCGAGAAGGTCTGCCTTTTTGTCAAGTTTGATCTTGTATGAATACTTGCCCGAATCTTTGACATCGTTCATCGTGTAGGTCGAGTTTCCGCGTGCCTTCATTACGATTTTTGCCCCGTTTTCGGTGGTGTAATCGTTTTCGAATTCGGCAAAACGCTCGGGAAGGGTCATCCGCATCGACGCACCCTCGTATGCTTTTTTCGTTACAAGCTTCCCGCTGTCGGTTGTGATATACATTTCGGGCAACTTTTCGCCGTCCGAAACAAGCTGTGAAATTTTGTCGGTTACACCCGACTTGTTTTCGGTGTCGGAACTTTCATCTCCGGATGAAGTGAGACCGAACATCGGCAGAGTCGAAAAAAGTATTGCTCCCGAAAGCAGAACAGACAGTATCCGCGGTGTCGTCTTTTTGCCGTTTTTCATTATCATTTGAAACTCCGTAATATTTTTTATTTGCGTGTCATTCCGAGCGCCGCTGCGCCGATTATTCCGGCGTCATTGCCGAGCGTTGCTTTTTCGATTTTTGTCTGTTTTTTGCTGTTTTTTGCATAGTTTTCGGCATAGACCTGCTTGCAGAGCGGAACAAAGAGCCCGTCGCCCTCATTGCTTACTCCGCCGCCGATCGAGATGACCTCGGGCTGGAATATGTTCATCATGTTTGCGATTCCGGTTGCAAGATAGGATATGTACATGTCACAGACTTCGGATGCCGATCTGTCTTTGTATTGCTTTGCGGCATTGAAGGCGGTTCTGCCGTTTACCTTGGCAATATCTCTGCCGCAGACGTCCCACATTGCGCTTGACGGATCAAGCTCCATCTTTTCTTTTGTCATGTTGATAAGTCCGGTTGCCGACGAATATGCTTCGAAACAGCCTTTTCTGCCGCAGGAACATTGGCGTCCGTCTTTTTCTATGACGGTGTGACCGAGCTCGGCTCCGGCATGGTTGAAGCCCGAGTATATTTTTCCGTCAATGATTATTCCGCCGCCGACTCCGGTTCCGAGAGTTATCATAACTGCGGAGGAGGCTCCCTTTGCAGAACCCGCGAGCGCTTCGCCGAGCGCGGCGGCGTTTGCGTCGTTGTCAAGGTATATTTTTTCAAGTCCGATGTGTTTTCTCAGTCTTTCGACTATCGGATAGTTGAGCATCGAAATGTTGTTGGCATATTCGACAATCCCCGTATCGCTGTTGGCTGTACCCGGGGAGGCTATGCCGCATGCTTCAACGTCGCCGATTCCGATACCGTATTCGGCGACGACCGAAAGGCAGAGCTTTCCCATGTCGGCAACAATCTCATCGGGATGTCTTGATGCGTTGGTGGGGACGCTCCCCTTTTTTACTATTCCGTAATTTTCATCGACCAGTCCGACGGCAATGTTTGTTCCTCCGAGATCGATACCAAGGTAATATTTCATACTGCTTTTCTCTCTTTCTTTTTATTGGTATAATTATTTGATGCAATATTGTCCGAAATTTATTCCGACGAACCGTCGTACGCGCCGTCGGATATATAAGCTGCAGTGAACAGTTCATCGGCACGTGAACGGTCGCCCTTCAGCCAAAGGTAGGCAAACAACGCCTCAAATGCGGTTGCCGCCCGGTATTGCGCGGCGGTCGAACCCGGCGGTACCGACGGTCTGCTTTGGTTGCGCCCGCGTCTGTATACTCCCGTCTCTTCTTCGCTGAGAAGGGGAAGAATCTTTGCGGCGGCTTCCGCCTGTGCGGCGGCGGTCACATAATCTTTTGCCATCGCGTTCAGCCTCCCCGCACCGCTGTGACCTTCCTTTATCAGATGCTCCCTTACAAGAAGCTCTATGACCGCATCGCCGAGATAAGCAAGGTCGGCTGACGGTATTTGCAGAGGATTCATATCTTTTTCCTTTCAGGCGGCTTTTGTTGTCCGTTCGGGGTGTCGGTGACCGGACGTGCGTCCGCAGCATCGCTTTTCGGTAATCAGTACCGATGTATGTCCGATTCCCGACGTTCTGATTTGTCTATTGTAACATATTCACAAGTTTTTGTCAAGCAAAAACAGACAATATGTGACTTATAGGCAAAAAAAATACGCTCCCGGATCCTTAAAAAAGGATAAACGGGAGCAATATTTTACACATCCGAAAGCGGTATTACTTTTCGGGAGCTTCGACAGTCGTTACCTCGGGTTCCTTGTCGGTCGCTGCAGCCGTCGTGGCCGCACCGGTGGTTACCTCGGGCTCTTTATCGCCGTTGGTTCCCGCAGCGGTAGTAACCGCAGTCGTTACGTTTTTGAAGATATCATCCTGATTGCCGTAATCGACCTTACCTCTGCCGGGCTGTATGATATACAGTGCAACAACAACACCGACAAAAACAAGCGCCAGCACAAGCGTGAGGGTATTGAGCTTTTTATCAATGGTCTTGCCTTTGTATTTGCCGAAGAAAGTTTCGGCTCCGCCACCGGAAACAACGCCGGACATACGCGAATTCTTTGCGCTCTGCATGAGAACGGCAACGACAAGTATAACAGCAAGGATAATCAGAATCACACCGACGATCGTCACTACTACTTCAGTCATAGTATCATTTCCTCCGAAAAAATTCCGTCGGCGAAAAGCCGACTCGTTCATTGTGATCCCGACATTTGAAGAGTTATGGTGGGCCATCAGGGACTCGAACCCCGGACCAACCGGTTATGAGCCGGTAGCTCTGACCAACTGAGCTAATGGCCCTCAATTTCGGGATCTGCTCGTAAAGCTTCATAAGTATATCACAAATAGTTTCGCTTGTCAAGTGCAATTTCAAATTTTTTTGAGATAATCTTGACAAATGCTCAAAAAAACATTATCATATAAGTAACAATGACCGTTAATCTGCGTTTTTGTATCAAACGGAAGGATGAAATGTTATGTCCGATCTTTATTCGGTTTCGCTCGGGAACCTTATTACCGAGTTCAATCTTCAGGTTCTGCATATGCCTGACCGCGATGTCCGCATCGACTGTATGGACGTAAACCGTCCGGGACTCTGTCTTGCGGGATTTTTCGATCATTTCGAGCCGAGACGCATTGAGATAATCGGAAATGTCGAAAGCCTCTATCTGCAAAGCCTTCCCGAGGACGGATACCGTGCGAGCGTTTCACAGTTCATGGAACATTCGCCCGCCGCAATCGTAATCACCCGCAGTCTTCCGGTTGACGATTGGTTTATAAACTCGGCTGTCAGATATGATATACCGCTTCTGCGCTCGTCACTTTCCACCTCCGAATTCATGGCGGCGCTTATCGCGTCACTGAGCGTGTCGCTTGCACCGAGGATCACGACTCACGGAGTTTTCGTCGAGATTTACGGCGAGGGAGTCATGCTGACCGGCGACAGCGGGATCGGAAAAAGCGAGACCGCAATCGAGCTTGTCAAAAGAGGACACCGTCTTATAGCCGATGATGCGGTCGAGATAAAAAAAGTGTCGGCAAAGACACTTGTCGGCTCGGCGCCCGAGCTGATAAGACACTATATAGAGCTGCGCGGCATCGGAATAGTCGATGTCAGACGCATTTTCGGTATGGGAGCGGTCAAGATGACCGAAAAGATCGATCTCGTTGTCGCTCTTGAGCCGTGGGACAGCGAAAAAAATTACGATCGCTTCGGACTTGAGACCGAATGTGAGGAAATTCTCGGGATTATGGTCCCGAAAATAACGATCCCGGTAAGACCGGGCAGAAACCTTGCGATTATTCTTGAGATCGCTGCGATGAATCACAGGCAGAAAAAGATGGGTTACAACACTGCCGAGGAGTTCAACAAACGGCTTATGGAGAGATACGGCTCGGAGCCGCATCCGTCGGAGGACTGAATCGACTGCGGCAGGGCGGCAGACGAAAAATCGGGCGGGTGTGTCCACCCGCCTTTTTCCGGTTTGCATATGCTTTATCTGTTTGTTTCGTCGTTCTGCTTTTTCGGGATGAGAAGGATGACGAGCAGTATCACTGCCGCTGCTATCAGCAGTCCGACAACAAGCCCGATCCAGTTGAAGCCGCCGTCATCGCTGTTGTCTGCACCGGTTGTTACCGGCGCGTTCGAGGTGAGCGGTCGTGTGGTGGCGGGCATGCCGGTCGTCGGACCGGCTGAGCTTTCGGGGGTTGAACTGCTTTCACTGCCCGGGGTCGTTATATCGGAGGTTGTCGATGATCCGGGTGTTGTCTCTGTTCCCGAAAGGGGAGAGCTGCCCGAGAGCATGATAATGTCCTGTCCGTCGATGTCGGCAAAGCTCATCAGACCGTCGTCGCTGCCGTCGTCGTTGTCTTCTATCCAGCCGTCGCCGTCGAGATCGCCGAGGGTGCTTTCAAGTCCCGCCGAAATGTGCGGGGCGCTGTCTGTATCGGCAAAAACAGGCATTGCAAACGCTGTCAGAAGCGAGAGCGCGGCAACAAAAACACATATGCGTGAAAATCTGTTTTTAAGCATGGTTTGTTCCTTTCGGCTCGTTGAGCCAAACAAGATGTTGTGCGCGGCGCGGCAGATTGCCGCCTCCGCAAAGACGACCGTTTTCGCACGGTTGCTCTGACAGAAGTTTGTGCAATATTTTTGCGCATATACATGAAAATCGTATTTTTAATTTTTTGACGGGAGCGGATTACGGCTGTATTATGGAAACAAAAAGATTTCAGAAAAAAGATGACGGATTTGTCTGCCTCAACTGCGGCAGAGAGGTGCCGGCACTTATGAAAACCTCCCGCAATCATTGTCCGTATTGCCTGTGGTCGCTTCATGTCGATGTGATGCCGGGCGACAGAGCAAACGAGTGCAGAGGGATGATGGAGCCGATCTCGGTAATAACCGATCCGAGAAAGGGATTTATAATCATACACAAATGTCTGAAATGCGGTGAAATACACCGTAACAGGGCGGCACTTGACGGTAATGTTCCGGACGATCCGGCTCTGCTCATAAAGCTTACCGTAAACCCGCTCGGATAACGAAAGAAGGTCTGTGAGGTTGACTTTTCCGGTATGGCAGGCTTTGCTTGTAATACTCATATCCTTTTGCGCAAGCTTTGTTCAGCGCGTTTCGGGCTTCGGCTTCGGAATATTCGCAATTACTTTTCTTCCTTATATAATGGGAACCTACGGCGAGGCAAACATCCTCAGCTCAATGCTTGCGCTTTCGATGTCGCTTTCGGTAGCCGTCCGGCTTTTTCGGTCGGTTGACCTGAAAAATCTGATATTTCCGCTTGTCGGGTGCGTCGTTTCGACCTATGTCTCGGTAAATATGATAAAGGGCAGTGCCGACGCACTTCTGAAGCTTATGCTCGGTGCGGCGCTTGTACTGATGGGCATATATTTCTTCTTCTTCGCCGACAGAATACATATAAGAGCCACGCGTCCTGCCGGACTGATTGCAGGCGTGCTGTCCGGGATACTCGGCGGACTTTTTTCGATGGGCGGACCTCCGGTCGTTGTGTATTATATGGAATCGGAAAAGGACACCAAAACGTATATGGCGACAATACAGGCGTATTTCGCACTGTCAAATATATATTCGGTGGGCGTGAAGCTGTCAGCCGGATTTGCCGGCGCAAATACATTTGCCTTTTTTGCGGTCGGACTTGTCGGCGTCGCGGCGGGCGTGTTTGTCGGAAGCCGCGTTTTCGATAAAATGGACGGCGCAAAGATCAGAAAGGCGGTCTGCGTGATGATGGCGGCGAGCGGACTTTTCAACTGCGCGGATGCGCTCTCGTCGCTTGTCGGATAAAACAGCAAAATCCCCGTTACGGTCGGTAACGGGGATTTGTTCATTTCTTTTTGATGTATTTCGCAAGCCTGCGGCAGACGAGCGCGGAGAGAACAATCTTTACGGCGTCGGGAAGTATAAAGGGGAACACGCACGCAAGAAATGTAGCCTTGAGAGAGACCCCGGTCGTTACGGCATACCACAGACACCCGGTAAGATAGCAGACGGCAACTCCCGAGATCATTGCGGGAATCAGAGATATCAGTTTGGCTCCGTACCTTCTGACTATCAGTCCTGTCACAAATGCGGCGGGAAGAAAGCCCATTATAAAACCGCCTGTCGGTCCGTATATGTGTCCGATTCCTCCCGAAAAGCCTGAAAAGACCGGAAGTCCGAAGGCTCCGAGCATTATGTATACCGCGACCGATGCCGTTCCGCCGAGCGGACCGAGCAGTGCGGCAGCCATGCATACGCCCGCGGTCTGGAGAGTTACCGGAACCGCTGTCGGCAGCTTTATTGTTATCTGACTGCATACGGTGATTATTGCCGCAAAAAGAGCGATATTGACCATCTGTACTATACAGATGTGATTTTTTCTGTTTGTCATTTTACGCACCCCGCACCTTGTTCCAGAATACCGAACATTTCGTCAACGCTCCGGTGTGTGTAGCCTTCGATGTCGCTGCCGTCCGGGTTTTCGAGAAAGTCGGTGACAAGAAAGCATTTTATCCCGAGTCCTGCCGCAGCCATGTCTTCGCAGACGTTGTTTCCGATCATTATGCAATTCTGCGGTTCTTTGCCGACAGTCGAAAGAATTTCGCGGTAATATCCGGTGTCCGGCTTGCAGAAGCTGCTGTTTTCATAGTCGGTTATGTGTTCGAAGTCGCGGTCGGTAAGTCCGATCCACGAAAGACGCACGTCAAGCGCAATCCTCGGAAAGACCGGGTTTGTCGCAAGAACGGTTTTTATCCCTCTGTCGCGGAGCGCCCCGATCCTTTCGGCAACTCTGTTTGCTTTTATTTTTGCGACATCGGCAACATCCTTTGCTTTGTCGAAATCGGTGGCATAAAAGTCGAGAAGCGCCGATATGAAGCTTTCGGCGGTATTTCCGTATACAGTTCTGACAACATCTTCGAAAAGGGTGCTGTTTGTTACGGCTCCGTCGTTTGCCGTCATTGCGCTAAGCCCCTTCATAATCGCTTTTATGGCTTTGTCGGCGTCAAAGCCTTTTTCGGTAAGGCTTTGGGATAAAAGTCCGAAATACCTTTTGACGAACGGCTTCTGCTCTGTGGGGAGAAGGGTCCCGTCCAGATCGAACAGAACGGTATCGATCCCTTTGAGTAATGGATTTGAAAACAATTCCGGCATTGTGTGACTCCTTAAAACAAACTGCTGTTATTATATCACAGTCTGTGCTTTTTTTCAATATTTTTCGGTGTGAAATCCGAACGGCGGTTTGGCTTTCCCGATAAGACGTTACAGCCGCAAGGCTGTCGATTTTTCGGAAAAATGAACAAATCGGTGTTGACATTTCGGGATGTTTGTGTTAGAATAGTACAGTTAGACTCTGATTTGCAAAAAACTATCTTTATTTTGGGAGAATTGAAGATGTTTGTTGAAAAAATGGAAAAATGCGGAACGAAAATTGCACGAAAGCTGTTGTTTGTTCTGTTGCCGGTGCTGATGGCTGTGGCCATGCTTCCGATGCCGACCGCACTGTATGCCTCCGACCTTTCGGAAAAGGACGAACCGCTGCCCGAGATATATCTCACGACAGACGACGGGGAAATCGTGGACAGCAAGGATTATTACAAGACTGGCAGGATGCAGATGAAGCTCACCGACAGGTTTGCCGGATACACGAACGAGTATACAACCGACGGCGGAGCGATAAAGATACGTTGCAGAGGTAATTCGACATTTGAAACAAGCGACAAACGTCTCGGCGAAAATGCCAAATATTCATACAAGGTCAAGCTTGACAAAAAAGCCGATCTTCTCGGAATGGGGAAGAGCAAGCACTGGGTGCTCATCGCAAACTACTACGATGTCACAAACATGAGAAATAAGCTCACATACGACCTTTCGGGAAGAATGGGGCTTACATATACCAAATCAAGATGGGTGGTCGTTTATCTCAACGGCGAATACCGCGGAATATATACTCTTTGCGAAAACGTGCGAATAGCAAGCGGACGCGTCGATATCCCCGACTGGGAGGATCGCGCCGAAGATGTTGCCGATGCGATTGCGGAGAAGGAGGGATATGATAAGGAAGTTGCCGAAAAGCTCGGTGACGAGATGAAAAACAATCTCTCGTGGGTAACGAGCGGCGAGTTCAGAAGCAGTGCGAGCGGGAAGATCACAAAATATACCGTGTCGGAATATTACGATACTTCGGACTTTGATATAACCTCGGGGTACCTCATAGAATATGATATGAGAATGGATTCGGACTGTACGAAATTCTATACCCCTCACGGCAAGCCGATACAGATAGACAATCCGTCGGCGCTTGAAACGAATAAAGAAATGTACGACTATGTGGTAAAACTGCTGAGCGATTTTGAGGAAGCAATCTATTCCCCGAACTTCTGCACCGCCGACGGACGTCATTACAGCGAATTTATCGATATGGATTCGTTCATAGACTACCACATCGTATTCAATCTTTTCAAGAACATAGAGTTCGGACACCTGTCGATATTTTTCTATATAAATAACGGAAAGATATATTTCGGACCCTGCTGGGATTTTGACGGCGGCTGCGGAAATCAGGTGACACTGACAAAGGAGTGGATGCCCGCAAACTCATGGTTCTATATGGGCGGAAGAGCCGAATGGTGGATAAAGATGATCGGCGATCCCTACTATATCGCGCTCCTTGAGGACAGATGGGCAGAGGTCCGCGATCTCGTTGACGAGATGCTGGACTCAATGGATATATACAATGATTATATAAAAGCGGAGTCCGACAGGGACAGCGCAAAGTACGGTATGCCGAAAAACTGGTATATGGGCGGCGGCTGTAAGGATTACACAAGTGAGTTCGAAATACTGAAAAAGTGGATGAATCGGCGGGTGTCGTGGCTTGACAGACAGTGGGTGAAGCACGACCCGAATATGGAAAATTCGGGCATAAAATGCTCGGACAGGATTACCATGAAGCTTGAATATGCCTCGGGCGGAACGCTTGCCGCCGATCCGTATGCGGTCACGGGCTATCCCGCCGATTTTGCCTATGATCTTTCCTCCGGCTCGGATCTCGTGCTGACGGTAACTACCACGCATACGTCGCACAGATCAGCCGAAATATATGTGAACGGAAAGCTTGCTGTGAAGGAAGCTTTCGAAATGAACGGCAAAAACCGCTATGTTATACCGAAGTCGGCGCTTTCCGCCGAGGACGGCGCAATAAATGTAATTACTCTTATCGGGATAAATACGAACGGCGATTATTATCAGAAGTCGTATGTTGCCGTCCGTTCGCGCTCGGAGGTCGGGACGGTTGACGATAACAGCGCGGTGCTCCTGCTTCAGGGAAACAAACCGTCGGTGTATGCAAAATCGACGAAAATAACTCTTCCGGCTACCGGCGCTGTCGAAAAAGGCTATATATGCATCGGCTGGACCGACGGCAAGAACGTCTACCCTGCGGGCAGCGAGTATACCGTTTCCGGAAACGCCTATCTGTTCCGCAAATGGGAAAGGACAAATCTCTTCCCCGAAAACGGAAAGGATTCGTCGCCGGTTAATCCGCCCGACAATCAGCCGGACAATCCGTCCGACAATCAGCCGACCGGTGACGACGGAAAGAGCAAACCGTCGGTAATTATGCCGATCGTGATCGGCTCCGCCGCTCTTCTGTGCGTTGCGGCGGTTGTAATTGTACTGATCGTAAAAAGAAAAAAGACAACGGGGAAGACCAGATAGGAGGGAAAATGACAGCATCGAAACGCAGACTTGTCTGCCTTGCCGCGGTAATTATTGCGGTCGCAACCATCGTCCCGATTGCTTCCGGATTCGTAACCGCACTGACCGATAACCGTAACAGATCGGAGAGCAGTTCGTCAACGTCAACGCCGACCGACGAAGAACTTCCCGCCATCTATCTTACAACCGATGACGGTCAGACCGTGACTTCCAAGGATTATTATAAAACGGGCAGAATGCGGATGACCGTTCCCGAAAGCTTTAAGGGTTACGATAATCCGTGCGCAACCGAAGACGGCGGAAAAATGAAGATCCGCTGCCGCGGCAATTCGACCTTCGGAAGGGGCGATGTCCAAGCGTCGGGAAAATATTCGTATAAGATCAAGCTTGATAAAAAGGCGAACCTTCTCGGAATGGGAAAGAGCAAGCACTGGGTGCTTATCGCGAACTTTTTCGATGTCACGAACATGAGAAATAAGCTCACCTATGACCTTTCGGGAAGAATGGGACTTACCTATACCCAGTCGAGATGGGTCGTGCTCTACCTCAACGGCGAATACCGCGGAATATATACTCTTTGCGAAAACGTGCGAATAGCAAGCGGACGCGTCGATATCCCCGACTGGGAGGATCGCGCCGAGGATGTTGCCAAAGCAATATCGAAGGCAAATTCGCTTGATAAGACGGCGTCCGAAAAGCTTGAGGAGGATATGACGAACGATCTCTCGTGGATCACCTCCGGCTACTTCGGAAGCTATAAGATATCCGATTATTACGATACCTCGGATTTTGATATAACCTCGGGCTATCTTATCGAATACGATGAGCGGATGGACGGGGATACGACAAAGTTCAAAACCTCGCATAAGAAACCGATTCAGCTTGACAATCCGAAGGCGCTGAACACCAATACGGAAATGTATAATTATGTCGTGAATCTGCTGAACGACTTCGAAGAGGCAATCTATTCGCCCGATTTCTGTACAAAGGACGGACGGCATTACAGCGAGCTTTGCGATGTCGATTCGCTGATCGATTACTTCCTTGTCTTCAATCTGTTCAAGAACATCGAGTTCGGATGGCTGTCGATCTTCCTTTATATAGATAACGGAAAGATATATTTCGGACCATGCTGGGACTTTGACGGAGCAAGCGCCAATCAGGTCACTCTGAAAGAGGACTGGTATCCGTATGACAAGTGGTTCTACATGGGCGGAAGAGCCGACTGGTGGAAGGAGCTTTGCGGCGACCCGTATTATGTGGCGCGTGCGGCTGACCGCTGGTTTGAGATAAGACCGCTCGTTGATGAAATGATGGACGTGATGCCGTCCTATTATAAATATATAAAGAGCGAAACCGAGCGTGACAGCGCAAAATACGGCATGCCGAAAAACTGGTATATGAAATGGAAAAGTCCTACCGATTTCGATACCGAGTACGGAATATTCAGAACATGGATGTTCAGCAGAATAGACTGGCTTGATAAACAGTTCTCGCTCCGCGACCCGAATATAGAAAATGTCGGACTTTCTCAGTCGGAAAAGCTGACGGCAGAAATCACATATGCCGATTCGTCAGCCGTAGAAAAGGATAATCTGACGGTGTCGGAATATCCCGCCGATTATATTTACGATCTGAACGGCAAAAAGGATATCGTCATAGAAATATTCACAAAACATACGTCGCACAGAAATGTCGAAGTGTTTGTAAACGGAAAGCTTGTCACGACGACAAAACTTAAAATGGACAGTCCCGCAAGGGTGACAATACCGTCGGATGCGTTTGACAAGAGCGAAAGCGGAATAAATGTGATCTATTTCGCATGTAAGAACCATAATAACGATTTTTATAAAGAGGGATACCTGTCGCTCAGAGCACGCGGTATAACCGCAAGGAACGAAAACGAGTGCGTGGTCAGGTTCAGGGATAACGGAACGCTCAAGGTCGCAAAGGGAAGTAAAATAAAACTGCCCGCGACCGGGGTGAAGGAAGACGGCTATACCTGTCGCGGCTGGACGGTAAGCGGCGAGACCGTTTATGCGGCGGGAACCGAGTATACCGTCACGTCGGATGTTTCGTTTTTCCGTAAGTGGACGAGAAACGAGCTTTTCCCCGACCATACAACGCCGAAGATCGAGCCACCGAAAACCGAGACAAAGCCTCCGGTGACGACGACGCCTCCTCCGTCAACGACAACAACAACAACGACAAGTGAGAAGCCGACGACCACGCTTCCGCAGACGACAAGCGAAAAGCCGATAACGAGCCTGCCGGTTACAACAACATCGCCCGGAACGACAACGCCTGCGGCAACGACCACAGATAAAAAGCCGACCACCTCCGAAGGCGGGAGCACCGGCAGGACCGGCGGAGGCTGGGGACCGGTGACACCGATCACTACCGCCGCGGTAACGGCAGATGGGTCCGGACCTTCCGAAAAGAGCCCGGTGAAGCCGATAATCACAATACTGCTCGCCGCCTGCGCAGTCGGCGCGGTGACAGTCATTGCAGTGGTGATCGTAAATAAAAAACGGAATGAATAAAATAAAAAGCGATTTTACCGTTTAACACGGTAAAATCGCTTTTATATCTTTTCAGAGATTTCCGAAACGCTCGCGGACTTCCTTTGCTTTTCCGCAGCTCATGCCGCCCTCCGAGCAGGCACCCCTGTAACAGGCAGGTCCCGCACCCGCAAAGAGCAGGGGAGCCGCCGACCTGCACAGACGGAGCATTTCGGTCGCAAGCTCGCGTATCTCCCACTGCGCACGGTTGCAGCAGCGCAGTCTGAAAAAGTTGTAGAGCGAGCGGGTGTTCATAGTCATGATTATCCTCGTGTCGCATGAGTTCGGCAGAACAAAACGTGCGTCCTCGTTTGCCTTTTTCTCCGCCGCCTTTTTTGCGGCCTCAGTCGTCATTCCGTCCGAGATAAAGGTTTCGGTGTGCTTTTTTATAAGTATCTCACGCAGACGGTCGTATGCTTTTGCGTCGTTTGCCATTGTTTCTTCGTAAATCGCTTTTGCTTCGGGAATTGCCGCTATCTCGGGCGGGGTGATGTATTCAAATCCGCTCTTGTCAACATATCGCTGGCTCTGAACCGAAAAGGATGCAATCCTGTGTCTTGTGAGCTGGGCAAGAAGCGTTCTCGACACTCCCTCGATCCCGAAGGTAAAGGATGCATGTTCAATCGGCGATTCGTGTCCGAGATCACCGAGAAGCTTCAGAAAGCTCTCGACCCTTTCGGGCGTCAGCTTGTCCATGAGCGTGTCAATGTCGCTTTTTGCATAGCAAAGTTTTGCGGCGGCGGCGACAAGCTTGTCGGCGTCGGGTGTGTAAGTAATCAGTTCTACCTTCATAATAAAATGCCTCCGTGATACTTCTGACGACTGTCATACGTTGATTTTATCATAAATCGCACGGCTTGTCAATCTCTTTTTGATACAAAAAGCCGACAGATGTTAACCGATGTGTGTAATTTGCCTTATCTGGTCCTGTTTCTGCATTGACATTTTGAGCTATTTGTTATATAATTACCATAAATAACGGTAGCTGATGTATGGATACCGAATAAGATGAGAAAGGAGGGCTTTTTATGAAAATGACTAAAATCATAGTTTCCGCACTTCTCGTTGCGGCAGTTGCTCTTTCGATGGCGGCATGCGGCGGCGACAGCGTAACGACAACGACGGTCGCGGGTGCCACGACGGCGGGGTCCAAAACGACCACCAAGGCAAATGTAACGACCGCTCCGGCGGTAACCACTGCCGCAG
Organism: uncultured Eubacteriales bacterium; assembly: GCA_934486825.1. GTDB lineage: Bacteria > Bacillota > Clostridia > Oscillospirales > CAG-272 > CAKSQF01. The sequence goes on along the minus strand of CAKSQF010000004.1, from coordinate 71,339 downwards.
GCGGAGTAACGACCACAGAGGCAGGCGGAAGCAGGGACATTGATGTTGTATGGGGCGGCTTCTGGGATGTTGACGAGAACGGCGTTTACACCTCTTACAACAGACCCGAGGGCAACGACTTTGCAATCCTTCCGATAGGACAGATGGAAGAGGGCAAGACCAGATATACCGTTTCGGTCACCTATCTGTGGGAAAACAACGGCGAAAAGGGCATTCTCTTTGCCGGTAAGGATGTTGACGGCGACGGTGAACTCCGTGAGGACTTCGACTGGTATCAGATGGTACTCGCAAACGGCTCAATGGCATACTGCAATAACCCCGGCAAGTGGGGCAACGTGTGGGATACGCGCGATCCTTCGGCAGTCGGTCTCAAGAACGGCGACGAAGCACGCGTGAAGATTATTCTTGACACGGCGACAGGTGTGCTTGAGGGCTATATCAACGATACCTTTATCGGAAAGTGGGATATAAACCTTGAGGGCTACGGCATATACTTCGGTATTGCCACAAAGGTTGTTGAATCTCAGTACTGGGATATTAAGGTCGAGGCGGAATAAGCTATTGACAACAGACCGAAGCAGTGGTAAAATCGATTTGTGACCGCGGAATGATTGCAGACATGTGTTGTCCGAAACCCCGCAGATCATGAATAAATGCTATTGTGAGGATGTGTTGCCGGTATGAAAAACGGATTTTTTGCTCTTGTGTTCAGACAACAGTATATACGCAGATGGGGGCTTATGCGGAATGTGAAGGAGGAGAACCTCGCCGAACATTCGGCACAGACCGCGATGATTGCCCACGCGCTGGCGCTTATAGGTAACCGCAGACTCGGAAAAAGCTATGACGCAAATGCGGTCGCCGTCTGTGCGCTCTATCATGACGCGACAGAGGTGTATACCGGTGATCTTCCGACTCCGGTCAAGTATTTTGACCCGGAGATACGCGAAAGCTATCGGAAGATAGAGAAAAAAGCGGTCGAGACGCTGATCTCGGGTCTGCCCGACGATCTGTCGGGGGAATACGCAAAGCTGCTCGATACCGCGGATGCGCAGATACATAAGCTGGTCAAGGCTGCCGATAAGCTTTGCGCATATCTTAAATGTGTCGAAGAGCTGAAATGCGGCAACGCCGATTTCTCGGATGCAAAGGAAACACTGTACGAATCGATGACCGGAATGGGTTGTGAGGAGCTTGATATTTTCCTGAAGGAATTTGTCCCGCCCTTCGGCGCAACCGTCGATAAACTGCATCTCTGAATCGGGAAATTGTTAACTTTGTCTTAAATGATGAAAAAATCCGTTGCGATACTTGACAATTTGGACTTTTTGATGTATAATAGCGTCAAATCGCGGCAGTTCCCGTGAGCTGCCGAACGAAAAATTAAAAAAATATTAAAAGGAGAATTTTATGAAACTGACTAAAATCATAGTTTCCGCGCTTCTTGTTGCGGCAGTTGCTCTTTCGATGGCAGCATGCGGCGGCGACAGCGTGACAACCACCACAGTTGCGGGTGCTACAACAGCAGGACCCAAGACCACCACAAAGGCTAACGTAACAACCGCTCCGGCGGTAACCACTGCCGCAGGCGGCACAACCACCGCAAAGGCAGAATGGCCCAAGGACGTTGAACCCGTATGGGGCGGCTTCTGGGATGTTGACGAAAACGGCGTTTACACCTCTTACAACAGACCCGAAGGCAACGACTTCTCGATTCTTCCCGTAGGAGCGATCGAAGAGGGCAAGACAAAGTACACAGTTTCCGTTAAGTACATCTGGGCAGTAGGAAAAGAGAAGGGTATTCTCTTCTGCGGCAAGGATGTTGACGGCGACGGAGAACTCCGTGAGGACTTCGACTGGTATCAGATGATACTTTCCAACAACTACATGGCATACTGCACCAACCCCGGTAAGTGGGGCAACGTATGGGAAACAAAGGACGTTTCGGGTGCAGGTCTTACAGCAGGCGACGAAGTCAAGCTGACTGTTATCCTCGATACCGCAGCAAATACCGTTGAAGGTTACCTCAACGATACATTCATCGGCACATGGGATATAAACCTTGAAGGCTACGGCATATACTTCGGTATTGCCACAAAGGTTGTTGAAGCACAGTTCTGGGATGTAACATTCAAGGCTGAATAATCAGAGCGGCAACGCTTATTGAATCAGATCGTCCCGACAGACAAATGTCTGTCGGGACGGTTTTATATTTTGCGGATAAAGCATCAGATTTGTTTGTTGACGCTTTTGTATTCGTCGTAAAATCTGAAATAAGGGCAGTCCTTGCCCTCAATATAGCCGGCAAGCTCGTCCTCATCAAGCGAAACCGAGCATACGTTTTCGCCGAGCTCGTCGTCGTAGTCGTAAAATTCGCATATGTCGCAGGACGGGCGTATCTTCTTCGGTGTGATCTTGTCCTTCATACGGTCCTCCTTTATCCGAGCCTTAATGTAATTTCTCCTGTTGACAGAACGGTAATTTCTCCGCTGCGGTCCTCTCTGACAATAAGTCCGCCGAAGCGGTCGATGCCGATCGCTTTTCCGGTACAAAACGGTTGACCCGACCGGGCGTATCTGATCCTTTTCCCGATCACCATTGACCGCTTGCGGTATTCGCCGATCACGTCATCGGCGTTGTTGCATGCGGCAAGAGAAATCAGCCTGTCGCATATCGCGGCGGCAACTATGCTGTTCGGAATCAGCGCCGATCCGACCGAGCCTGCCGTTTTCGAAATGTCGTCGGGAAAACTCGCGGTCGATATGTTGACACCGATCCCGACGACCACCGCACCGACCCTCTGGAGCGCGGGATCGACGATCCCCTCGCACAATATGCCGCACACCTTTTTGTCGTCGATATATATGTCGTTTACCCACTTGATCTTGGGCGAAAGTCCGGGAAACAGCTCTTCGAGCGTCACCGACACGGCGACCGCCGCGCTTGCCGACAGCATCGTGACCGGGATTTCTCCCGAAAAATCGGCGCCGAGGATCACAGACATGTACAGTCCGGTGTCTGCGGGTGAATAAAAGCTCCGACCGAGCCGACCTCTTCCAGCGGTCTGCGACCTCGCGGTTATAAGCGTTCCGAGGTCTGCGGCGCGATCGGCAAACAGGCGTTTCGCGCAGAGATTTGTCGAATCGATCTCGCCGTATTCAAAGGTTTTGCCACTGCTTTCGCGGCATTTTTCCGCGCTGACCGACAATATTCCGTCGTCGGTTATCCGATACTTTGAACCGGGGTATTCTTCGATTATTATTCCTTTTTTGCGGAAGAAGCCGATCGCATTCTTTACGTCGTCGGTCACAGTATGTGCCTTTTCTGCGACAGTGTCCGCCGACACCGGGCTGTTGCGGTTTTCGCAGAGCAGTGCAAGTATTTTCTTTTTGTCTGTCATTTTGCCGATCTGTCCTTTTCCTCATGCGGAATGGGAAGATTCCACTTGTATACTATTGCGAGCACTCTTATTGTAATTATGATCGCAATACCCGCCATCATTGCGACAAGCTGCGGAACTTTTGTGCAGAGAAGCACATATGCAGCCGATCCGATTATCGAAGGGAGAATGTATACATGCTTGCGGAAAACGGTCGGAATACTGTCGGTGAAAATATCGCGCAGAATGCTTCCTCCGCATCCGCTTATACTGCCCGCGACTATCAGAAGCAGGATGTTGTCACCTCCGCATGCCGCAATCGCCGTTTTGACTCCCGATATGCAGAAGACCGACAGTCCGACCGCGTCTATGATGTTGAGCGTAATGTCGTTCTTCATCCTGATTATAAGCGGAGCCGTTTTTCTGAAAAAGGCGAAAATGTAGAAGATCATTCCGACGATCATTGCTATAAGTGCCTCAAGACGTGTCGAACGGTTGCAGAACACGCTCGGCGGCACGATGCCTATAAGCAGATCGCGTATGATACCACCGCCGAATGCGGTGGTAAAGGATATTACGAAGGTTCCGATCGGATCGACTCTCCTTTCGATCGATACGATTATTCCCGAAAGCGTGAATGCTATCGCGCCCAGACATTCGAGTACAAAAACCGCTGTATCCACCATACGGAGACTTCCTCCAGCAATTAAAAATTCTCTAACAGTATATCATTTCGGCAGGGGTTTGTCAATAGAAAAAAGGTAATTTCGAAAGCATGCCGCCGAAATGCCCGATATCGACGCTTCACACAAGATATAGTACTTCCAAAAAACGGAAGATACTATATCTTGTGTTTTTTTGATAAAAAATTCAATAAAAATGCGCCCGATATATTGACAAAGGGAAATGTCTGTGATAAAATAAGCTTGTCGGTCGCGCATGAGATACGATCGATCGGGAAAACGGAGAAACGGCGGGGGAAACGGGAGGAACGGTGTATGAAGATTGCGGGAATACAGAAGCTTACACTGCTTGATTACCCCGGCAAGGTCGCCGGAATAATTTTTACCGACAGGTGCAATCTGAGGTGTCCGTTCTGCCACAATGCGGCTCTTGTAACGCATGAAGCGGGAGATGGCATCGGCGAGGGCGAGCTGTTTGATTTTTTGGAAAAGCGGGCAGGACTGCTTGAGGGAATGGTGATAACCGGGGGAGAACCGCTCATTTATCCGGATGTCGCCGTGCTTATGCGGAAAATAAAGTCGCTCGGATACAGCGTCAAGCTTGATACAAACGGTACCGAGCCGGAGCTGCTCCGCAGTATAATCGACGAAGGACTTTGCGATTACGTCGCAATGGACATCAAGAACTCGCTTGCGGCATATCCGATGACTGTCGGTCTTGCGAACATTGATACCGACAGAATAGTCCGGTCGGCAGAGTTGCTCATGTCATGCGGAATCGAATATGAGTTCCGCACGACGGTCGTGAAGGGAATACACACCGTCGAAAGCATGACCGCCCTTGCGAAGGAGATCGCGGGTGCAAAGAAATATTTTCTCCAGCAGTTCAAAAATTCGGGCGATCTGATATCGCCCTATGGTCTGTCCGCCTTCGGTGCGGATGAAATGCGCACCATTGCGGACGCAGTCAGACCGTATGTTCCGTCGGTTGAGCTGAGAGGCATATAAGCCGACATTTCAAACAGAAAACAATAATTAAAGATAAAAAGATAAGGAGACTCCGGGAACAATGTACAGAATCATCAAAAGAGACGGAAAACAGGTTGATTTCGATATCAGCAAGATCACAAACGCGATGAAAAAGGCGTTTGACGCAACGGGAACCGATTACACTGACAACATCATAGACTTCCTTGCGCTCAAGGTCACGGCAGACTACCTTCCGAAGGTAAAGAACGGATTTGTGGCAGTCGAAGAAGTGCAGGACAGCGTTGAAAGAGTGCTCATTCAGGGCGGCTACGACGGAGTGGCAAAGGCGTACATCCTTTACCGTAAGCAGCGCGAAAAGCTCCGTAATATGAAAAATCCCGTCCTTGACTACAAGGAAACGGTTGATAAATATCTTCATGCGCTCGACTGGCGCGTAAAGGAGAACTCCACCGTTACATATTCGGTGGGCGGACTTATCCTTTCGAACTCGGGGGCAATCACCGCAAACTACTGGCTGTCCGAGATATACGACGACGAGATCAGCAGTGCCCACAGAAACTGCGACATTCACATCCATGACCTTTCGATGCTCACCGGCTACTGCGCAGGCTGGAGCCTCAAGCAGCTCATACGCGAGGGACTCGGCGGAGTGCCCGGAAAGATCACCTCTTCTCCGGCGTCCCATCTTTCGACACTCTGCAATCAGATGGTCAACTTCCTCGGCATAATGCAGAACGAATGGGCGGGCGCACAGGCGTTTTCGTCGTTTGATACCTATCTTGCGCCCTTTGTGAAGGTGGACAACCTTTCGTACAAGGAGATAAAGCAGTGCATACAGTCGTTCGTTTACGGAGTAAATACTCCGTCGCGCTGGGGTACACAGGCACCTTTCTCCAACATCACGCTTGACTGGACCGTTCCGGCTGACCTGAAGGATTTGCCCGCGATCGTCGGCGGCAAGGATATGGACTTCACATACGGAGACTGTCAGGATGAAATGCGTCTTGTCAACAAGGCGTTCATCGAAATAATGATTGAGGGTGACGCCAACGGACGCGGCTTCCAGTATCCCATACCGACATATTCGATAACAAGGGATTTTGACTGGTCGGAGACCGAAAACAACAAAATGCTCTTCGAAATGACCGCAAAATACGGAACTCCTTATTTCTCCAACTATATAAACAGCGATATGGAACCGAGCGATGTGCGTTCGATGTGTTGCCGTCTGCGTCTTGATCTGCGTGAGCTGCGCAAAAAATCGGGCGGATTCTTCGGCTCGGGTGAGAGCACCGGCTCTATCGGCGTTGTTACCATCAACATGCCGAGAATCGCATACCTTTCGGAGGACGAAAAGGACTTTTTCAAGCGTCTTGACCGCATGATGGACATTTCGGCAAGATCGCTCAAGGTCAAGAGGACGGTAATAACAAGGCTTCTCGATCAGGGACTTTATCCTTATACGAAGCGCTATCTCGGGACGCTTGACAATCACTTTTCGACAATCGGACTTGTCGGCATGAACGAGGCGGGACTCAACGCAAAGTGGATAAGAGCCGATATGACCCATACCGAATGTCAGGAATTTACAAAGCGTGTGCTCAATCATATGAGAGAGCGTCTGTCCGACTATCAGGAAGAGTACGGCGATCTCTACAACCTTGAGGCGACTCCGGCTGAATCGACCTCCTACCGTCTTGCAAAACATGACGTTGAACAGTATCCCGATATAATTACAGCGTCCGAAAACGGAGGCACGCCCTACTATACCAACAGCAGTCACCTTCCTGTCGGATATACCGATGATATCTTTACCGCTCTCGATATACAGGACGAGCTTCAGACTCTTTATACCTCGGGTACGGTCTTCCATGCCTTTCTCGGTGAAAAGCTTCCGAGCTGGGAAGCGGCGGCAAAGCTGGTCAAAAAGATTGCCGAGAATTACAGACTTCCGTATTACACGATCTCTCCCACATACTCGGTATGTAAGGATCACGGATATATATCGGGCGAGCATTTCGAATGTCCGAAGTGCGGCAAACCCACCGAGGTTTACAGCCGTATAACCGGATATTACCGTCCGATACAGAACTGGAACGCCGGAAAGACTCAGGAATATAAGGAGCGTCTCGAATACAACATCGAAAATTCCGTGCTCACGCACAACGGTCCGAAAACCGCCGACAGCTGCGGATGCGATACGGACGACAAGAAAATGACGCTTCGTGACGGGATTTACCTCTTTACCACTGCGACATGTCCCAACTGCAAGATAGCATGCGCTCTTCTTGACAAAGCGGGTGTCATTTACGGGAAACTGCTCGCCTCCGAAAATGTCGAACTGACAAATTCGCTCGGAATAAAGCAGGCACCCACTCTCGTTGTCATTGACAACGGAAAGACCGAAAAATATACCGGAGTCGGTCCGATCAAAAAATATATTGAAGGATAAAGACCGATCTTCGGGGAAGCGGCAGACCTTCGGCAAACGGCGGTCTGCCGCTTCCTTGTTCCGGTCAGGACGAAAATAATGTATGATATAATTGTAATAGGCGGAGGTCCCGCAGGACTTACGGCGGCGGTATATGCACGCCGCGCAGGCAAGAAGGTACTTGTGATCGAAAAATCGGTGTTCGGCGGACAGATCACATTTTCGCCGAAGGTTGAAAACATCCCCGGATTTTTCGCGGTGACGGGAAATGAATTTGCCGAAAAGCTGGTCGGACAGGCGCTCGATCAGGGTGCCGATGTGGAAATGTGCGAGGTTACCGGTATCAGAGACGGAGACATAAAGACCGTGGTTACCGACAGCGGAGAATTTGAGGCGCGTTCGGTAATTATTGCGACCGGTGCAAGACACAGACTGCTCGGTCTTGCCGGGGAAGAGGAGCTGATCGGAGAGGGAATATCCTTCTGCGCGGTCTGCGACGGAGCTTTTTTCAAGGGTAAGGATGTCGCTGTGATAGGCGGCGGAAATTCGGCGCTTCAGGAGGCACTCCAGCTTGCCGATATCGTAAACAGGGTCGTTATCGTGCAGAATCTTGATTTTCTGACCGGTGAGGAACTGCTTTGCAGACAGGTCGGAGAAAGGGATAATATCGAAATTATTACCGGAACCACTGTTGCAGGGCTTGTGGGTGAGGGTTCGCTTAGCGCAATAATGCTGAAAAACGAGCATGACGGAAGCGTAAGCGAGCTTAAGGTGGACGGCATGTTTGTCGCAATCGGACTTGTCCCTCAGAATGAACCGTTCGGAGATCTGATCGATCTGGACGGGCGCGGATATGCCGACAGCGGCGAGGACTGCCTGACAAGGAGCAACGGCATATTTGTTGCGGGCGACTGCCGGAGAAAATCGGTAAGACAGGTCACAACTGCTGTCGGCGACGGCGCGGTTGCGGCGCTTGCGGCATGCAGATATCTTGACAGCTGATAAATAATACAAAAAAAGGGTGCGGAATCGTCGGTTCCGCACTCTTTTTGTATTATCAGGACAGTAGCGTCCTGTCGTTTGTAAACTGTTCGCCGCTGATCTGTTCGAATTTTTTCAGCAGATTGTCAACGGTAAGCGCTTTCTTTTCGGCTCCGGAAATGTCAAAGATGATTTTTCCCTGATTCATCATGATAAGCCTGTTGCCGTAAGCTATCGCATCACGCATGTTGTGAGTTATCATCAGTGCGGTCAGCGAGCTTTCGGTTATGAGTCTGTCGGTTATCTCAAGCACTTTTGACGCCGTTTTCGGATCAAGCGCCGCAGTATGCTCGTCAAGCAGAAGAAGCTTCGGCTGTCTGATTGTTGCCATCAGAAGCGTAACCGCCTGCCTTTGTCCGCCGGACAAAAGTCCCATTTTCGTCGAGAGGCGGTTTTCAAGCCCAAGCCCGAGTTCGGTAAGTGCTTCTTTGTATCTGCGGCGGTCGTTTTTGGTTATTGCCCATGAAAGACCGTGCCGCTTTCCGCGCCTGTCGGCGATCGACAGATTTTCTTCGACCCACATGTCGGCGGCGGTTCCCATCATCGGGTCCTGAAAGACCCTGCCGATGTATTTCGCTCTTTTATATTCGGGAAGCTCGGTCACATCGACATTGTCAATCAGAATCTGACCGCCGTCCGATGGGTATACACCCGCGATCATGTTGAGCATTGTGGATTTTCCCGCACCGTTTCCGCCGATAACCGTGACAAAGTCACCGTCGTCAAGCTTAAGGCAAAGGTCAGACAGCGCTGTTTTTTCGTTTACCGTGCCGGCATTGAATATTTTTGTCAGATTTCTTATCTCAAGCATTTTTACGCGACCCTCCCTTCGATTTGCCTCTGAAGTATGTTTTCTTCAGATACGGGAGTCCGAGGAAGAGGGCGACGATTACTGCCGACAGCATTTTGAGCAGATCGGCATCGAGTCCGAGGAAAATAACGGTCTGATAGACGAAATAGTAAATTATACCGCCGATCACGACACCGAGAAGGCGCAGGATAAAGCCTGTTGACATCTTTGAGAAAAGTGCCTCGCCGATTATGACGGCGGCAAGACCGATAACGATCGCACCCCTGCCCATGTTGATGTCTGCGGCTCCCGAATACTGTGCGAGAAGCGCACCCGAAAGTGCGACGATTCCGTTTGATATCATCAGTCCGATGACCTTTGCAAGCCCGGTGTTTATTCCCTGCGCTCTGCTCATATACAGATTGTTTCCGGTCGCCCTGAGCGATGCTCCGAGCTCGGTTCCGAAAAACCAGTAGAGCAGTGCGATTATTATTATGACAAATGCGGCAAGTATTATCAGCGTTTTAACCGAATAGACCTGTGCGATGATGAGATCGAAGCTCCTTACCGAAAGAGCGATGTTCGCCTTGCCCATGATTTTCAGATTCAGTGACCAGAGAATCAGCTGTGTGAGGATTCCCGCGAGAATTGCCGGTATTCCCATAAATGCATGAAAAAGACCGGTAATCAGTCCGGCAAGCATCCCCGCCGCGACCGACAGAAGAATTGCCACCCACGGATTTATTCCGTTTGTTATAAGTACAGCCGAAACCGCGGCGCCGGTACAGATCGAACCGTCTACGGTCAGATCGGCAACATCAAGTATTTTGTATGTTATGAACACGCCTATTGCCATGATGCCCCAGATCATTCCCTGTGCGGCGGCACCGGGCAGTGTGTTCAGCCAACCGAGTATATCCATTGATAATTTTCCTTTCGTCAGGAGATCGGCGTGTATCCCTTTGCTTCAAGCTCCGATTTGTTTATGCCGAGCTGATCGCATTTTGCAGAGTTGTACAGCTTTGTGAATTTGTCCGCATATGCGATCGGCATTTCGGATATCTTTGCTTCGCCGCGAAGTATTTTTGCCGCCATTTTGCCGGTCGCGGCTCCGAGATCATAATAGCTTATCGAAAGGGTCGCAACGCCGCAGCCGTCGCAGATGCCCGCTTCGCCGGCAATAAGGGGAGTGTCGCCTATCGCGCCGTTTATTGCTTGCTTGCATGATGCCGCAGTGTTGTCAGTGGGAACGTATATGACATCCTCAAGCGCCGCTTTTGTCGAGACGGTAATTACGTCGTTCGAGTCGGTAAACGGACAATCGACCGTTTTGAGTCCCAGCTTTTCAAGCTCGTCTTTTATCACCTTTATCTGGTATGCCGAGTTCGGCTCGCCCGAGCAGTAAAGAAGTGCGACCGATTTTGCCTCGGGAAACAGTTCGGGAATCATTGCCGCCTGTTTGTCAAGCGGAGCAAGGTCGGAGGTGCCGGAAATGTTTCCGCCTACCGTTCCGTTGAAGTCCTTTATCGAAAGAGCGGTTCCGTATTCGGTGATCGATGTGCCGAGAATCGGTATAGTGAGCGTGGTGTTGGCGGCAGCCTGGAGCGGAGCCGTTGCGTTTGCAAGAATAAGATCGACTCTTTTGGTTACAAAATCGTTTATGACGGTCGAGCATACGTGTATGTCGTTCTGACCGTTCTGCTCAATGAATTCGACATTTCCTTCACCGAGCTCGGCAACAAGCGCATCCTTGAAGCCCTTGGTTGCGGCATCGAGTGCATCATGCTTGACGAGCTGGCATATACCGACTGTGTATTTTTTGTCCTTGTTATCCTTACATGAAAACAATGTCAGCAGAGTTGACGCGGCAACGAGCGCCGACAGCAGTATTTTCAGCGTTTTTCTTGTGTTCTTCATTATGCTTCTCCTCTCAAGCAAATAAAATATTAGACATTATATCACACCATAGCCTGAAAATCAATAGTTATTTTTGATTTTCGGCAAAAAACCGAATTTTTTTTGACACGCCGACAACATATGCGGTTTTAGCGACTATATGTGGGATTTTTATTGACATTTTTCGCTTTTGATAGTATAATGAAAATCAATGCGCAATAAACGGTCAGGGAGATGATTATTTGGTTTTCGGAAAATATATAAACAAATACTATCTGCGCTATGCACCGACAATGCTTCTCGGAATAATTGCACTTGTTCTGGTTGATTATTTCCAGCTTAAACTGCCCGAGTTTTACCGTATAATTATCAACGGGCTCGGCGGTGCCGATGTTGTTATTGACGGCAAAACACTTCCTTTTAATATGGAGCTTCTTCTTGACCATGTCTGCCTGCCGCTCATTGTAACGATAGTTGTCATGGTTGTCGGCAGATTTTTGTGGCGCGTCTGCTTTTTCGGATCGGCGATAGCCGTTGAGACAGATCTGCGCAGCAAAATGTTCGATCACAGCAGAAAGCTGTCAGCCTCATATTATCAGAAAAACAAGGTAGGCGGACTTATGAGTCTGTATACCAACGATCTTGAAACAATACAGGAATGTTTCGGCGACGGCGTGCTGATGTTTTTCGATGCACTGCTTCTCGGAGTGCTTGCTTTCGTGAAGATGTGGCGGATGAATATTCTGTTGACCTGTCTTTCGATGATCCCGATGATATTCATGTTCGTTATCGGTAATATTATAGGAAAGAGCATGACAAAAAAGTGGGAAAAACGTCAGGAGGCATTTTCGGATCTGTCCGACTTTTCGCAGGAGAGCTTTTCCGGAATCGCCGTAATAAAGGCGTTTGTCAAGGAAGCAAAGGAGCTCGGGGCGTTCAGGGCACTGAACCGCAAAAACGAAAACGCAAATGTCGCCTATACGAAGATATCGGTGATACTTGATGTCATGATTACTCTGGCGATAGAGTCGGTTATCTGCGTAATAATCGGTTACGGCGGCTATGTCGTCTATACCGGCGGCTTTGACGCGGGTCAGCTCATAGAATATATAGGATATTTTTCTTCCATAGTCTGGCCGGTCATGGCGATCGCAATGCTTATCGAAAAGACATCGCGCGGGAAAGCGTCGCTGTCGCGTATCAGCGAGCTGCTTGATTCAAAGATCGATGTCTGCGACCGCCCGGGCGTTACCGATCCCGGTCCGATAAAAGGCGATATCGAATTCAGACACCTTTCGTTCAGATACCCGGACGGGGAATTTGACGTTTTGTCGGATGTAAGCTTTAAAATAAACGCCGGAGAATTTGTCGGAATAGTCGGCAAGACCGGGTGCGGAAAGACAACGATAGTCGATCTTATATTGCGTACCTACAATGTTGCCGACGGCTGTCTTTTCATTGACGGTCATGATGTGAACGATATCCCGATAGCCGCCTCCCGTGCCGCCTGCGCATACGTTCCGCAGGACAACTTCCTTTTTTCGGAATCGATAAAGCGCAACATTGCATTTGCAAAGGGAGATGCCGATATCGGCGAGGTCGAAAAATATGCGCGTCTTGCCGACATTCATGATAATATATCAGAGTTTTCGCAGCAGTATGAAACCGTTCTCGGCGAACGCGGCGTAACCGTTTCGGGCGGACAGAAACAGCGTATATCGATAGCGCGCGCACTGCTGAAAAACGCTCCGATACTTATACTTGACGATTCGGTATCGGCAGTCGATACCAAGACCGAAAAGGTTATCCTTGAAAATCTTGCGAAAAGCCGCGCCGGAATGACAACGATACTTATCGCACACCGTATATCGACGGTCGAGGATGCCGATAAGATTATATTTATCGATGACGGAAGGGTGATCGCCGTCGGAAAGCACAGCGAGCTTTACGCGGACTGTGAGGAGTACCGCAGGGCGGTCGATCTTCAGAAGCTTGAAAATGACACCGACGAAGGAGGGAACAGGCATGTATAATTACTACCCGCTTATTCTCGTGGGGTCGATCATAGGAGCAATCTCGCTTGTTCTCGTTATCGCCTATGCCCTTGCCAAGGATAAAAAGCAGTCGATGGGCTTTGACCGCAATATGAAGGACGGCGAGATCACAAGACGACTGCTTGTCTACGCAAAGCCGTATGCATGGCGGTTTGCCGCAATCGGAATGCTGATGATTTTTTCGATCGCATACGACATCGTGTCGCCGATAATCATCGGGCAGATGGAAAAGGCGCTCACCGACGGGAAGAATATATCTTTCCTTTACTTTTCGGTCGCAATATATGCGTCGATCGTGATCTTTTCGCTCGTATGTACATATATCCAGGCGGTAGTGCTCCAGAAAACCGGTCAGCAGATTGTGTCGAAGATCAGGGAAGACCTGTTTGTTCATATCGAATCGCTGTCTCACGATCAGCTCAGCAAGATCCCGGTCGGAAAGCTTGTCACCCGTGTTACGAATGACACGAATGCAATATCGATGATGTTTACGAATCTGCTTGTGAACCTGTGCAAGAATGTTTTCGTTATCGTCGGCATTTTCGTCGCAATGCTCTGCCTGAACTATGAGCTTACGCTGATGGTGCTCTGCTTTGTTCCGTTCATAGTTCTGTTTACCGTTATATTCAGAAAATTCTCGCGGCGTGCATACCGCAAGGTCAAGGACCGTACCACCGATATAAACACATATCTGTCCGAAAATCTGTCCGGAATAAAGATCACTCAGATTTTCAACCGCGAAGACGCAAAGATGGCTGAATTTGCCGGGAAGAGCAACGCCCTCGGCAAAGCAAAAAAACAGCAGATATTTATTTTCGGGGTATTCAGACCGCTTGTCTATATGCTGTATATCAGCTCGGTTCTCTGCCTGTTCTATCTGAGCGGCAAGGGATATATCGACAAAACGACTTTTCTCGGGCAAACGATAGACGCAGCAACCGTAATTACATTCTATATGTATATCTCCAAATTCTTCACACCGATACAGAGCCTTGCCGAGCAGTTCAGCTGGTTGCAGTCGGCGTTTGCGTCGGCGGAAAAGGTGTTCTCGGTAATGGATGAAAAGCCGTCAATGAACGACGCACCCGATGCGATCGAACTTGACAGCGTCAGAGGAGAGATAGAATTCCGCGATGTCTGGTTTGCCTATAAAGAAGGCGAGTGGGTGCTCAAAGGGGTGTCGTTCCATGTCATGCCGCATGAAACGGTCGCCTTCGTCGGATCGACGGGATCGGGAAAGACCACGATACTGTCGCTGATATGCAGAAATTACGAATTTCAGAAGGGCGAGATACTCATTGACGGAATTGACATAAGAAAGATCAGTACCGCCTCGCTGAGAAGACATTTCGGTCAGATGCTGCAGGACGTTTTCCTCTTTTCGGGAACGATACGAAGCAATATACTGCTCCGCAAGGAGAATGTGACCGATGATGAGATCATGCAGGCATGCAGATATGTCAATGCCGATCGGTTCATATCGAGACTGGATCACGGTCTTGACGAGCCTGTCGGAGAAAGAGGCAACAACTTCTCGGCAGGGCAACGCCAGCTTCTCTCGTTTGCACGTGCAATCATCCATAAGCCTTCGGTTATGATACTTGACGAAGCTACCGCAAATATCGATACCGAGACCGAGCTGCTGATACAGGACAGCCTCACGCGTATGAGAAATATCGGAACGATGCTGGTCGTTGCGCACAGATTGTCAACGATAAGAAATGCCGATAAAATTATCGTGCTTTCGCACGGCAGGATTATCGAGCAGGGAAGTCACGAAGAGCTTCTTGCGGCGGGCGGCAAATATTATCAGCTGTATACCCTTCAGTATCGCAGGGAAGAGCTGGGCGCCTGATACGGAATAAAAAGCGGGACTGTCGGAAAATCCGACAGTCCTCTTTTTATGTTAAAGCGGTATTTGTTTTACTTTTCAACACTCATCCAACAACCCTCTGCACCAATACCGTCTGCGGGAGGTGTTAATACGCCTTTTTCAATAAGACATTCGACAACAGCGTCAAGAACGGGCAGATTTGCAAGGTTATTTGCCAATCTCCATTCTCCGATAAGATAGTCGGGAACGGATTTTTTGATAAGTTCGGCAATTTTTGCCGCAACAATCCCGGCATCAGCATCGAAATATCCGTTCTGCAAAGCATTGCTGATGTCAAACAGCCTGTCTCTGTCGGAAAGTGCATTTACAAGAATCTTGGTATAAAGCATATTACCGTCGCGGTACAAATATCCGCACTCAACAGCTTTCGCCGCATGCTCTTTTTCTTTTTCGGAAAGCAATGTAACATCAAGACCGTCAATTGCACGGAGCGCAAGCTGAATCTGAACATCATTAGACACATTTAGTCCGCAGCTGAAGTGCTTTTTTATGCGTGTAATGTAGATATTGTCAAGATGGACATCAGAGAAGCCGCACACATTCTGCGCATCAACGCCGTCCCAACCGCCGCCGTAATACCTGCCGTTATCTACATATCCGAACACGCTGAACGGACGATCTGTTGTCTTAATTCCGGCAAAATGGTTTTTATTCAGAGCACACTCAACACAATAGGAGAATGCATCGGAAATGTGAAATATCTGCTGCCAGAGAATAAGATTCATATCGACTTTCTTGTTCAGATACGGGAAGGAAAGATATTCGGTTTTATGTTTTTCAATGTAGTCGGTTATAGTTTCGCAAATTTTGGGTAATTGCTCTGTGTAAATTGCATTGGCACTTTCAAACACATCCTTGTCAAGCAATATGAAATTAAGCGCGTATTTGCCGTTTTCCAGACGGCGAAGTAAACCGTACCTGCCGTTTTCTCCTTTGCGAAGAATTTCAAGCTCTTCTTCAACATAAATTGTGGGAACATTCAGTTTTTCCGCAATTTCGGAAGCACTCATCGGTTTCTTGCGGCAAAGCCATACGATATGCTTTGAGAACATTCTCGTACATACGTTACGGGGATCTCCCCATGCAGGATTGCCCGTTCCCCAGATCACGTAATCAATTTTATCAAATGCTACGGGCTTGTTATAAGTTTCTTCCATTTCGTTTACCTCATTTTTGATCTTTTGTCTTGCCGAAAATAGCCTTTGACGAACAGCTACTTCACTTGTTCCCTGCGCCTCGGCTATCCGGGCAGTGGAAAGACCGTCTATGTAGAACATTATCATTACTTCACGATACGCCTTTGTTAAAAAAGCAATTCTGCGGTATACGGAAGTCAATAGTTCCGCAGTATCATCCGAAGTGTCTTTTTCCGCGATACCGGATAAGATTTCTTCCGGATCGCCTTCACAGACAGCCTCCGCGTGTTTTCTTCGATTATTTGCAAAGTCTGCATAAACGTTACGCGCCACCCTCCAAATAAACGGATATACGCTCTCGATCTCTCCGTCACTGTGTGCGGTTTTTACGAGAGCATAAATAATATCGGAACACAGTTCCTCTGCCTCGCAGCTGTCATTTGTTCTTGCATAACAAAAGCCAAACAGCTTGTCAAGCAGGTTGTCGTCAAAAAAATTCAGCAAGTCCTGTTTTTTCATTTGTTTCTCCAAGCGACTGATCAATGCTTTCACTTATATAGTCGCTATCTTTGCGGGAATGTTAGGTAAGATTAAAAATATTATATCATAAATTTACGAATCGGTCTACAACAAACGAAAGTTCTGCGCGGGGCGGAGTGCGGGATTACCACAGTCGGCGATTATGATTTGCGGCGGATGTTGACAGACGAAAAAAAGTGTGGTAAAATAAACCTGTATACTTCTTTCGACCGTAAAAGCGTAAAAAACCGAACAAATCCGGTAATTAAAAATTTTTATAAAATTTTTTAAAAAAGTGTCACACATGACCGGTTTGTCTCGTCTTATTGTGTGAGTCGGAAAACGGCTTCATCCCGTGCGGATTGCAGGAGGTATATCAAACTATGAAAGGACGTTCTAAAAATGCAGATTACCGTATCTCCGGACGGGGTACATAAGGGAACTGTCTTTGACAGGATCTTCAATGATTATCACCGTCAGATGGAATATGTTGCGTTTTCGGTTCTGCAAAACCGACAGGATGCCGAGGATGCCGTTCAGGAAGCGTTCATATCGCTGTCGAATCATATCGAACTCCTTTCGCAGATGGAGGAATTCCGGATCTATTATTATGTGACCGAGACCGCCCGACATAAGGCGATAGATATGCTCAGAAGCAGAAAAAACAACCTGATTTATGATGATGCGTTTGATCTTATCTCCCCGGACGGCGATTTTACCGAGAAGATCGCGGCAAAGGACAGCGCTCAGAGAATGGTGACTTATATAAAACAGCTCCCCGAAAAATACAGAGATGTTCTTGCACTGTGCTACGTAAACGGACTTAATGCGAATGAAATAGCCGAAATTGTCGGCAGATCACCGTCTGCCGTCCGTAAACAGATCGAACGCGGCAGAACGATATTACTTAAAAGATGGAAGGAGAACAACGATGGCTAAAAAGACCGAAGATAATGAAAAAGATTTTGATCGGCTTCTCAAAGCCGGCTTTGACCTTTATGCAAAGGAAAAGCTCGCGGAAATCCCCGATATGAAGAATGAACCGGGTAATTATACCCTTTACGGCAAGTGCATCGAGAAAATACGCAAGCCGAAACCGGTTCTTGCGGGGATCATGCTGTCTGCCTGCCTGTGTTCGCTCCTGCTTGCGGTTTTCATCTTTGCGAAGGTGGTGTCGTCCGACAGCCCGGTAACTCCGCCCGCATCTGCAGATACAACCGGAGGCTATGCACCCGCAACCACGGTTGCGGATACACGCAAGCCTTCTGTCACGACCGTAACAACGACTACGCGTAAGCCCGACAGACCCATTCCGCCGAAAACGGAAGATGCCATCGCAAGCGGTGAATTCAATATGAACCATTTTATGAACGGCGGAAGTGACAGCGGATTCATAAACTCGGGCGGAACCGGAGAGTTTGCCGATAATTACGCAATGACTTACCTGTCGCCGGTCGGACTGAAGGAAAAAAGCCGCAACCGTTCGATGACATATTCGGCAGATAAGGGCAGATACAGCGGCGATATCCGTATAGTTGTAAGCTCGGGAAGCAGAAAAATCCCCTCGGCTGTCAGTTATACCTTCCCGACGGGCGGACAATATCCGACAGTGTGTGAGCTGAGCGGCATACGTGCCGACGGAAAAACCGATCTTCTTCATTCATATGTCTGCCCTGCCGACTGTACCGACCTTACGCTGTCTTTTTACATCGGTCTTGCGGGTGACGGAAGGTTGACTGCGGGATTGTATGAGAATTTCATGTTCGTGTTTAAATTCTCCGCGCTTGAGAACGATACCGACGGCGTTGTTCCGAAAATAAAGCTGTACGGCGTCGATGAGCCGACCGAAAAGATAAAATATGTGAACTACCTTGTAAAGAGCGGCGGACTTTACTCCGTTTCGACAAACTGTGAGGAGATCAGCATCCCGTCCTCCTTCGGAGGTGTTGCGCTTGAACGGATTCATGACGGTGCGTTCAAGGGAGCGCTTGTGCGCAGTCTTGCGTCGGTAACGATACCCGAAGGTGTGCGCCGGATATCGGCGGGAGCATTTTCGGACTGTGAAAAGCTGAGAAATGTCGGATTGCCCTCAACCCTCGCAACCGGGTTTGTCGATTCGTTCAACGGTCAGAGTTACAGCGGTTCACTCTATCGTAAAGAGCTTGAACAGCAAAGAGATATCGACAGGGACGGAGAGATAGGCGTTCCGTTCAGGTTTATGTTTATCAACTGTCTGTCGCTTGAAGGCGTGAGCGTATCGCCGCACAATAAGGATTTTTATTCGGAAAACGGAATTGTTTACAACTCACTCGGAACAAAGGTCTTTGACCCGTGGGATTCATCGTTTATTCTGATTGTCAAACCGGATATAATCAAATAATGCAGAAAACACTGCCGCTTTGATCCTGACGATCAAAGCGGCAGTGTTTTTTTTGAAAGTCAGACGCGGACTATTATGTGCCTCGGACATTTTTCCGAGCAGACACCGCATCCGGTACACTTTTCGGGGTCGATAACGGCAAGATTCGAAATGACCGATATCGCCTGCGACGTACATGCCTTTGCACATATCCCGCACCCGATGCAGGAAATGCCGCATGCCTTCGAGGCATCGGCACCCCTGTCCTTTGACGAACAGCCGACCGTAAAGACCGATCTGTCGGCAGGGAGCAGGCGGATGAGCTTTCTCGGACATTTTTCGGCACAGGCACCGCATCCGACACATTTTTCGGAATCGATCGCGGCAACGCCGTTTCTGACCGAGATCGCGCCGTATACGCATGCTCTTGCGCAGCTTCCGTAGCCGAGACATCTGTATCTGCAGGCGCCGTCACCTCCGGTGACCGACGCGGCAAGACAGTCGGAGGCTCCTTCGTAGTCGCACTGCTTTTTGGCAATCGTCGAATCGGCGGAGCATGCGATAAATGCACGTTTTTTCACTGTCTTTTCGGCGTCTGTTCCCATGACTTTGGCAATTTTTGCGGCAACAGCATCACCGCCGACCGAGCATGCATTGCATTTCGCCTCTCCTTTGACTATCGACTCGGCAAGCGCGCCGCAGCCTGAGAAACCGCATCCGCCGCAGTTTGCGCCCGGAAGGGCGTCGGTTATCATCGGTATCCGCTCGTCGGTCTTTACTGCGAACAGCTTTGACGCTACCGCAAGCAGAATCCCCGAGACAAGCCCGAGCGAGGCAAAAATAATTACCGGAATAATTATCATCTCTGTGTTCATTTTTATAAGGCTCCTTTCACGGGTTATCCGAAACGGACGCCGGAGAAGCCGGCGAAAGCCATGGCAAGCAGTCCCGCGGCGATAAGCGTTGTCGGGAAGCCTTTGAAGCACTTCGGCGGGTCTGCATTTTCAAGCCGCACGCGGACGCCCGAAAAGAGCAGAATCGCAAGGGTGAAGCCGACGGCGGCGGAGAACCCGAAGCATATCGATTCGATAAGATTGTAGCCCCTCTGTACGTTGGTGAGGGTTGCTCCGAGAACCGCACAGTTGGTCGTGATGAGCGGCAGATATATGCCGAGCGATCGGTAGAGCGCGGGAACAAATCTCTTGAGGAACATTTCGATAAGCTGAACTATTGCGGCAATCACAAGGATGAATGCCATCGTGCGCAGATATTCAAGCCCGAATCTGACCAGCAGATATTTGTATACGAGCCATGTTGCCGCCGACGAAACGGTCATAACAAATGTGACCGCCGCACCCATTCCGAGCGCCGTTGACGGACTTTTTGATACCCCGAGGAAGGGACAGCATCCGTAGAATTTCGAAAAAATAAAATTGTCGATAAGGATTGCGGAAAACATCAGCAGAAGGACGGAGGTAAAACTCATTTGTTTTTATCCTCCTTTGCCCGAAGCTTTTTTTCGGATATAATGTCGGAGATCCGACGTACTCCCGCAATTATGAAACCGAGCGTGATGAACGCACCCGCCGGAAGAACGAAGAAGAAAGCAGGCTCGTACACGCCGAAAGTGATGTCGTGACCGAGGATTTTCCCGGTGCCGATCAGCTCGCGGACGAAACCGATAATCCCGAGTGCGCCCGTAAATCCAAGCCCTGTCGCAAGTCCGTCGGCAACCGACGGAAGCGGAGAATTTTTGGAAGCAAAGGCTTCCGCACGTGCAAAAATAATGCAGTTTACCACGATGAGCGGTATGAACAGTCCGAGCGACTGATAGAGCGAAAAGACGTATGCCTTCATGAACAGCTCAACCGCAGTCACAAATCCGGATATGATTATAATGTACGCCGCAATGCGGACGGGCGACGGAATGAATTTGCGGAGCAGGGAAATGAGAAAATTCGAACAGATCAGAACGGCTGTTGCCGCAAGTCCCATTCCTATGCCGTTGATGAACGAGGTTGTTGTGGCAAGTGTCGGGCACATGCCGAGAAGCTGTACGAAGGTCGGATTGTTTTTTATAAGACCGTCGGCAAAGATTTTTTTGTAATTGTTTTTCTTTCTCACTTTGTGCCTCCGATCGTTGCGGTAAGCTCGGATGTTGCCGTGTTGACCGCCGAAATAAGGGCAGACGAGCTTATGGTTGAGCCGACGATTGCATCGATATCGGTTCCGAGCGCAAGCTCACCCTTCTTTCCGATGTACTGATTTTTGTGTTCGCCGTCAATGCGGTCGCCGAGTCCCGGCGTTTCGGAATGTGACAGTACCGATATTCCGATAATTGCGAGATCGTTGCCGTATCCGATAAGTATTTCCATGTCGCCGCCGAAGCCCGCAACCGTTGTTTTTACCGAGTAGCCGACCGGCTCTCCCGATCTGCTTATCCTGTATATTACCGAGCTTCCGCCGGACAGATTGTTTTCGCCCGTACATTCGATGTTTTCACCGAAAATACCCGAGATAGCCGACCGTTCAAGGACGTCCATGTTCTGCTCCGCTTTTTTGTATGTGAACGCATAGACGAGCGAGACTGCGGCGGCGGTAACCGAGCAGATCACAAGAAGCGGAAGAGTTATCCTGAGTACATACAGGATTGTCGGAACCGATTTTTTTTCAGACATTTTTTTCGCGCTCCTTCCCTCTGCGCCTGCCGAATATCCTCGGAGCGGTATATTTGTCTATGAAGCAGACGAGCGAATTCATGATAAGTATGGAAAATGACGCACCCTCGGCATATCCGCCGAATCTGCGGATAAAGAATGTGATGAGACCGCAGCCGAAACCGAAGATCAGACGCCCGACTTTGGTTACCGGAGAGGTCACATAATCGGTCGCCATGAAAAATGCGGCAAATATAAGTCCGCCGGATAAAAGCTCAAGCATTACATTGGAAAAGCGGTCTGCGCCGCCGATGCGCGGAAAAATAAAAGCAAAAAGAGCGACGGTTCCGAGATATGCGGTCGGAATTTCCCAGCTTATGACTTTTCTGAAAAGCAGATACGCCGCTCCGATCAGAAGCAGAAAGGAGGATACCTCGCCGATCGCTCCCGCGCTGTTGCCGATGAAGAGATCAAGAACCGATTCCGCACAAAGCGTCCCCTGCTTGAAGGATGAAAGCGGAGTTGCCGCCGATATTGCATCGACAGTTGCGGATGACGCAAAAAACGTAAGCCGTGCGCCCGCCCTTGTGAAGGCGGTCATGGCGCTCGGAAAAGCAAGACACAGAAAAACTCTCGCACTGAGCGCCGGATTGAACGGGTTCTTTCCGATTCCGCCGAACACCTGCTTTGCAATGACTATCGCAAAAAGACAACCCTCAACAGCCATGTAAAACGGAAGAGAGACAGGGAGATTGAGCGCAAGCATAAGACCGGTAACTGCGGCTGACAGATCGCCTGTCGTGTTTTTCCTGCGGGCAAGCTTTTCAAAAGCCCATTCGAAGAATACCGATGATCCGACGCAGATCACCATGAGAATAAGCGCACGCAGACCGAATTTGTACACTCCCCAGAGCGCGGGGAGCGAAAGTGCGATAAGAACATCGCACATTATTGACGTTGTTGTTTCGCCGCGGTGGATGTGCGGTGAGGACGAAACGGTAAGTGTTGACGGATATCCGGCAGTTTCACTGTCGAAGGGTAATTCGTTCATTATTTGCGACCCTGTTCCTTTCTCTGCTTAAAATCACTGTTTTCCTGCGGTTTTTGAGCGTATGACCGACTTGCCGGCACGCATATACTGAACAAGCGGGATCCGCGCGGGGCAGTTGTATGCGCATGAGCCGCATTCGACACAGCTCATCAGTCCGAGAGCGGCGGCGCCGTCGAAATCATCCCGCTTTATATCCGATACGATGTAATTTGTCATGAGATGCATCGGGCATGCCGCATGACAGCGCCCGCATCTGATGCATGCGCTCTCGTCGGTGCCCGGTCGTCCCGCAAATCTTTCGGAAAAGAGGAGTATTCCCGAGCATCCCTTCGTAAGCGAGCAGTCGAGACTTCTTACCGAAAATCCCATCATGGGACCGCCGCTTATCACCTTTTTCGGGGTCCTGATAAGTCCGCCGCAGAATTCTATGATGTCTTTGTAAGAGCTTCCGATCGGTGCAAGCAGATTTGACGGATGACGTATGCAGTCTCCGCTCACCGTGACTATGCGTGAGATCATCGGCATTCCGAGAGCAAATGCGTCGCAGACAGCGGCACATGTACTGACATTGAAGATCACGCATCCCGCATCGGCAGGCAGCTTTCCGGTCGGTATTTCCCGCCCGGTTACAGCGTAGACAAGCTGACGCTCGTCTCCCTGCGGATATTTCGTCATAAGCTGCCTGATCTCAACTCTGCCGCGGTATTTTCCGGCCGCGATCGACATGGCTGTTATCGCGTCCTGCTTGTTGTCTTCAATTGCAATGATCGATCGTTCGAGTCCGAGCGCATGACGGAGTATTTCGGCGCCCCCGATTATCTTTTCGGGCAGCTCGTACATAAGCCGGTGATCGGCTGTCAGAAACGGTTCGCACTCCGCACCGTTTATTATGAGGGTATCGACCTTCCCGACGGCAGACCGAAGCTTTGCGTATGCCGGAAACGACGCTCCGCCGTTTCCGGATATGCCGCATTTTTTTATGTGAGCGATTATTTCCTCGGTATCGGTTTCCGCAATGTCCTTCGGATACGGCACTGCCGACGGGTCCTTCTCGGATAAGCCGTCGTTTTCGATTATAATGCAGTCAGTCGGCGCGCCGGCGGCGTTTGTCAGTTTTCCGAAGCCTTTGACTTTCCCGGATACGGGAGAATGGACAGGGCACCCGAGCCCGCCTGTGACATCGGCAATCATCTGACCGACGAGAACGCGGTCACCGGGCTTTACGAGCGGAACGGCGGGAACTCCTATATGCTGTGAGAGCATGACCGACAAAACAGCCGGTGCGGGCATTTCGGTAATCTCTCTGTCGGCAGTGTATTTGTATTCGCTTACGTGACTGCCGCCCCTGAATGTATGTCTCATTTTATCGGTACGCTCCTTACGGAGCGGTGGTCCTTTCATTTGATAAAGCGGAAAAGAGTATCCTTCTTGCTTCCTTACATTATATATGTGCAGGGAGACTTTGTCAAGTCTGCAATTGGTTAAAAATCGGACATATGACAGAATATGTCCCGCGCTTCCGACCGACAAATGTCCGATTTTTGTACAAATGTATAAATAAACTTGATAAATGTAACGAAAAAAAATAAAAAAGAAAAAAATGTCTTGAAGTTTTCGGACAAATGTTGTATAATATCAACGTATTATTTATGTAAGACGATCTTTTGGATCGGTAGCGGGAACTCCAATATGAATTTTTATATAGCAGACACTCACTTTTATGATAAAAAATGTCTCGGATATGACGGTCGCCCGTTCATCGATGTCGATTCGATGAATGACGCAGTGATAAAAAACTGGAACAAGGCGGTCGGCGCCGATGATACCGTGTATGTGGTAGGGGATTTTTCGTTCGGGATGGGCGGCGATCTCATGTCCGTGGCGGAAAGGCTGAACGGACATAAAATACTTATCCGCGGAAATCACGATAACGGCAGTGATCTTAAATATGCGTTTGAAGAGGTTTATGACTACCTTGAGCTTGTGACAGAGGACGGACTTGTGGTCATGTCCCATTATCCTATCTCGTCGTTCAGGGACATGCAGAAGGGCGGAACCGTCCATATTTACGGTCATGTGCACAATTCGTATGAGGCAAAGCTCTGCTCGGACATTTATACGAGACTTGAAAAAATCAGAAACTACCATATAGAGGCATACAATGTCGGGGTAATGCAGCCGTATATGAATTATACGCCGCGAACCATCCCCGAGCTGAGGATACTTACAAGACAGTATCCGCTTGATTTTTCGCATTGATTTATTGAATGAAGCCCGATCGGTGCCCGCGCATCGGTCCGAAAGGAGAAGATAGTTTGGTAACCGAACCGAATGAAATAATTACAAGTGACAGGCATCTTTTTTCAAAACGCTATGAGATGATCAAGACTTTCGGAGTCGAGGAGCAGATATTCGTAAACTGGAGCGATTTCAAAAAAGGTACTGCTTTCCATATAGCCGAGGCGGGCGTTACCTATCCGAGTCCGGAATACTGCATTGTCAGAACAAACAGAGAGGCAATGAACCAGTACATAAGCGTGTTTGAATATGTGTTGGAGGGCGAGGGCTGTATCGAGACCGCAAACGGAACCTATCATGTCAAAGCGGGCGATTCATACCTTATAAGAAGCGGAGAAGAGGTCGTCTATTATTCGGACCTGAACAATCCGCTCCGTAAGCTCTGGATAAACTGCGCCGGGTCGATTGTTGATTCGCTGACCACACTTGAAGAGTTTGATAACCCCGATATTCCGGTCATTGTGGTACCCGTCAATACCGAAGCAAGCTTCAGGACAATACACGGACTTCTCAGCAAGATCAACGAATTCGGGAAGCATGAGACATACCGGCAGGTCATACATCAGCTTATCGATATCATGTCGTCAATGTTCTATGCACGGGATCACCTTGCGCTCAGCGATGAGGAGCTTCCGGTGCGTGTGCGCAAGATGATAGATACGGCACCCTTCTTCTGCATAAGGATCGAGGATATCGCCGCGCTTGAGCATTATTCGGAGCGGCATATAAACAGGGTTTTCGGAGAGAGATACGGGATTACCCCGAAGCAGTATATAATAAATTGTAAGATCGAAGTCGCAAAGGATATGCTGGCACAGAAAAAAAGATCGGTAAGGGAGATATCCGAGCTTCTCGGATTTTGCGACGAGCATCATTTCATGAATACCTTCAAGCGTGTGACCGGACATTCGGTCGGGACCTGGCGCGAGGTCACGAAAAGGGTGCTCTGATTTCAAAAAACGCACGAGAGCTTTTGCCGAAAGCAAAGGCTCTTGTTTTTTCGCAGATAAAATCCGTAAATAAAAGCCTGTCTTATTATTGACTTTTCGTAACTTGTGTGTTAGAATTATCGGACTGTATGTCTGCATTGAAGTGAGGAAGTTATGTCGGAAAAAACGGTTGTCGGACGGTTTGCGCCGACTCCGAGCGGTCGGATGCATCTCGGAAACGTAATGTGTGCGCTTGTGTCGTGGCTGTCCGCGAGATCGCAGGGCGGAAGGGTATTGCTCCGCATCGAGGATCTTGATACGCAAAGGTGCGGTTGGGAAGAGAATACCCGACTGCTGATCGACGATCTGAATTTTCTCGGGCTTGAGTTCGATGACGGATATGACAGAAGCATGTGGCAGTCGGCGAGAAGCGGGGTGTACGCCGAAGCGTTTGAAGAACTGCGGTCGAAGGGACTTGTTTATCCCTGCCTGTGTACCCGCTCCGAACTTCATGCGGCGACGGCTCCGCATCTGTCGGACGGAAGATATGTCTATGACGGAAGATGCTATAAGAAATTTACGGATGGATACAAAATCCCCGCCGGTGCGCATCCGTCGATGAGAGTGCATGTTCCGGATGAAAATATCTCGTTTGAGGATGGGATGTGCGGTTTTTACAGTGAAAACCTTGCACGCGACTGCGGCGATTTTGTCGTGCGGCGCGCCGACGGGATATATGCATACCAGCTTGCGGTGACGGTCGATGACTGTCTTTCGGGTGTGACCGAGGTGTTCAGAGGCAGAGATCTTCTGCCATCGACACCCTGTCAGCTCTGGCTTGCGGGAACGCTCGGACTTGAACCGCCCGCAAATTATTGCCATGTACCGTTGATGACCGATTCCGGCGGACGTCGGCTGTCAAAACGGGATGCCGACCTTGATATGGGTGCTTTGCGGAGAAAATACGGTCCCGAAACGATAATCGGGACGCTCGCCGCGTCACTCGGTCTGATCGATAAGCCGGAGCCGATCGGCGTAAATGAGCTGATTGCGCTTTTTTCAAGGGATAAATTGCCGCGTGATGATATACGGCTTTGTCTTCCTTTATGATAAGATTTTTTGTTTACGGAGGATTTTCGTGTGAATAAAATGAAAGAAAAGAAAGATAAGACCGGAGCGGTCAATTCAATTGTCGATGATAAACGCCCGCTCCCGCTGAAAATATTGCTTTATGCGCTTCCGATCGTTGCGACCGGTGTTTTGCAGCTTCTTTTCAATGCCGCCGATGTCGTGGTCGTGGGAAGGTATTCGGGAGACAGCGCACTTGCCGCCGTCGGATCGACAGGCGCGCTTATAAATCTTGTGGTCAATCTTCTCAACGGACTGTCTGTCGGTGCGGCGGTTGCGGTCGCCCAGACATACGGCGCAAAGGATTACAAATCGCTGTCGGATGTCGTGCATACCGCCATATGCGTGAGCGTTATCGGCGGAATACTGTTCGGACTTGTCGGCTTCTTCGGCGCAAAGACGTTTCTTGTGTGGATGGGCAGCCCTGCCGACGTAATAGATCAGGCGACCCTTTACCTCAAAATATATTTTCTCGGCGTTCCGGTCATGATGCTCTATAATTACGGCGCGTCGATACTCCGCTCGGTCGGGGATACACGCCGCCCGCTTATCTTCCTTGCGGTGTCGGGCGTGATAAACGTATTTCTGAATCTGTTTTTCGTGATCTGCCTCAAAATGAGCGTTGACGGCGTTGCGTATGCAACCGTCATATCACAGGCGGTCGCCGCAGTCCTCGTAACCGTCTTTCTGATGCGTACCGACGGACCGTGCAGGCTTGTCATTTCGAAGCTTCGGATACATAAAAAGGAATTTGCGACAATGCTCAGGATCGGAATACCGGCGGGGCTTCAGGGAACGGTCTTCTCGCTCTCAAACGTCGTGATACAGTCGTCGGTCAATTCGTTCGGTAAGGTTGTTATGGCGGGCAATACAGCCGCAAGCAATATCGAAGGCTTCATATATATAAGTATGAACTCTTTCTACCACGCCGCAATCACCTTTGTCGGACAGAATGTCGGCGCGGGACATCCGGAAAGGATTCGGAAGGTCTTTCTTAGCTGTGCGGCGCTCGTTACGGTCATCGGGGGCGGTCTCGGAGCGCTTGCGCTTGTGTTCAACAGAGAGCTGCTCGGTATTTACTGTACCGAAAACCCGATGGCGATAGAATACGGTCTTGTGCGTATGTCGATAATCTGTACGACCTATGTGACCTGCGGAATCATGGATTCGCTTACCGGATGCATACGCGGAATGGGTAATTCGTTTGCACCGATGGTCATATCGATGATAGGCGCGTGCGGAATAAGGATTCTCTGGATAAATACAGTGTATGCGTGGCTGAATTACACAAACGAGCTTGAAAAGCTCGGCGTGCTTTACGCCTGCTATCCTATATCATGGGTTCTTACCTGTGTGGCGCTCGTCATATGCTTCTCTGTTGTGAAAAAGAAGCTTACCGCGCGGATGAAACGGGAAGCACAGCCGGAGGCGGCTCTGACATAACGATCTGAAAGGAATATTTACAGATATGGATATAAAGAAAACACTTGCCGAGGAGCTGAAGCTTTCGGAGACCGTCGTCGATAATGTAATTTCGCTTATCGATGAGGGAAACACAATCCCGTTCATCGCGAGATACCGCAAGGAAAAGACCGGGTCGCTTGACGATCAGGTGCTCCGCGATTTCGATGAAAGACTGAAGTATCTGCGTAATTTCGAGGAACAGCGGGAAAAAATCACAAATACGATAACCGAGCAGGGTTCAATGACCGACGAGATCGCGGCGGCGCTTGAAGGCGCAAGGACGCTGACCGAGCTGGAGGATATCTACCGCCCGTTCCGCCCCAAAAGAAAAACACGCGCGTCGGTCGCAAAGGCAAAGGGACTTGCTCCGCTTGCCGACGCAATCTATGCGCAGGATAAAAAATCCGAACCGCCCGAAAAGCTCGCCGAGGGCTATGTGAACACCGACCTCTCGGTCGGATCGGTCGAGGAGGCTGTCGCCGGCGCATCCGACATAATTGCCGAAATGATCTCGGACGACCCGAACGTGAGAGGCAGACTGCGTTATGTCTGCTTCATGAACGGAAAACTGACCGCGACCGGAGAATCCGAAGATCTCGGCGTGTATGAAACCTATCGCTCGTTCACCTCACCGATAACACGTGTGCAGGGCTATCAGATACTTGCCGTGAACAGGGGAGAAAGAGAAGATTTTCTGAAGGTCGGCATTGATTTTGACCGCGAAAGAGCGATGAATATAATCGCGTCGATCCATGTTAAGGAAGGCTCACTCTGTACCGGGCTTGTCAGAGCCGCCGCCGAGGACGCATACGACCGCCTTATATTCCCGTCGATAGAACGCGATATAAGAAACGAGCTTACAGAAAACGCGTCGGATGCCGCGATAAAGGTCTTTTCGATGAATCTGCGCCAGCTTCTGATGCAGCCGCCGGTGAAAAACAAGGTGGCGCTCGGACTTGATCCCGGATACAGAATGGGATGTAAATGCGCGGTCGTTGATCGCACCGGCAAGGTGCTTGATACCGGCGTCATAAACCCGGTTCCCGAATTCAAACGCGTTGAACAGGCGAAAAGCTTCGTGAGGAACTGGATAAAGAAATACGGTGTTCAGATCATCGCGGTCGGGAACGGAACCGCCTCCCATGAGACCGAGATTTTCGCCGCCGATATGGTAAAGGAATTTCCCGGGGTCGCATATATGGTGGTCAGCGAGGCGGGTGCGTCGGTATATTCGGCATCGCCGCTTGCCGCAAAGGAGTTTCCCGAATATGATGTGAATCTGAGATCGGCGATTTCGATTGCGAGAAGACTTCAGGACCCGCTCGCCGAGCTTGTCAAAATAGATCCGAAGGCGATAGGCGTCGGACAGTACCAGCACGATCTGCCGCAGAACAAGCTGTCTGAGGCGCTCGATGGAGTGGTGGAGGATTGCGTGAATGCGGTCGGAGTCGATCTGAATACGGCATCTCCCGCACTTCTTCAGAGAATATCCGGAATAAGTAAGACGGTTGCCGATAATATAGTCGCCTATCGTGAGGCAAACGGCGAGTTTTCCTCGCGTGCCGAGCTGAAAAAGGTTCCGAAGCTCGGACCGAAGGCGTTTGAGCAGTGCGCCGGATTTTTACGCGTTGCCGAGAGTAAGAACTATCTTGACCGGACGGGAGTGCATCCGGAAAGCTATGATGCGGCAAATGCACTGCTTTCGGAGTGCGGGATCGACCGTTCCGCGCTCGGCAGACAGGGCGCACTTGATTTTCTCGGCACCAAGGTAGACGAGATCGGCGCGGGTCTGCTCGCCGAGAGACTCGGAATCGGTAAGCCGACACTTGTCGATATAGTAAAGGAATTGCAAAAGCCGGGCAGGGACCCGCGCGATGAGCTTCCGCCCCCGATGCTGCGTACGGATGTCATGGGTATCGAGAGCCTTAAGACGGGGATGGAGCTTAAGGGAACGGTAAGAAACGTCACCGATTTCGGCGCTTTCGTCGATATCGGGGTGCATCAGGACGGACTTGTCCATATCTCGCAGCTTGCCGACAGAAGGGTAAAGCATCCTTCCGAGGTGGTAAAGGTCGGGGATATCGTCGATGTGCGCGTTATCTCGGTCGATGTTGCGAAGGGAAGAATCGGTCTTTCCATGCGCAAAGACAAAAAACAGTAAAAACAACAGATAACCGCTCCCGCACCGACGGTGCGGGAGCGGCTTTGCGTCCGTGGGCATAAAAACAAAAACCGACGCCGCATTGCGGCTGTCGGTCTGTGGAGCAGGCGACGGGAATCGAACCCGCGTATCCGGCTTGGGAAGCGGGCGCTCTGCCATTGAGCTACGCCTGCATCTCACATCGGTGATTATAGCATGAGTCGCTCTTTTTGTCAAGAGCTTTTGCCGAAACTTTTTTCGGTCGGCACTGTTTTCCCGCAATGTCCCCGCATAAGCCGATATATCATGTATCGATTTGACAAAAATGCACACACACCGTTCCCGTCGCACCGCCGGGTTTATAAGTTGTGTATAAAATATACAATGTTTTGTATAATTATGCATCAGAAGACAGACCGGAAAAAGCATAACGAAAAACGGAGAAAGAGCGGCGAAAAGCCGAACCTTTGTTGTTTTTTGACATTTTTCAAAAAAAATATTGAATTTTTTGCGTAAACCCCTTGACAATTCGTAAAGATTCGTGTATCATATAGCAAACCGAACGGGATGTTTTTTATACATTCCGTGAGAACTCCGCAGATGCGTGAAGCAGGCTCGGAAGATTATAAATGGAGGTCATTTTATGAAAAGCACATTTGTTAAGGTGCTTGTTGTCGTTATGGCTCTTGCCATGATGCTTCCTCTGGTAGCAGCATGTAAGAGGAATAACCCGACGGGTACCACAGCAGCAGCCGGCACCACAGCGGGTCCCGAACAGACCAAACTGCCGTGGGAAGACGGTAAGGAATATACATATCGTATGGGTCCGTCAGACCTTCCTACGATGTGGAATGTTCACAACTATCAGTCAAACTCCAGTACATACGTTCTTGACTATGCGTCGGACGCACTGTACGGCTTTGAGTACAACGATGATTTCACCGGTTACAAGATCGTTCCTATGATGGCGAGCGATTTCCCGACCGATGTAACCAAGGACTATATCGGCAGGTTCGGTGTAGTTGAGGGTGACGAGAACAAGGTCTACAAGATCCCGCTCAAGTCCAACCTCAAGTTCGATAACGGCGAGCCGATCACAGCTCAGTCGTTCGTGGATTCGATGAAGCTCCTTCTCGATCCCCGTGCGAACAACTTCCGTGCAGACAACACATATAAGTCGGGCGACCTTAAGATCTACGGTGCCGAGAACTATGTAAAGCAGGGCAAGTACTCTCTCTTTGAGTTTGTTTCGGCAAACATGGGCGACGATGAATACATCGATCCCAAGGACTTCAAGGTTTCTGCGGACGGAATCCTTTATGTTGATGGCAGAGGAGATATCATTATCGATATCACTTCCGGCGGTAACTGGGGTTCGAACGGTCTTAAGGCATATGCGGGTGCAGGCATGCTTGACAGTGTCAAAGCTGCATACGACGCACTTGCAGCCGCAGCCGACGATAACGGCTGGGTAAAGCTTACCGCAGCTCTTCTTAAGAATGTTCAGGATTGTGTCGCAGCTCTTCACGGTTATGCAAACGTTGAGGCTTATGCTGCAGACGCAGGCGATTACGCATACAAAGAATTTGAGGAAATGGCTTTCTTCGGAGCAGATATGCCCGAGTATAAGTTTGAAGATGTCGGATTCTTTGCAGACGGCAACAACCTCGTTGTAGTTCTCAAGAACGCAATGAAAGATAACTTCTATCTCCGTTACGAGCTCTGCACAAACTTCTTCCTCGTATACGCTCCTCTTTATGAGAAGTGCATCTCCATCAAGGACGGCGTTTACAGCAACAGCTACGGCACATCGGTTGATACCTTCGTAGGCTTCGGTCCTTACAAGCTCACAAAATATGTTGAAGGTTCTCAGATTCTTCTTGAGAGAAACCTCACATGGCGTGGCTATCAGGACGGTGAATACGTTAAGGGTACATATCAGACAGATAAGGTAAGCTATCAGAAGGTTCAGGAAAACTCGACACGTCTGATGATGTTCCTTAAGGGTGAACTTGACTCTTACGGTCTGCAGAAGGAAGATATGGAAACATATCAGTCTAGTGATTACACCTACTACAATGATTCCGAGTCCACATGGTATCTTGCAATGAACCCGCAGTTCGAGAACCTTAAGAAGGTTCAGGAAGCTGCAACTCCCGTAACCGCAGGCAACACTGTTAACAAGACTGTTCTTGCGATCGAAGACTTCCGTAAGGCTCTTTCCTACTCACTCAACCGTGCAGACTTCAACCTGCAGCTTTCTCCTACATCCGGTGTCGCAAAGGCTCTTCTTTCTTCGATGATCGTTGCAGACCCCGATTCCGGTCGTACCTACCGTTCGCTTGACCAGGCTAAGGACGCAATCCTTAACTTCTGGGGACTTGCAGATCAGTGGGGCGAAGGCAAGACCTACGCAACACGTGACGAGGCTATCGACTCTATCACAGGTTACGATCCCGAGGGCGCAAAGGTGCTCTTCACAAACGCATACAACAAGGCTGTTGCAGACGGTTACCTCTCCAAGGAAGTAATCGACAGCGGCAAATGGGAAGTTCAGATCACGATCGGTAAGCCTACCGGTGCCAACTTCTATGTAAACGGTTATGAGTTCTTCAAGACCTGCTGGACAAAGGCGGTTGAGGGTACACCCTTTGAAGGACACATTTCGTTTGTACTCAGTGCAGAACTTGGATCAACAGCATTCGGCGAGGCTTTGAGAACCGGTAAGGTCGACATTCTCTTTGGTGTCGGCTACGGCGGATCGATGTTCAATCCTTACTCCATGATTGAATGCTTCACCGGATCGCTCGAGTACGATAAGTTCACCGACAAGACTGCCGTTGAGCTTGATATTACCTTTGCAGACGACGACGCTCTCAACAGCGACGGCGTTGACATCAAGGGCAAGACTCTCCGTGCAAGCCTTTACGATTGGGTAAGTGAGGCACTTATGGGTGAGAAGATCACCGCTAAGGTTGTCGGCGCAGACGGTAAGACCACCGGTGATACGGTTGAGCTTTCCGCAGGTGCCTCCGATCCTTCCGCAAGAAGGATTACGATCCTTGCAGCCGCAGAGACGAAGATAATGACTCTCTCCAACATCTTCCCGCTTATGACAGACGCTACCGCATCGCTGAGATGCATGAGAGTCAACTATAAGACCGAGGAATACATTGTCGGTATGGGTCGTGGCGGTATCGAATGGTACACATACTCAATGGATGATGCTGAGTTCAAGGCATACGTTGATAAACAGGCTGACAAGAAGCTCAACTACAAGTAATTTGATGATTACTGCGGTTGCAGTAGCCTAAATTCGGTAAATAAAGCAAACAAGTAGCAGGACTTTGTTCTGCTACTTGTTTGCGATATACAGCTTTTTTGTCAACATGTGTCTGATAATCCACAAAATATATTATGTACAAAAATAACCCGGATGCTCATTTTTCAGCATAAATAAACTGCTATGTTGAAAAATGAGCATCAGATGAAGGAGAAAAAACGTGTACTATTTAAAATATGTAACAAAACGTATTCTCTTGATGCTTTTTACGTTTTCAATTATAGTAATGATTTGCTTTGTTCTTGTAAAGCTTCTTCCGAATCTTCCCGCAGAGCAGTTCGGTAAGGATATGGAACTTGTCATGCAGCGTCGTGAGATGCTCGGCTACAATAAGCCCATACCGGTGCAGTTTTGGCTTTTTGTTAAGCACGCCTTTCAGGGCGATTTCGGCGTTGGCGAAACATATATGTGCGGAAACGAGGTATGGAATATATTCAAAAACCGTCTTCCTTATACTGTCGTTCTGAACATCGTGACAATGATTGTTTCGGTTCCGCTCGGACTCGGACTCGGCATTTTTGCCGCGCTCAAGAAGAACAAATGGCAGGACCACATTATTTCAACGGGAGTAATGTTCTTTGTCTCGGTACCGTCCTTTATATATGCGCTGATTGTACAGTATCTTCTTTATTTCAGGCTCGGTATAGCGAGTGCTGTTGCGGATACGTCAAACGGGGCATGGAGCTGGGCATTTATAGTTTCGATAATTCCGGCGATTATATCGATGTCGTTCGGTACAATAGCAAGTTTTGCCCGTTATACCAGAGCCGAGCTTACCGAGGTACTCACGAGTGATTTTATGCTTCTGGCGCGTACAAAGGGTCTTACAAGGGCGCAGGCTACCATCCGCCACGCAATGCGCAACGCAATGGTGCCGATATTCCCGATGATTCTCGGTGAATTTCTTTCGATTATGAGCGGTTCGCTGATAATCGAACGTCTCTTCAGTATTCCCGGTGTCGGAGAACTTTATGTAAACTCGGTACAGGCGACGCCGGCACCCGATTACAATTTCTTTATGCTGCTTACTGTTTTCTATACCTTCTTAAGCCTTGCGGCAAGTATAGTCATAGACCTCAGCTACGGCATCATTGATCCTCGTATCAGAATGGGGGCGAAGTAAGATGGATAATCAGTTTGAAAAATATAATGATATTCCCAAAGAGGAATTTGCTCTCGTCGGCAGTGACCGCGTGCTTCACGATCAGCGCTTTGAAACAAAACCGATCGGGTATTTCAAGGATGCGTTTATGCGTTTTGCGCGCAACAAGGCATCTGTCGTTGCGGCGATAATCATAGGTATCCTTCTTGTTTATGCGATAGTCGGACCCTTCTGCTGCAACAAAAACTATACCAAGGCATATACCACCGATACGTCTGTCATCAACTATCAGAAGCTGAGACCCCGTCTTTCTTTCCTCTCCGGAACAGGCATCTGGGACGGAACAAAGGTGGAGAAAAAGGTATCGCAGAAAAAGTATGACGAATACCGCGGAATGGAGCAGGAGAGAGGACTCACGATAATTACCGATGTCATCTCCTCCGAGACTGTTACCGACGATTTCGGCAAAGTTTCGACATACTATACTGTCCGTATCGATACCTATACCTCAATCAAAACAATGACAGCCACACTGACGTCAGCCGAATACAAAGCGCTTCAGGAGTGGCAGGATGAAAATAACGTTCAGGTTATTCTGCCCCGCGTCAAGTATAACGAGGGTGTCGTTGCGACGCAGATGCCGAATATATGGTATAAGATTGACCGTAAGATGAACGCTCAGAAGGACAAGGACGGCAATCTGGTACCGAGCTATTATGTTGAGGGTACCGATGACTATACGAGTAAGATGAGACTTGCCTCCGACCCGTACAACGACGGCAATGTCGAGGGTGCATACAGATATGCGCAGCGTACCGGTAAGGAAGGTCAGTTCAACTATGTCGTCAGAGTAGATTCGTATAAGTATTTCCAGTACAAATACGGATTTGAACCGAGTTTTGTTTTCGGAACCGACGAAAAGGGCTATGATATTTTCTCGCGTCTTGCGAGCGGCGCAAGATTCTCGTTCGTTCTTGCGATAGTCGTATCGGCAATCAACCTGGCAATCGGCGCATTTTACGGCGCGGCAATGGGTTATTACGGCGGAAGTGTTGATATTATCCTCGACCGTATAGCCGAAATTCTGTCGGGTGTGCCTTTCATGGTCGTGACCGTTCTGTTCAACCTGCATCTGGCAAGCAAGGTCGGTACGGTGCCTTCGCTCTTCTTCGCGTTTATTCTGACCGGATGGATCGGAATGGCGTACCGCGTGAGAATGCAGTTCTACCGTTTCAAGAATCAGGAATATGTCCTTGCGGCACGTACACTCGGAGCAAAGGATTTCCGCATAATGTTCAAGCACATTTTCCCGAACAGCCTCGGAACGATAATTACCGGATCGGTTCTTGTTATCCCCGGAGTCATCTTCTCGGAGACCTCGCTCTCCTACCTGGGTATTGTCAATCTCAACAGTGCGACAAGGTCGTCGGTCGGCTCGATGCTTTCGACCGGTCAGTCGTGTATGACGACCGATCCGCATGTTGTTTTCTTCCCGGCGCTCTTCATAGCGCTTCTTATGATAAGCTTTAACCTTTTCGGAAACGGATTGCGCGACGCGTTCAACCCGTCGCTTCGCGGAGTGGAGGAATAAGATATGTCAGCAAAACTTCAGGTAAAAAACTTAAGAATATCCTTCCGCACTGTCTCCGGCAGACTTAAGGCTGTCAGAGATATCAGCTTTGATCTTGAGGAAGGCGAGACACTTGCGATAGTCGGCGAATCGGGATCCGGTAAATCGGTAACATCAAAGGCAATACTCGGAATTCTTGCCGGAAACTCAATAGTTGAGGGCGGAGAAATACTTTATGACGGCATGGATCTTTTGAAGATTCCCGAGGATGAATTCTATAAAATCCGCGGTGATAAGATTGCGATGATCTTCCAGGATCCGCTTTCCAGTCTGAACCCGATCATGCGTATCGGTAAACAGCTTACCGAGGCAATGCTCCTCAAGGGTAAGGCTCGTCAGCGCGCGAGCAGAAATGCCTTCAACGGCTATCTTAAAAAGCTCAGGAACGAGATGATTGCCGCAAATGCGGCAAACGATCCCGCAAAAGCCGCAAAGATCGCAACAATGTGCGCAAATTTCGACAAATTCGAATTCAAGCATATCGCGCTTGAAAAGAAGTACAACGAAGCACTTGAATCGGCGAAGGAAACTGTCGATGAGGTTGAAAATCTCGTTTTCCATATGGAAAAGAATGCAGTCAAGGACGCAAACCGTGTTATTTCCGAAAGTGCGAGACGGGCACTCAAAGCGGTTCACCCCTATCTCGTAAACGGCGATGACGCCAAGAAGCTTACCGATGATGTAAATACAATACTCGCAGGCAAGGCAAAGGCGGTCAGAAATGGGGCGTATGAGACACTGTCTGTCCTTTTTACCGAGGTCAGATCGATCATAGCAAAGGCACTTGAAAAAGAACAGCCCAATTTCTTCTCTATGGGCTACTATATGACGTTTTCGGGAAAGCCGTTGCCGGATATGCCCATAGGCGAGCTCAATAAATATCTTCGCAGCTATCTTGACGATAACTTCATGCTTGAGTTTATCGGTTATGTCGAAAAAGCGCTCGAACATTCCGCATCGATAAGCTATGCCGCAAAGGCAGAAGCGGTAGCCGCACTCAATGAAGCTGTCGGAGGTATAACCGAAGCAACCGGCGAAAAAGCCATGACGGCTATCGCCAACAGCTTGGTGAAGAGCGTCGAGCACGCGATCGATCCCATGGAATTTGTCAAGGACAGCGCGGCAACAACCTTCAGATCAAGTCTTTTTGCGGCAATAGACACATATTTCAAGGGCAAAAAGAAAAACGGGTCTGCCGAAAAGGCATACGCTAAAGATAAAGCCAAGTTCGACGCGTATGTCCGTAAGAACGGAAAAGAACCCGAATGGAAGCCGGTTCCCGCCGCTGTCGTCGATCTTGATCTGGCGCTGTCCAATATAAGAAGGATCATCACGAATCTTCACGATCATTATCTTGATCTTATTGCGGCAAAGGACTCACGTAGCTATCCCGAAGAAGGCATTGCCGTTATCGATTACCTGAAGATGAATGCTTCGGGTGTCGTAAACCATGTCACGAGAAGAATGGCAAAGCATAAGGCGATCAAGCTGATGGAAGAGGTCGGCATCCCCGAGCCGCGCAAGAGATACAGACAGTACCCGTTTGAATTTTCGGGCGGTATGAGACAGCGTATCGTCATTGCGATTGCGCTTGCGGCTGACCCC
The DNA here is from genome assembly GCA_934486825.1 of uncultured Eubacteriales bacterium. GTDB lineage: Bacteria > Bacillota > Clostridia > Oscillospirales > CAG-272 > CAKSQF01. Next base: position 32,820 of record CAKSQF010000004.1, on the reverse strand, counting down.
GATATACTCATATGCGACGAACCTACAACCGCGCTTGACGTTACCATTCAGGCGCAGATTCTCGAACTTATAAACAAGCTCAAGAAGGAGCGCAACCTGTCGATCATATTCATTACGCACGACCTCGGCGTTGTTGCGAATATGGCTGATAAGATTGCCGTTATGTATGCCGGCAAGATCGTTGAATACGGAACATCAAACGATATATTCTACTCTCCGGCACATCCGTATACATGGGCTCTGCTTTCGTCGATGCCCGATCTTGATACAAACGACAAGCTTGAGTCGATACCCGGAACTCCTCCGGATATGATATTCCCGCCTGTCGGCGACGCATTTGCGGACAGAAACAAATATGCGCTCAAGATTGACTTCGAAAAGCAGCCGCCTATGTTCAGAATAAGCGATACGCACTCGGCGGCAACATGGTTGCTTCACCCGAACGCTCCGAAGGTTGATCCTCCGAAGATCGTTACAGATCGTATCGAACGAATGAAAGAACGTACTGAAACCAATTCTGAAGCTAAAATCACCCAGTCCTGATTCTCTGTTTTGCCTGCTGCGGTGCGGAAAGTAAAACAGACATCAATTCCTAAAGAAAGGACGCTTTTGCCTGTGGCAAGGGCGAAGGTCAAAATAATGAATAACGAAATAAAAAAAGCCGAAGCCGATGATGACGTTCTTCTGAGAGTTGAGCATCTTTGCCAGTACTTTGGTTCTACAAAGGCTGTTGACGATGTCTCCTTCGATATAAAAAAGGGAGAGGTCTTCGGACTTGTCGGCGAATCCGGATGCGGAAAGACGACTACCGGCAGATCTATAATCAAGCTTTACGATATAACGAGCGGCAACATATACTTCAAGGGGCAGAGGATCGCCGCGGGGACGAAATCCTACCACGACACCATTGACGATGCAAAAAAACATCCCGAAAAGTTCGGGAGTAAGGAAGAACAGTCGAAGTTCATTGCCGAACAAAAGCATCAGATTTCCATGGCAAAGCGCGATCATAAAAAAGCGGACAGAAAGCTTGTTACCGAGATCCAGATGATATTCCAGGATCCGGTTGCGTCGCTTGACCCGAGAATGACCGTCAAAGAAATCATATCCGAAGGTCTTGCGATCAGAGGAGTCAAGGACAAGAAGTACATCGATGAAGAAGTATATAAGGTCCTCGATACCGTCGGTCTTGTTCCCGAGCATGCGGGCAGATACCCCCACGAGTTCTCGGGAGGACAGAAGCAGCGTATCGGCGTTGCGCGTGCGGTAATAATGAAGCCTGAGCTGATAATTGCCGATGAACCTGTGTCGGCGCTCGACGTGTCTGTGCAGGCGCAGGTAATAAATCTGCTTAACGATCTGAGAAAATCGCTCGGTCTTACCATAATGTTTATAGCACATGACCTGTCTGTCGTGAAGTATTTCTCGGACAGGATCGGTGTTATGTATTTCGGTCACATGGTGGAGCTTGCAACAGCCGATGAATTGTTCAGGCATCCGCTTCATCCGTATACCCGTTCGCTTCTGTCGGCAATACCGCTCCCCGATCCGGAGTACGAGAAGACAAGAACGCGTATCATCTACGATCCTATCCGCGAACACGATTACAGTGTGGATAAGCCGTCAATGCGCGAGGTTGCACCCGGACATTTTGTCAAGTGCAACGACGCAGAAGAGAAAAAGTATAAAGAGGAGCTTGCAAGGTGAGCGGAAAATGCAGGAGATATCTTGTCTCCTACGGTGTGACAACGGTCGTCGGAGGCTTGCTGACGGCGACCTATATTGCCACACACAGACTGTCGGAGGCAGAGACCGTGTCGGCAAAGTATGTTGAGCTTTGCAATGCATTTTCTGTTCCCGGGATGCTTTTTATACTCGTCGGACTGCTTTTGTGGTGCGCGGGTAAAGGGGCGTTCGACGGAATCGCATATTCAATGTCTGCTTTTTTCAGGGCGATAAATCCGTTCAGGAAGCTTGACTCAAACGAAAAATATTACGATTACGTTCAGCGGAAAAACGGTAAGCGGCTTAAAGGCTATTCGTTTCTGTTTGTTACCGGCTTTGCTTTTTCCGCCGTTGCTCTGGTTTTTTATCTGCTTTCAATCGCAAAAGGCTGATCGTAAATAACCGGATATAAACAGCGTTTTCGCCGCATGATTTTGGCGAAAACGCTGTTTTTCTTGTATACGACAAATTTGTGTTCTTTCGTATATTTTTCGAAAAATTAAAGAAAAATCAAAAAAATTATTGAAATTTTGAAAAAACTATTGCATTTTCAGAAAAATGTGCTATAATAAACAAAACTGTTTGATGCTCGCAGGAGCACCTTGTGTGTAACCGTGAGTTGACAGAACTTTGGAGAAGCCCGTGCAAAGACATGGGTGCCGAAGGGGCAAGATCCGACGCATTTGCGCCGTGTTAATCTCTCAGGCAAAAGGACAAAGTACAAAAATGCCGATATACAGCCTTTTTGTTTTTGTTGTTTGCCGCCCGCGAGGCGGTGTTTTTGTTATTTCGGACAGTTAAAAAACGGAGGTATGTATGAGCGAATTTTTGAAAAAACTGTCGGATATCAATTCGGCTGTGAACGATTTTGTCTGGGTGCGTGTCGGACTTGTTCTTCTTATAGGTACGGGGGTGCTGATGACCGTGCTTACCCGCTTTTTCCAGGTCAGGCATTTCGGACATTGGATGAAGGAAACTGTCGGAACGATATTTGTAAGAGACGGAAGCAGAAAAAAGCGCGGAGAAAAAAAGGCGATATCACAGTTTCAGGCACTTTGTACCGCACTCGCGGCAACGATAGGAACCGGTAATATTGCGGGAGTATCGGCGGCGATAGTTACGGGCGGTCCCGGCGCTGTTTTCTGGATGTGGGTCGCGGCATTTTTCGGAATGATGACGAATTTTTCCGAAAATGTGCTCGGAATATTTTTCAGAAAAAGAAACGTTGACGGCGAATGGTCGGGCGGCGCAATGTACTATATAAGCAGCGGCTTTTCGCAGTTCGGTAAGGGAAGCTTCAACAAAGTCATGAAGATGTTCGGAAAAATTCTTGCCGGACTTTTCGCTGTTTTTGCGGTGCTTGCGTCATTCGGAATAGGCAACATGGGACAGGTCAATAAAATCACCATAAATATAAAGAATGCCTTCTTTTCATCGGTATCCGCTCCCGAGATCGGAGGGGTGTCGCTGATATCGATCATCATCGGTGCGGTTCTTATGATATTGACTGCGGTAATAGTAATAGGCGGTCTTGACAGAATTGCCTCGGTTGCCGAGAAACTTGTTCCGATTATGGCAGTGCTCTATGTGCTCGGGTCGCTTACTGTTTTTGCCGTACATATAGACAAGGTCGGCGATATATTTGCTTCGATATTCAGATTTGCTTTCGGCGTAAGAGCGGTCGCGGGGGGTGCTGTCGGAATAACAGTATCGACTGTAATTACACAGGGTTGTAAAAGGGGCGTCTTTTCCAACGAGGCGGGACTCGGTTCGTCGGTCATGGTCCATTCCTCTTCCGATGTCAAGGAGCCGGTAACACAGGGACTCTGGGGAATTTTTGAGGTCTTCTTTGATACAATGGTGGTCTGCACGATGACCGCGATCGTCGTTCTTTCCTCCGGAAAGATCGACCTTTCAACCGGACTGGCGGTTGAAAATGTGAACGACGCCACACTCGTCGCGGATGCCTATGCGGCGGTCTTCGGTCCGGTCGGACGTATGTTTGTTGCGGTTGCAATACTGCTGTTCGCCTTTACAACCGTCCTCGGATGGTCGCAGTACGGCTCAAAGTCGATTGAATATCTTTTCGGCGTCCGTGCGGTGAAATATTACAGGATAGTGTTTGTTCTGATGATAATGTCGGGCGCGGTCATGACATCATCGATAGCGTGGGATATTTCGGACACCTTCAACGGACTCATGATGATCCCGAACCTTATAGGAGTTCTTGCACTCAGTCCGCTCGTTTACAGAATAACGCGGAATTATGTCAACCGTATAATTAAGGGTAAAAAAGAAAAGCCGCTGCTTTCGTATCATGATGATATACAGCGTGAGCACGAAGAAGGTATAGTGAAATAAACATAAGGGCAGGGACTGTCTTATAAGACAGTCCCTGCCCGAAATATTTACGTCCACCATTCGTCCAGGTGCTCCATAGCCTTCCTGTGCCGTTTGGCTTTCTTCTTTTCAATGGATTTCTTTGAATCGTAATGAGCCGAAACAATCAGCGCGGCGGGTGCGCATAACAGCCAGAGCCACACGCCCTTTTTGGTGAAGGTGGGATTCTCTTCTTTTTTGCTTTTCATGATATCACCTCTCCGAATCATGTCTGTCATAATCAGTGTAACGCATGAAAGCGAAAAAGTCAAGGTGTTTGTAAAAAAATCGCAGCTGTCCTGTCGGTGCGGATAAAACGGCGGACTTCGGAATAAGTTGCAAAACCTATTGACATAAGCTCCGCTTTTGTGCTAAAATGTAACCGTTGAATCAAAAAACCGAGAGGTGACATTATGCCGATATCATATTACGAAAAAACAAAGACATTTAAGCTTGACAGCAAAACGTCAAGCTATATAATCAAAATATATGACGAGGGATATATTCTTAATCTGTACTACGGAGCGACTATCCCCGACAGCTATGTTCCCGCACGTGAAAAACGTCCGACGAACGCGTCGTTCAGCCTTGCCAACCCCGTAATCGGCGAAAACGGATTCACTCCCGATACCGCACCGATGGAGTACGGATGCAACGGTGCAGCCGATTTCAGGATATCGGCACTTGAGGTCAGAAACCGGAACGGCGACGGGGTCACCGACGTCCGCTATACCGGATATAAAATTTATTCGGGCAAACCGCACATTCCGGGACTTCCGTCTTCCTACGCAAACGATGTTTCGGAAGCGGAAACCCTTGAACTGTATGCAGAGGATAAGGTTACGGGACTTGAAATAACCCTGTTCTATACCGTGTTCTCCGGATACGGTGTTATCACACGTCATGTCCGCGCGCATAACGGTTCGGACAAAAATCTTGAAATAGAAAGAATATACAGCTGTTGTGTCGATTATCCGACAAGCGAGTTTGATATGATCTCACTTTGCGGAAGATATTCAAGAGAAAGAGAGGTCGAACGCCATCCTCTCGTCCCCGGCATACAGGAAATATCGAGCAAAAGGGGAGCGTCGGGACATGTGCGCAATCCGTTTGTCGCCTTCGCATCAAAAAATGCCGATGAAGAGCACGGCGAGGTGTATGGGTTCAACCTTGTATATTCGGGCAACTTTTCGGCTGCCGCCGAGTGTGACCTGAACCATACAACGAGATTCATTATGGGAATAGACCCTACCGATTTCGGCTGGCTTTTGGAGCCGGGAGCGGATTTCTATACTCCCGAAGCCGTGATGGTCTATACCGAGAACGGCGTCGGCGAAATGAGCCGTATTTTTCACAGATTTTATAACAATAACCTTATCAGAGGCAGATATAAGACCGAAAAACGACCGCTTCTGATAAACAGCTGGGAAGCGGCGTTTTTTGATTTTGACGACGATAAGCTTGTCGATTTTGCAAAAGAGGCAAAAAAGCTCGGTATCGAAATGCTTGTCATGGATGACGGCTGGTTCGGAAAACGGACAAATGACCGCTCATCGCTCGGCGACTGGTCGGTGAACGAGGACAGACTTCACGGCGGACTTTCTTCGCTGATCGAAAGAATCAATGCCGAAGGGATGAAGTTCGGCATATGGTATGAGCCCGAAATGATCTCTCCCGACTCCGAGCTTTACCGCGCACATCCCGATTATGCGGTCCGCGTGAAGGGAAGAGAGCCGATGATAGGCAGGCATCAGTATGTGCTCGATTTTTCGCGCGGGGATGTAAGGGAAAACATCAAAAAGCAGATGTATGACGTGATCGCAAACAATAAGATCGATTATATCAAGTGGGATTTCAACCGTAATATCTCGGACGCCGCATCCGCACTGCTCCCGCCCGAAAGGCAAAAGGAATTTTTCCACAGATTTGTCCTCGGTACATATGAGTTTATGGAGTGGCTGACGACGACATTTCCGGATATCCTGCTCGAAACCTGCTCGGGCGGAGGCGGCAGATTTGATCCCGCAATGCTTGCATATTCGCCTCAGATATGGGCAAGCGATAATACCGACGCAATAGAAAGACTCGCAATACAGTTCGGTACATCGCTCTGCTATCCGGCATCGGCTGTCGGAGCGCACGTGTCCGCCGCAAAGCGCACGAGTATACAGACAAGAGGGAATGTCGCAATGTGGGGAACCTTCGGCTATGAGCTTGATCCGAGAAAGCTTACCGAGGATGAAAAGAATGCTGTGCGCGAGCAGGTCAGAGCGTATCATGAAAATTATGACCTTGTAAGAAATGGCGATCTGTACAGACTGGTTTCTCCGTTTGAAAGTCGTTACAGAGCAATCTGGGAGATCGTGTCTCCCGACAGAAAAAGGGCTATGCTTACAATCGTGACAAAGCTTTTTGAGAACGGTGAGTATCTTATACTGAAGCTTCGCGGTCTTGACGAGCGCAAAATGTATAAAAACAGCCTTACCGGAGATATATGCTCGGGTGCGCTCCTTATGAAAGCGGGAGTTAATCTTTCGGGTGTCGCAAACTGGGACGGCAGCAGCAGAGTCATTTATTTCGACGAGGTCTGATATTGAAAACAGACACACGGGTTACACACCCGTGTGTCTGTTTTTGCCGTAAGCAATGCGATATGCGGACGGTTTGCAGCCCGTTTCGATCAAAAAGACTTTGTTCATGTGTGACTGGTCGCAGAAGCCGCATGCCGATGCAATGTATGAAAGCGTTTCATCGGTTTCGGTAAGAAGCTTTTTCGCGGTTTCGATTCTGTAATTTTTCAGAAAAGCCGCGGGAGTTTCGCCGCATGTGGTAATAAACACGCGGTATAGCGTAGAAGACGAAACGTGAAGCATGTCGGCAAGCGTGGCGAGCCGCTTGCCGACAGCCTTTCTCCGATCTTCGGAAGGGATTCAAAGGGAGCGACCGCGATGCTGTCAAGCGTGGCGGGTCTGCCGCTTGCGCTTGCACTCGGAACGCCTGTCGTCAATATGAGACTTGCGAAAAATGCGGTGTCCGAATCGCTTTTGCCGCTTGTTTACGGCTTCTTCAAAAAAGGAGGTATGCAGCTGCAGGTGAACGTGATATCAAAAGAGGATATGCTTGATGCGCTGATCCATCCCGAAAACCATGAAAATCTGATAGTCAGAGTCGCCGGGTATTCCGAGTATTTCAACAGATTGTCTCCCGAACATAAAATGCAGGTCATAGCAAGAACCGAGTTTGACATCATGTGAAATCGGCAAATGTTAAAAAAATGTAAACAAACACACTTTTGCCGTTCAAAATGTTGCAAAAAAAGCTGAATCATGTATAATAATAAAAAATGGGTCGAACCCGGATTTAAAGGAGACATTACAATGGATAATCAGCAAAATGATAACATGATTGAGAACATTGCTCCCGAAACGACTCCGAAGGGCAGTTTTTTCTCAAAAATTCTGAAGCCGAAGATAATCCTGCCGATAATAGCTGCTGTACTGATTATAATAGTCGGTGCGTTTGCGGTCAGCGCGAATACCGACAGATCGGTAACCGATTCGGCTGTAAACAATCTGTTTGACAGAGTCGGGGATATCGAAGCGCTTTCGGCACTTTCGAAGGCGTACAAAGATGGCAGAGTGTCGCTCTCGGTCGGCGAAGAGTCGGATCTGATACCGCTCCCGATCGATCTTTCGGTCTGGATGAACGAAAGACAGAGCAGGGGGGTCGCAAAACTCAGCTTTGTGGGTGAAGAGATTGTGGCATATTCCGACGAGAAAGCGCTCGTGTATACCACGAGTATTCTCAAGGACACATACGGAATCGAATACGAGGGCATGTATAAGCGCTTCTTTGAGTCCGACGGCTGGACAACGGTGAAAGAGATGGTTCCCGAGGAATATCTCTCACAGCTTGAGCAGATGATATCCTCGCTCAAAAGCGCGAGCAACGATGTAAAGAAGACCAAGGATGATACACAGAAGTATGTCAAAAAGTATGTAAAGCTTTTTAAAGACCTGCTCTGGGAGCATGCCGAGAAGGAATCGGCAACCGATGGCGGAAACCGTGTGATTACAATAACGGTTGACGAAAAAGCAACATCGGAAATATTCACCGGACTTGTTGAAAAAATGTCCAAGGATAAAAATTTCCTGAAGCATCTCGACAAGCTTGTATCGCTGGAGGATATCACCGACGGCAAATACAGCGGCTGGAAGGAACTGCTTACCGATAAGGGTCTGATTGAAGAAGCAACCGACAATATCGAAAAGCTTGACTTCAAGCTCAAGGCTGAAATTACCGCATCGTCGATCAGACACAACGTAAAGGCGCTTAAGATCACGCTTGACGCAAGCGGCTCGCGCGCTGTGCTGAATGTTGACATGACCGAAAAGAATACGACCGTTGTAAAGCTGTCTGCCGGTATGTCGGGTGAGCTTAAGACGATTGCCAGAGTGAAGTATGTCGAAAACGATGACGGCTTCAAACTGAGCGCGTCCACTCCCGTTTTTGATGTAAATGTGACATTTGTCGAAAAGGATGACAGTAAATTCAAGCTTACGGTCGATCTCGGAGATGAGGACAGCACCATCACGGTTGAAGGAAAGTACGAGAATAACAGAAAGCACTTCTATCTCTATATCGGCGATGTTACCGCAGGCGGCGAAACGCTGAAGTTCGATATAACCGTCGAATTCGTCTACAAAGAGAAAATGCCGGAATTTCCGAAGGAATACAAGGAAATGACCACGCTTACAAATGACGATCTTGAAAAAATCGGTCAGGATATCACCGATTGGTTTGAAGAATTCAAAAACAGCGAATATTTCGAGAAGCTCTCCTCTCTGATTGGCGGGCTGTTCTGAAAAAACGATAAAAACGAAAAACGGCAGAGAAAACAATTCTCTGTCGTTTTTCGTTTGCTGTGTCCGTAACAAGTCGGAAATATGTATTTCAGTTGTCTTTCGGATTCTGTTCTTTGAGCATGTCGCGTATTTCGCGGAGGACATCGAGATCTGTTTCAACGGGTTCAGCGGGAGCCTCGGGCTCTGCGGGAGCTTCTTCCTCTTTGTGCTTGCCGTGCCTAATAAGCTTCTCTCCGCTGTTTTTTGCGGCAAGTACAACCTTGAGCATTATGAATATGCAAAGCGAGACGATGAGGAAATTGAGAACGGCACCGATAAGTACGCCCCAGCCGATCGAAACCTCGGCAACTGCGGGAGTAACCACATTGCCGGCTTCGTCAAGCACTGCGGGTACCGCTTCGGTGAGAACGGTTTTCAGCTCGGAAAAATCATAGTTGCCTACGAGCTTGCCGATGACAGGCATGATGATGTTGTTGACAAGTGCATTGACTATGGGAGAAAAAGCAGCACCGATTATGACCGCCACAGCCATATCAATTACATTGCCTTTGTTGATAAAGTCGCGGAATTCTTTAAAGAACTTTTTCATATGCAGACCCTTTCTGTTATTTTATGCGACTATTTTATCACTCATGTCGGCTTTTGTCAATATAATCCGACATTTTTCATCATAAACGGTTAATAAAGACTTCGCTTGCAAGTGCCGAAAAGGCGGGAAGTGATTTTTCGACGGTTTCGGAGGGTACGCAGTAAGAGATACGTACATATCCGGGGGCACCGAAGCTGCCCGCAGGCACAAGCAACAGCTCGTGCTTCTTTGCAATTTCGCAGAATAGCTTCTCATCGTCGATCGGTGACTTCATAAACAGATAAAACGCTCCGTCCGGATAGACGCATTCAAAGCCGAGCTCCGTCAGCCTGCCGTAAAGAAGCTTCCTGTTCCTGTCGTAAATACTTATGTCGGAGATGCATCCGGCGCACCTTGCAATGACATGCTGAAAGAGCGACGGCGCACAGACATACCCGAGCGCTCTCGCCGCTCCGGCAACAGCCGCATATACCCCGTCGTGGCAGGTCAGTTTTGACGGAACAAGAACATAACCGATGCGTTCCCCGGCAAGGGAAAGCGATTTGCTGTACGAATAGCATATTATGCTGTTGTTGTAGTAATCGGTGACAAACGGGTATCCGACGTCCGTGTAGATCAGCTCGCGGTACGGCTCGTCCGAGATAAGAAATATCGGGTCACGTCCCTCGGAGCGGCGTTTCAGCAGTTCCGACAGGGCGGTGATTTCACCTTTGCCGTATACTTTTCCGGTCGGATTGTTCGGCGAGTTTATAATTACCGCCTTCGTGTGTTCGTTTATTGCCCTGTCTATCGCGCGTATGTCGGGAGCAAACGAGTTTGCGCGGTCGGCAGGTACATCGACAAGTTTTCCGCCCGCCGATTCGATAAAGACCCTGTATTCGGGGAAAAACGGAGAAATGACGATAAATTCGTCGTCGGGTTCACATAATCCGTGCAGAACCGCGGACAGCGACGCGGCGGCGCCCATAGTCAGAAACAGTTCATCCGGACCGAAATCGGTATGAAAACGTCGGTTCAGATCGTCGGCGATCGCCGCTCTCGCATCGACGTCACCCCTTGCGGTCGTGTAGCCGTGAAGCGCAACCGGGTCGGAGGAATCGACGATTTCCTTTATTGCTTTGTTTATCTCGTCGGGTGCGGGAACCGACGGGTTGCCCAGCGAAAAATCAAATACCATGTCGTCTCCGATCTCCGCCCGCCGTTTTCTGCCGTATTCGAATATTTCGCGTATTACCGAGCCGGAACTTCCCAGCGAATACATGCGTTTGTTGTACATAAGATCACCACTTTGCGTTTTTTTTAATTATACTCCTTTTTCCGTCCGAAATCAAGGGGTGAAAAGAGCCGCCCGCATTTTTTGCGGGCGGCTTGTGTGCATCAGTGCTGATGTTTTATAAGTCCGACGGCTTTCGAAATTTCCATTACGATGAAGGGAACGATTATCAGCCCGAGTCCGATAAGGTAGAGATACCACGGAAGAATAATCAGTCCGAACAGAGAGGATACCGGAGTGAAAAGCACAATTGCCATCAGGGCGACCGAGACAGCCGCGGCTTTGTTCAGTATTCTGTTCCCGAAGAATCCGATTCTGAAGAGGGAATGTTCCGAACGCATGTTGTAGCTCTGGACAATCTGGGAAAGAGCAAGAACCATGAAAGCAAGCGTCTGACCGCCGCTTTCGCTGCCTGTCATTCTTTCGCCGATTACATATGCCGCAAGAGAAAGCGCACCGAACATCACTCCCTGAAGAATGATGCGCAGACCGAATCCGTGTGCAAATATGCCTTCGTTTTTCGGCTTGGGTTTCGAGTTCATAACGTCCGATTCGACCGCCTCCATTCCGAGCGCAACTGCGGGCAAGCCGTCGGTTACAAGGTTTATCCAGAGAAGCTGCATCGAAAGAAGCGGAGTTTTGTGCCAGAGGAGCATTGCGACGAAAACCGTAATTACTTCGCCGATGTTGGTGCCGAGCAGAAATCCGACAACCTTTTTGATGTTTGCGTATATACCGCGACCTTCCCTTACCGCATCGACTATCGTGGCAAAGTTGTCGTCGGTCAGCGTCATGTCGGCGGCACCCTTTGCAACGTCGGTGCCGGTGATCCCCATTGCGCACCCGATGTCTGCCGCTTTGAGCGCAGGTGCGTCGTTTACACCGTCACCTGTCATTGATACAACCTGCCCCCGGCGTTGCCATGCACGTACTATACGGATTTTGTTTTCGGGCGAAACCCTTGCATAAACCGATATTCTGTCGATTTTGCCGTCAAGCTCGGAGTCGGTCATTGCATCAAGCTCGGCACCGGTTATGGCAAGGTCGCCTTTTTCGAGTATTCCGAGTTCGGCGGCGATCGCTGACGCGGTTACGACATGGTCGCCTGTTATCATTACCGGTTTGATTCCCGCACGGCGGCAGACCGCAACTGCGGCTTTGGCTTCGGGACGCGGCGGGTCAATCATGCCGACAAGCCCCATGAAGGTCAGCCCGTTTTCAAGTTCCTCCGGCTTGGGATTGGTCGGTACGGTGTCGATTTCCTTGTATGCGACCGCAAGAACACGCAGTGCCGCTCTGCTCATTTCATCGCAGTAGCGGGCGGCGTCCGCCGCTTCACTGCCTGCACAGCGCGAGAGCATAACGTCAAAGGCACCTTTGACAATCAGAATCTTTTTACCCTCCGCTTCGCAGACAACGCTCATCAGCTTCCGGTCGGAGTCAAAGGGCAGTGAAAACAGCCTCGGATGTTCCGCTTTTGCCTTTTCGATATCTGTTCCCGCAGTGTGCGCGGCGGCAACGATGGCGGTTTCGGTTGGATCGCCGATGTGCTCCTCCTTGCCGCTTTCGTTGTATATTACGGTTCCGTCACAGCAGAGCATGCCGTACATAAGAAGCTTTTCTGTTGCCGATCCGTCGGTTACCTTGCCCGCTCCGATGTCGCAGAGACCGTCACCCGGGGTGTATGCTTTGACAAGCGTCATGCGGTTCTGGGTAAGAGTTCCGGTTTTGTCCGAACAGATAACCGACGCGGAACCGAGCGTTTCAACTGCCGGGAGCCTGCGGATGATCGCGTTTTTCTTTACCAGACGCTGTACGCCGATCGAAAGAACGATGGTGACTATCGCGGGAAGACCTTCGGGTATTGCCGATACAGCAAGCGATACCGCAGTCATGAATATTTCAATCGCATTGATGCCGCTTGCAAGACCGATTATAAAGATCACGGCGCATGCGACGAGCGCGACGAACCCGAGATATTTTCCCATAGACGCGAGCTTCTGCTGGAGCGGTGTCGGACCGTCGTCGGCAGATTCGAGAAGACCTGCGATTTTGCCCATTTCGGTGTTCATGCCGGTAGCGCAAACGACGGCAAGTCCGCTGCCATAGCTTACCGAACAGCCGGAGAATACCATGTTTGTTCTGTCGCCGAGCGGCGCGTTCTCTTCGACCTCGGCAGAGGCGTCCTTTTCACTCGGGACCGATTCGCCGGTAAGAGCCGATTCCTCGCATTTAAGTGCGGACGTGGCAATCAGACGTGCGTCGGCGGGAATGAAATCTCCCGCCTCAAGCCGGATAAGGTCACCGGGAAGCAGATCGGAAGCGTCAATAACCGCTTCAATGCCGCCGCGTATGACCCGCGCATGAGGGGCGGACAGATTTTTGAGCGCCTCAAGTGCTTTTTCCGCCTTGCTTTCCTGGAGCATGCCTATTATTGCATTTACAATGACGATTGCGAGAATGAGCAACGGTTCGATGAATCCCTTCGGATCTCCTTCAACGCAGGCTACCGTAAATGATATAACAGCCGCGGCAATCAGAATCAGTATCATTACATCCTTGAACTGATCGATGAATCTTGAAAGCATCGACTTTCTTTTCTTTTCGCGAAGGCGGTTCGGACCGTACTTCTGCCTTAATTCTTCAAGCTTTTTCGGATCAAGACCGTTCTTGCCGTCGGTTTCGAGAAACTTCAGCAGCTCGGCTGTGTCGGCTGTGTAAGGTGACATATGTTATCAAATCCTTTCGACGGGGGACTCCCGATTTCTGTTTCCGATATTCTAACACAGATCGAATCAAATTGCAATAGTTTTTGAAATATTTTTTTGATTTTTTTACGTAATCAGATGACTGCGAATAATTCCGAAAAAATCCCGGCGATTTCGCACGGGATTTTTCGTCAATACTATTGTTGCCGGAGCGTCGGCAGATAATTCACGGGGAGGTATAGCTTTCGTAGGCTTTGTCTATATATCCGAAAATGCGCGCGGCGTATTCGGCGTCAAACGGTGCAAACAGGTAGCCCTCGTTGCAGAACTCGGGAGAGTTGTACTTTCGGTCGCCGAAAAATTCATTTGCACAGCGGTCAACGTCGGACGGATAGCGGTCCTCGTTGAAGTTGTAATAATAAAGGACGAATCCGAGAGCTTCCTCCGTAAGATGCGAGGCGAGAAACATTCCGTCAAGGCTGTTTATAAAATAGTCTCTGAGATATGTCAGATCGTGCGACAGCCTTTCGGGGTCGTCGCACGAGGCAAAAAAGCCGTCGTCGAGCATGTTGTGCTTTATGCACCACAGAATAAAGATCACTATGTGATTTGCCGCGGATTCAACGGGAATACGCAGCAGCTTGTCGTGTATTTTCGGAGCATGTGTCAGAGTCGAATCGATCACATCCGAGAAATCGTATTTGCAGGAGAGCCCGCATACGTGTCCGCGTTTTACGTCAAGCACGGGAGGTATGAAACGAAAACGCTCCATAAACTTTCCCGATCCGTATTCCTTGATGAACAATGCCTCATCACGGTAGATCGGAGTTACATTGTAAAAATTGACATCCTCTTTTTCCGAAAGAGGACATACCGAGATACTGCCGTTTGCTGTCGTAAAGTAATCCTGATAGGGAAGGGTGAGCAGGGTTGCACACAGCTTTGTGTTGCCGGCAAAGGGATCGCCGTTGTCTACCGTGTGTCCGAAGCAGAGCCAGCTGTCGTAGATTGCGGGAATTCTGCCGACAGACCGCAGAACATGAAAGGGCCAGAACCATTTTTCCTCTCTGTTGTTTATTTTCCAGTCGGGCGGGAGCATCATGAGAAGCTCAAATCTGTCAAGCTTGTTCTTTTTAAGCTCCTTCGGACCTTTCATCCGCAATGCGCCGCATCCGATTGTGACCAGCGTGTAAAAATTTCTGTGAATGTCAGGCGGAATGACCGCAATATCTATATGAACAAACGGAGAAACGTATTCCCTGTGAATTTCGCTTATTCTGCCGAACCGCTTTTCAATGTGATCGCTGACGGTCCGCTTCTGCATGACCGAGTATACGGCTGACGGGTTGATGCTGTCTGCATTGTTGATTTTGTTCATCGGAAATGAACTCCTTTCGGTGTCAGGCTGCTTCTTTTGCGGTTTTCGGATAGGATGTCGATGCCTTCAGAAATTCGTTTTCGAAATCCTCAACCGTTTTTTTGCTGAATTTTACATGTTTTTTTAGACGTTCGGGAGTCATTTCGGAGATAAGACAAGCGGTGTAGCACTGTACGCCGTTTTCGTTTTTGTAGCAGTCAACCATGGTACCGACCATGTTGTACTCTTTGATTCTGACTCCGTTTTCGTCCGAAATAAGGGTGATGTTCGCAAGTCCGCCGATGTTGGGAGCAAAATCGTTCTGGTTGTGGACAAAGTTGCCGAGCGAATAGTATACGACCGTTTTGTTGCCGTTTTTGCCTTCGACCTCCATTACGGGCTGAACGACATGCGGATGAGTTCCGATCACAAGATCAACGCCGCAGTCGGCAAAAAACTGCGCCCACATGACCTCCGATGAGGTCGGCGTGTTGACATATTCGGATCCCCAGTGTGCGCACATCACGACAAAATCGCTGATTTCCTTTGCCTTTTCGATCCTCTCTGCAATGGCTGCCTTTGAGGCGTCGTTGTTCTGCATTACATCGACCATCCACCAGTTTGTGAGACTTCTGTTCATACCGTATGTGTAATTGAGAAATGCGATCCTCACGCCCTTGACCGTGATTACCGGAATTTCATCGCTGTCCGCGCCTTTTTTGTAGCACTTCGCAGTATGCTTGTGAGAGTCGGATTCCTCCTGTCCGCATTTCAGCGTGCCCTTGTATATGCCGAGCGCGGTTCCCTCCGGGTGCTTTGACCAGAAATCAAGAGTGTCGAATATGGCTTGCTCTCCCTGGTCGGCAGTGTGATTTGTCGCGGTCGAAAAAACGTCAAATCCCGCTTTGAGCGCGGCTTCTCCGACGGCAGTGGGCGAGCCGAAGCGAGGATAGCCCGAATAGTTCTTCTCGTTGTATGTGAATATCGTTTCCTGGTTGATTATGGCAAGGTCGGCGGCGGAAATCATCGGGGCAAGCTCTTTGTAAAGCGTGTCGAACCCGGCATTCTGCCCGCATTTTATCAACGGACCGTGAATCAGATTGTCGCCTACGGCAAGAAGCGTGATCTCAACCGGATCCGGAACAGTCGGTTCGGGTGTCATGGGCACGGTCGTGACGGCAGTGGTTACGGTTGTTGTCGATGCGGCTGTCGTCTCGGCTCTGCGCGTTGTTGAAGTCGGGATTGTGGTAATCCCGGAGTTGGTATTCACACCGGGTACAACAGCGCAGGATATCAGCAGTATCGGGATTATCATTATCAGTGCAAGCAGCTTCAGTTTTTTCATTTTGTTCCTGTTCCTTTCCGGGATACTGTCCGGATATATTCCGGGATCCGATTTGATTATAGTATATAACTCGCCGAATGTCAATCAAAATAAGAAAAGTATAACAAAATTTAACAATTGGACGCGTCTGAAAAATTTTTTATGAAAATGCGTAAATATTGTTGACATTTAGTTAATAATGTGTTAAAATAAAGGCGTAGAAGTCTACGTGAAGAAATCTGCCCGAAAAGGCGGAAGGAGGATGCCCGATATGACGAATGTGAAAACATTTGTGTTGAATGTTGCTATTGCGGTTCTGACACTTTTTCTCTGCTTTTCGATTGTGCTTCCGGTGACGGCGGACGGGCTTGATCCGACTGCGCCGGTTATCTGTCAGAGCGGACAGGGAGGACAGGGAGGACAGAGCGACGCGGAAGAAAAGGGCGCGTCTGCCGCAGTGTCGGCGACCGTTACGTCGGGAATACTTGAAGCGCTTGATGTAAGTGTAAGCTCGGTAAGAATAGGCGAGATGTCAATTGTTCAGTCGAACAGCCTCGGCGCACGTCTGATGTTTGACCGATCGGAGGACACACGCTGTCGCATCGGTATAACGACCTTCAGCGGATCGCTTGACATATTTTTCACGACAGCCACCGAGTGCAGTATAACCGATTGTTCGGTTAACTATGAGGATAACGGCGGGCGCAGACTGATATGGACACTTTACGTCAGACATGACGGCGGATGGACGCTTGCAAACGGTAATCTGACGGGGACCGAGTACAGGCTTTCGCTTGAATGTGTTGACAGAACCGTCAGCATAAACGAGATAACAATGTACGGCAAAAAAACCGATTCTCCGACCCATCAGAACACGTTTTCGCTCGGTATTCCGCAGACCGGAGACATTGCGCTGGCGCTTACAACCGTCGCGCTCGTGAGCGTTGTGCTCGCTGTCATCTGTGCAAAAAAGGAACGCGAAAAGGAATAAACAAACCGATTTAACAATAAGAAAAGAGGCTCACATGTCCCTGAGCCTCTTTTTAATGCGTTTTTAACCGATCATAGACTCTTCAGAAATCCTGCGAGCCTTGAAGCAATGATTCTGTGACCCGCGTCGTTGGGATGGAGTCCGTCGGGCATGTAAAGGTTTTTAAGACACTCTACCGAGGGTTGCATCGATCCGTTTGCGTAAAGATCGAGAACCGGGATGGAATAGTATCTGCAAACCTCTTTTATTATGTCAACATAACCCGAAAGGGGAAGTGTGGGTTGCTTGTAGCCGTCTCCTCTCGGCGATTCCTCTCTGAGACGGTGTGTAGGCGTCATGAATACAATCAGCTTGTCCGGATATTTTTCGTAGAGCTTGCGGATGAGTGTGTGAAGCGCACCGTAGAAGGTTTCGGGGGTCGAATCGGTGAAATATCCGATCGGAGCGTCTCCGTGACCGTAGTCGTTTGTTCCGCCGAATACAACGATTATGTCGGCATCCGGGTCCATTTTTTCAACTCTCGATATAAAGTCCTGATCCCATGCGTTGTTTCCGCTCCTGCTGTGCTGCGGAGCAATGCGCGTTCCGCCTATGCCGTAATTTCTCGCGGCGGCAAGTCCTTCGTCTCTTGCGAGAAGGTTGCAGAAAAAGTTTTCCCTGCAGGATACGCCGTGTCCTTCGGTGATGCTGTCACCGAGAAAGTTGATTTTCTTTTGTCTTAGTTCCATGATAAGTGTCACCTTTCGATATTTGTCGGTCGCCCGACTGTTGGTTTTCCAAAAGTTTATATAGATTATAGCACTTTTTTTGAAAATGTGAATACCTTTTCGGTAATTTGTTGATTTTTGCAGTAAAAATAAAGGATTTGTAAACACAATGAACAGCTATCAGATCGTAACACAGATCGTAGGCGCGGTAGCCTCGCTTATGGTCGTTTTGTCTTTTCAGATAAAAAGACCCAGATATACATTTGCGGTCATGGGAATATCGCTCGGACTTTTTGCGGTTCACTATGCGATGCTCGGAAGTGCCTGCGGGGTCATGCAGAATACACTTTCGCTCATACGGAATATAGTAATCATGACCTTGCCGAAGGAGAGCAGAGCGGGAAAGATCGCAAAATGCATTGTACTCTTTCTCTTCGGCGCCGCCCCGTTTGTTGAACTTGCGGTTCCGGCACTGCCCTTTTCGCCGTGGGATTTTCTGATAGCTCCCGCAACGCTTTTGGGTTCTGCGCTTTTCTGGACCTCCGACGTAAAGAAGATAAGGATAGGGCAGTTTTTTCTGCTTTCTCCCGCATGGCTTACATATGCGATCGTGTTCGGATCGGTTCCGGGAATCGTAACAGAGTGTTTCAATATGCTCTCGGTTGCCGTTTCGTGGATACGAATAAATGCCGATGCAAAGAAAAAAGTAAAGTAATAAAAAGAATTTCCGAAATAATTTCAATAAAAAATCAAAAAACTATTGATTTTTTCGAAAAAGCATGCTATACTTACCATGCTTGACCATTCGTTTACCTTTTAACCGCGGGCGGTCGGCTGTTTTTTCTGTCTTAAACATGTATTATGTCTGATAATAAAGGATGGTTTTTACTGCTATGGATAATATTGATCTCAAAATACTTAACTGTCTCAAGAAAAATGCAAGAGAAAAGGCATCGGCAATCGGAGATGAGATAAATCTTTCGGTGTCGGCTGTAACCGAACGTATAAAAAGGATGGAGAACTCGGGGCTTATCCGCCAGTATACGCTTATAATCGACCAGAAGAAAATCGGCAACGATGTTTCGGCGATAATGGAGGTTGCAATGGAGCATCCGAGACTCGGCGACGCTTTTCTTGAAATGATCGATAATATCCCGAATGTCGTTTCCTGCTTCTGTGTCACCGGTGATTTTGACTACATACTGCATATTGTGACCGATTCGACCGACGGACTTGACGATATATACGGTAAGATCAGATCGTTTGACGGGGTCGCAAATACGAAGACACATATTATTCTCAAGAAGATCAAGAACGAGCATACGGTAATACCGACCGAGCTTTCATAAAATCCACAATACCTGCGGACCGATAAAACCGGTCCGCTTTTTAAGTTTTAAAATTTTTTTATAAAAAAGTGTCACACTTTTGCGATATGCCTCGTCTTATGTGACGGAAGGGTTAAAAGTCGCAATAAGGCGGTTTGCGTAAGGGGTGTTTTAATTTCTCCTTTTTGACCCCCGACAGCAGAACCGCCGCCCTGACGCCTCGGCTTCAACCGATGCAAATTACAAAACTGCCCCGCGACATCCGGAAATTACGGATGCTGCGGGGCGGCTCTCATTTTTTGTTGTCATATATTGCGAGTGTATTTTCGACTATCTGCCTGAATTTTTCGACAACAGAGTCGGGCGAGCATATTTTTATCAGATTTCCGAGACCGAGTATCCAACCGTAAAACTGTTCCGAGGGTACGACCCTTACGGTTACGTAAAATGAATTGTCGGATGCGCGGAAAAAGCTCGGTTCAAGCCCGAAACGGTCGATGATTACACCGGCAATGCTGTCATTACATTCAAGACGCACCGGGATTTCTTCGCCGCCGAACATTCCGAACCGACTGTTTGTGTACCGCCCGATGTCTGCGCGTCCGAAGAAATCCTCCCCGCTCCTTTTCAGATCGGTCACAACTATGTCTGTCATCTTGTCTACGCGGTAGTGGCGAAGCTCCCCGCGGTTGTCATCCCATGCGATCATGTAATAGTTGTCATCCGTCCATGTAAGAGCATACGGGCTTACGGTGTAGACATTTCCGTTGTTGCGAAGCTCTTTTTGCTTGTACGGGTTCCATCTGAAATAGTGGAAATCTATACAGCGCTCGCGCGATATTGCAGTCTGTATCAGATCGACGTTGGTATAAATCGATTCGTTCATCGCTTTGACACGATTCTGAACATGGACCGATCTTGACAGCTCGCGCGCTTCCTTGCTGGAGCACAGCTTTTCAAGCTTTTTTATCAGCTCGTCCGATTTTTCGACTGTTATGAATCTTGACGACTGAACCGCATCAACGAGCAGCTTCAGCTCGGGAAGCGAAAAATCGCGGCTTTTCATGTAATAGCGGACAGGTCTGCCGATCCGCCCTATCCCGTAACCGAAAAGCTCAAGCGATCGCAGATCCTCGTAAAGAAGTCGGCGGTCGCCGTCAATGCCGATCTCGCCGAGCTTTGCCGTCAGCTCTTTTTCGGTCAGCCCGTGTGTTTCGTCGGTCTGCTCGCAAAGAAATTTCAGAACATAAAGAATACGTGCCCTTTTTATGAGTTTGTCCGACATTTTGTCCTCCGCAAAAGCCATGTTATCATGCTGTAATTATACAGCGGCAGCGCGGAGTTGTCAATATAAAAGCGGATACGCGGGATTGACAACCGAATATATTTGTGATATAGTAGAATAATAATCGGGATGTTGAAGGAAAGGAATTGCATCTGTTGCAGGGAATCGGCAAATGTCAAAAAACCGTACAAGAAAACTGATAGGTAATACGGCGGTGATTGCCGCGGGGCAGTTCGGCTCAAAGATACTTGTTTATCTGCTCACAAGGCTTTACACATCACTGCTTACAAATACCGAATATTCGGTGGCATCGAACATATCCGATCTTGCGGTGCTTATAATTCCTCTCGTGTCGCTCGGCTTCGGCGAAGCGGTGTTCAGACTTGCAAAAGGAAGCGAATATTCAAAAAAGGAAGTGTTCAGCGATTCCTTTGTTATATTCGTTTTCGGATGTCTGCTGTTTGCTGTTATCGTTCCGGTGCTTTCGTCGATCGAATATTTTTCGAATTATGTTCTTCTGATCGTTTTTTACGTCGTTGCATCGGTTATCCATACCTTTTGCTCAAATTATATACGGGCAAAGGGAATGGTCGGCCTTTATGCCGTTCAGGGAATAATCAATACCGCATTCGTTATTTTCTTCAATATAATTTTTCTTATACCGCTCAAAATGTCGTCGGTCGGATATGTGCTTTCGGTGCCGATCGCAGATATGCTTGTCTCGGCGTTCGTCGTTGTGAAGGCAAAACTCTGGAAGGATTTTGACCCTGCTGCGATCAGACTTCCGAGGATAGGCTCAATGCTGAAATACAGTATTCC
Source organism: uncultured Eubacteriales bacterium (assembly GCA_934486825.1). Lineage (GTDB taxonomy): Bacteria > Bacillota > Clostridia > Oscillospirales > CAG-272 > CAKSQF01. The sequence goes on along the minus strand of CAKSQF010000004.1, from coordinate 11,470 downwards.
GCTGATACCGACGACCGTGTTCATGTGGGTTGTCAATATATCGGACAGATTTATGGTGACATATTTCTGCGGCGACGCGGTCAACGGTCTGTACAGCGCGGCATATAAAATACCGACACTGCTCGGGGTAATGAACAGCATTTTCATCTATGCATGGCAGATATCGGCGATGGATGAACGCGGATGTGCGGACAGAAAACGCTTTTATACCAATGTTTTTGACAGCTATGCGTCTTTTATGTTCATTGCCGGAGGGGTGATAATCGTCTGCTCAAAGCTTGTGACCTCGCTGATGTTTGCAAAAACATATTATAATGCGTGGATATATATACCGATACTGACCTTCGCAATGGTGATACACAATTTTTCGTCCTTCCTTGACAGCGAAAACATGGTCAGACTGAAGAGTATGCCGACAATGCTGACAGCCCTTGCTGGAGCGGCGACCAATCTCGTGCTGAATCTGCTCTTTATCGGGACGTTCGGCTGGGGCGGGATCGGTGCCGCCGCCGCGACATATATAAGCTATATGACAACATTTGTTCTGCGCGCAAAAATAGTCGGCGGCAGTATTGTACTGCAGCTTCCCCGTATGGTCACAAACAATATTCTTATGCTTCTTCTCGTGGTTGTGACCATGATCTCGTTCAAGGGCTTCATCGTCGTTGATCTGCTCATTTTCGCATTGCTTTGCCTGCTTAATGCCCGCCCGGTGTTGCGGACATTCGAACGTGCGGGAATTGCCCGACTGTTCAAAGCCCGCAGGTGAGAAGGTAAGAGAGCAGAAGCATCGATTCGTCGCCCATTTTTCCGGACATCAGAAGGATGAGCGCTCCCATGAAAAGCAGATCGTCAAGCGTCAGATCGTCGAGCGAAAAGCCGTCGGCGGGTTTCGCGGCAGTCTCGCCGTGACTGCCCGTAATGACGTTTTCGGTATTTTCTTCGCTTTTCTCGGTTTTTTCGGCTTCTTTGACCTCTTCGGCTTGTGTCTCGGCAGTCTTCTGCTCTCTGTCGGCGTAATATGCACCGATCGGAGTCACTCTGCCGGGATCGTCCGGCTCTGACAGTTCAATCTCCTTTTCATCGGCTTCATCGGTGACGGCTGCTTCCGTCGGCGGAGATTCTGCCGTGACGGCGGGATTGAAGGCGGTTCCGCCGTAATCGGGCGGTGCCTGCGGGGCTTTGACAGTGTATCTGCTGTACATCTGCGCATCTCCTCCTATAAAAGCCTGTTCTTGTGTGAACCCATCCCATCCGCAAGCTCCATCACTCCGAGAAGACGTATCAGAAGCTCCAGACGGTCTTTCTTTTCCGCCGATATAAACGGTCGCATTGCCTCCAGCAGAGCGATACGTTCCCGATATCTGTCCCGCTCTTCCGGTTTGCATTTCGTCCCGGGTGGCGGACATTCGGCTTTGGGTGGCGGGGGAGGCTCCCCGTCGCATTCCTTTTTCGGGGTATTGTCCTGCGTATTGCTGTTCATAAACCCTGAAAGCGCTCCCGACGATGCCAGTGCCGACGCCATGCTCATCGCCTTTGAAAGCATTTCGGGATTTTCGGTCAGTTTTTTGAGCAAATCGCCCATGCCGCCGAAATTCTGCTGTTCGGTCAATCATGATCGCTCCTTTCGGTCTGTCGGTAAATAATTATGATAACAGTTGAGGCGGGAAACTGCTCACCGCCTCGGTATTTTATAATTCGGACAGTATTTTTTCGGCTCTGTCATTGCCGATGCTGTCTACGATTTTTTCAAGATCGCTGTCCGACGCTGTCGAAAGCATCGCCTTGAACGCCGCAGAATTTGCAACGGCGGCATTTACAGCCGACTGAGGAAGTCCCATGGCAGCGGCTGCCGCGGCGATCATCTGTGAAAACTGTTCGTCATTCAGCGCCGCAAGACGGTCGGTATTTATCTTCTTTTTGTCGTTGTTTTTCATTTTGTTGCCTTCCTGTGTGATTTTTTTCGTTTCTTTTATTTACAGTATATCGTGTTTGTCGTCTTTTGACATATCCGGAAAGGATTTTTCGAGGGTTTATGAAAATAATTGTTTTTTCCGACTCCCACGGGAGGTCGGGCAGTATGCGTGATATAATGATGACGCGTAAGGACGCCGATATGTTCATCCATCTCGGCGACGGCAACCGCGAATTTGAAAGGGTTGCGGAAGAACTCGGTGTCGGATATGCGGCGGTAAGAGGGAACTGCGATACATTTGCGTCCGGATTGCCGCTGACAGACGAAATACTGCTCGGCGGAAAACGGGTGATGTTTACTCACGGGCATGTTTACAATGTCAAATACGACCTTTCCGAGCTTGTGTCGGCGGGATTTGAGCGGAATGCGGATGTAGTCCTTTTCGGACATACGCATGTACCGTATGAAAACTGCGTCGTGAGGGAAGGACGCGCGCTCCGACTGCTTAATCCGGGGAGTATATCCATGGGCGGAAGCTACGGGGTCGTCGATATAAGTCCTGCCGGTATACTTACCGGTATTGCAAGAATATGAAGCGGAGGAACAGATTATGCTTAATTATCAGCCCGAAAAAATAAGAAAAAATGCGTGGATTGTATTCGGATTCATAAGTTCGATTGCCGTGATGTTCTATGTTTTTTCGCTGTTCGGACTCGGTGTGAAATGGATAAACCAGCTTGCTCTCGCACTCGTGCTTGTAGTCGATATAATGTATCTGATACGCTATCTGCTCTACGATTATGTTTATGTGATAAACGAGCACGGATATTTTACGGTAACGCGCGTCTACGGAAAAAACAACAGGCTTCTTGCCGATATAAAGATCACGAGAGGCGATGTTATCATAAAATATGATAAGAATACCGATCTTTCGAGATACGGCAGAATCGAGAAAAAGGAAAATTTCTGCTCGTCGGCTTTTCCGCTGTCGAAATATATTTACATATTTTCCTCAGGCGGAGCGAAAAACGCCTTTGTGATCGAATGTGGCGAGGATACCGCAAAAATTATAGCCGACGCAATAGAAAAATTCGGTTCGGAGAATGATTTTTATGACTGAAAAAAAGAAAAAAAAACCGGAAAATCCGACGGATGACGGCATGACCTCCGAAAAACGTCTCCGCGTATGCGCGGCGGCGGGCGTTTTCGGCATAATTACAAACCTTCTGCTTGCGGTAGTCAAATTTGCGGTCGGAAGCCTTTCCGGATCGGTGTCGGTCACTGCGGATGCCGCCAACAACCTTACCGACTGCGCAAGTTCGGTTGTCACGCTTGTGGGTTTCAGACTTGCGGGCAAGCCTGCCGATAAGGAGCATCCGTTCGGACATGCGAGATATGAGTATCTGACCGGACTTTGCGTGTCCGCGTTTGTGCTGATGCTCGGCTTTTCCTTCCTGAAGGAATCGATAGCCTGCCTGATAAACAGGTCGGAATCGAGCTTTTCGCCGACTGCACTGATATTGCTCTTTGCATCCGTGGCAGTGAAAATATTTCAGGGACTTGTGTACAGAAGAACCGGAAAGCGGACACATTCGGTCTCGCTTTCGGCGTCCGCCGCCGATTCCTTCAATGACAGTATAATTACAGCGACCGTGCTTGCGGGTGCGCTTGTCAGACATTTTACCGGAGCGGAGGTTGACGGCTGGGTCGGTATAGCCGTTGCCGTTGTCATACTTATCTCGGGCGGAAAGCTGGTCGCGGAGTCGGCCGGGATTCTGCTCGGCAAGGCGCCCGATCGCGAAACCGTGGATCGGCTTTGCGATACCGTGGCTTCCTATGACGGGGTTGTAGGCATGCACGATCTGATAATGCACAGCTACGGCGAGGGTAGGATATTTGCATCGGTCCATGTTGAGGTGGACGCAAAAAAGGATATAATGCTGTCGCATGAGCTGATAGACCGGATAGAGCATGACGTTTGCAAAAAGCTCGGAATACAGTTGGTCATCCACCTTGATCCGATCACGGTAGACGATCCGCTGACCAATAAAATGCGGGAGGACACCGGAAAGATCATTGCGGGTATATCGGGCAGTCTCCGGTTTCACGATTTCAGGATAGTCCCCGGGAAGGAAAGAACCAACGTGCTCTTTGATCTTGTTGTTCCGACCGGTTTCGTTCTGCCCGACGGAGAGCTTGTGTCGCTGGTTACACGCGAAATAAATGAACTGTATCCGACGGCTGTCGTCAAGATCGACATCGACAGAGACTATTCCGATCTGATAGGCGAAAACGAAAAATAAAAACAAAGCAGACACCGAAGATGACTTTTCGGTGTCTGCTTTTTTCATAATAACCGAATCCTGCCGATCGACGTTTTGGGCAATCTGACAACAGTATTTTGATTTCAGGGCTCCAACTGGTGGTAATTTCACATAATCAGAGAGAATTATTCCATTTACAAGCGTCAGTCAAACCTGTAAAATAGAATTGACAGCTACCCCGATTCAAGGCTGTCAATCCGAAAAATATGGAGGAAATATGAAGAGAGAAAAAACATTCGCTCCGACACTTACGGGAACGGTTTCGCTGCTTATGGCGATGATACTGGTTTTGTTGCCGGTTCTCGGAGGGCTTCCGTCGATCGCTCTTGCCGAGGGATGGCAGGCAAATTCGGAGATTTCCGAAAGCGAGTCGGACGGAACAAAGGTCTATACCTCGAATAAAAATCTCGGCGTCGTTGAGTACAAAAACGGGAATCTCAGCGAGATCAATACGATGTATGCCGAGTTCTGCTATCAGGGTGCCGCGGACACGGGCGACCGCGAGTATGTGGGTATAGAGATTCATTCGAAAAACTCATACTACCGCTTTGCGATATGGCCGAATACCGCAAGCAGCGGTCCTGCGGTACTCTTCGTCCAGAAGGACACCGAGGACCCGATAAGCAGATTTATCCGTAAGGAAATGCCGGCTGATAAGTACGGCAAAAACGTGTGGTACAGCATGAAGGTCGTGCTGACCGATAATTATCTTGCGCTCTGGCTGAACGGCGAGCTGATCTGTACAAGCGATTCGCTCGGTATAACCGTCGGTGAATTTGAGTGGGACAGAGCGCTGACAGTGTCGAAGGGATGTCCCGCACAGATGAAAAATCTGAGCATTTCCTGCACCGGATGGCAGGCAAACTCCAATGTCGGCACCGAAAAGGTTGACGGAACAAAGGTCTATACCTCAAATAAAAATCTCGGCGTCGTTGAGTACAAAAACGGGAATCTCGGCGAGATCAATACGATGTATGCCGAGTTCTGCTATCAGGGCGCCGCGGACACGGGCGACCGCGAGTATGTTGGTATAGAGATTCATTCGAAAAACTCATACTACCGCTTTGCGATATGGCCGAATACCGCAAGCAGCGGTCCTGCGGTACTCTTCGTCCAGAAGGACACCGAGGACCCGATAAGCAGATTTATCCGTAAGGAAATGCCGGCTGATAAGTACGGCAAAAACGTGTGGTACAGCATGAAGGTCGTGCTGACCGATAATTATCTTGCGCTCTGGCTGAACGGCGAGCTGATCTGTACAAGCGATTCGCTCGGAATAACCGTCGGTGAATTTGAGTGGGACAGAGCGCTGACAGTGTCGAAGGGGTGTCCCGCACAGATGAAAAATCCCGAGCTTTCATATACCGACCCCGATCAGCCCGAAACGTCGGATGAGGCATGGCGCGAAAACGCAAATGTTACGACCGACAAATCGGGTGAGACGAAAATATACAAGACAAATAAGGATATAGGCGTGATAAGATATGCCGGAAAGCTTGACGGTATAAATACCGTTTCGGAGGATTTCCGCTATCAGGGTGCCGCGGATACGGGTAATATAGAGTATACCGGTATCGAAATATATTCGAAAAACTCTTACTACCGCTTTGCGATATGGCCGAATACCGCAAGTAACGGACCCGCTGTATTCTTCGTTCAGAGGGATGCCGAAAACCCGAATAACCGCTATATCCGTAAGGAAATGCCGGCGGACAGCTTCGGTAAAAACGTATGGTATAATATGAAGGTCACTCTCACCGACAGTTACCTTGCGGTATGGCTGAACGGCGAGCTGATCTGCACAAATGAATCTCTCGGACTTGACGTCGGAGATTTCGAATGGAACAGCGTGCGGATCATAAGCAAGGGATGTCCCGCAGAGATGAAAAATCCCGAGGTTTCGTACAGAGAACCCGACTACTCGGGCTATCTTGATTTCGAATTCAATGACGCAAAGGGAGTTGCCGCATTCACCTCCGAAAATGCGACTCTCGGTTATGCCGACGGAAAGATGAAAATCGCGCTTGAGGGCGCTCTTGCAACAGTTACATCTCCCGAGATATTTACAAATCCCGGTCACAGATACAGCGCAAAGCTCGGCGTAAGAAATACATTCGTTATACGGATGAAGAACGCAAGTGCCGCCGAAAAGCTGAAGCTTTATTTCCTTGTCAAGGGCGATTCCGATTTCAGCGAAAAACAGTCGAAGGTATTTGCGATCGATCCGAACAGCGGATTCACTACCTATTACTTCAATCTCTCCGACGTGATTGACTGCGATTGTTGGGAGAATACGCAGAAGCTTGTAAAGTGCGACCATTACCTTGCGGGCTTCAGAATCGTTGTCGAAGGCGCGGAGAGCGGCGAGATCGAAATAGACAGCATCTCCTTCTCGCGCGAAGCGCATATCTTCGAACGCGGCGCAACCGAGGTTAAGGCTGTTGCAAGCAAATCCGAGGATAAGGTCACCGTTTCGGGTAAGCTGCTTGAAAAATATGCGGGTAAAACAATCACCATACTTGAAACAAGCGTCCAAAACTATAATCAGGATATAAACTACGCAGGCAATGTAAAACTTGCCTCTGCGGTCGCAAACGGTATAAACTTTACGGTCACCTTCCCGTTTACAAACGGAAAGATGAACCACCTTTCCACAAAGTTTATCGCAGTCGTCTCGGACGGCACCGATTATACCAAGGGTGTAAAGCTGTCAGAGGTCTTCATGATCGAAAACTGGCGTGATTTCGGATCGAATCCTTATGGGTTCACCCTTCCTCAGCTCACGGTTGACGTGACCGAGGAACGCTTCGGCGCAAAAGGCGACGGCTTTACAAACGATACCGACGCAATACAGAAAGCGATCGATTATGTGAGCGCGCAGGGCGGCGGTAAGGTCGTGATCCCCGGAGACGACAGTGAGTACGGTCGCCGATATATCATGACGGGTATTGAGCTTAAGAGCAATATCGAATTGTATATCGAAAAGGGCGCGATACTCTGGCAGTCGCATAACGAAGAGCACTATACAAAGTATACCGTTTATTACGGTCATGAAAATATGGGTAAGAACGTGGCGTGGGGACTGTCGTCGCTCATGCACCTTCCGTTCATATATATACATGATGCCGAAAACGTGAGGGTTACGGGCGGCGGAACACTCCGTATGGACGATACCGGTACCGAGTGCCTTGACGGAAACGGCTACGCAAACAGCAACAGATTCAATATAACCGTCGGATGCTCGTCGATCATACATCTCGTTCCTCTCGGAATATACGGATGTAAAAATGTCGAAATCTCCGATATAAATGTAAGAAGATGCAGCTGCTGGCACGCGTATATAAGAGAATCCGAAAGAGTTTATTTCGGAAACGTCGATCTTGCCGAGGTCAACTGTATAAACGGAGACGGCTTCGACTTCTCGACCGCGGTTCACGACGTTGTCGTTGACCGTTGCAGCCTCTATTCGAACGACGACGCGCTTGTTCTCGCCGTTACCACAAACGACCCGAGAGATGACCTGTCGATCTGGCGTTCGAAGAGTACAAAGGAAGATAAATCGCTTTATAACTTTACAGTGAGAAACTGTAACCTGTTCGGCGGTCACGGTATAACCTTCATTCCGTGGGCGTCCGAGCATGACAATCAGGAAAAGGTGCAGATATATGATATCGATGTCCGTAACAGCGTGCTCGGCGGTACAACGACCGCTGTCGGAGTCTGGGCGGATAACCCCTTCTACGGAAAGAGTAATTACTGGGACGGAACCTACGGAAGCACCGACGCCACCGAGGACGGCGATTATTCGCCCATACACGATGTCGTAATCATAAATAACAGGTACGTTTCACCCTGCAGCTTCTACGGCGTGAACGTAACGAATGTGCTTACCGATGCAAAGATGACCGGAGCATGCGGATTCGAAAACGGAAACTTCGATAAGGTCGTGCATAAGGGTAAGGGTTTTGCCGACGAGACCGATTATAAGACGGGTCTTTCCTATTGGTCGTCAAAGGGAACCGTCGGAACAATGCTGAGAGGAACAAAGGAAAGCTTTGCCGCCGATACAAAAGAAAAGATCACACAGCCCGACTACGTCGGCTATGTGAAGGGTAACGGCGAGCTGTTCCAGGGCGTTTGGCTGACATTCGGAACCTATGATTTCAGCGTAAAGACAATGCTGCTCTCCGGAAGCGCAAAACTGTTTGTCAGAGACCTCGCAACAGGTAAGATCATCGCAGAAAAGACGGTTGAAAAATCGGATGAGCTGACCGAAGTGATTATAAGCTTTACGGTCGGAAAGTCGGCTGAAATACAGCTCGGAATAAGCCATAGCGGAAACGCCGACGATGTCGTCTATATCGATGACGCGCGCGTCGCAAGGGATCTTGACGCAAACGACTACGATGTTGACGGAAAGAAGTATGTGTTTGATTTCGATGACGGAAAGATCGATTTCAATATAAAGCAGAGCGGCGGCGAGGTGCCGACCGTCAGAGACGGTAAGCTCGTTGTTCCCGCAGGAGCCGAATATAAGTTCATGCTGAAAAATAAGGGTAAGCTGAACAGATTCTCGATCTCGGCGGATATAAACGTAAGTAAGGATAAAAAGACCGACGCAGGTGTATACCTGTTTGCGTCGGATGCCGAAAGCGGTCAGGATAAGATAAAAGCGTATAATGTTCAGGTGCTCTCGGATGCGGGAAGCGGCGAGTTCAGAATCTTTATCTATACCTTTGACGGGAAGTATCTCGGTCCGGTCGCAACAAGTAAGACCTTCTCGCCCGAAAACGGAGTTGCACGTATAAAAGTCGTGGTCAAAAACGATACAATATTCGTCTTTGTCGGCGACGCAAAGGAGCCCGATCTGATCTATGAGGTCGATGAAGGACTCTCGGGCAATGTCGGACTGCGCGCGCAGAACTGCGAAAGCGTTTTCGATAACGTGATACTCGTTACCGATCAGTTTGTCGCAGAAGGCGACGGCGATCCGGGCACTCCGAGAACAGGCGTGTCCGATGCGCTTGTGATCGCATCCGCGGCGGCGCTTGCCAGCGTCGGAGCGGCGATCACAATAAAGAAAAAGAAAAGAGAGCAGGAGGACTGAACCCTCCCGCCCCGGATAAAAACCGGACCGATGTGTTAAAGCATCGGTCCGGTTTTCTGTTATTCGTCAAGAAAAAAACGTATCATGTGATCGACTATGCGCCGCTCACGCGGTTGAAGCCGACAGTAGTTTTTTGAAAATTCTTCGCTCATGTAGTCCTTGGAGCTTTGGGAAGAGGCTTTGATAAAGTCCGAGATGTCGCAGCAGAGTATGTCCGATATCGTCCCGAGCAGATCAAGACTTGTCTTTGTTATGCCGCGCTCTACCTGGCTGATGTATCCTACCGAGACTCCAAGCTTCTCCGCGAGCCTTTCCTGCGTCATGTTTTGCTTTTTTCTTTCGGATTTTATCCTGCTGCCGATGAGTTTGTAATCAACGCTCATTCCTGTCGCTCCTTTGTTTTAGATAAGATACCACATAAATGGCTAAAATAAAAGATAGTAATAACTAAAATTTTAGCTATAACTATTGACAAACCGCCTTTACCGTGCTATACTGACAAGGGAAATGTCTGAACAAAAACCATAAATCAGAAAGGAATATGACAAAATGGAAACGAAAGTAAAAAAATATTGCCGTGTCGTTTGCAAACTTCTCGGTATATTGACTGTTTTGCTTTTGACACTTGCCGTTTTTGCTCCGTCGAGTTTCGGCGCAAGTGACAGCGGCAGTTGCGGAGACAACCTGACATGGAGCTACTACAATTCGACGCTGTATATTTCCGGAAGCGGAAAAATGAACGATTACAGCAGTAGCAGCAGTGTTCCGTGGAGGAAGTACGAGTCGTCGATAAAGACGATTTCCATAGGGAGCGGGGTAAAAAGCATAGGTAATTGGGCTTTTTACAAACTCTCGGCGGCTGAATATGTTACGATCCCGTCAAGCGTAACAAGCATAGGGTCTAGTGCATTCTACGGATGTAAATCGCTTAAGTCGATAACGATACCCGAGGGCGTTACAAAAATCGGCGAAAAAGCATTTGTTGGATGTACATCGGTAACCGAACTGCACTATAACATCAGCAGCGAAGAAATATCTATGATAGATGCTTATGTGTTCGGTGATATAGGAATCGACGAAAGCGGAGTGACGGTATATTTCGGACAAAATGTTACAGCGATTCCGCCCTACATGTTCTACAAAATCGGTTACTCCGATAATGTGACCAAGGTCATATTCGAAGGAACGAAGGTAAAGAAGATAGGCGATCGGGCATTTGAGGCTTGCACTAAGCTGAAAAGCATGACGCCGTACAATATGTCGGTCAAGGACGGCGCACTTGTAATCCCGTCAAGCGTAACAAGCATAGGGTCTCGTGCATTCTACGGATGTAAATCGCTTAAGTCGATAACGATACCCGAGGGCGTTACAAAAATCGGCGAAAAAGCATTTGTTGGATGTACATCGGTAACCGAACTGCACTATAACATCAGCAGCGAAGAAATATCTATGATAGATGCTTATGTGTTCGGTGATATAGGAATCGACGAAAGCGGAGTGACGGTATATTTCGGAGCGAACGTGACAGCGATTCCGGCATATATGTTCCGTAACATCAGTTACTCCGATAATGTGACCAAGGTCATATTTGAAGGCACGAAGGTAAAGAAGATAGGTGATCGGGCATTTGATGGATGCAAAAAGCTGAAAAGCGCTATTTATCCCGGGTCAAGCACTCAATGGAATCAGATAAATATAGGCAGCAACAATGATCCGCTCATTAACTGTATAATTTTCCATACATCGTGTAATTACGGAAGCCGCGTAACAATAAAAGCGGCAACCTGTACCGAAGGCGGACGCTACCGGCAGACCTGTACCGTCTGCAACAAGGTGTCCTACGGGGATACTTCTCCTCTCGGGCATACATGCAGCAACTGGACGGTCACCGAAAAGCCGACATGTACCGCTGCCGGAACAAGAGAGGGATTCTGCAATCGCTGTCGGAAGACAGTGACCGAAAAGGTTCCGTCAAACGGACACAGGTATAATACCTTCTATACAAGCGACGGCTCCGGACACTGGTTTGAATGTTCCGTGTGCAAAAACAGGAAGAATGTCAGCAATCACGTGTTCAGCAACAATTGCGACACCGACTGTAATGTCTGCGGATATGTGCGTCAG
>CAKSQF010000003.1 GCA_934486825.1 uncultured Eubacteriales bacterium | reverse complement strand
AAGCCCGAAAAGACCTGAAAATGCCTGTATTTGCTTAACAAATCGCCCGGCATCTTTTTTGGTCGCTCTTGCCATATAGTGAAGCCAAAAAAGATATCATGGCTTCGAACCCCCGAAATCTCACGATTTCGGGGGTTTTTCTCGCGTTTGCTCGCTTTTTCGCAACCATGAGGTTTGCGGATACAGAGTGCAGAAAAAAAGATATCATTTCAAAAAAACGGCTCCCTGCAGAATGTTGAACAGCTTTCGCCTGCGGCGAAAGCGCAGTACCCATTTTTAAGGGCAGAAAGTGCGGCCTTTCGCGTAGCGAAAGCTTTTTGCAGCACCTTCTGCCCTTTTTTCGTATTTTTATTTGTTAAATATTTGTGTCTGCCCGAAAGGAGGCTCGTCATCGGCTACATTTATAAAAAAGAAGATTGCGACTGCCGCTAGCACCGCAGGTTGAGGTTATAGAACAAAAGGTCAATGTAGAAATCATCCCCGCCGACATTGATGTGATATTGATTTCCGAGAAACGCAAAGCCGGTGCCAAGTTCCAATAGCAGCTTGGTGATATCCTTGACCAAGGCATTTTCGATGTCGCGCTCTACCATGTCCTCGCTGAAAGGAATGAAATCGAAAATATACGGGGCTTTCATGGTCTGCAGGGCAAGCTCACTTTGCGGAGAAGCGGGCCGATTTTCATAGTTTGCAATCTTTCCGGCAAGGACTTGGCGTTCATACAGACCGCTTTCAATCCGATGAATCAGGACATTGTGCGACCAACCGTTTTCGGTTGTCTTTTGGATGTACCACACACGCTGATCTGCATCTTTTACCTTATCCAAAATAACGGGATTATGCGACCACGGTATTTGTGCAGACACTGTCTGCACAAATGCTTCATCAGGATAAGTCTCCGCGAATTTTTGGAACGGTTATTATCGCATTTCCGCTTAGAAACAAGTGAAGATAAATAATACTGCAAACTGCCCTTTCTGATAAAAACAACAGAAAAAACACTCTCTATTTCAAATGAAAAGGGCTTTTGACGGCTTTCGATGACAAAACCGCGGCGGTTTATCGGATATCGTCCGTGCCGTCAGCCGTCATATCCTTCCTGAATGGGACGTAGTTTCCGCTCTTTGCGCGCTTGGCGGTTATTGCGATACATTCAAGCCACGCATCGGAGCCGGGTGCTGAGGCATCGGCGGCGGTCAGATCACAGTAATAATAGCTGCCGGAAAGGCAGATCCGGTTCCACGCATGGTTTCCGCCGTCTTTTGTGCCGTCTGTGCGCACGCAGAAAAGACCTGCCTCGCCGCAAAGATGCTCCATGGCGGAGGCGTAGCCGCTACACACAGCACTGCCGTTTACCAGTGCGTTATAGGCAGGGTAGGGAAGGCTCATTGTAGAAAGAGAGCTGTCATATTCGCACCGTTCAGTTATCACGGCGGCAAAATAGCGGTATTTTCCGAGATCGGAGAGACCGTCCGGCATACATTCGACGATACGCTTGCATACGGCGTCGAAAAGCTCCATGCGGGCTGTTATTTCTTGCGTGTCATCTGTCGGTTGGTCGTTGGATGTGCCGGGCAGGAAGTATATGGGGCGATAGATGTTTCCGCTGACATCGGGGTAGTAGTAAGCTCGACAGCGCGGGTTGTCGGCTCTCAGCGCTTCGTCCGCTTCCATAAAGTCAGAAAACGCCGTTTCTCCGTAGCTGACGGAATCCCATTCATACGTTCCGACGGAATCAACTGCGGCAAGCAGCATATCGTAAATATCGCGTACGGGGGCAGAGAGCCGGTCACGGCGGAGCGTGGGTACCGGTGCGCCGGAGGATATTTCGGTGGCGGGGTGCGCCGCCAGCAGGACGATTGCGTTCCGTATCGCGCTGTCGGCAATTTCTGAGGCACGCTGACCGTATTTTCCGTTATCCGCGGGCGGAAGAACCGCAGAAAAGGAATCGCTTTGCTCAGTTGTGACGCTGTCTGTCACATCGGAAACAGATTCGGGTGGTAAGGCGACACATGAGGTTAAAAGGAGTATTGATATGGTGATTGCGCCGATGGCTTTTGCTGTGTTTTTAAGTTTCATCTGTCGGTAAAACTCCTCTCGTATTATCGTTGCACCTGTATTTTATCACACGGCGTGGCAAAAGGCAACAAGTGCGCGAAAGGATAAAATCGCGCGTGTCTGCTGTTGAAAAAGTTGGGCTATAATGGTATAATCGTAGTGAAACATACGCAACGACCCGTCCGGCGGATGTATACCGGTTCGTTCTCCGGATCTCCGGCCTCCGAACCCTCATCCCGGACGGGGAGTGTCATTCGCTTTTTTCCCAGTAGGGATAATCCGTAAACACAAACTCTCCTGCGGCATTTTTCTCTGCCGGCAGATCGACAAAGTGCTTTTTTCCGTCCGGAGGCATTCTTACGGCAATCACGACGGTAAATTTCCCGCCGCCCTCATCCCGGACGCTGTCCACACTGCTGTTGTAAGAGGTCTCTCCCCTGCGTTTTTTGCAAAGCACATAGACATTGCCCTTGCGTTCAATCAGTTCCCTGTCGGCAATAGCGCGGTTCAGCGTTTTGTCGGTAAATTCCTCCGAAAAAACCTTAAGGAATTTTTTGCGCACCTTCCCGACGGTGTCTGTATAATCATACGGAGGAAACATCGGCACATAATTCCGCCGCCTGAACCTTACGGGCTTACCACTGCTCGGATACTCGCCGGCAAAATTCAGGCTCAGCCAGAGACTTCTCGCCTTATCAGCCAGATCCATTGCGTTTTCGTAGTACAGGATCGCCCCGTCCTCCGGAAAAAACTCATACCCGTTTACTCCGCGGAGACTTTCGATTATGGCAAGCCTGTCATTTTTATAATTATTACGGAGCTCAAGAAGTGCCTCGGGAACAACTGCCGCAGGGGAGGTTATCGGATAATGGTCGCGCATCGTGACATACCTGACATCTCCGCCGGATATAAGCCGCCCGACCTCCGTCCTACCCTTATAGGATGGCGACGAATAACCGTTGCTGTCGTTGTCGATGATAAAGAATATCTGCTTGCCTCCGCCGTCCCTGTTAAAAGAAAACGTCACCATACCGTCCGAGAATTCCGCGCTGACCTTGCCCACCCAGCTTTCGGGAAGCGTGATCTGATATGTCCCATCCGAAAAAACCGTGCTGCTTATTTTTTCGGTCGTTATCATCCCTTGAAGCTCCTCGGAAAGCCTGCCGTAGTTTTTGGGAAAGTTGTTTGTGCCGCCGGCTTTGATTTCCGTTCCGTCCGGAAGAACCAGACAGAAGCTCATCGACTCTCCGTCAAGAACATACGGGGGATTCTTCCCTTGAAAGTCCGCCCAACCGCCTACCCCGCAGTTGTCAAACAGCCCGCACAGCCTCCGGTAAAGGATATCGTCTCCGTCAAACGCGCGGACAATCCGGCGGAACTCATGATAATCGCGGCTTCCGTTATCCCATATCTGAGTGCTGATATAATATTCTACATGAACTCCGTTTTCCGTCCGGCGTCCCTCCGCAACACGGGTCTGAGCCGATGTGCCGCATTCTGTCAGCTTAAAGCTGCTGAAATCCATAGAAATACCTCCTTTGAGTCAGCCGGTGCGAGACCCCCGGCACCGCGGCATAAGCCTGAATGACCTTCATCATTCTCCTTCCGGAAAGCGCCGGACATCGCCCGGTACCTTTCGGAAAGAGGCCTGCAAACGCAAGCCTCAGACGAACAGCAATTACATTTTCGGAAACCCGAGGTTATAGACACCGCAGGCATAGAGCTTTCCGTCCCTGAACCAGACGTGCATGACTCTTGCTTTGCTTTCGGCGGAATACCACGAATAGATCTGAGCATTGCGGTCAGCGTCGTAACGATATTCCGACGGGTCAACACCGATATGTGCAACAACATCCGCATAGGTAAGCTCTGCCTGCTCCGCGGCAAAGAAATAGTTCAGTCCGCCGAAATAATCCCTGAACGTCTCCTTCAGAACCTCCTCGCCTGCACGCCCGCTGCACATGGCCTGCGGCTCCGTCGATTCCATATCAAGATTGTACGGATTATCTGTATTCACTGTATTTTCCTCCGTCAAATGTTCTGTCTCCCGGCGAAATCGCCGCGATACGGCATCGGCGCGTCAGAAAACACGCTTTCCCACATCGCGGCAGACACCGCCGGACAAAATCAGTCCGGATCAGACCCGTTCAAGAACAAGCATTCCGTAACTGAACTCAAGACAGCCGTCGTCCCTTACCGGGATCTCTGCAAAGGGATTGCACTTTTCGCCAAGAACCTCTCCCTCAATCTTGGTATCGTAGAAGTACTTGCCGTTCTCTTCCTTCCATTCGGTCGCATCGATCACGGCATAGCCGTCATCACGCACCTCGACACCGTGCTTTGCCGCTTCTTCCTTCATTTCTTCGGGAATGCGCATAAGCGTGTTGAGAACGCCGCCGTCGGCAAACTCGGTCAGGTACTGCATCATCTCGGTAAAACCGTCAAACCTGTCCTCCGTGGGAGGGGCGTCGGGAGTAAAGATTCTGACCCCTTCAGGTGTAGGTATATGGGCTTCTTTTACTTTCCAGATTCCGCGAATATCCATATGTTATCTCCTTTAAATTTAATCATGCCCACGGGTCGGCGGACTTGGGGGTACGGACGCCTGTCAGCAGGTACTGCTCCCACAGGAACCACTTGCCGTCGGACGCACGCTGACGCAGCTTGATGGGACGGGGATCGTCCGCGCCGCCGCAGGGGATAAACAGCTTCATGTAGCCCTGCTCCTCGCCGGATACATGATTGCTTTCGACCGTGATCGTGTACGGCTCTGCAGGCGTATAATTGTTGTCCGGAGTCGAACCGACAAAGTAGGTGAAGGGCAGGTAGGTCTTGCCGTCACGGAAACGGTCGTTGATGAAGGAGATCTCCTGTCCGTTCAGCGGACGGGGACCGCGCAGCCAGTTCAGCATTTCGGTTCCGATGTTCTTGTCGGCTGCATAAGCGCAGAGCGCAAGAACCGTAAGAGCCGCCGTTTTGAAGGGAGTGTCAAGGCTTGCTTCGGGAAGCGCCTGAAGCTCCTCAAGGCTTTCCGGAAGCGCCCTGAAGGTAAATGTCTCCTTCTTGTTTCCGACCGACTTTGCCGCGGTGTTCACCGCCTGTTTTGCAGAGCTTTTCAGTTTGTCAAAGATACTCATTTTCTGTTGTCCTCCAATAATATATTCCGGTCGGTGCCGCACCGCGGGTCTTATCCTGACGGTGCGGTACCGCCTGTTTACTTATTCGGCACCGCCGGTGCTTCCGGGATTACCGGGAGTGCTGCCGTCGGTCTTTTTCTTTTTCTTTTTTACCAGCACAATGATCAGTGCGGTCAGTCCGGCTCCGACAACTACCGAAGCTGCCGCAACCGCCGCCGGAAGAATCCATTCCCTGTTCTCCGTGCCGGTATTTCCGCCGGGCTTCCCGGTTTCGGCGGGATCCTTCGGTTCATTACCGCCCGAGGTATCCTCTTCACTCTTTTTGATAACGGTGTTTTCGCTCCGCTTCTTTCCGCAGACGGTGCACTCCTCGTGACTGATACCGTCCTCGGTGTCCGTTGCGGGTTTGTCTGTCTTCCAGACAAAGCTGTGCTCTTCCCTGTTCAGATACTCGGAGCAGCTCTTGTCGCGGCAGGCGTTCCAGTGATAATTCTCATCGAAATACCATTTGTCGGTATCGGCTTCGTGGTTGTGAGGTCCTTCGGCATCCCTGTACTCCGCCGAAAGCTTCACCGCGCCCTCCGGCATTGTGAAGGTGACGGTTGCCGCCGACGCATCCTCAAGAGTGATCCCCTCCGCAGCCCATCCGGCGAAGACCTTGCCTTCGGGAGCGGGATCGGCTGTCACCGTTATGCTCTCGCCGGCAGCGGCTCTTGCAAGCGTATTTCCGGCGGAATCGACAGCCTTGCCTCCGGCAACGCTTATCTCGTAGTCGGTAATTGCGGGCTCGACGTCGGTTTTCATTACCTTGCCGCAGTCATAGCACTCGGTGTGCTTCCTGCCCTCAACTCCGACACCCGCCTCGACATCGATTATCCACGGGCTTTCGATGTGCTCCGCATACTCACTGTTCCCGCAGACCGTGCATTTATGAACGTGCTTGCCCTTTGAATCGTCGTTCGTCCATGCGCCGTAGGTGTGTGCCTCTGTTTCAAGCATACCGCAGGAGCAGACGCGCTGATGGTCCAGCGAACCCATATTTGAAGGCGTCCACTTTCCGAAGCTGTGGTCGTTGACAGTCACCGTACAGGTGCCGACAAGCGAGCTGTCGTTGTTGGCTTTGGCGGTTATCGTCGCACTGCCCTTTCCGACGGCGGTAATGAAGCCTGTGTTTTCATCGACCTTCACGACCTTGGGATTGCTGCTGCTGTACTTTATGGTGAAGGTACCGACAGCGTCAACGGGCGCTATTGCCGCACTCAGCTTCCAGACGCCTCCGACGTGCATCGAGAGCGACTTTGTGCTGACGGTAACGCCGGTCGGCTTTACGACGGGGGTCTCCCTGACGGTCAGCATGAACTGAGCACGGTAGGCGGCAGAGGGTTTCTCACCGGGCTTGAGAATACAGAGCACCACCGCGACAGGGTCAGTGGTCTTCTTCTTCGCGATAACCTTTCCGCCCTCTATCTTGGCGTACTCGTTCTCAAAATCGTAAATATACGTGGTGTAGCCGAGGTTATCCTTGACCTTCTTTCCGACTCCCCATACCAGCGAATATCCCTGGACATCGCGCGGAAGGATCGACGGAAGGTCGGTCGGAAGGGTATATGCCTCGCCCTCTTCAAGAGTAACATCGTCAAAATCCGGTTTATAGCTCAGAATGGGAGAGTTCGGTCCCATATCCGTGGGCGTATATACAACAACCCGCGCACCGCCGTAGGTGTTCTGCTCAGGACCTGAAGGTCCGGGATAGTACAGTGAGAACGACCCGTAGCCCACCTTCTTTCCCTTGATGGTTATGGTGGTAAAGCCGTTGAGATCCGTCACCTTGTTCTTCGGAGAAACGATCTCGAAAACCTGAGTGTCGTACGTCTTGACTTCAAAATAAGTGAATTGGTTTGCCGTGGCAGGGTTCAGCTTCACCCTGAGATTAATTGTCTGACCGGGTTTTACAAACACCGTGCCGTTTTCAACCCCGTCAAGGGTGATGCTTCCCAGCCGCACTATTTCGTCAATCAGAAGCTCCCGGGAATGGATAATGAAGCCCGGTTTCTTCACATCGGTTTCGGCAAGACGGTAGTAGAAGTACAGCCTGTCGCCGGTATAGTACCCTTTTCCCGTCGCCGAGGTCAGCTTCTTACTCCAGTCGATCTTGCTGAGGTCAGTGTAATTGGTTTTGCTTACAACGTAATCGTACTTCGTGTTGTCGAAGTTTGTGATCCTGTATCCGTCGTAATAGTCTTTTGACTTTGTCGCAACAACATCAAGCGGTGCGGGTGTTCCGGGATTGTAGCCCTTTTTGACTTTGAGCGACTTTCCGTGAATAGCTCCGTAGTACTTGGTGCCGTCCTTGCCGTAAACCGACAGGTACACGTACTTATTGACGTATTCAGCCTTGTTCAGCTTGATCGTCGGACCGTTTTCGCCCTTGATATCCTTGCCGACGCCGGTTTCAGGATCGTTATACTTCCACTGATACACAACTCCGCTCAGGTCGGTAACGTTCGGCAGTGTAGCCGTGATGGTGCCGCCGTAGACCGCGTCGGCCTTGGAATACTCGACCGGTCCTTTGAGCAGAACGCCCTCCTCAAGCGCAACCGTTGTCAGCGTCTTGGTTATGCAGCTGAGTTCGTCCCAACAGATCAGGGTTCCGGGGTTCCTGTAGTACCACTCGACAAAGAGCGTGTATGTCCCCGTCTTCGGCACCTTGAAGGTATTGTTGCCTCTGGATTCGTATAGCAGCTTGGTTCCGTCGTATACGTACAGCATGAAATTCTGCTTGACCCGTTCCTCTTTTTCAAGCTGGAGGAACCATTCGGGAAGCGGGACACTGACGCTGAAGGAATACGGCTTGCCGGCATAGAGCGGAACCATTCCGTCGCTGCTTATCTCGGCACCGTTTATCTTGATGTCCATATCTTTTCTGTTCGGCATGGAGCCGCTTCGCGACATCCTGATCGTATACGGACTGTCTTTGGAGCTTCGTGCCGAATAAAACGTATCCACGAGCCATGCCTTATGAATCTTGCCGTATACGTTCAGCTCCGTCCACAGTAACCGTGCTTCCTTGGTGGGGTGTGTACCGAATTCGCCCCACAGCTCATGCCTTTCGAACTGAACCTGCAGATACCTCGCGTTCAGAAGGCGGAGTCTTTCCCTGTTGACGCTCCAGGAATACGCGACGGTTTTGGTATTGAAGACCTTGATGTCTACATAACCCATCGTATCAATCGTCAGGTCGCTTGACAGCATCACATGGGAGACCTCTTTCTTCTTGTTCCCCATCCGCATTTCGATGTTGCTCCATTCGCCGATGGTTATCGTTTTGGCATAAAGTCCGTAGGTTGCACCGTCCTTGCCGGATCCGGTCGTATCTACACGGAGAATGCCGTATCCGGTAACGGTCAGGTTTCCGCTTTCCGATGAGGTCGTGTTGGGTTTTGAAAGGTCAACCGCCGCTCCTGCCGCTCCTATGTACTTATAACCCGAGCCGAGCGTAAGCGTCAGCGTATTCTTCGAGCCGGTATCAATGGTCAGGTCTACTCCGGGCGCATATATCGCACCCATTTTGACATCACCCGACTCGATACTCAGGGTCAGCTTTTGTCCCTCAAGCCCGCCGAGGTAAAGAACCTTTTTCTCGTCTTTTGTCCAGTAGTAAACCGTCCCCTTGTAATAGCCCATGATCTCTTTCGCCTTGGGGTACTTTTCCATATAGTACTGCAGCGAATAGAGCTCTTTTACTTCTATGTATTCCGTCGGAAGGTTTTCGAAAACGACTTTGACCTCTCCGCTCTTAATATCGGCAACTCCGCGCGGATAATTTGGCGCCGCCAGAGAGTTTACCGCAAAAAACACCGCGGCAACCGTCAGTAAAAGCAGAAGCACCCCTCCGATTATCAGATTTCTTTTCTTCATCCGATTTTCCTCCTTTTTCTCCGGTTATTTTTTCTTCCGGAATGCCGCCGCGGCTAACGCAATGCAGCTTCCGAGAAGCACTCCGCAGACGGCTGCAAGCGCGATTATAACCGTTCTCCTGCTGCCGCCTTGTTCTCCCGGCACCCTGTCGGTTCCGGTATGTCCTCCGGAGCCTGCGGGAGATGTTTCGCTGCCTGCCGGTCCCGATGTACCGTCAGGGACTGATGTCGTCTGAGGGTCGGTCACATCCGAGCCCCCCGACGTCGTCGGCCGGGTGACAACCGTCTTTTCGGTAACGGTTACCGGAATCACGCTTGAATATGCCATGCCGCCGAGCTTTGTCATCACATAGCAGACATAATACCTGGTCCCGGGAGTTGACGTGTCACAGACAAGCACCGGATCCTCCTCCGGCTGACCGCCGGAAGATCCCATGGCAACAATGTCCTTGAGCTGTCCCGTGGGAGTCTCAAACCATGCGTATGAGCTGACGCTGTCACCTTCGTCAGCCTCAGCCTCGCAGAGCAGCTTCACGACCGTCTCCTGCTCCACCGTGACCGAGGCGGGCACCTTCAGATGAGGCGGAGCTTTCTTTCCGTTGACCGAGATATACGCCGACTCGGAGGTCACGCTCCCGGCTTCGTTTGACACGACGCAATAGATCAGCGCGCCGTCAAGTGCGCTTCCGATGCCTTCGATAAAGAAGGTATCCCCGGCTTCGTTTGAGCCGTATCCCGACCCGGTAACGCCGATGAGCCACGGGTGGTTCTCCGCGAACGCGTCCGCGGTACGGTAGGCTGTACCGTTGTAAACAATATACCAGTCATACGAGAGATTTTCTCCCGTTGCTCCGACACTCCAGAGGGCGGAAGCAAACTCCGGATAAACGCAGTTCTGCGGCTGAAGCGTAATGACCGGCTTTTCGGCTGCCGACACCGGCACAAACATTGCCGCCGCAAGAAGTGTTATCATCAGTAACGCGGTAAATTTCTTCATGTCTGCCTCTTTTCTTTTTTATTTTTTCGGAAACACCGATCAGAATTTTCCGCCGCCGCCGCCGTGAGTGGAGCCCGAGGAGGAGGTATGGGTGCTGCTTCCTCCGGAGCTTTCCCTTTTCGGCTTGGCGGTGCGGGAAACCGTCCTGTACAGGAACAGATCGCGTTTTTCGGTAATATTCAGACTTTCCTTCTTCATGTAGCTGCCCGCCGCAGACTGAAAGCGCACCGTTTTCAGCTTGTTTTTCATCTTTTTGACCGTGCAGGTCGCCAGAAGCAGTCCTATCACAAGCGAAATGGGTATCCAGATCCACGAAATGGGTTCCTTCGGAAGATTGAACGAATTATAGGGCGTTTCGTTTCTTGCCTGAGAGACAAAATCGTCGCAAAGCTCCGCAAAGGCATCAAACGCGCCGGCAAAATCCCCGCCGGAAAGGTAGGGCTTCAGCTTTTTGCCGATATAGCTTATACCGTCATCGGTAAAGGCGTATATCGCGTAGCCGTGGGTGGATATGTACCAGTCGTTTTCCTCGATACTGATGAGAAAGAGCAAACCGTCCCTTTTCATGCCGTATCCGTACGAGTTATAGTCGAAGTAATCGTCGGCATACTCCCATGTCTTCGCGCCGTCAAGAGTTGCTGTCGTCAGGACAACGATATCCAGCTTCTGCCGGACACGGATCTCATCGATCTTCCGGTTCAGTTCGGATTTCTGACTGTCGGTCAGAAGCCCCGCATTGTCGATAACTCTGTCGCCGCTGTTCCGGAAGTCCTGAACCTCGCCTTCCGCAAAGACGGAAAACGCAGTCCCGAGACAGAGAACAATGACAGCCAGAATCGTCAGTATTGTCTTTTTCATTCGCTCAGCCCTCCTCAGACCAGTCCTATCAGGCGCAGAAGCCACACGATGCCGTATGAGGCAAGCCCGTATATCGCCGTAAGCAGCAGTGTCCACCGGGTCACCGCCGATTTGTCAATCGGCAGATCACCGACGAATTTCCCGGTCTGCCCGTTCATGGCGAACGTGTACTTGTTTCCGTTCCAGGTAGTGTTGAGGAGCCACACGGGATAAAGCGCATACTTTGCCTTGCCTCCGCGAAACTGAACACTGCTGTTTTCGGTGCGCACGGTGGTATAGCAATTGACGGTCTGGGCAAATGTCTCCTCGGTGGAGCGTTTGACACGCTCGTTCGCCCTGTCGATGCTCTGCTCCGCCGTAACGTCGTATTTGTCAGCCAGAAAACCGGCAAGATATGCCGTCTGAAAGTCAACCGCATCGTCGAAGTTATAAGGCTCTATCGATTCCATAAGATCGTCCGCCATTTTGGATGACCCGTCAACCGGGACGTGCTCAAAACCTACGCTTCCGCCCCTGTGTACCATGTAATAACTGGTCTCGGTATAGTTGTAATCGCTGTCGCTCCATGAATTCACTCTTGTTGCACGGTAGCGCACCTGCGCATCAACATCTGTATCGTAGAGCCAGAACGGGACATAAACCCCCTTGATCTCGTCGATGTGATTCTGGTCTCTGAAAACCTTCGGAAGCAGCCGCTTGCCGGTCAGATGCTTCATCAGTCCGGCTTTTGCCGCCTTTTTGTCCAGCCTGAACGGAATAACAAGATCCGGTCTGAGTGCGCCGGAGAACTGACCCATCATCACCACGGGATTGTCGCAGAAGGGACAGGTGGTGGCTGCCGTGTTGGCATCGCCGACTATCTCGCCGCCGCAGGACTTGCACACATAGGAGCGCAGTCCGTCTGTCTCGCCCTCCGTCCACTCGCTTCCCGCCGAGGTCTCCCAATCCATTTCATCGGTTTTGTCTCCCTGAAGCTCGCTGTCATAGCTTTTCAGAGTCTCCATCTCGAATTCCGTGTCGCAATAGGGACACTTCATCTTCTGGAGCTGGCTGTCAAAGGCTATCGCCCCGCCGCAGCAGGGGCATTTGTATTCCTGAAGATCTGCCATCAAATTTCTCCTGTTCTGTTTTGTTTTGAATCGGTTGCCGGATACCGCAGGCGTTTTGCCGACTTTTTCTTATCCGTTCGTTCCGGCTGCCGTCTGCCGGCTCTCTGCCGCCTCGTAATGCCTGTCGGCAAGTTCACGGAGATAATTGAGTGCCCTGCTGCCGAGCGCCGTTTCCCTCTCCACTCTTTTTCCGTCAGAGAAGGTCATTCCGGAGCTGCGTGCAGGTGCATCCGACCTGTTAAAAATCCGCATCGGATTACGGTACCTGAAAAGCCTCTCAGTCTCGCCGTCCTCACGGATAATCTGAAGGAAGCCCTCCGCATCCTCTGCTGTTATAGGGAAGGAGCCGAACGAGGTGTAATGATCCTTCTGCTTTCCCACAAGACAGTCTGCAGAGAACAACCAGCCGTCTTTTTCTTTTTTCAGGGCAAAGGAATACACAGGGTTCATTTCCGTGCCGTAATAAACCGTATTTATTAAAATGATGTCATCGGCGGTGTAATTTTTGCTTCCGCCGCAGCCGAAAAGCCCGAAAACCGGCAGGAGAGCAAGCACGGCAGCCGAAATTCTGTACACAGTATGCTTCACGGTTTTACCGAAGCGGTGTGCCGCATTCCGGACAGAATTTCGGCATACTCTGTCCGGAGGCGGGTCCCCAGCCGCAATTTTCACAGGCAGAGCGCACGGCGGGTTTTCGGGCGCCGCAGTTCGGGCAGAATCTGCCGCTGTTTTTCGCGCCACAGGAGGAGCATATCCACTCCTTTCCGGCATTCGCTGCGGGAGCGGTGGTGGGCGAGGGCTTCTCGGGACGGTTGTCTGTCCGGTTCATCATACCGTCGCCGTCCCAGACTCTGTATCGATTGTCCCGGCGCATCAGAATATCCGCAAGCTCATGCATTTTCCGCTCATATTCGCGGTACAGATCGGTAGAGCGGCTGTCGGGACGGTTGCCGTCGCTCAGCTCCAACTCTATCTCGTCAAACCACGGCGAATCCACCCGTATCGTCACATTGAATTCATAGTCACATGCGTAACGGGGCGGATCATAGCCCTTTCTGTTTCCGTCGGAATCCTCGTAATAAATTTCTTCCTTATTTTCTCTGATATCCGTTTCAACCCCGCACACCTGCGAAAATGCAATGAGGTCGGGGTTGGCGCTGCGCCAGTCGGAAACCCCGGTAACGGCGAACCGTTCCCTCAGAGGATCGATATATACCTTCTTGCTCCCGTCAAAGGTGAGCGACGGAAAAAAAGCAGCGAGCTTCTTTTCATTTTCCTCACGGTAGGCAAGCTGGCGCCTGATGTCCTCCACCGTCGAGTTCCGGCGTTCGCTGAAAAACGGTGAGAGCTTTTTTGCACAGTCATTGCAGAGATTTCCGTTCTCCAGCTTGCGGTTTCCGAGAAATCCGATTTTCTGACCGCATATGTCGCAATATTTTTTGTCAAACAGTCCCATGATAACGATCCTCCGTTATTTTTTCTCCTGCATAATCCGTTTTGCTCCGTTGCTCCGTAACCCGGAACCGCAGGCAAAGCCGATATGGAATATATATTTCGGATTATTCCGGTTTTTCGGTTGGAAAGCCTTCCCTACTACTGCCTCAGAAACAGCTTCAGCAGCCCGAGAAGCTCTTTTTCACCCCTGCCACTGTATCTGACCGGAACGGTGCTGCCGTCCGGCAATCTCCGGTCCGCACACAGCATCCCGGAGACCCCGTCATAAACTCCCTCTTCCGGTTCACGTTCGCCGCAGACCCGGAAGCAGCCGCTTTTCAGGCAACCTTCAATGCTTTTCAGCTGCCCGTCGTCAAGTAGCACAGCCTCAGCGTCTGTCCTCCCGCCGCTCTCCGGATCGACAAACCACCAGGAGAGCCTGCAGGAGTTTCCGTCTCTGTTCAGATCAAAAGCAAAGCAGTCATATTAGTTC
Organism: uncultured Eubacteriales bacterium; assembly: GCA_934486825.1. Classification (GTDB taxonomy): domain Bacteria; phylum Bacillota; class Clostridia; order Oscillospirales; family CAG-272; genus CAKSQF01. Next base: position 109,129 of record CAKSQF010000003.1, on the reverse strand, counting down.
GACGAGCTCCGGCACCGGTTGAGACTGATAAGCCGCGCGCCGTCGGGAATTCTCCGCAGCTCGGCACTGACCGCCGGGATGGGTTTTCCCTTACCGCTCCGTCCCGTCCTCCGGCGTCCGGAAAAATGCTGGCGCAGCACCGAAAAGAAGGTGCCTGTCACAGCCGAAACCGGGATCATGAGCACGATAACGGTCAGAGCCATCGCCACATGACTCATTTTATGTCCTTGTCGTCAAATATGTCCCCGCACTCCGGGCAGAATTTCGGAGGATTCTTCGGGTCAGCCGGCTCCCAGCCGCACTTGTCGCAGCGGTAGAGCGGTGCGCCCTCGGGCTTTTTGCCGCCGCAGTTCTGGCAGAATTTCCCCTTGTTCACCGTTCCGCACGAGCAGGTCCAGCCGACTTCGTCCGCAGGCTTGGGCGCGCCGCACTCCGGACAGAACTTCCCGTTTGCCGTCGCGCCGCAGCTGCACTTCCATGCGCCTGCCGCGGGCTGAGGCTCGGGCTTCTTCGCTCCGCAGTTCGGGCAGAAGTTTCCGTTCACGCTCGCTCCGCACGCGCAGGTCCAGCCGCCCGGCGCAGGTGCCGCCTGCTGTGCCTGCTGTGCCTGCTGCTGTTGCTGCTGTCCCATGGCAAACAGGTTCTGTGCGTTCATGCCGCCGCCCGCATTCATAGCCATTCCCATGCCCATAAAGCCGGTCATAGCTCCCGCCTGGTTGCCTGCCGCCGTCTTCATGGCATCTGCCTGCGCACCTACAAGCGTTGCCGCCGCCATGGTGGGATCCCTCATGATCGCCGCACGCTGTGCCTGCTTGATCATATCCGCATCCTCGTCCGGCAGTGTGACCGAACCGAGAGCGATGCTGACGACCTTCAGCCCCCTCAGCTCTACCCATTTTTCGGAGAGCGCCGTGTTCATGGCGTTTTCAAGATCGGTATTGTGTGTCACAATCTGGTTGGGACGCAGCTCAAGCTCTGACAAACGTCCGAATGCCGGCTGCAGTGCGCTGACAAACTCTGTTTTCAGCTGGCTGTCAAGCTCATCCCGGGTATATTCTTTCTCCACGTTGCCGCAGACGTTCGTATAGAACAGCAGCGGGTCAGCAATCCTGTACGAATACACGCCCGAGCACCGCACCGATACGTCCAGATCCAGCCCAATCTTGGAATCCACCACACGGAAGGGAATGGGGTTCGGGGTGCCGAATTTGTTGTCGATAAGCTCCTTGGTGTTGAAATAATACACCCTCTGATCCTTGCCGGTATCACCGCCGTAGGTGAAACGCTTACCGATGGTCCTGAAGGTCTCCTTGATGCTCTCGCCGAGCTTGCCCGAGAAAATGGACGGCTCGGTTGAGGTATCATATGTAAATTCGCCGGGTTCGGCGCAAACCTCTACTACCTTTCCCTGTTCCACGATGATCATGCACTGACCGTCGGCAACGGCAATGCCGGAACCGTTGGAGATGATATTATCGCTGCCCTTTGTATTGGAGGAACGGCTGCTTACACGCTTTTGACCCTTGGTGACGAGCACCTCCTTGGGCATGGATTCGCAGTAGAAAAACTCCTTCCACTGATCGGCAAGAGTTCCTCCCAACGCACCGATACCTGCTTTGATAAGACCCATAAAAATTACTCCTTTCCAATTGTAAGAATGATCAATATATATTTCCCGGCTGAAGCCGGAAGATTACTGATTCTTTTCCGCATTCCCGACGGAATACGGGTTTTTGTTTGTTTTCGGCAAATCGCGCTCCGAACTGCATCTGCCCGCCCAACCGATAAAGGACACCCACATAATCAGATACAAAACCCATGCGATGAATGCACCGACCGACCACCACACAGATATTTTCAGCCAAAAATGTAGCACCAATAAAACCGCAGTCGGCAGCAGTCCTCCGATATTCATAAGAATATTGATGAAGAGACAAGGGAAAAAACTGCCGCATCGTTTTGAATTACGCATTAATTTTCCTCCTTTTGTGTTGTTTCGCCCCGGAAACCGCTCACATTCCGCCCGCGGCATCACAGGTATGGAGAGATCGCCTCATGCACCGAAGTCGTGTTCTCCGACAAAACGCCCCGCCGGAGTCCGGTCAGGTGCGAAGCCGGTCATATGCTCGCCCTCAGACATACGGGAAACCCCGCCGTTTTCTTTTCTTCAATATGCTTTTTTCCGCTTTCCGCGCGACCCCGTCACATCGCATAAATCTGATCCATCAGATATTCGGCGGACATCGAGCCGTAGAAAAACTGGTCGATGATCCCATTTTTCTTGGCGTCCCTGATATCCTTCGCCGCCTGTTTTTCGGTGTTTGAATCGACGATGAGAGCAATCTTGCAATCGGGACATACAGACTTTACCTCGTCTCGGAGCTTTAACCTCTCACACAGCATCCACGGAGTGTATCCCGTCACTTCCATCACAAGAGCAAACGGCTTATACACTTGGCACAGTTCGACTGTATCTTTCGGGGATTCCGTACGAACTGCGTCGATATCATAGTCCGAATTTCTGAAAGCGGTCGCTATGGTATCGCCGAACAGATAATTCTGCATATCGACCACAATTTTTTTCATCGAACCACCCCTCCTTTTCTTTCGGGATATATCTGGTCAATTTGATTCATCTTGCTATCCGGTATCATTATATCAAGAAAGAAGGGTTCTGTCTGTCCTCAAAAGTGGGGACAAAAGCCGTTTAAATTGTAAACAAATTATGAGCACGGAGATGTTTTTACTTCAGTCAACAGCAAAGCCGCCCGGCTTAAAAAAACCGGGCGGCGTCAAGTGAATGCGTGCAATGCATATGCTATCTCATTCTTATTTGTTTCAGATATATTAAGTTTCGTCGTGTTCTTCCAACCAGCATCCCGGTACCACCATGCGTTTGCCGACGGCTGCAATCATCAGCCGGTTACGGTTCGGATAGCCGGTTTTTACCAGCATACGGTTGATGTATGTCCGCACCGAGGATTCCGCCACGTTCAGCTCCGCGGCGATCTCGGTATTGGTTTTTCCCTCACAGAGTAGGCGCAGAGTCTCCATCTCGCGGTCGGATAGTTCACAGGAAAGCGTTTTGCCGAGCCGGACAGTCGGAACACCGTCAGGCCAAAAGCGTTTACCGGAAAGAGTGCCTTCAATCACGCTCACAAGGTCACCGGAAGGGGAATCCTTATACCAGAAGCTGTCGGCGCCGATCTTTTTTGCCCGATCAAGAAATCGTCCCTCCAACATAGATGTCACTATAACGATCTTTATCATGGGATAGAACTTCTTAATCGATTCGGCAGCAGTCAGACCGTCCGAGTCACTTTCGGTGCATATATCCATGAGAATCAGGTCGATGTGACCCTCGCCGCACCGGTAAAGCGCCGCATCGGCTTGCGGCAGCGTGCCCGCGACCTCGCAATCCCTGCACTTTTCCACGCAGGAGCACAGATAGGTTCTCGCCAGTGCCTGATCTTCAACAATCAGTATTTTTCTTACAGCCATAGGTTATCCCCCCGCATTCCGGCTTTGGGTATCTCGATCACAAGAGAAAACTCCGGCAGGCTCTGTACCGTCATCCTCCCACCCGAAATTTCGACCCGGTGGCGCAGATTGGAAAGACCGCCGCCCTCCGTAATCTTTTTCTCCGGCGGCTTGCCGTTGTTGCGTATCATAACCGTGTAGCCGCCCTCGCTTTCCCAGATGTTTACGGAAATCACGGTGGCTCCGGCATACCGGATGGCGTTGTCCAGACAGACCTGCAGAGCGGTGTACATCAGCTCCGCCTCGGCGTCCGTCGGCTCTTCGCCCCTTATTCTCACTGCCACGCCGCTGGTCTTTGCGCTGTCAAGCAGTTTTTTCTTTGCCGGCAGACGGATCGAATCCCGAAAGGCAATGGCTTTCTCCCATTCGTGACAAACGGTATCCGCATCAATACCGTCAAAATCTCCCGTTATATACTGCTTTGTCAGCGTAATGCAGGCGGCAAGGCTGTCGTGCATGGCGGATTTTGCGGCGAGAAGCTCTTTTTCCCGCGCCAAAGCCCCGACATTGTCGGAAAGCTGCTTCAGCTTTTCCGAATCCTCCTCCAGCTTTCTGCTGTCGTCGGCAAGCTGCACAAGAGCACGCTGAAGCTCTGTAACGTCGGCGGCGGTAAGCTGTATATAGCTCCTCCCGTACCGATCGGTAACCCAGGTTTTTTCGAATCTCCACACGGTTTTATCCGGAAACCGATATGTATTCTCCACATCCGGCACACGGACAATGCCGTCCGGAAGATCAGACAGCGCCTCCTCGACCTCTCCGAGATACTGCATATCGCTGTCAAGCAGATATCGGCTCAGCTGATACATCTGCCGGTTGCAGAGAACTATGCTTCCCGCGCTGTCAAAAAAGCACGCCGCGGTGGGAAGCAGGTCAAAGCTCTCCTTGATCGAATTGAAGCCCGGCAGTTTCGGTTTACGCATCGTCACAACCTCCTATCAGCGTGCGGACGAGCCACAGACCGTCCTCCCGCCTGACCGTTATATCCGAAGAAGCAATGAAAGACAGATCGGCGGTGCACTCCACCGACAGATCCATCTCGCTGTCGGACACCGAAATAAACAAGGACTGCAGCCCGTTTACCGTCATTTCCGCAACCGTTTTCAGAAGGTCAAACAGTCGCATCACCTCTGTTGAGCGCATGGGCTTCGTTGTACGGTAGACCACACTGCACTCCGTGCCGCAGACGGTCATGACTCTCACCGCCTCGTCAACGGTCAGCCGGAGCTCCTGCTGAGGCAGAAGCTCATATTCCATGCCGAGGAAGTACAGATTGGCGCTGCGCTTGATGTAGGTACCTAACAGAAGAATCCTTTTCAGCAGGTTCTGCACTTCCGCAGACCCCGTATCCTCACATTGCTTCAGCAGCTGCCCGATTCTGTTTATTTGCTTTCCGTACCTTGCCTCTATCTCATCGTAAATACGGTTTTTTTCGGTCAGCTCATACAGCTTCTTCTGTATGAAATAAGCCTCCTGCAACTTCTCCTTGTTGTTTTTGATTATGGCTTTGTTCCCGCTCAGCTTTGCCCGCAGTTCTGTCAGCGGACGCACATTGTCCTGCCAGACAGCATATCCGCCGCTTATCGGTGCCGACGAGATTCGTATTCCGTCGGGACGGAAGACCTGAGTCCCCTCCTCCGGACAGGCTATGTCCTCACAGGCGGCACGGGAGCGGAGAACAATGTTTCCGCTGCTGTCCGCAATGCAGGCAGCCAGCGTCGTTGCCTCGAAAAGCTCGACATATCCCGTGTTGGACTGTATCATCCGGCAGCGTATACAACTTTCGTAAATCGCGGCAAACAACAGGCAAAACATCACATTCATATCGCCGAACCACCAGCGTACAGCCGGCAGTCCCGACAGATAAAGGGCTCCGTAAAGAACCGTTATGCAGCCTGTAACAAACGGCGCAAGCTTCCTTTTTCCGCTGCCCGGTATGCGGCTTTTGTTCAGGAGCCTGACAAGCGCAAAAACCATGCAGGCGATCATCCAGCCGAAACAGGCATAATACAGCGGACGGTGAGAAAACGAAGAGTTGTCCTGTCCCCCCGGCACTCCGCCGCTGAACGCAAACACCTGCTGGTGCAGGTCGTTGGTAATCACAGACAGAAAAAGCACGACCGGAACAATCGCCAGACAGCCGATTCTTCCGTTCAGACGGATTTCCTGCGGTTTTCCGAGAAACAAAGCAATATACACCCCGAGCAGCGGTATAAAAAGCATGGGTAAATAGTAAAGATACCAGATGTACCGCGCCGCCGTCGGATCGGTGACGATCTCGTATTTCAGAGTGCGCAAAACAAGCCATACAAGCATCAGGGCAACCGTCAGGCGCAGACAGTGCAGAGTCTGTGGCTGTATAATGCGGCGGTCAAGAGAATAACCCCAAAGGGAAAACAGAAGTAAGTAAAGCGCCGCGCGGATATAGTTCACATAAACCCCGCCGATGTCGAATTTGGCAAGCATCCTGCAGGAATAAGCCGCGGCAATGAGGGCAAAAACAACGATCAGGGGAATCAGCTGTCTTGTGTTCCGTTTCATAGGGGAAATCTCTCGCTTTCTGTTGCAGGCAAGGGATTCCCCCCTTGTCGTTGTTTATGTGTTTCCGACAGGTCGTTCCGGACATGCGTTTCCGCAGACGGCACGCTCGGGTCAACCCGCCAGCACCGGACGGATTCCCGAACCGTCAGCCCTGTTCCGGTCAGGCACTGCTCCGGAAACGGAAGCCGCCGTCTCTGACTGTCGGTAATATGATAACACATTTCCCGGAAAAATGCAAGAGTTTACAACACTCAGCGTTTATTTTTTGTATATTTTTCAAACCTTCACCATCCCGAAGAATTATCCGATATGCAAAAACGAAGAGCTGAATCATCGTTTCCGGGTGGAAAACATGCCGATGGAGTACCGTCATCTTCTCGAAGCACAGGAAAAATATTTAAGCGATGTCAACCATTTGCGGGAACCGACAGCCTACACGGTTGAATCCCTGTACGCTTCACCTGACATCCGATATATTTTCGCGCAAAAAGCAGGGCAAGTGCCCTGCTTTTTTCTGTATCCCGGACTACAATCCGATATCCCTCAGAAACTCCCGTGCGGCATCCGCTTCATCTTTTGAAACCGAGTTGCTGTATCCGAGCTCATGCGTCACCCTTTTCAGGTGTCCGCAGAAGATCAGTCTGCACCACCGCCGCACCTCCATTACCGGGGTAAGCCATCTGTGCTTTTCAAGAATCGGATAATGAAATTTTATTTCATCATACCGCAAAAAAATCCGCGAGAACGCATATCCGATTTTCCCGCCCCGCTTCTGTTGCTGTACGACAATACGGTTCTCGTTTGTTCCGTACATGCCGCCGCATACGACATAGTTTTCCATTTTACGGGTAATATCCGTATGCACGGCATTTCCGAACCACACCTCCGAAAGCAGTTCTGCCTGCTTTGAAAAGTCCGAAAGCCCGCCCTGTGCAAGCAGTGCCTCACGCTTGTCCCTGTCAAATGCGGTTCTGTGATTCAGAACCCAAATATCAACAAACGGGCGTATGCCGCAACCGCCGTTTTCAAGATGCTTCGCCATATGCGCGATATGATAAAAATAAAACATCCCGTCGGACATGTCAAGCCGATATTCACAGCCGTCATGTACGGTTACCCTGTCCCACACGTCCGAAAGCACCTTCGATGCGGCTTCGTCAAGGCTTTCCTCGATCAGATCATAATGCAGTTCTGTATGCATACCGCTCCCCGAGAACATTGATATGTCGTGCGAGTTCTTGCCCTCGTATTTATATGAAAGTTTATCCGCAAGATAAACTGCGGTACTGTCCGCATCCTGCACGAGCAGATCAATATCACAGCTCGTCCTCATCCACGGCTCGGGATAAAGGCTGCGGATAACCGAACCCTTGAGCGGGATAAAAGGAATTTTTGCCTCTTCAAGAGCCGAACAAAGCCTGCTCAGCTCGTGGTTCAGCTGTTCGTAGCGATATACCGCAAGCATGACCCGCTTCTGAAATTTCGCTCCGATCTCTGTGCTTACGTCAAGACCGTTTTTTATAAGCGCATCCCCGACAAGATGGGCAAGATCATGTTTTTTGGCAAGACCGTACAGCTCCGAAAGCTCTTCATCGGTGAAATCACGGTCCGATCCGTCGGGTTCTTTTCCGCATATTTCGGCTGCGATCAGCTTCATAAGTCTGTCTGTTATATTCACTGTCCTGCCCTCCTTATATTTTTTCAGTCTCTGAAATACAGGTCCCTCGTATAGACCTTGTCGGATACATCGGCAAGTTCCCCGCTGAAGCGGTTTGCAAGTATAACATCGCTCATTTTCTTGAATTCGTCAAGATCGCGTATGACCCGACTGTTGAAAAAGCTGTCCTCCTTCATTGCCGGCTCATAGATAACGACCTCGATTCCCTTCGCCTTTATGCGTTTCATGACACCCTGAACCGACGACTGTCTGAAATTATCACTGCCCTCCTTCATGGTCAGTCGATAAATACCGACCCTCTTCGGATTTTTTGCTATAATCCGATCGGCAATGAAATCCTTTCTGGTACTGTTTGCCGCAACGATCGCGGAAATAATGTTCTGCGGTACGTCATTGTAGTTGGCAAGGAGCTGTTTGGTATCCTTCGGCAGACAGTAGCCGCCGTAGCCGAACGACGGATTGTTGTAGTGATTGCCGATTCTCGGATCAAGACAGACTCCCTCGATGATAAGCTTTGTGTCAAGCCCGCGGATCTGCGCATAGGTGTCAAGCTCGTTGAAATATGCAACCCTAAGCGCAAGATAGGTGTTTGCAAACAGCTTCACCGCCTCCGCCTCGGTCGGATTCATAAAACGGACCTCGATATTTTTCTTTACCGCGCCTTCCCTGAGAAGCTCCGCAAAGGTTTCGGCAGCCCTGCGCAGCTCCGGGTCTCCGGTAGGGGAGCCGACAATAATACGGCTCGGATACAGGTTATCGTAAAGCGCGTGTCCTTCACGCAGAAATTCGGGACTGAAAAGAAGCTTTTCACAGTGAAGCTCTGCTCTTATCTTCTCGGTAAATCCAACCGGAACGGTTGATTTTACCACCATCACGGCATCGGGATTTACGCTCATCACCTGCCTTATGACCTTTTCCACAGAGCTTGTATCGAAATAATTCTTCGACGGATCATAATTTGTCGGTGTGGAAACGATGACAAAATCGGCATCGCGATATGCATCGTCACCGTCGGTGGTCGCTTCAAGATCAAGCTCCTTTGCCGCAAGATATTCTTCTATCTCCTTATCGGCGATCGGCGATATTCTGCTGTTGATCCGATCCACCTTTTCGGGAATGATATCGACTGCTCTGACAGAGTTGTGCTGTGCGAGAAGCACCGCCATTGAAAGACCGACGTACCCGGTCCCCGCTACTGCTATTTTCATTTTTTATTCTCCGTGATTCTGTTTTGGAATCTGTTCCGGCTTTTTACGGTCAATGCGGAGCTTCCGCGCGACAACATACATAAAGCCGAAAAATCATATCCGGTAAAATTCCCCGTACCACTCGGCAAAGCGCCGCAGTCCGGTGCGGAGAGGTGTGCGCGGTCTGAAGCCGGTGTCCGCCTCCAATGCCGACGTATCTGCATATGTCACCGGCACATCGCCCGGCTGCATCGGAACAAGCTCCTTGTGTGCCTCAAAATCATAATCGGGCGGAAGAACCTTTGCACGTACCAGTTCCTCCTGCAGAACGGTCACAAAATCAAGCAGATTTTCGGGATTGCTGTTTCCGATGTTGTAAACACGGTAAGGCGGAACCGGAAGCCCGTCCTGACCCGTCTTTTTTTCGGGAGCACGTTCCATAACGCGCTTTATTCCTTCGACTATATCGTCAATATAGGTAAAATCGCGCATACAGTTGCCGTAGTTGAATATCTTTACGGTCTCGCCCTTCAAAAGCTTATCGGTAAAGCCGAAGTACGCCATATCGGGGCGTCCCGCCGGACCGTAAACCGTGAAAAAGCGAAGTCCTGTGGACGGAATATCATAAAGCTTCGAATAGGCATGTGCGAAAAGCTCGTTTGATTTTTTGGTTGCCGCATAGAGCGAGACCGGACTGTCGGTCTTATCATCGGTCGAATAGGGTATCTTTTCGTTCGAACCGTAAACCGATGATGACGAAGCGTAAACCAGATGCGCGACCGGATGATTCCGGCACGCCTCAAGTATATTATAAAATCCGATTATATTTGATTCTATATATGCATCCGGGTTTGTAATCGAATAACGCACACCCGCCTGCGCCGCGAGATTGACAACAATCTCCGGCTTGTATTCGGAAAATATCCTTTCGACAAGCGTCCTGTCGGCAATACTGCCCTTTACGAAAGCCCAGCCGCTCCCGGACACTGCCGATGCAAGCCGTCCGATCTCCGAAAGGCGGTACTCCTTGATTGAGGTGTCATAATAATCGCTCATATTGTCAAGACCGACAAGCCTCACGCCTTCTGCATCGGTCAGAAGCGCCCTGACGAGCGCCGCGCCGATAAATCCGGCGGCGCCGGTCACAAGTATTGTTTTGTTTTGGAGCTGTATATCAGGTTTCAGCATTTCGTTATCCCTCTATATTCTCTTTTGACCGCCTCATAGCTTTCGGTGTCACCGATGTCGTATCGGCGTCCCGGCATTTCCATGGCATGAACGGCTGTCTGTCCGCAAAGCCACGCAATATAACTGCCCGGAGCATCAGTGCCGCAACCTGCGGCAATGCCGTCCTTTACCCGACCCGCATCGGTCCGCGTATAATAATAAAAGGGCGGGCAACACCAATGAGTCGCGGGATTCGGCGATTTTTCGGTCATGTCGGTGACAAGATCGTTTTCGTCCACGGTCAGCACGCCGCTGTGAAGCAGTTTTTTTTCGGACGGCTCATAATAACGCATCACGCATGAGGTCTTTTTTTCATTGCAGTAATCAATGAATTTCGTCAGACTGAAATCAAGCAGGTTGTCACCCGCAATGACAAGCATATCGTCGTCGATATTCAGCTTTTCTATCGCGTATTCTATGTCGCGGACGGCTCCGAGACGCGTTTCGTTCGTCTCTGTCATATCATCGACAACCGTTATTCTGCACATTTTGGTTTCCGCCCATTTTTCAAAATGCCGGACATATCTGTGATTTGAAACAACGACAAATTCATCGACCATTCCCGAGCCGTCAATATCATCGGCAAGCAGGTCGATAATCGTTTTTCCGCCGACCTTCAGAAGAGGCTTCGGAAAATTTTCGGTCAGAGGATAGAGACGTGTTGCGTAGCCCGCCGCAAGAATCAGACATTTCATAATTTCACCCCATCGGAAATATTGCATATATGCGCGCTGTATTTGTCTTCAAGATCGGGAAAGGCGGCAAGATATTCTCTTCCGACCCTTTCAAGTATCTCGCTCTCGTATGCGGGATCAATCAGTGCCATGCAACAGCCCTTGAAGCCCGCCCCCGAAAAGCGACCGCCGTATATGCCGTCGGTGTGCGTCATGATCTCATACAGCTTTATAAGCTCGGGCGAACCGGTTTCCCAGTTATATATGGATGAACGACCGCTTTCAAACGAAAGTCTGCCGAACTCTTCGATATCCCCGCGCCGCCATGCCTCGGCTCCCGCTTCCACGCGCATAAATTCGGTGTACCAGTGTTCGGCGCGCTTTGCAAAGCTTTCGGGAAGTCTGCTTTTGTATCCGAGATAAACTTCATACGGTACGTCGCGGAGATTTGTATCCTCGAATTTGCCGTATTCCATACCCGCATATGCCTTGAGCGCATATGCGGCACTGCGGCACTCGTCAACCCGCATGTTGAATTTTGAGCCTGCAAGCGACCGTTCAAGCCCGCTGAAAAATATCGCGATTTCAAACGGCTTTGCCAATGGCGACATCGGTATAAGCTCATAGCTGTCATCGAGCATGTCCATATAGAGCAGATGATCCTTCCTGCAATAAACCTCACAGCTCTGGTCGAGCTTTCCGCAGGCTACGCCGACATATCTGTTTTCGGCTTCCTTGGATATTTCAATCAGCTCATTTGCGGAAAGCGTAATCCCGTTCAGTCCGCAAAGCGCCGAAAGAAATGTAATTATAACCGCCGCGGATGATGAAAGACCGCCGATCGGAAGCTCTCCGTCAAGCACGGCGCAAAGTCCCACGCGAAGCGGGTAACGGTTGCTGAGCGCAATCGTGGCGCCGCGCAGATGATCCGCCCAGTCACCCTGCTTTTCGGGCGGGGTCATTGCCACATGCCATTGCGCCCTTTTCGGAAACTGGAGCGACGATATCTCCACCACACCGTTCATCTTCGGACCATATGCCATATGGATTCCCTTGTCTATCGCAAAGCCGGTGATCTTGCCCAGCTGGTGATCGCTGTGCGCACCGATCGGACACACCCGATAGGGTGTAAATGATGTATGCTCGGGCGGCTTGCGATAGGTTGCTTCGAATACTTTTTCGCTTCTTCCTCTCCCGCCGTATCTTGTCTCTTTCATTCGTAACTCCGTGTTTATATGTTTTTCAGTCCCGATTATCGGCAGCACTTTTTCCGCGCAGACGATTCATGACCGTTTTAAAATTAAATGCAACACTGACGACTGCGGCAATGCAGAGAGTAATTATACCGACCTTCATGGCAAGCACCACCCATGACAGATAGTCTGCCTGCGCAAGCGCAAAGCTTTTTGTTGCAAGGAATGAAAGCCCGAATATCAAAAGATCGGAGACAAAATGCTTTGCAAAATGCCACAGCGGTCTGTTCAGGATGTGTCCCCGCAGATACAGAACAAAATAAACGGTATGATAGAGCATCGCGACAAGGGTTCCGAGCGCTATACCGACAAGCCCGAATCTGAAAACAAGCGCTATCGAAATAACGACATTCAGAGCCGTTGATATAAACGCGCCGTTCTGCGTTTCGCGAAAATGTCCCGCGGCTTTGACAGCTATGAAATACGGGACACGCAGACAGCGCGATGCGTATGCAAGCATAAGAATGACACCGAAAAGCGGAACAATATAATCTGCGTCGTTTATACCGCGCGTATAAACCGAAACAAACGGTACAACGGTAACAGCCGCAACAGTAAAAACAACCGTCACGACAAAATGTATCAGCCATTCTGTCCGTGAAAAAGCACGTTCGAGATTTTTTCGTTCACCTTTTGCCATCATATTTCCGAAATAGGCTTCAAGTCCGGTTGTTGCCGTCATAATAAGCATGGTAACGCCGTTTGTGACATTGTAATAGACAGAATAAACCGACACGTTTGCAAGCGTCGAAAAGATCGTAAGTATGACGACATCGGCATTTCCGCAGATAACGGCGGCAAGATGCTGTGCAAACCCGTTCCATTTTTGCTTTATGGGTTCTTCGGTAAGCACCAGTTTTTTGTTCAGATGATAATGTTTATGTACATAAATTGCCTGTCCGACAGGACGCAGGACAAAAATCAGCGAAGAAACCAGCTTGACCATGTGAACAGGTGCACCGATGTGCATAATTACAATACAGCATACCGTATTCAGAATTGTAGCTATAATCTGTAATGAGGTCTGAACATACGATTTCTGATCCGCATTCAGCAGAAGCTGATAAGTTGCTCCGAAAAAATATTCCGCCAGAGTGCTTGTTGCAATTATAACGATAAGCGAAGCGGTAAATACCGCATCGTATTTCGTATTGACAAATGCGGGAAACACAGCCGCAAGCACAGCTATGTACGCAACAAAGATAACTGCTATGCGCCTGAAAAACCGTTCGGATGAAATTATAATCCTGCTGATCTGTTCATCGTCCTTTTCGGCAAGAGGCTTATAAAGATTTGCCTGTATCACCGGTCCTATACCGAGCTCAAGCAGTGAAATAAATCCGAGGAAATGCGCAATCGAGGACACAAGTCCGTTAACATCCGAGCCGTAATAAAGCAGCATATAACGCGGCAGAATAAATCCGCATATTACCACTGTAAGCTGTTTTAAAAGTCCGGTGCCGCTGTTCAGAAACAGCTTTTGCTTTCTGTTCACTCTTTTTCTCCCCTCAGACCTTGCAAAAACGTTCGTTTCCTTCGGAAATGACATCAAGTCTTCCTTGCTCTGCTATGCACTGCCGCTCTCCGGCATCTTTGCCCAAACTAAATCCGATTTTGAAACCGATTGATTCTCTCGTCCAGAATATGACCGTTTTTTATTATCAATGCGGCAGACAGCACATCATCGCATGTATCGTTCACAAGCATATCGACAAACGGCGCGATTGTCCGTGAATTTTCTATGGTAAAGGTTTTATAAAACAGAGCCGGGGTATGGTCCACCGCATAGTGCAACACGCCGTCCGCAATATAGGTCGGCTCTTCAATTGTGGTCGGGACGCTCGTCTCAATCCCGCCGCGGCGGTCACAGCTTACATCAACGATCATGGAATCGCGCTTCATCCGTTTCAGATCATCCCGATAAATAATATGATCGGTTCTTGATGTGTCCCACAGCACGCAATTGACGATTACGTCGTACATTCCGAGCTCATCCCGCAGAAGCGCCTCTGTTTTCCTGTCGTACTGGCGGACATCCGCGCCCAACATATTCAGCACGCGCATAGCGCCCCGTGCAGTGTTTCCCCGCCCGATCACCGCCACTGTCGTCTCATACGGCATCCTTCCGTAGCAACGGAAAGCGTGCATGATTGCCGCCTCTCCGGCAAGCTCATTGTTTCTCCAGAAGATATGCCTTCCCTTTTCAAACATATCCTCCCACGCATAGGCGGTAAGCTGTCCCGAGACGATCTTATCTGTAATATCCCGATTCTGCACCGCGTGTACCCAGCCGAATATGGTTTGTCGGTGCAGAAGGCTCAGGTATTCTGCATCTCCGACCTTCGGATCACATATAATATCCTTTTCCAGCACCTCTTCGCGGGACACGACGGATGCACCGACACGCCTGTAATCATCGTCGGTCAGTCCGAGTACATCGCCGTACCCGGTTTCAAAATAAAGCGCTTCCGGATGCGAGAGTTTTGCCACATCCTGCGGAACCATCGCGCGGCGGTTCTCATGTTCCTTGCGGCTGATCGGGAATCCTGCCGTTTTCATCGGTTTATACCCTCCAAATGAATCAATTTTCCGAAATAGTCATCGGTTTCAGGAAGCAGGTTTGCGTCAAAGCCGCTGTCGGGAAAAAATGTTATTTCCCCGAAAAAAATCCGACCGTCGCTCAGATACAGATCAACACGCGCAAACGGCAAGCCCTCGGAAAGGGTCACCGCTACGTCAAACATATCCCGTATTCTCTCCGGCTTCGGAATCGTAAAGCCTTCGGGTGCGTTTTTCCCGCGTATATTCAGCCGCTTCAGCTTCCAGTCCCTGTCGAAAAAATAGTATTTTGTATCTCCGCTTGATCTTTCAAGGCAGACCATGACGCAATCGACATATCCGTTAAAACAGAAAAATTTGTAATCGGTAAAATCCCTGCTGCCCGGGAAGTCGGTCATATACTTTTCGCATATGATCTTCCGCGGCACGTTTTTATAGGGCCATTCGCGTCCGGTAAGATAATAGTCCTGCGCAAGCCCCTTTTTCAGCCCGGCTCTGACCTTTCGGACATCAAGCTTTGACCTGTCTCTGCATATGCACATTCCGAGTCCGGAATTGTGATTGCATTTCAGAACAAATTTGTCGGGCAGCCTGCCGAAATCAATTTCGTCGGGATCGTCCCAAACGCCGATAAGCGGAATCAGGTACTCCTCTCCGAGCTTTTCCTTTATGTAATCGCGTACCCTGTACTTGTCCACCATGACGGTATACTCAGGTCTGCGGTCGTACAGTTTCAGCCATTGCAGCTTCTCGTTGAAGGTCCGGGGATTTTCGAGATCAAGCTCTCTTCCCATACTGCTTCTGAATTTCCGCTTAAGGTACTCTTCGTCGGACATCCCGTTGTAGATGCCGAATCCCGCATTTATCAGGAACCGATAATTTGGGTCGGACAGATATTTCGGCAGTTTTTTAATGTTCATATGACACGCTCTTTTGTTTCAGATGATATATGTTTACAAAATGGATCATCAGGTAAAAGCCCTGCGATTTTGAGTAATAAGAAACCATTCCGTAATCCATTACAAGCATAAGCATCAGCCAGAGCGCAAAGAAAACCGCTCTGTTTCTGTCAACGCGGCGGTATTTCCACAGCATTGAAAAAAGATAGACATACACCGCATAATAGAGCGAAAATCCGACGATTCCGCCCCCACAGAGCAATTCGACGAAGTTATCGTGGAGATATGCATCAAAGTTGTAATACTCTGCCGCGAGTATGTGCGGATTGGCAATGCCGATACCGCCCACGGGGTATTTCAGGAACCATTCGAGTCCCAGCTTTTTCAGATTGTTCCGCAGAATCGTGGAGCTGTCCACCTTCCCGCCTCCGAAGATTGAGCTTATAAAACCATACATGCGCCCGCGGATGCCCGAAAAAATATCAAGCTGTAAAAGCAGTAAAATTATGATCGCTCCGAGCAGAAGTTCAAACAGGATTTTGGCGATTTTTGCGGACATCCTGCCCTTTTCGTTCATAACCCCCATAAGCATTGCAATCATAATTCCCGCCAGTAAAAAGACCAACGCCTTTCTGCTTTGCGTCGCCGCTATAACGACAATGCCCGGTATCATGAACAGTACCGATGGGAACAGACGGTACTTTTTACACAAAAATTTCAGGTTGATCTGAATCATGCAGGAGAGAGCGCAGACAAGCCCTATTGAATTGACATTCGCAAATTCATTGTCAATGCGCAGACCGATTTCATGACCGCCGTTTACTATCGCGTCAAATCCGTAATAGGCAAAAGTATAAATTGCAATGATATATCCCGCCCACATGACTGCCTTTAACAACAGTACCTCATCCAGTTCGGGCACATTCGTATAGGTTACATACAGCATGTACGCGCAGATAAAAATCCGGAAAAGAGTTCTTGCCATAATAACCGAATCCGACGGCTGCATTGCCCAGAGCGAGGACGTAAGTGCAAACGCGATAAATAAAATCCCGATAAACGCATACGCATCGACGCGGAATGAAATTTTACCGTTGCAGAGAACCACGCCGATGACAAAAATCGCAAGCGACAGTCCGAACAGAGTGTATTTTGCCCACGCATTTGTTTCGGACAAAATAAAGACGACAAACAGCATCGCAGTGAATACAAAGACGAGTGATAACATTATCTTGCGGAAGGATATCGTCATGCTTATTAACTCCTATTCCTGAAAAACAAGTCGGACAAACTGCTTTGTCACCGACTCAATATCATAACAATTTTCCGTAAACTCCCGACAGGGCGTTTTTCGCACAACAGGCAGAGACATCGAACTAATATGCTCCGCCCATGCCGCGGCATCGCCGAGCGGCAGATAGTCCACAAGCCCGGTTATGTCCGCCTCGCGCGTGATCCTGTCCGATATCACGCAGGGCAGACCTGTTGCCTCTGCTTCGATAACCGCGTTCGGCATCCCCTCATAGAATGACGGAAACACAAAAACATCCATCGCGGAAAAAAGTGCCGGAACATCGGACCTGACTCCGGTGAAAATAATTCTGTCCGACACACCGCGCTCTGCCGCTCTGTTTCTTATCTCACCTTCAAGCTCTCCGTTGCCGACAAGCACAAGGATACTGTCTTCGCTTTGCTTAACGTATTCGGAGAAGACATCTATCAGAAAAAGATGATTTTTCTGTGCCGTAAAGCGTCCCACATGCCCGATTACCATCGTATTTTCGGATATTTTCAACTCTGCGCGTATATTTTTTCTTCCCTGCGCATCAAAGCCGTAAACATCGGTATCAATCGCATTGTGAAGAATTTTCACCGAGCCGTTTTTATAAGCACGGTTTCCGAAGGTATATTCTGCCGCAAGATCGGACGGCGCGATCATGACATTGACATATCTGCCGTAAAGAAGCCTGCCGAGCACATGTGCAGCACGCGATTTCAGACTGCCGCCGTCGCTTGAATTGCTCGAACGTGCCGCGCACACCGTTGCACCCGCCTTGTGCGCGATCTTCAGATCCATAAATCCGAACGCATTTGAGGTTATTCTCAGAACATACTTATAACCGTTTGACTTCACTACGTCAAAAAGCTGTTTTCTGAAATTTCCGACCGACTCCGACTTAGGCGTAATTCTGTATATTCTTCCGCCGAGCGACGTGATCTCGTCCTCATAAAAGCATTTTTCGGCTACATTTATGCAGAAATCCATCTGATATTTTGTTTTATCCAGCCTGCGGTAGACCTTCATCAGAAAAGTTTCCGCGCCGCCTGCGTTCATGCTGCCGATAATACACAATAATCTTTTCATTATTTCAAAAACCTTTTGCCGCGGATGCCCGGATGCGTATCGTCCTATCCGATTCTCGCGGTCATCGTCTTCATAATCGATTCCGGCGAAAACATCTTTGCTTTTGCGATACAATTTCCCTTTAAGCTGTTGAACAGCTCCGGATCAGACCGCAATCGCCGCAGTTGTTCGACCAGTCCGCAGTAATTATCTATTTCGTAACTCCATCCGGTAACGCCTTCATCAAAGATATCACCGCAATTTATCCATCTTGCGGTAATAACCGGAACTCCGGCAGAATATGCGTCTATTATAGTTCCCGGTATTCCTTCCGTCCTGTAATGAGTCGGAAAAACAAGAGCCGTATAATTTTTTATTACATCAACACTCTGATCAGGTTCAACAAATCCCTTATAAGTAATATACATGTCAAATGTTTTCCGCAAATCATTGAACCATTGCTCTTCTCCCGGCTGAACCGGTCCGTAGATGTCGAGTGAAAAAGGTCTTTCGGAATCCTCCCGATTGAGCTGTTTTACGGCACTTACAATGTCTTCCACCCCTTTTTCTCTTATTACTCTCGAAAAAAAGCAAAGCCTTATCGGGAAACCCGAATTACAGGTCAATTCATTTTCGTCTAAAGGAGTGATATGCTTGAAATTGGGAAAGACGACGGTATTATTGATTCCGAGTGCTGCGAGGTCACGTTTCATCGATGTGGTCTCGACATAGATCGTATCGATTTTTTTCAGTTTTCCGATCAGACTTTTGTTATTTTTCACCCTGTCTGCAAGCCATCCGCCTATCACCACGTAATGGATTTTGCATCCCGTTATCTTCGTTAAGAATGTCAGAACGGCAGTGAAGACCGGCAGCGAATTCTGAGCCGGAAGCATTACGGCATTTTCGCAGGTTACACCGATTTTTATCAGATTGAAAAACAATTTAAAAGGGTGCTTTTTCCATCCGATCGTATCGATCTTTAAAACCCGAGCTTCCCCGTATATTTTGTCCAGCTCGTCCGCAAGTGTGCAGGTTTTTGCCTCCTGTCCTCCGGACTTGCTTTTACCGGTTGCGAAATAGCCGATCATTCCGATTTTTCGTTTCATCTCTTGTTTACCGTAAAATATCAATAAGCTGTTTGTAATAATATTGCCGATTGTATTTTGAAACCTGCACAGCCGCTCTTTTGCCCAGCCGTTGAATTTCATCCGGGTTATCAAGGAGCATATCCAGCTTTTCGGCAATTTTACCGACTATATTGCCGTCCCGTTTGACAACGATGCAATTGTCTTCACCCACGTACTCGGGTATCCCCCCGGAATCGGTTGTTATAAGTGCCTTGCCGCATGCCATTGCCTCTAAAATCGTTATCGGGGCGGGATCGTCCCATATTGATGGCATTACCATTACATCGGCTGCGGCATAGTATCGGGAAATGACCGAATAATCGACATATCCGGTGAAAATGACCTTATCCCGTATATTCTCCATTCTCTCTTTAAGCTGTTCTTCGAACGGACTTACAATACCCGATTTATAAAAATTGGCGCCGACAATCACAAGTACCGTGTCATCCCTGTTTATCTTTTCGAAAGCGTCAACAAGCTCGGTTATACCCTTATCCGCACATATCCGCCCGACAAACATCACTGCTTTCTTGTTTTCGGGAATATTCAGGGTCTGTCTTATATTTTTTACCGTGAGCGGGTCCTGCGGACAGAATTTTTCATGGTCTATACAGTTGCGCATCACAACGGTCCTGCTTATATCCATTTTCAGCTTCGGGTCGTCGGTTATAGCCTTTGATACGTAATCACTGACAGTAATGAGTTTTTTTACATTCCGTACCTGCTTTATGTTCCCGTAATACTGTCTCGGAACGGCGTGCATGTGCAGATAGTATTTACCTTCATATTTTTTCGCGTTTTTGCGGCTCTTCATTGCCAGAAGAACGGGGACGGAGTTTTCAAAGATTACGCGATCGAAATCATTCTTTTTCAACACTCTCCCGGTGAATTTACCCAAGGTATATATCTGCCATACATACGCCAGGGACAGCAGTCGCTCCACATGAAATACTTTCTTTAAAATCAGATAATTGAACCTGTCAAAAAGCTTTGCCCATGCGGGTGTTTTTGCCCAGATAAACTCAGTGAAATGATACTTTTCCGACGCTTCGACAGCCTTTTCGTCGAACAATGAAATACAGTATAAATCTGTCTTTTTTTCGATTTCGTTCTGCTGAATCAATTCCTCGATCAGATTCGGCACCGCTCCCCCTTTAACGGCGGGAACGGGCAACTTGCTTGACCCGACGATTAATACCTTCATACACAATCCTCATGCCGTGCGGCTGCGGCGCAAACATAAAAAACGCTCCGCCACATGTTGCGTTTTCACACCGGGCTTTCGTCTGCCCGATCGCCCGATTTTATTTTTTTCTCGTATTTCTTCTTTTTCAGAAGTCCCCAGAACATATTTCCGCAGGCAAAATACAGTGCGGCTATCGGGGACTTTTCGTCGCAATAACGAAACAGATCATAGTGACTTTTCAGCTTTTTGCTGAGTTTATCGTGCGAAATCGACTTTTTGCGGATCCTGTACTTCGCCAGATTTTCCTTCAGCAGATGTGCCTCCGTACCCGGCTTCTTATAGAGCCGGAGCCTTATGGCATAGTCGTTGTTTTTTCTGATGTCCCTGATCTGAATAAGCCCGAAATACTTTGCGCTGTACATCATGGTAAGCTGACCTATGTAATCGTAGTTATACATTTTCCTTTTGTTAACCACGTCCGGTCCCGATACATATATGTTGAGCGGCTGACCTTCTTCGTCGATCTTTTCATACCCGGTAAAGGACAAAGTATAATTATGCCCGTTCATAAAGGCGATCTGCCTTTCCAGTTTTTCGGGTTCCCACAGATCGTCGGAATCGAGAAAGGCAATCCATTCTCCCCTCGCCTCTCTGAGTGCTCTGTTGCGGGTAAGCGCGGCTCCGCTGTTTTTTTCGTTTTTGAAGTAGCGGATACGACTGTCCCGAAAGGATGCCACAACCTCATCGGTTCTGTCGGTTGAGCAGTCATCCACAATAATGAGCTCCCAGTCGGTATAGGTCTGAGCTATAACCGACTCTATTGATTCCGATATGAAATTTGCCGTATTGTAGGACGGCATAATAATCGAAACAAGATTATCTGTCATTCGTGACCTCGTCTTTCGATAGTTTCATACTCACGCCGCAGATCGGCACATTTGCTTCCGCAGTCAATTCCGCAGACTGCGGGCACCGTCATAAGCATGACCCGGATATCTCCCCAAGGGCTGAAATTTTCAATGCTTTTAAGATTATAGTACATCTTTGCGGGCAAAATCTTCTCCATGTACACCTTATCGGTATCATCTGCGGCATCAAGCAGCCTCGCCTCGTCCCTGTACAGAACACTCGCAAGACCCGTTATTCCCGCGGGAAGGAGCAGAGTCGCCATCATTTCCGGCGTATACCGTTCGGTATACTTCGGCACCTCGGGTCGCGTACCGACGAAAGTCATATCACCTGTCAGTACATTGATAAGCTGAGGCAGCTCGTCAAGGCGAAAACGGCGTATAAATCTGCCGACGCGAGTGACACGTGCGTCCTCACGCACCGTAACAAGCGAACCCCTGTCGGCGTCTCTGACCATTGAACGGAATTTGAATATACGGAATTTCCGGTTATACTGTGTTACTCTCACCTGTCGGTAAAAGACCGGACCGCTGCTGTCAAGTTTTATGGCGACCGCAAGAATCAGAAACAGCGGAGAGAGAAGAATCAGCAAAAGCAGTGACAACAAAACATCTGACACTCTTTTGAAAAAAAGACCGATCTTTTTCTTTGCGAGAATGTCATAATACCCCCGAACCTCGTCGGTCTGCATTTCGGGCGGGAGTTTTTCCCACTTTTCAAGCAACATCAGAGATACCTCTTGACAATGTCGGTGTAATTTCCGATAACATAATCCACCATTTCGTCTGTCAGACAGGTGTGAAGCGGCAGAGTGATTTCGTTTGCAAAATGTGCATAGGCATTCGGATAATCCCCGATATCAAATCCGAGCTTCTTATACGCCGTATGCATCGGCAGGGGTTTATAGTGTACGTTGCAGGCGATATCCCGCTCTGCCATTTCAACAATTATCCCGTTCCGCATATCGGGTGTGATACCCGGAACGCGCGTAACGTAAAGATGTCCCGACGATTCGTGATCTGCGCCGTAATGATCGAGCGTCTCTATGCCGAGCGGTCTGAAGGCGTCGTCATATCTGCCGATGATCTCTTTTCTTCGCGCGAGCATTGCTGGATAGCGTTCGAGCTGTCTGAGTCCGATCGCGGCAGCCACATCGGTCATATTGCACTTGTACCATGTGCCGATTATATCATATTCCCATGCTCCCGGTGTTGTTTTCGCAAGAGCGTCCTTTGACTGTCCGTGAAGACTTAAAAGCTGGAGTCTGCGGTAAATATCGCTGTTATCGATACCGGGAATACTGCGCCATGTCAGCGCTCCGCCCTCTGCCGTGGTAAGATTCTTGACTGCATGAAAGCTGAAGCTTGAGAAGTCGGCAATGCTTCCGACCGCTCTGCCATGCCGGTTTGCACCGAAGGCATGCGCCGTATCGGCGCAGACCGCAATCCTTCCGATTGCTTTCTGTATATCGTTTGACGGTCTGAACAGATTCCTTTTTCGCCCGACGATATCAAAAATGCGGTCATAATCGCATGGTACTCCGCCGAGATCGACGGGGATTATCGCCTTTGTCCTTTCGGTAACGGCATCCTCCGCGGCATCGTAATCCATTTCAAGACTGTTTTTCTGCGAATCGATCATAACGATCTTCGCCCCGACATGATCGATCACAGACGCGGACGCCGTATATGTATAAGCCGGCACAATGACCTCGTCGCCCTCGCCTATTCCGAGCAGACGCAACGCCATCTCGGCACAGGCGGTCTGCGAATTCAGGCAGACGCACCTTTCGGTGCCGATCATTTCGGCTATTTCCTTTTCAAACCGCTTTGTTCTCGGTCCGGTGGTTATCCAGCCGGAGCGGAGCGTTTCGGCAACCTCATCTATTTCAAGCCCGGATATATCCGGAGGCGAAAACGAAATTTTCAAAATAAAACCTCATTCATTACCGCAAATTCAAAAACGTCGGAAATCTCCGCATATCCGCGAAAGCCCGCCGTCCGGCGCAAAGGCTCTTTGTTTTACTCAAAATGCAGAAATCCGGTTGTCCGACGTCAGAGTGACAAAAGTTTACAAGAGATATAATACTATGAAAATCGGTTTTTGTCAATAGCGCAAGATATACAGAAATACGACGACACATTCTGCTTTTTTATTTTTTTCGACTGTTTGCCCGCACTATGGGCGTGCACTGTGGGCATGCACTGTGGGCGTGCACTGTGGGCATATCTGCGCACGGACGTCGTCTTTTCCGCCTTTGTTTGAAAAAACGCTTCGCCGCTCTCCGAAAGCGGGAATTTGTCAAATTATGCTACATTGACTCTGCCCTCGGTTTAATGTATAATAAAGTCACAGGCTCCGGAGCTTGATTTTTTGAGTTTTGAGAGGTAAATATTATGAATGAACAGGGCTTTGCGGAAAAGCTGATCGCCCTGCGTCGGGCAAAAGGCGCAACGCAGGATGAGGTTGCGAAATATCTGTCGCTTTCGGGCAAAACAGTCTCCAAATGGGAAACGGGAGCATCAACGCCCGATCTGCCGACGCTTGTCAAGCTGTCCGGATATTTCGGCGTCACGACCGATACCCTGCTCGGTCTTTCGGACGGAAAAAGCGACGACACAAGCGAAAGCGTCGCCTCGCTGTTCGACGGGCTTGACCGCAGAAAATCAATTCTTAAAGCATTTGAAGCCGAGCGTGCGATCATCCCGGCAATCTACGGCAAATTTGCCCGCACACCCGACACATCTGACGACTGTGAGGACTGTTTTCCGTCGGAAACGGCACATCACTACCGTTCGGTCATATCGGCAAACGATCTTTTCAAATTCACCGCAAGCTCGGAGGACATAAATCTTTCGGTCACATTGCTTCCGAACAGGCACGGCTTTTCATGGCTCGGTGAACCGGAAAAGCAAAAACGGATCGCCCGTTTCTTCCGCTTCCTGTCGGATCCCGACTCGCTTACGGTCATTTATTTCATTCATTCGGTCGGATGTTCGGACAGTTTTACCGCCGATTACGTATCAGGCGGCACCGGTCTGTCCGAAGAGCGCGTCACCGGGATTCTGAATGAGTTCTGCGACATCGGAGATTGCAGAAGCTTTACCGCACATCTTTCCGAGGGAGACACCCGCATATACGAATGTTCGGGAGACGGCATCATACTCTCGGTAATCTCGCTTGCCTTCGAAAGAATGTGCGGCAGTCGGCTCTATTCTTACAACTGCAATTGCGGATGCAGAATGATCGGAGGAAAATAAAATGGGTTTATCCGAAAATATCAAAAAATACCGCCTTGAAAAAAATCTGACACAGGGACAGCTTGCCGCAAAGCTCGGCGTTTCGGTACAGGCGGTATCGAAATGGGAGACAAGCGAAACCTATCCGGACGGAGCGCTTCTTGTCCCGCTCGCAAACGAGCTCGGTCTGTCGCTTGACGAGCTGTTTTGCAACGAATCGGTATCAATGTCGGATATTTCGCGCAGAATCATAACGCTTATCCGCGGGACCGAGCCTTGCGGCAGATTCCGTGCGGTGCGCGATCTGTGCTGGCAGGCAGAGCGCGGTCTGTTCGACTGCCGCACGGAGACCGACAAAGGATACGACCCGCACGAGATCGAAAACCTGTACCGTTCCTCATACATTTTGCAGGACGGCGGGTTTACAATGGTCTCAAACGGTCGTGAGCCCTTTTTTGCCGTATTCGAGGAGCCGGAGGGCGGATTCGGATATTTTCTTGACAACAGGCAGTATCTCCGTGACATTTTCACGGCGCTGTCCCACCCGGACACAATGAGTGCGATTATCGGACTTTACCGCAAGCCCGAAAATTACATTTTTGAAGGTGCAATTCTTGCAAAAGACTGCGCCATCGACGAAAGCCGGATCGACGGTGTACTCGCAGATCTGACGCTTCTGCGTGTAATATACAGGGAAGAGCTTACCGTCAACAATCGGAAAAGAGTCGTTTTTCATTCATGCCCGGGTCACTGTCTGATCGCGCTCTTTCTCATTGCAAAAGAGATCGGATACAGAGGCGGGTACACACTGCAATCACATTTCAGGAGCCGACCGCTCCTTCAATAATGTGTCCGGAAAAATCCGACTTTGCTATTGACTTTTTTTCCGGGCGTGCTATAATGATGTATATACAACGATGTATATACATCATTATTTTTTTCGGAGGAATTATGGATATTACCGAACGGAAAATCACAAAGATCGCGCGGGAAGCGGAAAAGCTGGTACTCTGCTCTCTGCGCGAGGACGGAGTCGGCACGGCGGAGATCGACCTGATCCACGCTCTGCGCCACAATCCGGGCTGCACGCAGGCAAAGCTTGCCGAAATTCTGCATGCGGACAAGGCGGCAATTGCGAGGAGAACCAAGAATCTTGAGGCAAAGGGCTTTCTTGTACGGAAGGATGCCCCCGACGACAGGCGCAGTCAGCTTATCTTCCCCACAGAACGGGCGACAAAGCTGAAATCATCCAAAGCCGAAATCGAAGCCTCTTTTTACGAATATCTGACAGGTACGCTTACGCGGGAAGAAGCGGCAATATTTGCCCGACTTCTTGACAGACTGTATGCGGCTTCAAAGACCGAAAGCCGTACCGGATTCCCTCACCTTATCATGAAAACGAAGGAAGCGGAAGATGACTGAAAAAAGCAAAAAAGCCTTCGCTCCGGACAAAGTAATGTCCTATTTTGCCGCCGAATGGCTATCGCTTGCATTTGTCACGGTTTCCGGTCTGATATACAACATCGGACTTCTCGCGTCTCCATGGTTCGAGGGTCAGCTTGCAAACTGCCTTGCGGACATTCTCGGCAAACGGAAGACCGCCGCGTCAATGGCGGCACTGGTTACGCTGTATATTATCGTCGTAGTCGCCGTACAGGCGGCGCGGTTTGTCAAACGTTTTTACGTCCGTCGGTTTGCGAACAACATAAACCGCCGCATGAAGGGCATCCTTTACGCAAATCTGATACATTCAAGCCGTACCATGCTTGAGAAGGAGGGCGCGGGAGAGCTTATGACAAAAGCGATATCCGATGTTGACGACTGCGTTGAAGGAATGAGAAAATTCACAACCGAGGTTTTTGACACCGGAATCGCACTGCTCGGCTATACCGTTATGCTTTTCGTTTACGACTGGCGGCTGGCACTGCTCAGTCTGATATTCACGCCGATATCATACCTCTGCGCGGCGCGCATGAAAAAGCCGGTACAGCGTGCGGGTGCGGCATACAAAAAGGCGGCGGGTGCGCTCAGCGGAGCAACGCTGGACCGTGCGGAAAACGCCGTGACCTACCGCATATACGGCTGTGAAGAAACAAGAGCAAAACGCTATGAAGAAGCGCTTGACGACTACGAAAGCGCCGCTGTGCAAAACAGTGTCCGCCAATCGGCGCTTCCTCCGCTCTATCTTGCACTGTCGGGTGCGGGAACACTGTTCATCCTGTGGTTCGGTGCAAAAAACGTAATCGGCACGGGCCGGAGCGCATGGGACATAGCGGCGTTCACGACCTTCATTTCATGCTTTACCAAGCTGACGGTCAAATCCTCAAAGGTTGCGAAGCTGTTCAACTCGGTACAAAAAGCCGAGGTCTCATGGAAAAGGATCAGACCGCTGATGAAGTCGCCCGAGCCGACAAAGATGCTCGAAATACCACCGTCCGACGACGTTGTCATCGACAATCTTTCGTTTACCTACGGTGGGGAACCGATATTTTCGGGTCTTTCGCTGACCGCCCGTCCGGGTGACATCATCGGAGTTACGGGTCCGGTCGCCTGCGGCAAATCCACTCTCGGACGTGCGTTTTTATGCGAGGCGCCCTACGGCGGTTCGATAAAATTCGGCAAAAAGGAGCTTTCGGATCTCACGGCGAGAGAGATTGCCGCGACCGTCGGATATCTCGGACACGATCCCGAACTTTGCGCCGACACCCTGCAAAACAATGTCCTTTGCGGCAGTGAGCGGGACGTAATGCCCTATCTTGCCGCCACCGCGCTTGATGACGAGGTATCGGCTATGGAAAACGGAATTGACACCGTGATCGGCAGCAGCGGCATGCGGCTGTCGGGCGGGCAGGCACAGCGGCTTGCGCTTGCAAGAACGCTTGCGCATCCGCGTCCGATCCTGATTCTTGACGATCCGTTCTCGGCTCTCGACCGTAAAACCGAGGACAGCATATTTGCAAGTCTTTGCGGATATGCAAAGGACAAGGTCGTTTTCCTGATCTCGCACCGGCTCTACCATTTTCCGCAGATGCGCAGGATAATTTACATGGAGGACGGAAAAACATCGGTCGGCACACACGAAGAGCTTATGAAAAGCGTTCCGTCTTACCGTCATCTTTATGAAAGTCAGACAGGAGGTCATAATGAAAAACAGAAATAAAAAGGGCGTATCCGCAGCACTGATTACTGCGGCAGTGTCGCACCCGTTTCTTACCGGGGGTACCCTCCTGTGTGTGGCGGCATCGGTTGCCGCATCTCTTATCCCTCCGCTTCTGCTTGCCGATATTATCGACCGTCTGACAGGCGGGGATTTACCGACCTTTTCCGCCGTGCTTCTCTATTTCGGAAGCCTCGCGGCGGAAGGAATCATATCTTCGGCGCAGGAAACACTGCTTGTTATCTTCGGGCAGAAAATGACTCACGCCCTGCGTTCGGAAATGTCACAAAAGCTGACCCGTCTCCCCGCCGGGGTACTGGTCGGGCAGAATCCCGGTGAGATCGTCGCACGTTTTTCGGGCGATGTGGACACGGTGGAAGCTCTCTTCACCTCGGGGATCATCAGCATGGTTGCGGATGCCTGCCGCATCATTTCGATTATGGCGGTCATTGCGGTAAAAAACACCGGACTTGCGCTCATTCTGCTGCTCATACTTCCGCTTTTTGCGGTCTTTACGCGGCATGTGCAAAAGAAAATGCTTGCCGCACAGCTCGACAACCGCCGTGCGGTCGCCGCGGTATCCGGGCAGGTGCCGGAAACACTGCACAACATTCGCACAATCCATGCGCTCGGAGCCGAGGACTACATGGAGCGCCGCTACGACCGCTGTATAGGCGAAGGCTATGCAGCCGTCGAAAAAACCAATTTTTATGACGCGATATATTCTCCGGTCGTACTGATTCTGAATGCCGTAACGGTCGGCATTGTAATGCTGCTCTCCGCCTCCGGCAACAGTGTCGTGCTTACTCTTTTCGGAATGTCGGTCGGAACATCGGTCGCCGTCATAAACTACATATCCCGCATTTTTACGCCGATCGAAAGTCTCGGCATGGAAATACAGACCATTCAGTCGGCAATGGCGGGTGTCAGACGGATCGACGCTTTTCTTGCCCGATCGGAGCGCACTCTCCCGCCCGAGCGTGAAAACGCCGCACGCGGTGACATTCTGCTGTCGCACGTAACCTTCGGGTACGGCGAAAAGCCGGTACTCTGCGACTTTTCGATGACGGTAAAGGAAGGCGAGCAGGTAACGCTCGTCGGCAGAACGGGCGCAGGCAAAAGCACGGTATTCCGCCTGCTGCTCGGCCTTTATAAGCCGGAATCGGGCAGGATTACCATCGGCGGAATTGATGTTTCGGAGATCACCGACAGCGAGCGCCGCTCGTGCATCGGCTGTGTGGAACAGCATTTTTCGCGTGTACCCGGAACCGTCTCCGAGCAGATCACGCTCGGAGATCCGCGGATAACTGCGGAAATGGCGGAAAAAGCGGCAAAGCTTGCCGGAATCGACGACGCAATCCGCTCTCTCCCGGACGGCTATGCCACCTTATGCACAGACGGAATGTTCTCGCAGGGTGAATGGCAGCTTTTGTCAATTGCACGTGCCGCGGCGGCAAACCCGTCGATACTTCTCCTTGACGAGATAACCGCAAACCTTGATGCGGAAACGGAAGCCCGGGTACTGGAGGCGCTCCGCCGCGCATGTAAAGGACGCACGGTTCTTTCGATCTCCCACCGCATTTACGAAAATCTCGGAGGGCGGACCGTCGAAATCGGATCGGATAACGGCAGGATTTAACTTTTGTTTAACTGTCATACGGTATCATATGTTATACCTTCGGTAAAAACGGAGCCTCGAAGATCGGCAGAGGCGAGCTTGACAGCAGGATCCGATACGACCGCAATGATGAATTCCGTCCGGTCTGTGAAGCGTTCAACGAAATGGGCAACCGACTGAGAGCCGCAGCCGACCGATCAGCAGCCGAAATCGAACGGGACTATCTGGAGCTCGGCGGCTTCAGCGTCAGCCTGTGTACAGACGGCGAAAGCGGACTTGACGAAGCCAAGACTGGCAGATACGACTTTATTTCTGCTTGATCTGATGCTCCCCGGCAAGGACGGATTCGCTGTCTGACGCGAACTGCGTGCAATATCTGACGTTCCGATAATTATGGTAACTGCGCGGCGTGAAGATACCGACGAAATCCGCGGTTTCGGCTTCGGTGCCGACGACTATATCGAAAAGCCTTTTTCGCCGAGTGTTCTCGTCGCAAGGGTCAAGGCACATCCGGGGGTTGGAATCGATGGGCGACAACATTACGGTTGCCGTCCACATCAACCGTTTGCGTGAAAAAATCGAGGACGATCCGCAGAACCCGCGCTATCTGCAGACCGTCTGGGGTGCAGGCTACCGTTTCTGCAAAAAAATAATCGCAATTCTGATTTCCGCGGCAATGCACAGACAGATCGGCGAGCTGCGGGCGTTTGAAGAAACGGAGGAAGCCGACGAAGGTCATGATGGCGCCGACGACATATCGGAAGATCACGAACGGCACATCGGATTGTTTCTGCTCGGAGTTCTGATTATCGCGGGACTTGCCGGCGGAAAAGCGATTGCCGTGCGCAAAAAAGCACAAACATAAAAAACTGTCTGCGCAGAAAATGCGCAGACAGTTTTTTGTATCATCCCTGCTTTACAAGCTGACGGATGTAGTGCCGCTCACGGAGCGATATTTTTTTGTCTATGCTTACGACGCAAAGGCAAAGCATAATTACATCGTCCCGAAGCTCCTCATCCGCAAGCGACAGCAACCCGAGCATATCCCGTGTATACTGTCTGACTGCATTTCTGCCGTCGCGGTCGGCACGGAAGGACTTTCTGACGCTTTCGTAATCAAAATCGTTTCCGAATACATGCAGAAGTGCCGGATAAATGAGCAGATACTCCTGCTCGTTTATGCGTCCGTCCGCCGTCACCGCACCGAGTATAAAGCCCGCCAGAGTATGCACGGGATCCACGCCCGGTATGTTCAGCCGATCGAGTCCCGCAAGCACGCTCACAGCCTTTCCCGTAAGCAACATGCTCCGCTCGGGAGTCGAAAGCTCCTCGTATTCTTTACACAGCTTTGAAAAATCAAACATTGTTTTTCTCCTTTATTTTATCCGCGCATTAGAGCGGCAGATCCTTCTTTGTAAACCGTACCGAACCGACGATATATCCGACAAGTCCCATTACCGCAAGGATTGCAAACTTCCACAGGAAGGTTTCGGTTCCGTCCATTATGGAGATCACATCGAAGAAGGAGATAATCGTCGCATAGTTGAAGTAATTCAGGCTGTCAAGGCGCACGACCGAAGGAATGACCGGGCTTCCGAACAGTCCGAGCATAGCGGCAACCAGTGCGAAAATACTGAGACCGCCGCCTATCGCCATCGAACGCTTACTGCGGTCGAACCAGCATGACGTGAAGAAGCAGAGTCCCGAAAGCGCAAACAGTACCAGGAATGCGCCGACATTGAGCAGAATCAGCTTGCCGTAGGTCAGCTTGATATCCTCGGAAACGATCGACAGGCAGACACAACCGGTTGCCGTTGTCAGGCAGAACATTGCAAACAACGATCCGATAAGATAGAGCGCCTGTGTAAATACTACCGTACTGCGCTTTGTGGAGGTGGAGAGCACATATGCCATCGAGCCGCTGTCCACCTGTCCCGCAATCAGGTTGTTGGAAACCATTATCATATAGATGATCGGCAGAAGCAGACCTGCGAGTTTGTAGAAGATCGAACCGACGATAAGTGTATACAGATCGGCTTTTCCGACCTCCTCAAGCGCGTCCGAAACCTCCTGCGGAAGCGCGGACAGCAGACTGCCGGTCACATCGGCTGTAAGCTCTGCGGTCTTATCCTCAACAGCCTTCTTATAAGCGGCATCATCGGCAAATTCGCCGTTTGCCCGACGCTCTTCAAGCAGTTCCATCTCATAGGAGAAGCGGTTGCCGTAGGTGATCGCCGTGGTGTTTGCAAGATGCTTGATCGAATCATAAGTATAACCGAAGCTGTTGTACTTCTCCATGGTCACGCCGAAGGAAGACAGATTGCTTACGATCTTTTCGACATTGGATGCCTCGGTCATATTGCCCGCAAGGAACATCGCCGAGCAGTCCTCGGCACGTGCGGAGCGGTATTTGCTTCTTTCACTGCCGTCAAGGTAGGCGTCAACATCGCCCGCCTGTATGTGTCCGATAACCGACATATAATCATACTCATCGGGAGCCTTCTTTTCATGCACAAGGTAGAAGGAATCATTGAACATTCCGTTCGGGTTGAGCGTATACATCACAACGCCGAGCATTTCCTTTGCCTCATCAGATTCGCGCGTATAGGCGGGATTGATTGCGACCGCTTTTGCATACACATATTCCTGAAGGTCTTCTGCCGCGATCGAATATGCAAGCTTCACTCCGTTTTCAGCCGTGGCGGGACTTGCGTCCGCCCACTGCTTCATTGCGGCGGCATACTCCTCCGCCGACCCAAAGGCTGACATATCCGGCTTCTTTGCCTGCCACTCACCGACCGCTTTTTCAAGGCTCTTACCCGCCTCGGTCTTCATTTCGGGCTTGGCGCTCTGCCACTGCTTCATTGCAGCCGCATACTGCTCGGGATCGGTGATCTGCGTCTGATCGGGCATGGCTGACAGCCATGTCAGATAGGAGAGCGTATCGGTTGCGTTCTTTGCAAACAGTCTGTCAAATTCGGACAGACCGTCTGTTGCGTTTACGTAGTAGTTTACCGCGCGCAGCTCAAGGCTCGCGTCTATTTCCTTAACGATAATGGTGTCCTGTATTGAGTTCTTGACCTCGCCGATACTTCCGTTACCCGAGATCAGCATTACGCAGGCAAGCATGAAGCAGACCGCAAAGGTAATTATGCTCCACATCGTTCCGTTTGCCTTGCACGACTGCTTGAAAAGTGCTTTACTGAACATGGCTTTCATTCTCCTTTTTAGCAAAAAGTATTTTTTTGAAGTGCATTTCCAATGTATATGGCAGCTCGGATATAAACTTCACATCATAGCTTTTGAGTGAGCCGAGAAGATCTGCCGTTTCGTTTGATGAAATGCGTATGGTCGCCTGATTGTACTGCGGCTGGCGGCGGATGACCTCATACCGCTCACCGAGAAATCTCAGATAATCCGATTCGGTATGAAATTCGATCTTGAATTCTTTGACCGGTCGGTTGACGATATCGTTCATATTGCAGACGTCAATAATATGTCCGTCATTTATCAGAGCCACGCGATCGCAGGTAGTTTCAAGCTCCTCAAAGCTGTGGCTGCTCATGAACACCGTCTTGCCTTTTTTATGCTCTTCCCTGATTATATCAAGGAAGGTAATACGCATAAGCGGGTCAAGTCCGGTCGTCGGCTCATCCAGAAGGATGATCGGCGCATCGTTCATCAGTGCCGCAACCAGCGCGGTCTTCTGTTTCATACCCTTACTCATACGCTTCAGATTGGCTCTCGGGTCAAGCTGGAGACGTTCGATCAGCTCGTTTGCGTAGCTCATATCCTTAAGTCCCAGAAAGTCTGCCTGACATTTGAGAAAATCAATACCTGTCTTCAGATCGGGAAAAGCGATTTCGCCCGGAACATAGCCGACGCTGCGTGCAATCTCGCTTGCGTGCTCCCATGATGAAAGTCCGTTCACGCTGACCTCGCCCGAGGTCGGCTTGAGAAAGCCCAGCATATTGCGGATAGTGGTTGTCTTTCCGCTTCCGTTTGTACCGACAAATCCTACCATCTCGCCCTCTTCGATATTCAGATCAAGTCCGAAAATACCGCGCCCGTCGCCGAAATCCTTGGTAAGCTGTCTGCATTCGATTACGCTCACTTCAAAGCACCTCCGAAATCCTTATCTTCCTTATAAAATCTGAGGAAATAATCCTCCAGTGTTTCCCGACGGTTGCTGAAGGCGGTCGCGTGTGTTGCCGCAAGCAATGCGATAAGTTCATTGAGATCGCTGTCGTCGATCGACAGATATGCCTCGTTGTTCTCTTCCCGTATCAGGTTGAACGACGAAAGGGCGGCGGCTTTGCCGACAAATTCCGACTTCGCCGATCTGTCGGCAAAGGATACGGTGTAATACTTGCGTGACGCGTGCCTCAGATCGTCAGCCACAAACTGGGATACGATATGTCCGTCCTTGATAATGGCGATCCTGTCGCAGGTTGAGTCTATTTCCGAGAAAATGTGGCTGGACAGCAGAATCGTCTTCCCGCGTGACTTCTCCTTATGAATAAACTCTATAAAATTCTCCTGCATTACAGGATCCAGTCCGCTTGTCGGCTCGTCAAGTATAAGTACGTCGGGATCGGACATAAACGCCGTGACTACCGCCAGCTTCCGCTTTACTCCGAGACTCATACGCTTGGTGTCCCCGCGGAGCACCTCGTCCTCAAGCTCGAAAAGCTTCAGCATGGAAGCAAGACATTCCTCATTGTGAATCTTCTGAAGATTCTGCATCATCCTGATGAACTCCCATCCGGTAAGTCCGGCAGGCAGTGCGATCTCGCCCGGAATATATCCGACGTGACTGAGCACCTTGGAATAGTCAGAAAATGTTTCAACACCCTCGATCCTTGTGCTCCCGCTGTCCGGCTTTGAAAATCCCATAAGATGACGGATGGTAGTCGATTTGCCCGCACCGTTCGGTCCGAGAAAGCCGAAAACATCTCCCTTATCCACCTCGATGCTGACATCAAACACGCCGCGCCCGGAGCCATAGTCCTTTGTCAGGTGCTCCACTTCTATCGTGTGCATACAGTTCCTCCTGTTCTCTTTTTTATTGAACACTGTTGACATTTCAACAATGTTGTATTATAATTATTTTGCAGGCAAAAGGAAGAGCAATTTTGCAATCAGTGTTAAAATATTGACACTGTATATAAAACTGTAAAAAAAGCGACTTTCCCCTGTGAGAAAGCCACTGCAATATAAAAAAGAGGTCGGAATAACTATGAAAGTGAAGAACCTGAACCGTTCATCCGCAAAAACCAAACGTCTTATCAAGAGCGTATTTGCCGAGATGCTGTCCGAATATAAGGAAATTTCCAAAATATCGGTCAGCGAGTTGTGCGCCCGCGCCGACATAAGCCGCGGAACCTTTTATTCACATTATGACGACACATACGGCATTGCGGAAGACTACGAAAACGAGCTCATCGACAGATTTTTTGACAATACAAAGCTTGTTGAGGCGGTAAACGCCGAGAAATTTGCCGAGATATTCTTCCGATACATCCGGGAAAACGATGAAAATTACAAGCTGCTCTGCCGCTCAAACGATTTTCTTTTTGCGGCAAAGAAGCTGACGACGATTGCGACGAACAAGTTTCTTGAGCTGTGCAACCGCGACGAGAGAATAAAAAACAAGGAATATCTTGCGCTTGACATTGCGGTTTTCGTAAACGGACTTCTCTGCGAATATGTCAAATACTGCCGCGGACTGTCGGATGTAACGCTCGACGATCTGGACTCATACACCAAGCTGTGGATACGGCTCTTTGTGGAGCGGCGGACACAGCCGCAGAAAAAACCACAATAATTCATGCGAAAATCTTGCGTGCGGCACAGGCACGGGCGGTCGTGATTCACAATCACACAAATTACACCGCTCGGCTGCCTGTGCTGTTTTTATGCATTTCCGCAATCAGTCGAAAAGCGTCGGAGCATCGGGATTTTTGAGAAAATCAAAGCACATAAGTATCTGCTGCTTTGTGTTTTTCTCGGTTGCGAGCTCTTCGGGAAGCTCGTCCCTGCCGAAAAATCCGATTTCGGTCGTTTCGATATTTTCTTCGAAATTTCCGCTCTCGTATCTGCACAGGACAAAAAACTTGATAACTCCCCAGATATAATTTGTCACGTTGTGTCTGCGCCAGTCCTGAACCGCAATTAGCCTTTCGGACACGACGGTAAGTCCCGACTCTTCCCTGACCTCTTTTTCGACATTTGACGCAACAGACATGTCAACATCGCACCACCCTCCGGGCAGTGACCATGTACCGTTGTTTTCGTGAACAAGAAGTATCTTTCCGTCCGAAAAAACCGCCGCTCTCGTATCGATCTTCGGAGTCTGATAACCTGTTTCGTTGCAGAACAGCTCGCTTACACGCTCAAGCGGCAGATCGGTTCTTTCCGAAACCATTTCCGCGGCGATAGTGCGCAGCTGTTCATACCGTTCAATATCATATCTGTCTTTGCCGTACTGAAGTCCCGCCTGCGCAATGCTCTGGATGCGCATCGCAAATTCAAGCCATTTATCGTTCATTTTTACAATCCATCCTTCGCTTAGGTTTGCACCAATATTGGTTTCATTTGTAATCCATAAAAACAGTATATCTTTTTTCGTCACACCTGTCAAGAACAATATGCTGCCATCCCAGTATGACCGACGCTGTTTTTTAAATGTCACACCGACAAACAAATTTTGAAAATTTTGTATTTTTTGTATTTTGATATATTGATTTTTCATCAATATTATGGTATACTTCATACGAACGGTTCAAAACGGAAACACCCGTTTGCCTTACCGAAAAAAACACAAAAACGGAGGACGGCAATGAAGAAAAAACTTATTATTATCGCGATCGCAGTGATAGTTCTGGGCACTGTTTTGTATATTGTAAGCGGGTATGTCGCACTGTCCCGGAGTAAGGTCGATAAAATCGTGATCTGGAATGCGCCATTGGGTGAATATACCCTCAACGAAGCCGAAACGAAAGAATTCATAAAGCTTTACCGAAAGGCAAAATACGCCGCTTGGAGGGTTTACGATGTCGGTACAACTATCCAGTTCGGTGCTGTTGTATATTTAAAAAACGGGAAAAAGTTATGCGTAGGATCCTTCGGAACAAAAAAATTTGATTTTGAAGTGGTTCTTCGGAACAAATCGGGTAAAAAGTGCTACAATCTGTACTATCTTAAAGGCAATGAACTTCGCGATTTTCTCAATGCCAAAGGCGGGGAATATTTCGGAGAAGCTTTCGCCCCGTAAAGGCAGAAATACAGAAAGCTCCTTGAAAAAAGCGACTTTATGTGATATAATCATGTCAGTCAGTACACACGAAAGGGAAATAACATGATAAAACACGTTGTGATATGGAAATTCAAAGAAAACGAAGAGGCGGCAATGCGCAAATTTCTTGACGCGCTTGAGAGCCTCAGACCGATCATTCCCGAGATAATCGAGATGGAAACAGGGGTAAACGTCAACCCCGAAAACGACTATGACGCTATACTTATATCAAAGTTTGAGTCGTTCGAAGCACTTGAGCGCTACAAAAATCATCCCGAACACATAAAGGCATCCGCTCTCTGCAAGGAGATACGCATTGACCGCAAGGCAATAGATTTTGTCTGCTGACAAAATATTATAAAAACAGGTTATGACCGATCGGTCATGACCTGTTTTTCATTCGCATTTCTATAGCTTTGTCGGTAATCTTTATCGCACCGGTATGTATATCGTTTTCATTCTCAACCAGCTTTTCCATAGGACAGATATCTGTGCCGTCACGGTTCATTATTTTATCGACAAGCTTTCCGTAACCGACGGGTATACCGTGTGAGCGCAGAAGCTCAAGTCCGCTTTCGGATATAACGTCGGCGTAGACCTCGGCAATGCCGCCCTGCACAAAGAGGATTGCCGCCGCTTTGCCCACGACCTTATCCGCCGCAGAATATCCCGACACGTCGTGACCCATGCGCAGCATGTTTATCATAGGATAAACTCCGCGCTCGCCGCTCGTTACAACATAGCCGTCCTTACAGAGAGAGAGCGTGTGTCCGACAAGATTCTTCCTTGCTATCTCTATATCGTTCATTATAACATCCTCTCTTTTCGGTCATCCTACTTTGTCAAGAAGCTTCTTCATTCCGACAACAACAAGCGGAACAATCACTGCCTGACAGACAAGTCCGGGTATGCCGCTCTTTATCTGTCCGAGAACAATCTCCGCGGTCAGCGATCCGCTTTTTCCGAACAGCACGACCGAAAGAAGGAATGCCGATCTGCCGCACAACTGTGCGCAGAGCACCGCGGGCAATGACATCATGCTGTTTTTTGCGATCTTTTTTGAGAACATGCCGCAGACTGCCACAAATACGCAAAGCTCAAGCATCATGAAAGGAAGTCTCGATGCCGCAGGCATTGCGGTTCCGACAGCCGACGTCAGAAGATAGCTTACAAGCGGTGAAGCCATGCCGACAGCCGCGCCGAAGCGCCAACCGAGCATACACCCGCCGATAATTACCGGCAGATACATCGGCAAAAATCTTATTCCCGCGCCGGGTCCGATCGCGAGATGTGCAAGCTGAGGCAGAGCGACCGCAAGTCCCACAACCGCAAGAGCTATCACTGTTTTTACCGTCAACCTGACTCCGAGTCCGAGCCGTTTTCTTCCCAAAGCGTTATCTATCATAATAATTGCTCCAATCTGTTTATTAAAGTTCGTATGTTCGTATGCAATATGTTCGTATGCAATATATATAATATATTATGCGCGAAAAGTCAATAGATTTAACAAAAAATTAACTAACCCTTTGACTGGCAATAAATACACCGACGGTTTTGCCGATTGTCCCCGGTATATCTGAACAGCGGCGGCAGCTCCTGCTCAACCGAAGATATACAGCGCGGATTTGTGCATCTGCCGATCCTCACAAGATCGGGCGAAAGAAGCGGATTTTCGGGTGTCTCCTCCGATGCAAGCAGCATGAGAATAAGCGCCATGCGCATGTACTTGCCGTTTTCAACCTGTTTGAAATAGCAGGCTCTCGGATCGCCGTCAACCTCAACGCTGATCTCATTGACCCGCGGGAGCGGATGAAGGACACGCAATCCCGGTCCGCCGAGCTTCATTTTTTCGGGAGTCAGTATATACGAATCCCTGAGACGGAGGTATTCCTCCTCGCTCGTGAATCTTTCCTGCTGCACCCTCGTCATGTAAAGGATATCAAGGGATGCCATGACTTCGTCAAGCCCGATCGTTTCGGTGTACTCAACACCTTTTCCGTCGAGAATTTCCTTCATATACTGCGGGAGCCTCAGCTCGGGTGGAGAAATAAGCACGAATCTGACATTTTTATAGCGTATGAGCGCATTTATAAGCGAATGAACGGTGCGTCCGAATTTAAGATCGCCGCACAGCCCGACGGTAAGCCCGTCGAATCCGCCTTTTTCTCTGTATATTGTAAAAAGATCGGCGAGCGTCTGGGTCGGATGGCAGTGACCGCCGTCCCCCGCGTTTATAACAGGTATCGATGCATTGACTGCCGCAACAAGCGGCGCGCCCTCCTTTGGGTGGCGCATTGCGATTATATCGGCATAGCAGGAGATCACCTTCGCCGTGTCCGCCACGCTCTCCCCTTTTGATGCCGAAGAGCTTTTTGCTTCCGAAAATCCTATCACATTCCCGCCGAGCTCATACATTGCCGCCTCAAAGCTGAGTCTTGTTCTCGTTGACGGCTCAAAAAAGAGTGTTGCAAGCTTTTTCCCCTTGCACCTTTCGCTGTAAGCCGACGGATGCGCAATTATATCTTCGGCAGTCGATATAAGTCCGCCGATCTCTTCGACAGTCAGCTCTGATATATCTATAAGGCTTCTCTTCATCTGTTCCCGCTCCCCGCACGGTTTATCCAGCTTTCATCCGACGGATTATCGCGGAACGCGATCAGCCGCGCAATATCTTCCTTCTTTATATATCCCGTCTCGGCGGCAACCCCGGCGACCGAATCAAAATCTGTCAGGCTCACGTTTTTAAGTCCCGCCTCTCCGAGGCGGTCGATTCCCTTCTTCATGCCGTATGTGAAGATCGAGGCAATTCCGAGAACCTCGGCTCCCGCCTCTCTGAGCGCTTCAGCCACCTCTATGACGCTTCCGCCGGTAGAGATAAGATCTTCGATTATCACTGTCTTCTGCCCGGGTTCAAGCCGCCCTTCGATACGGTTCTGACGCCCGTGATCCTTATTGCCCGATCTTACATATCCCATCGGCATACCGAGCAGATGTGCGGTAATTGCGGCGTGAGCAATTCCCGCGGTTGACGTACCCATCAGAACCTCGGCATCCGGATAAAATGTTTTTACCGTTTCGGCAAGCGCATTTTCAACGTCATTTCTCACAT
Organism: uncultured Eubacteriales bacterium; assembly: GCA_934486825.1. Lineage (GTDB taxonomy): Bacteria > Bacillota > Clostridia > Oscillospirales > CAG-272 > CAKSQF01. The sequence continues at coordinate 69,582 of CAKSQF010000003.1, read as the reverse complement.
CGGGCGCGGTCAGTGTCAGTCTGTTATCGCAATACACCGGACTCTTTATTCCGCTTGCCCATGTAAACGGCTCTTCGGGACGGAAAAATACCGCTCCTATCTTCAGAAGATCTTTTGCAATCAGCTTCTTTGTGTCTGTCATTTTGCTCATATCCTTTCGTTTATATCTGTTTTTGTTCCGACAAATTCGCGCACACAGCGTCTGTATGCCATAACAGGATCGGCTGCCGCCGTTATCGGTCTGCCGACCACTATATAATCGCTTCCGAGTTCTCTTGCCTTTTCGGGTGTCGTGACCCTCGACTGGTCGCCCTTTTCGCCGTCTGCAAACCGGATTCCCGGGGTAACCGTAAGAAACCCGCTTCCGCAGACCCGGTGCACGCTTTCCGCTTCGAGCGGCGAGCAGACCACTCCGTCAAGTCCCGCGATCGCCGCATTTTTTGCGTAGTGCATAACGACGCTCTGCATATCCCCATCTATAAGCAGATCGCTGTGCATTGCTTCCTCGCTTGTCGATGTGAGCTGTGTGACCGCGATAAGCAGCGGTCTTGTGCCGTCGGGACGTGTAAGTCCTTCAAGCGCCGCACGCATCATCGGGATCGTACCCGCGGCGTGGAGGTTGCACATGTCAACATCAAGTCCCGAAAGGACCGCCATCGATCTTTTCACGGTATTCGGGATATCGTGCAGCTTGAGGTCGAGAAATATTCTGTGACCCCTGCCCTTTATCTCCCGCACTATGTCAGGTCCCGCCGAATAGAACAGCTCCATTCCGATTTTGACAAACGGCTTTTCTTCTCTGAACATGTCAAGAAAGTCAAGACATTCGGTTCTGCCCGGAAAATCGCAGGCAATAATTACATCCTTCATCTGTGTGCTCCTCCCGTTATTTCTTCAAGACTCTGTATATTATATTTTCTCATTACTTCGGGCAGGCGGTCGATTATTTTTTTGCATGCAAACGGATCGACGAGATTTGCTGCGCCGACCTCGACCGCGGTCGCTCCGGCGAGCATGAATTCGATCACATCCTCCGCAGTCGCAATGCCGCCCATTCCGACTATCGGAATTTTTACCGACTCATAGACCTTGTACACCATGTTTACCGCAACCGGCTTGACTGCGGGTCCGGACAGACCGCCCGAACCGACCGCAAGGATCGGTTTTCTCGTTTTCGGGTCGATTCTCATCCCGACAAGCGTATTTATGAGCGATATGCCGTCGGCTCCCGCATCCTCGCACGCCTTTGCGATCGCGGTTATATCGGTCACATTCGGCGACAGCTTTATTATGACCGGCTTTGCGGTAACTTTCCTGACAGCCGCCGTGACCGACGCGGCATTTTTCGGATCGGTCCCGAACGCCAGACCGCCGCCGTGAACATTCGGGCAGGAAATATTTATCTCAAACCACCCTATATTATCTTCGCCGTCCAGTCTTTCGACCGTGTAAACATAATCCTCTGTCGAAAATCCGCTCACGTTCGCCATTACCGGCTTGTGAAAACAACTTCTCAGCTTGGGAAGCTCCTCTGCGATCACCGCTTCGACTCCGGGATTCTGCAATCCGACCGAGTTCAGCATACCCGAGCTGCATTCGGCAATACGGGGCGTGGGGTTTCCGAAGCGCGCTTCTCTCGTCGTACCCTTGAACGAAAGGCTCCCGAGGCAGTTTATGTCGTAAAGCTCCGCAAATTCGTAGCCGTACCCGAATGTACCGCTTGCCGGTATCACCGGATTGTCAAGCTCTCTGCCGCACAGTCTGATTTTTGTATTCACCATTCGATCTCCTCCCTGACAAATACCGGACCCTCGCGGCAGACCCGCTTCGCTCCGCTCTTTGTTTTGCAGGTGCATCCCATACACGCACCGAAACCGCAGCCCATTCTCTCTTCAAGACTGAACTGTCCGCTTGTCTTTGCCGCCGCACTTACCGCCGAAAGCATTGCCTTCGGTCCGCAGGTGTAAATATAACTGTATGGGATATCGTTCATCGCGGCGGTCACAAACCCCTTTATGCCCCTGCTCCCGTCAACCGTTGTAATAATTACCCTGTCCGAAAGTGCCGAAAATTCTTTTTCGTAAAAGATTTCGTCAGCCTTGTTGAAGCCGAGTATCACCGACGGTCTCTTGCCCTCTGCGACAAGTTTTTTGCAAAGTCCGTAGAGCGGAGGGACTCCCACACCGCCGCCTATCAGAAGAGGGGTATCCCCGGAAGTCCGGATGTCAAACCCGTTTCCGAGCCCGACAAGCATGTCAAGTCTCTCTCCTTCTTTCATCCCGGCAAGCTTTTCGGTTCCACCGCCGACGATTTTGTATATCAGCTTTATCTTTTTTTCATCATAGTCGCACACCGAAATCGGTCTGCGCAGAAAAAAGCCGTCGAGCTTTATATTTACAAACTGCCCGGGTCTTTTTATCGGCGTTCCGTCGCCTTCGACAGTCATTTCGAACACCGACGGCGCAATTTCCTTATTGTGTATAATCAGATACATATCCTGTTTCATCCGGTCACTCCTTTTCATGCGTCGATTGTCGATATGCCGAGGGTCATCTCTTCAAGCACATCGAGCATTACCCTTACCGTATCAAGAGATGTGAACATCGTAACATTGTTTTCTACGGCACAGCGTCTGATCTCATGTCCGTCCGAAAGCACATCCGACGAGCTTACGTCTCTCGTGTTTATAACATAGGTCACATAGCCCTGTCTGATTGCCTCGGGAATCTCACTGCTTCCTTCGGATATCTTGCCGAGCATGTGAGTCCTTATCCCGTTCTTCTTCAAAAAGAGCGCGGTTCCCTCGGTCGCCTGAATGTTGAAGCCGAGATTATAGAATCTGCGTATCAGCGGAAGCGCCTCCTCCTTGTCGCCGTCCGCAACGGTCACAAGCACGGTTCCGTAATTCGTGACGCTCATTCCGCTTGCCTTTAGCGCCTTGTAAAGCGCTCTCGTCAGACTGCTGTCATAGCCTATCGCCTCGCCCGTGGACTTCATCTCGGGCGACAGGTATGCGTCAAGTCCGCGGAGCTTTGAGAAGGAGAAGGCGGGAGCCTTCACGTACCAGCGGTTTTTGCGCGTCGGCTGCGGTCGGTCAAGCTTCTGAGCCGCAAGCGACTCCCCGAGCATCACCTTTGTCGCAATATCGGCAAGCGGGAAGCCGGTCGCCTTTGAGAGAAACGGAACCGTTCTCGACGAGCGCGGATTTACCTCGATTATATAGACATTTTCTGATTTGTCCACGATAAACTGTATGTTGTACAGACCGACGATACCGATGCCGAGTCCGAGCCGTCTTGTATAATCAAGAATCGTTTCCCTGACTCTGTCGCTGACGCTGAAGGTCGGGTATACGCTTATAGAATCGCCGCTGTGAATACCCGTGCGTTCGACAAGCTCCATTATCCCGGGCACAAAGACATCCCTGCCGTCGCATATTGCATCGACCTCAAGTTCCTTGCCGACGATATACTTATCGACAAGCACCGGCTTATCCTCATCGATCTCAACTGCCGTGCGCAGATATCTGCAAAGCTGATCTCCGTCGGCAACTATCTGCATAGCCCTGCCTCCGAGTACGAAAGACGGGCGCACGAGCACCGGATATCCGACCTCTTTTGCCGCGCAAAGTCCGTCGGAGATTTTTGTAACCGCTCTTCCGGGAGGCTGCGGAATACCGAGTTCAAGAAGAAGCTTTTCGAAAAGCTCACGGTTTTCGGCTTTGTCGATCGCCTCACAGTCGGTCCCTATTATCCTTACCCCGCGCCGTGCGAGTCTGTCGGACAGATTTATTGCGGTCTGACCTCCGAGTGAGGCGACAATCCCGATCGGATTTTCAAGATGAATTATATTCATGACATCTTCGACGCAGAGCGGTTCAAAATAGAGCTTATCCGAGCAGGTATAGTCGGTTGACACCGTTTCCGGGTTGTTGTTTATGATTATTGCCTCATATCCCGATTTCTTTATGGTCGTAACCGCGTGGACGGTCGAATAGTCGAATTCCACGCCCTGCCCTATGCGTATCGGTCCCGATCCGAGAACTACTATTTTCTTTCTGTCGGAAACCACCGATTCGTTTTCGTCTTCATAGGTCGAATAGAAGTATGGGATATAGCTGTCAAATTCGGATGCGCAGGTATCGATCATCTTGTAGACCGGGAAAAGCCCGAGCTTTTCGCGCATTGCATATACCTCGTCCTCGGTCGTTCTCCAGAGTCTCGCGACCGCGCGGTCGGAAAATCCCATACGCTTCGCCTCGCGAAGAAGCTTTTCATCACCGACATTATCCGACAGCCTCTTTTCCTCCCTGACTATATTGGAGAGCTTTTCAAGGAAGAGCATATCTATCTTCGTTGCCTCGCAGATCATACCCATATCGGTCTCTCTGCGCATCAGCTCGGCAATTGCCCACAGACGGTCATCGGTTCCGTCCTTGATGTACGAAAGCAGTTCTTCATCCCCCGCTTCGTCGAATTTTTTCATATAGAGATGATCGACACCGATCTCAAGCGATCTCACCGCCTTGAGCAGACTCTCTTCGATCGTCCTGCCGACGCTCATAACCTCTCCGGTCGCCTTCATCTGGGTTGACAGTTTGTTGTTTGCCGACGAAAATTTATCAAACGGGAAGCGCGGCATTTTCGTGACCACATAATCAAGCGTCGGCTCGAACGAGGCGGGAGTGTTCGCTATCATTATTTCGTCAAGATGCATGCCGACGGCGATCTTTGCACTGACTCTCGCTATCGGGTAACCGCTTGCCTTGCTTGCAAGCGCCGACGAGCGCGAAACTCTCGGATTCACCTCGATCAGATAATATCTGAACGACAGCGGATCAAGCGCAAACTGCACATTGCATCCTCCCTCTATTTTCAGCGCCCTGATGATGCGCAACGCGCTGTCGCGGAGCATGTGATACTCCTTGTTTGTGAGCGTCTGCGACGGGCATACGACAACAGAGTCACCGGTATGGATGCCCACGGGATCGATGTTTTCCATGTTGCAGACGGTTATCGCCGTGTCGTTTGCGTCTCTGATAACCTCGTATTCTATTTCCTTATAGCCTTTTATGCTCTTTTCGACAAGCACCTGATGTACCGGCGAAAGTTCAAGCGCACCGCGCAGAAGCTCGGCACATTCGTCCGGGTCATCGGCAAATCCGCCGCCCGTCCCGCCGAGCGTGAAGGCGGGGCGCAGTACGACGGGATATCCGATCTCCTCCGCCGCGAGAAGTCCGTCGCTTATGCTTTCGGCAATCCGCGAACGCAGTACCGGCTCGCCGAGCTGTTCGCAAAGCTCCTTGAAAAGCTCGCGATCCTCCGCGCGCTCTATGCTTTCACTGCTTGTGCCGAGCAAAACCGTGTTACATTCGCGCAAAATTCCCTTTTTTTCAAGCTGCATTGCGAGATTGAGTCCGGTCTGACCTCCGATTCCGGGAACTATTGCGTCCGGACGCTCATATCTGATTATTCTTGCAAGATATTCAAGATTCAGCGGCTCCATATAGACCTTGTCTGCGATCGACGTATCGGTCATTATTGTCGCGGGGTTCGAATTACAGAGTATTACCTCGTAACCCTCCTCCTTGAGCGCGAGACACGCCTGCGTTCCCGCATAGTCAAACTCCGCCGCCTGCCCGATCACTATCGGACCCGAGCCGATGACAAGTATTTTCTTCAGATCAGTTCTCTTAGGCATTCGCTTTTCCCTCCATCATTGCAATAAAGCTGTCAAACAGATACGCGCTGTCCTGCGGACCGGGTGCGCTTTCCGGATGATACTGGACGCTGAACATCCCGGATTCTCTGTCGCGGACCCCTTCAACCGTCCCGTCAAGCAGATTGACATGCGTAATTTCAAGTCCGGTTCCCGCAAGGCTCTCTTCTCTTACCGCAAAGCTGTGATTCTGCGATGTTATCTCAACCTTTCCGGTGCAAAGATTCTTTACCGGGTGATTGCCTCCCCTGTGTCCGAATTTGAGCTTGTAGGTCTCTGCTCCGCAGGCAAGGCTTATAAGCTGGTGACCGAGACAGATACCGAACAGCGGATATTTTCCCCTGACCTGCCTGACGAGCCCGATCACCTCGCCGACGTCCTGCGGGTCGCCGGGTCCGTTCGAAAGAAAAATTCCGTCCGGGCGCATTTTTTCGATCTCGGAAAGCTGTGTGTTGTACGGAACCACCGTAACGTTGCATCCCCTTGCATTGAGCGAGCGGATTATGTTGAGCTTTATTCCGCAGTCTACCGCAACCACATTGTAGGCGGCGTTTGCGGTTCTCGAATACCATCTTTTTTTACAGCTGACCCTCGCGACCGCGTCGTGCGGAACAGGAGTGTTTCTTATCAGCTCCACGGCGCGCTCTGTCGGGGTATCGGCATCGGTGATCGCCACTCTTCTGCTTCCCGCATCTCTTATACTTCTCGTAAGCTTCCGCGTATCCACTCCGCTTATTCCGGGGATCCTGTATTCCTCCATTACCTCGGACAGCGTTTTCGTGTATCTGAAATTCGACGGCAGATCGTTGTACTCTCTCACAATCAGTCCGCCCGCGGTCGGAAGCTTGGTCTCGTAATCCTCGTCGGCGGTTCCGTAGTTGCCTATCAGCGGATATGTCATCACTATCGCCTGATCGGTGTAGGACGGGTCGGAGATTATCTCCTGATAGCCCACCATCGAAGTGTTGAACACTATCTCGCAGACCGCCTCGGCATCGCTTCCGAACGATTCACCGTAATATTCTTCCCCGTTTTCAAAAACTATCTTTCTCTTTTTCATGCCTGCCATACAATCTTACCTCCGCATACAGTCAACAGATTCTTTCCGAACACTCTTCTTCCTTCAAACGGCGTGCTTCTGCCCCTGCCCGCAAATTCGGCGGGATCGACGGTGTACTCCGCCCCGAGATCGAACACGCACAAATCTCCGCGCTCCGGCAGACCGAACCGCCTGCGCGGCGCAACCGACATCAGCCCGATCAGCTTTTCAAGTGTAATTATGTTTTTCTTCACAAGCTCGGTATAAAGTACCGGAAAAGCGGTTTCAAGTCCGACCACACCCATAAGGCTTTTTTCAAGCCCGCCCGATTTTTCGGATGCGGCATGCGGCGCGTGATCGGTTGCGATCATGTCGATCGTGCCGTCGGCTATGCCTTCGATCAGGGCTGCCCTGTCGGCTTCGCTTCTTATCGGCGGGTTCATCTTGAATCTGCCGTCCTCTTCGAGCATGCTGTCGTTCAGAACCAGATAGTGCGGTGCCGTTTCACAACTGATATCGATCCCGCAAGCTTTTGCCTCTCTTATAAGCCTTACGCTCTCGGCGGTCGATATATGGCAGACGTGATAGCTGCATTCTGTCTCTGCCGCAAGCCTTATGTCCCGTTCGATCTGACGCCATTCGCTTTCACCGACGATTCCTCTGTGTCCGTGCGCTCTGCAATAGTCGCCGTCGTGGATGTAGCCGTCGCCTCTGAGCCGATCATCCTCGCAGTGGGCGACTATCATCTTCCCGACCGATTTTGCTCTTATCATCGCCTGCCGCATCATGTCCTCGCTCTGCACACCCCTGCCGTCATCCGAAAAGGCAATGCAATAGGGTGCAAGCTCTTCCATATCGACTATTTCGCTTCCAGCCTCTTTTTTTGTTATAGAGGCATACGGATGAACGCCGATTTTCGCGCTTTTCCCGATTATATCAAGCTGTTTCTTTATCGCCTCGACCGAATCGGGTACAGGATCAAGATTCGGCATCGTGCACACATCGGTGTACCCGCCTCTCGCGGCGGCGGCGCATCCGCTCGCGATATCCTCCTTGTATGAAAAACCCGGCTCTCTGAAATGTACATGTACATCACAGAAAGCCGGTAAAACCGCGATATCAGACCCGGGAGCGAAACGCTCCGGATTCAAAAAAATACTGCTGTCACCGAAAACGGAAACAACAGACGAAATATCTTTCCTTATGAAAACACCGTTTATATAAACAGATATCAGACCCGACTGCTTCTTCTTCATTACGGCAACCTCCTCTTTATCTGTTTATCATCGGGGCAGTTGCCCCAAGCCTCGGTTATTATACAATAAACATTTCTCAATGTCAATAGGCTTATGCCACAATTTTGATAAATATCAGAAAAAATTTTTTGGCTTTTTTGACTATCGCGGCATGCTCTGTTGACATCGGCACGGCAGGATGTTATAATACATATAGGTACCGTTTGCCACGGACAACAGTATACGAAAGGAATCGTGCCGATGAAACGCATAATATCGGACAGCACCGAAAAGCTTCTGCCGAAGTTTTTCGAAAAAACAACTCTTTTTTTTGACTCATTTGACTCCGGACGGTCGTACACATACGACGCACCGTCCCCCTGCGACCTCCGACTGTCGGTCTGCGACGGTCCCGACAAAAGCCTTGTGGGCTACGAACACACAGGCATATCGGGTGATGGAGTGCTGAAAATATCCGGACATCCCGAAAAGGAACCGATGCGTTTTGAAGTCGTCATCGCCGACGGTCAGAACATAACGGTCTCGGAAAACAGCACCCTTGAATATTACATATTTCCCTCCCGCGCCGAAGAAAATTACGACTATAATTACTCGCAGTCATTTTTCTCGGTAGATCTTTATCTGTCAGACGGAAGCAGGCTGTCGGACAAGGGTATATGCGACGGAAACGGCGTTCATGCCGACCCATCCTCAATGGGAAAGTCAAAAAGACTGTACGTCTGCCAGTGGAACAAAATATCCGTCCCGCTCGGCGCTCTTGCGGGCAAGACGGTAACAAGGACAGTTATTTCATACGACGGTCCGCCCAAAAGCTCGGATTTTGAGAGCTTCTTCGACGACATATCGATATACGACCGCAAGCCGACCGAGCGGACGAGGCTCTGCCACTACATAAACATTCTCCGCGGAACGAATGACTCTTCATCATTCTCCCGCGGTCTGACCGCGCCCGCCGTTCTGCTTCCGCACGGCTTCAACATGTACGGTCCGATCACAAATCATGCGTCCGACAAACACTACGACTATCTCAGCCGCAGGTTTGACAGCATCGGCATCTCGCACGAGCCGTCGATCTGGATCGGCGACAGAGGAACATGGCAGTTCATGATAAACACCTCCCGACTTGCGGGTGACGGCAAGGGCTTTGCCACAGCCGACATGACGAACATTTTCGCTCACGAAAACGAGCTTGCTTTTGCTCACTATTACTCGGTCGCATTTGACGAAAAGGGCGGGGACGCCGCAGACAGTATGATAGAGATATCCCCGACAGATCACGGACTTATTGCCATGTTATCGTTCGGCAAAAGTGCCGTGCATCATTCGGTGATCTTCGACTGTCAGAACGGGTCCGGCGGCATCGCCTTTGACGATGACGGCAGCTTCACCGCCTTCTCCGACCATAAAAACAACTGCTCAAAGACCGTGTATATCTACGGAACCTTCTCCGAAAAGCCGATATCGACCGCGGTCTGCGGAAAAAATGCGATCGCATCATTTTCCGCGGATAAGATATACATGACCTTTGCCACATCATACATATCATACGGGCAGGCAAAGAAAAATCACGATCTCGAACTGCGCGGCAGAACCTTTGAAAGTATCTGTGCCGACGCTGCCGACCGCTGGGACGGCAAGCTTTCCTGCATAGACAACATAAAGGGTGCCGCAGAGCGCGATCTTGAAAATATCTATTCCGGACTTTACTGCCTCTTCAAATATCCGAATTCGACAGCCGAAAATATCGGAACCGACAAAGCTCCGGTATATGTGTACCGCTCACCCTACACCGATCGGGTCGAAGAGGGCGAAATGATGATAAACAACGGGTTCTGGGACACCTACCGCACCTGCTGGCCGGCATATTCCCTGCTTTGTCCGCAGGATATGCCCCGCCTTCTGAACGGCTTTCTGAAGCATTACGACGACAACGGGCTGATACCGCGCTGGTCGGCTCCCGGAGGAGTAAACTGCATGGTAGGCACTTCGTCGGACATCATTTTCGCCGATGCCGCGGTCAAAGACTTCGGTTTCGATATTGAAAAGGCATACGCCGCCGCATACAAAAACGCCTGCGTCTACTCGCCGACCCCGACCGACGGCGGTCGTGAGCTTCTCGAAAAATCGATATTCCTCGGCTGGACTCCCGGCTCGCGCGAGGGATTTTCGTGGTCGATGGAGGGTTATATCAACGATTTCGGAATTTCCGTGCTTGCGGGTCTGCTGCTTGAACACGAAACCGATCCCGAAAGAAAGTCGGCTCTTGCCGCAGAGCGCAGATATTTTGAAAACAGAGCAAAAAACTACCGCCTGCTCTTCGTTGACGGCGGCGATAATATCGGCGACAAATGGTTCCGCGGCAGAGAAGCGGACGGGTCGCTGACATCAGACAATAATTACTGCGGCAAATTCGACCCCTGCTTCTGGGGAAAGGATTTTACCGAGACCGATGCCTACAACATGTCGGCGTCCGTTCCGTTTGACGGAGCGGGACTTGCCGCACTTTACGGCGGTCGCGCGGAGCTTGCGAAAAAGCTCGACAGCATCTTCGAAACAAAGGCATATTACCGCGGATACGGTGCCTGCGGTGAATGGGACGGCATACACGAGCAGAGAGAGGCAAGAGAAGTTAAAATGGGGCGCTACGGACACTCGAACCAGCCGTCTCACCACCTTATATACATGTACAATTTCACCGATCAGCCGTGGAAAGCGCAGAAATACGCAAGAGAGGTGCTGTCAAGACTGTACATCGGCGGAGATTTCGGACAGGGTTACCCCGGAGACGAGGACAACGGCGAAATGTCGGCATGGTTTATACTGTCTGCACTCGGATTTTATCCGCTCTGTCTTGCAACAGGTCAGTACGCGATCGGCTCACCGCTTTTTGACGAGGTTGATCTTAACATCGGCGGCAAAAAACTGCACATAGTCGCCGAAAACAACAGCCCGGAGAACATATATGTAAGATCGGTAACGATAAACGGAAAGAAGTCTGACAGACTGTTTGTCACACATGATGAGCTTGCCTCGGGCGGAGAATTGCGGTTTGTAATGGGAAGCACCCCGTCGGACTTCGGAAAGATAATGCCGTTTTCACTGTCGGAATACGGAAAGGACAGACAACCGGCAGTCGATCTGACCGAAAACGCAAAAATCTCCTCGGACATTCAGTTTGCCGACAGGCTGTTTGACAACTGCTCGCTCACCGAAACGCTTATACATGACGGCGATCGGATCACCGTTGTTTTTGCATCCGGGGTCAGCATAGAAATGATAACGCTGACCTCGTCAGAGCATGCAAAGGATGTCGGTCGGATCAGCCTGAAAGCCTACAAAAACGGTTCGGAAACCGAAAATACGGTAACTCTGAACGGCGTTTCGTTTGATTGGGGACGCGAGACCCGTCCGTTTGAGGCAAAGCTTGCCGCCGATCGTGTTGTGATCGAATTTTCGGGCGAAACAGCCCTTTCGCAGATAGAACTGCTCGGACACGTATAATTTTCACACAGCCTTCAACGAAAAATTGCCCCGCGCTTTCGCGCGGGGCAATTTTTCGTAAACCGACAGTTTCCGCCGCATACATCCGGCAAAAACGCTCTTTTTCATTATTATGCCCGACCGTCCGTGATATCGGCAGGACTGTCCTGTGCAACCTTTTCCGCAGACTGATTTCTCTTTTTCCTCTTTTTCATGACTGCCCAAAGGGCGACCGACAGCGCGGCGACTGCCGAAAATGTCACGATCTGTGCGACGATATTATGCGGAAGGATAAACGAAAGAATCAGTGCCGCCAATGCGGAAAGCGCAAGACATCCGCAAAAGCCGCTTTTTACAATCAGCAGGATCGTGACCGACACCAGCAAAACGATCGCCCAGACCACCGGCATGATCCACGACGGCGACCGATCGTCATCGTTCGGCGTCGTCATCGACTGTCTCGAATAATTGTTTATAAGCGTTCTTCCGTCATTTTCGACCACCTCATAAATGAGCGGCACCGACACATCGTCCTCAAAAAAATCGTTGCGGAAGGTCCCGTTATTGTCCTTTATACAATATGAAACATTAAAATAGCTCACATATCCGCCTGCGTATTTTTTGTCTTCGATCGCGCGTCTGTCAAGAAGCTCGACGGTTATATTATATATTTTCTGCGGCGCGATCGCATCGAACCCTCCGAATTTTTCGACATAGGCATCGGTATGCATACCCGACAGCATCGACTCGCTCCCCGCGATCGCCGCTCTGAAATAATCGTCCCAGAAAGCGCAGAGTGTTCCGTAATCGGAGGCGTCACCGTCGATCATCACCGTTTCATTGCCGATCTTATAGTGTAGAGCGCGGTCTGCCGCTTCATATTCGGGATCGCTCAGAACATTCTGATTATAGTCGGGAGTGGCGAACCATTCCTTCGGATATGTCCTTGCCGTGACAGCGGCTTCTCCGCCGTCATTCTTATCGGGCATTGACGGCAGCTTCTGCGACAGCAGATTCAGAACCGGAAGTATCAGCAGGAGCGCAAACATCACCGCGATAAAGATCAGCGCGCCCTTTTTCGACCTGCGCCCTTTTTCTTTACCGCCTGTCTGCCCCTTTTTACCTTCGTTATCCATACGATCACCCCTTTTCCGGTATTTTATCACAGCAAAGTCCCGTTTGCAAGGCGAAGAATAAAAATATATGTAACCTTTTTCTGAACAGTGCAAAATTATCAGAAAATTAATAAGTTTGAAATACCATTACGGTTGACAAAAAAATGTTATTGAGATATAATTGAGATATAATTATGCACCGCAGGATCGGTGGAAATCGAGGTGTCATATGCCCGACAAAATTCTGTTCGCCTGCCTTTGTGCAGCGGTCTTTGCAGTATTCATTCTCGTAATTTATATAATCTGCGCAGCAAGAAAGCGCTCGGTATTTTCGGATATATACAAATCGAACGTCAGGGACGAGCGATTCGCAAACTCCCTGCTTTCGGCGGTATTCGGCAACAAGGTCATAAAGAATCCGTACATAATAAGGGACGATTCGGGAGTTTCGCCGAAAGTCTGCTCGGTCATCGTATGTTCGGGCGGAATTGCCGTTATCAGCATATGCGGCGGGTCGGGCGAATTTGTTGCGCCCGACAGCGGACCGTGGACGGTCACCGACGCGCTCGGAACGAGGTCGATCCCCAACCTTGTCGAAGCGGGTCAGACATATGTTTCGGCGATTTCAACGCTTGTCATGCGAAAAAGCCTTTACTGCCCCGCCGTGCGGCACTATGTATTTCTGACAGACGACCGTGCATCCTATGATTTCAGAAGCTCCGACTGCGTTTTCACCGGAGCAAGGCTGATTGCCGAGCTTAAGGAGTTCTCCGAATTCGGCACGCTCAACTCAAAAGAGGAAAAGGCACTTTACGAGCTTATTCTGAAAAACAGCGAATTTTGCAGGAACTATCAGCCCGAGGTTACCGACAAGCCGTCGGAGGATGATTCGGACGTGAAGATTGCGGTAACCGCTCCCGCCGACGCAAGCGTAATACCTGACGGGATTATCAACATTGTTTCTCCCGACACATCGGAATCGGACAAATCCGGTGAAGCGTCGGCAACAGATGAAACGGCTCACACCGTGGTTATGAAGCCGGTTGAGAGCAGACCGGAACCGACCGAAGAAGAGGACGACGACGATTTCTCAGTTGCCGAATTATTCGGGATGAAGAAATAATATCAAGTGACACAAAAGAACCGACAGAGAATTTTCTCTCTGTCGGTTCTTTTTATTATCGGCTTATCAGCCGACATTGTTTATCGGTGTTCCGTTTATCTCAATACTGTCGGTTTTGATCTTCACTTCAATGCTTCCGTCACGGGTTGCATACACGCGGGTCTTTGCCGATGTAAGTGCGTTTATCGTCGCAACGTCCATCTGTGTCTTATCCGCATTGTTCGAGCAGAATGCGATTGCATCGGCTGCGCCGAGAGAAGTGAACAGACCGTCATATTCATTGTCATAGATACCGTAATTCGGAACGGTGATAAGATCGAACTTTTTGCCGTTGAGATCGGCAAGCAGTTCGGTTACTCGTTCACCCTTTATACGCGATGTCATAAGGAAGGATTTTTCACCGTATGTCATACCGACCGCTACCGAATTGCACTCGTCGTTCTCATCCGAGCCTGTGGAATAGTCCTTGTGAGGAGCATACAGGGTAAAGGTCACGTCGCCGAGCTTTATCTCGGTATTCTCCGAAACAAGGGTCGCCGTAAGTCCCGCGTCGGTCATTGCGGCGGCATACGCATTGTAGGTTGCGCTTCCCTTCGAATATGCGGGAGCGTAGACGTTTTTGACTGTGACAGCCTTGCTCGCAAGTATCGCGGGGGCGCCGCCTATATGTTTCTTTGAATAGTTTGTGATTATAAGATAGTCGATTGTTGTTATGCTCTTTTCGGCAAGATAGGTGAGCACCTTGTCGGTCTTGTCATCGGCGGCAGTATCGATCATAACATTTCCTGCGGGCGTGCGTATTACGATACACGACGATCTGCCAGCCTTCAGAAACTTCATTTTTACCGATGAGCCTCCGTCCGTGGGATCGTCTTTCGTACCGTTTGCATTGGTTGTCCCCGGCTTGCTTGTCGGAGAGCATGCCGCAAACAATGTCGTTACCGCAAGCAGTGCAAGAATAACAGATATAACTCTTCTGAATTTCATAATAATATACTCCGTTCTCTCATTTACTCCGATAATTATACTACGGTATTATTAACTCAATGTTAATAATCACAATTTTTTTCGTATAATTACCGCTTTTTTCGGCAAAACATCAAAATATCTATGCCTTTCACCTGTGAGCAGATCTTCTCCGCCGACGTCGGTTATATAGAACCTGTCCGAAGCGTTTGCAACAACATATATCTCATATCCGATATCACTGCCCGAAAATCTTCTGAACGCAAACACCCCGTCGGGTGTATTTTCATCGACCTCGAAATATCCGTCTGCAAAGAGCGGCTCCGACCGCCTCATTTTGCCGACACTGCGATAAAACCCGGTCAGCTCCTTATCGGCTCTTTCGGGCACGAACGGCATACGGTTGAACGGATCGCGATAACCCTCCATTCCCGCCTCGTCGCCGTAATATATACAGGGGAGCCCCGGAAGCGCCGCCACGATCAGCCAGCATAGTTTCAGCATTTCGACAGCTCTGCTCCGCTGTTCATCGGTGAGCCTCGCAAGAGCAAGCTCGGATGCGGGTCTGTCACCGTCCGGCTCGCCGCCGAGAACTGTCAGTATCCGCTCTGTATCATGCGTGCCGAGGTGGTTCATAAGCAGATCGCTCGTTTCCTTCGGATAATGCGAATAAAGCAGAGCAGTCGCCTCAAAAAGTGCCGCTTTATCTCCGTATTTGACGAATCTGATAACTCCGTCGCGGAGCGGATAATTCATCACCGAGTCAAGCTGTCCGCCGCGGAAATATTTTCTGCGTCTGCCGTAAGCAATCTTATCCGATGCGTCCTCCCAGACCTCGCCGAACACAATCGATGTGCTGTTTTCGGTCTTCACCCTGTTGCAAAGCGCCTCCAGAAACTCTTCGCTGAGTTCATCGGCGACGTCAAGTCTCCAGCCCGCAATCCCCATTTTCATATACTTTGCGAGAACCCCGTCCTTGCCGCAGATGAAATCGGTATACGAGCTGTCGGTCGTTGTCACGGCGGGGAGAATATTTATTCCCCACCAACAGCGGTAACTGTCGGGATATTTCTCAAATTCGTACCATTTGTAATAAGGAGACTCCTTGCTCTGATATGCGCCGACGCTGTCGTATCTGCCGAATTTATTGAAATACCTGCTGTCGGCACCGGTATGGTTGAAAACGCCGTCAAGTATCACCGATATTCCCTTTTCGCCCGCTTTTCCGACAAGCAGAGCGAGCGCTTCGTCGCCGCCGAACATAGCGTCAACCTTCATGTAATCGCCGGTATCGTATTTGTGATTGGAGTAGGCTTCGAACACCGGCGACAGATAGATCATATTCACGCCGAGTTCTGCTATATAGTCAAGGTGTTCGATCACACCCCACAGCGTTCCGCCGAAAAAGCGGTTGTTCCTCACAAATCCGCCGCGCACCTCCGCATATTCGGGGATGCCGTTCTCCCAGTCGGGATCGATTATCGCGTCCTCGCGGACGGGCACCGATCTGCTGCCCTTTGCGAATCTGTCAACGAAAACATGGTATATTATCCCGCCCGCGAATTTATCGTCGGGGTGATCTGAGGCGGGCGGTCTGACCGTAAGCTGAAAGCCGTCATAGCCGCTGTCGATTCTGTTCACAGCCGGTCTGTATGACGAACGGGAGCAGGATATCCGCAAACGCCCGTACCCGCTGTCCGCGACAACCGTATACCAGAGGAGTGCGTCACGCTCACCGTCGGGGCAAAGATCAGCCATTGGGACGGCGCATGAAAAACTGTCGCAGATCATATCAAAGTCGGAAAGTTCAAATTCAAAGGATATTTCGGCGGCATCGCTGTCCCTGTAAAACACAAGCGCCGGACGGAAAAGTCCGATTGCCCGCGGGACTGTCAATTCAAACGTCAGTTTGTCGTCGGTATCAAAAACTCCGAAAAGACCGGCGTTATCGGTCTTTTCGGATTTTTTTGTAAGCTTCACCGAACGAAGAAGCTTATCGGGAATAAACATATAAACCTCGTCCTGAGCTTCCGATCATCTGTTGTTTTCCGCTTTTATCGGCTTTATATGCCAGATATTCTCGGCATATTCCCGAATTGCACGGTCGGCGGAGAATATACCCGCAGAAGCAATATTCATAAGCGACTTCTTTTCCCAGCGTCTTCTGTCGGCATAATCGCCGAGCAGCTCCCTGTGCTTTGTCAGATAGCTTTCGAAATCGGCAAGGCACATATACGGGTCGGGTACACCGGGACCCATAAGAAGATAATTATAGAAATCGGTGAAATCGACACCGTTGAAGCCTCTCTTGAGACTGTCTACCGCCTGCTTGAGCTGACTGTCATTGTTGTAATAATCGGAAGAATGGTAACCGCGTCTCCACAGATCATCAACCTCGGGGGTTGTAAGACCGAATATATAGACATTTTCGGGACCGACAGCCTCCGCGATTTCGACATTCGCTCCGTCAAGCGTGCCGAGCGTCAGTGCGCCGTTTATCATCAGCTTCATATTTCCGGTTCCGCTCGCTTCCTTGCCGGCAAGCGATATCTGCTCGGATATATCGGCAGACGGAATCAGTATTTCGGCGAGCGAAACATTGTAATCCTCGGCAAAGACCACCCTCATCTTATCGCTGATCTTTTTGTCCTTCTCAATCTCGGCGGCGATCTCGTTTATAAGCCTTATCGTCTGCTTTGCGATGAAATAGGAAGGAGCCGCCTTTGCCGCAAAAATGAATGTCTGGGGCTGAACATCGGCATCCGGATTCTCTTTCAGCTTTTCATAGAAGGATATTATACGGAGGGCGTTGAGCATCTGTCTCTTGTACTCGTGCATACGCTTGACCTGCACGTCAAACACCGAATCCGGGTCTATCAGTATGCCTGTTTTTTTCGCATACCAGTCGGAAAAACGCACCTTGTTTTCACGTTTTATATCGTACAGTCTGTCAAGAACCGAAGCGTCATCGGCAAATCTTTTGAAGTGAGCAAGATTTTCGGGATTCTTTCTGTAACCCGTACCTATTGTCTCGTCAAGCAGTCTGCAAAGTCCGGGATTTGAATAACAAAGCCAGCGACGGTGAGCAATACCGTTCGTGACATTCGTGAATTTACCCGGAGTAAAGTCATAGAAATCGGCAAAAACGGTCTTTTTGAGTATATCCGAATGAAGTTTTGACACGCCGTTCACCGTATGCGAACCGACGACCGACAGATTTGCCATTTTTACGCGGTTGTTCGCAATTATCGACATATGGGTGATCCTGTCCCAGTCACCCGGATAGCGATTCCAGAGATCGGCGCAGAAGCGGCGGTTGATCTCGCATACTATCTGATGTATACGGGGCATGACATATTTGAAAAGTCCCTCATCCCATGTTTCAAGCGCCTCGGGAAGCACCGTATGATTGGTATACGACACGGTTTTGATAACGGTATCCCATGCCGCCTCCCACGAATAGGAGTAGGTATCCATGAGGATACGGATAAGCTCGGGAACAACCAGCGCCGGATGGGTATCGTTTATATGGATCGCAACCTTGTCGGCAAAATTTTCAAGCGTACCGTAGCTGCGCAGATGATCGGCAATGATCGACTGAAGCGACGCGCAGACAAGGAAATACTGCTGTTTCAGACGCAGAGTTCTGCCTCCCTCGTGATCGTCTGCGGGATAGAGAACCTTTGAAATGATTTCCGCCTTGTTCGACTCCTCCATAGCTCGGAAATAGTCGCCCTGCGAGAACAGTCCCATATTGAACTGATTTGTCTTTACGGCTTTCCAGAGGCGCAGTGAATTGACCGCCTCCGAATCGGCGCCCGATATCATCATATCATAAGGGACAGCCTGAACCTCGGTATAATCGGTATGGATTATCTCGCATTTGCCGTTATCCCATTTTTCGGTGACGTTGCCGCCGAAACGGACGGTACAGGTCTTATCGGTCCTCGGGACGAGCCAGCACTCTCCGGTGGGCATCCATATATCGGGCAGCTCGATCTGATGACCGTCAACTATCTTCTGCTTGAAAAGACCGTATTCGTAAAGTATTGAAAATCCGGTTGCCGAATAATCAAGTGTGGTAAGAGCATCCATAAAGCAGGCGGCAAGTCTGCCGAGACCTCCGTTACCGAGTCCGGGATTATCCTCGTGCTCATACAGATCGTTTATGTTGTATCCCCACGATTCAAGTATCCGTGCGTACTCCTTCTCGATCCCGAGATTCATGAGATTGTTTTTCAGCGACTTGCCGATCAGAAATTCCATGCACAGGTAATATACCTTTTTGCCCTCCTGATTTTTGACATTCTGCTTGAATTCGGTACGCTTATGCGACAGAATGTCCTTCACCGACAGAATGACCGCCTTGTATATCTGATCGGGGTTTGCCTCCTCGGGGGTTGTTCCGAAATATCTCGACAGCTTATCGGTTATCTCGCGGCGGAGAGAAAGCTCCTTCGATTGTTTGACCGCCTTCTTTGTCATTTTGACCGTTTTTACCTTTTCGGGTATCTTCTCATCCTTTATTTCCGGCTTTTTTTCCATTTTCAATTCCTTTCCGACTTGTCTTTGCGCGATGCATCCGCTCTTTATTATTATATGCAGAATGTCGCCAAAGCAATCTTCCTTTTGTACTTAAGCAGTATCAACAAGCAAAGCAATGCCGCATAAGCGGCATTGCTTGTATTGCGGGAATACTTATTTTTCGTTTGTCCCGACCGTCCTGCGGCAATGCCGTCAGAACATCGAATTGTACATTTCCATGTACTTTTTCGCCGACGCGCTCCATGAAAAATCGCTGTTCATTGCGTTTCTCACAAGCTTTTTCCAAAGCGGCTTTTCATAATAGAATCTGAGCGCACGTCCGACAGCATCCTTCATTTCATAAGGAGAAAAGGCATAGAAAGTCACGCCGTTGCCCTCTCCCGTGGTTTCATCAAATGCTTTGATGGTATCGTACAGTCCGCCGGTCTCTCTTACGACCGGTACGGCACCGTAGCGGCAGGCTATCATCTGCGAAAGTCCGCACGGCTCCGACTGGCTCGGCATGAGAAAAACATCGGCTCCGGCATATATCTTTCTCGAAAGCTCCTTGTCGAATCTGAGCAGAGCCCTTACCTTATCGGGATAATAATTTTCAAGACCTCTGAAAAACTCCTCATAATCATGCTCGCCGGTTCCGAGCACTACAAACTGTGACTCTCCCTGCATTATCTCGCCGAGCATGGCACGTACAAGGTCAAGTCCTTTCGGGGGAACAAGCCTTGTAACCATCGCGATAAGCGGCTTGTCCGGATCAATGGGCAGACCAAGCTCCTTCTGCAGAGCCGCCTTGTTGCCTGCCTTGCCCGAAAACGTATGGTATTTTGCACTGTAATGTCCGCCGCAGATCACCGGGTCTGTCATGGGATTATAATAATCGGTATCGATACCGTTCACTATGCCGCAGGTCTTTCCGGCGTACAACGAAATGATATCGGCAAGACCGTACGCGTAATAGGGAGTACGTATCTCCTCGCTGTAACGCTGGCTGACCGTCGTCAGCTTGTCGCAGCAGACAATGGCACCTTTTGTCAGATTTATGCATCCGTCATACTCAAGCTCGGGCAGATCGGTATTCCAGAGCGAGAAAACATCTCCGAGAATCGCCGTCGGGAACTTTCCCTGATATTCGATGTTGTGTATCGTATATACCGTTCTCGTGTTCGGATAGTTCTGCTGCTTGCGCAGATATATTATCGACAGCGCCGCCTGCCAGTCGTTTGCATGCAACACGTCCGGAGTAAATCCGATTCTCGGAAGCATCTCAACAGCCGCCTTGCAGAAAAACGCATACCTTTCACCGTCGTCATATTCGCCGTAAACATTGTTCCTGTTGAAATAATAGTCGTTTGCGACAAAATAATATACAACGCCGTCTTTTTCAAGCTTCATGATATCGGCATGCTGAACGCGCCATGCAAGATGCACGTCAAAGGATGCGGCAACTGTCATTTTATCCTTCCATACCGACGGAATTTTCGAATGGAGCGGTATAACAGCCCTTACGTCGTTCTCACTGTTCTCCTTTGCGATAGCAGCCGGAAGCGAGCCGAGCACGTCACCGAGTCCGCCGGTTGATACGAAAGGAACCGCTTCTCCGCCGACATACAGTATTTTCATATAATTACCTTCTTTCAAATAATTGTTCAGATCAGCTTGCCCTTGTCAATATACAGAGGCATTGTACTGTGTCCCGACAGCATCACTCCGTCTCTGACGACCACATTCTTGTCGGCAATCACGCAGTTAAGCGTGACATTTTCGCCCGTCGTTGTATCCTGAAACAGAATCGAATTTCTGACGACCGTTCCCTTGCCGACCTTTACTCCGCGGAAAAGTATGGAGTTTTCAACGGTACCGTTTATTACGCAGCCATCGGCGATCATCGAATTTCTGACGGTGCAGTCGTCCGAATATTTTGTCGGTGCGCTGTTTCTTACCTTTGTCAGGATCGGTCTGTTCTTTATTTTGAAGAGATTTTCGCGGTTTTCCTTTTTCAGAAGCGACATGTTACAGTCGAAATAATCGTTCATCGAGGTTATATTTGCAAAAAAGCCGTCAAAACGATAAACCCTGAAACATTCGCGTCCGATATTGCGCAAAACGACATCACGCGTGAGACTGGTGTATCCGTGTGCGGCAGCATCAAGCAGAGCCGCTTCAAGATAATTTCTGCTTGCGATCGCAATATTGATGTTTATATCCATCTCTCCCTCGATGTTCTTCGGGTGAGTGATTATATCGGTGATATTTCCGTCATTGTCCGAAAAAATAATATTGTAGTTACTGCATTTCTCGGCAGTAAGAGCAACCTTTTTGACTGCAAAGGTTATCTTTGCCCCCGATTTTATATGCTGCTCCAGCATATCGTCAAGATCGATGTTGCATATGCTGTCGCAGTCGGACATCACAATATAGTCGCCCGGCATGTGGGAGATCGCATTGCTGATAGACATGAGCGCTGTCAGCCTGTTTTCGTACAGTTCACTTGCCGCATAGCTCGAATACGCCGCAATATACGGCGGGAGTATTTTCAGACCGCCGGTCCTCCTTGCAAGATCCCAGTCCTTGCCCGAACCAACATGATCCATGAGCGACTGATAATTGTAATGAGTAATTATCGAAACATTCCTTATTCCGGCATTTACCATGTTGGAAAGGGGAAAATCGACGAGTCGGTATCTGCCTCCGAACGGTATCGATGCCATTGTACGGCGTCTTGTAAGCTCGCTCACATTCTGATCGTGCAGATTTGAAAAAATAATTCCGGATGCGTATGCCATCTTTCTCCCTCCCTTAACCGTTTATGAGCTCTCTGAGCTTCTTTTCGTTTACCATTTCGCCGCCTGCAATCCGTGTGCCTTCGGGCAGTCTGAGCTCCGAACCGACGACCGTAATCTTTGCGCCATTCTCATGGCGGTCTCCTATGTGCGAACCGCGACCGACATCGGTGTTTGCGGCGACAATCGAATATTCAACAACCGCATTTTCGCCGATCGTTGTGTTCTCCATAATTACGCTGTCGCGCACCACCGCGCCCGGTGCAACATAAACCCCGTCGCCAAGCACCGAATGTTCAACCGTACCGTATATCTCGCAACCCTCGGTTATGAAGGCATCCGATATCTCCGACCCGTCGCCGACATACTGCCCCGGGTCCGACTCGGACCTTGAGAAAATTCTCCAGTCATTATCATGAAGATTGAACTTCGGCGGGTTCCCAAGCAGATCCATGTTCGCTTCCCAAAGCGAGTTTATGGTTCCGACATCCTTCCAATAGCCCTTGAACGGATATGCGTACATTCTCTCTCCGTTTCTCAGCATGGTCGGGATTATGTTTTTGCCGAAATCGTTCGACGAGCCCTCGGTGTGATCGTCTTCAATAAGATAATGCTTCAGCTTTTTGTAGCTGAAAATGTATATACCCATAGATGCCTTGGTTGATTTCGGATGTGCCGGCTTTTCCTCAAACTCAAAAACCCTGTTGTCATCATCGGTATTCATTATACCGAATCTGGAGGCTTCCTCTATCGGCACCGAAAGAACCGCGATCGTGCAATCGGCTTCCTTTTCCTTGTGGAAATCAAGCATCGCCGAGTAATCCATCTTGTAAATATGGTCACCCGACAAAACAAGCACGTAATCGGGATCGTATCTGTCTATATATGCAAGGTTCTGGCATATGGCGTTTGCCGTTCCCTTGTACCAGTCGGTACCGCTCATCTTCTGATACGGCGGAAGCACCATGACTCCCCCCATATTGCGGTCAAGATCCCACGGAGCGCCGTTGCCTATATATTCGTTGAGCACAAGCGGCTGGTATTGAGTGAGCACACCGACAGTGTCAATTCCCGAATTTATACAGTTTGAGAGGGTAAAATCGATTATCCGGTATTTCCCGCCGAAGGATACGGCAGGCTTCGCGGTTTTCTCGGTCAGAGTATACAGCCTGCTTCCCTGACCGCCGGCAAGAAGCATTGCAACACATTCTTTTTTCTGAAACATACTACCATAGTCTCCTTTATATAAATATCTGCATATAAATATCTGCCTTTTATATGAGCTTCGTTTTCACTGTTTGCCGTCTGTCTGCGCCGTCTGTTTTTTTGTCCTTTTCTTTTTCTGCACGGTACGCTCGTTTATCGGTTCGAGAATTACCGCCGACAGAGGTGCAAGGTCGAGGGTAATCATATCCATATCGTTCCGGGCGATGATTCCGGGGTATTTCATTCCGCTGCCGCCGAATTCCTCGTCGTCGGTCGAAAGCAGGACGCGGTATGCCTTGCCCTTCACCGGGAAGCCGTAGCCTTTATAACCGACAGCCGAGAAATTTATAATAACAACCAGCTCATGCCCCGCTCTGTCCATGCGTCTGAAGGCTATAAGATTGTCCGCGTCGCGGTCGGCGTAGATCCAGTCGAAGCCGGACCATGAGAAATCCCGCTCCCACAGCTCACGCCTTTTGAGATAAAGGTTGTTGAGCGTTGCCGTAAAGTCGTGAAGCTGTCTGTGTTTTTCGAAATCCAGCATGAACCATTCAAGCTGGTTTTCGTAATCCCATTCGCGGAACTGCCCGTACTCGCATCCCATGAAGGTGAGCTTTTTTCCGGGATGGGTCATCTGCCAGACTTCGAATATTCTCATTCCGGCGAATTTCTGATGATATGTCCCCCACATCTTGTCTATGAGCGACTTTTTGCCGTGCACGACCTCGTCGTGCGACACCGGAAGTATATAATTTTCGCTGAATGCATACGAAAGCGAGAAGTTCAGATCCTTGTGATGATATCTTCTGAAATAGGGGTCGGTCTGCACATAATCGTACATATCGTTCGCCCAGCCCATGTTCCATTTGAAATTGAAGCCCAGCCCGCCTTCCGAAACCGGCTTTGTTATCGATGCCCACGACGTCGATTCCTCGGCTATCATCAATATATCCGGATGCGCCGCAAAAAGCGCCGTGTTCAGCTTTTTGAAAAAGGCAATTGCTTCAAGGTTCTTGTTTTCACCGTAAATGTTCGGCACCCATTCGCCGGGCTTTCTCGCATAATCAAGATAGAGCATTGATGCCACTGCATCGACGCGCAGACCGTCGATATGATACCGTTCAAGCCAGCTCATCGCCGATGATATAAGGAAACACTCCACCTCGTTTCTGCCGACATCAAAGCATCGTGTTCCCCACTCGGTATGCTCCATACGGTCCCAACCCTGATATTCGTAAAGCGGACCGCCGTCAAAATTGCAAAGACCGTGTTCGTCTTTGGGAAAATGTGCGGGAACCCAATCGAGAATCACGCCGATTCCGTTTGTATGAAGAGTGTTCACGAAATATCTGAAATCCTCCGGCGTCCCGAAACGCGCGGTCGGCGCAAAGTAGGAGCAGACCTGATATCCCCACGAACCGTCAAACGGGTACTCTCCTATCGGCATCAGCTCGACATGCGTATATCCCATTTTTTTGACATAAGGCACAAGCTGATCGGCAATCTCACGATAGTTCAGATAGTTTTCGCCGTCCTTTGTCGTCTTGCCGTCGCGCGTGCGCCACGAACCGAGATGCATTTCGTAAATATTCATGGGAGCGGCATAGAACTCGTCACCCGCAGCAATCATGCGCCGCTTTGTAAGCCAGCGCGCGTCTGTCCATTTGTATTTTTCGTTTGTATAAACGATCGACGCGGTTGCCTTGAGCGTTTCGCCGTATGCGGCGTACGGATCCGCCTTGTAATGCTCGCCTGATGCGGAGCATACAACATATTTGTATTTCTGCCCCTCAAGGTCATCGGCATCAACCGTTATCTCCCAGACGCCCATGTCGGATATCCTGGTCATGGGTTGTCCCTGCCAGCCGTTGAAATCGCCGACCAGAAGAACGCGTTCCGCCGACGGCGCCCATGTTCTGAAGCAGTAGCCGTGATCCGCCCTGTGAACGCCCATATAGTCATGTGCATGATAATTTGTTCCCTGATGGAACAGATAAAGCGCGAGATTATCGGTTTTCAACATATTACCGTTCCTCCTGATCCGAATTGTTGTTTTTGATATTTTTCTTTTTTCGTTGCCTCACGCGATCGACGCACGGCATCATCGGATTTTATATGCAAATCTTTTATATTACTGTATCATCCGTGAAATACAAGCAAAAATGCTTGCTTGCAAGGGCATTTTTGCGACGTTTTCCAAGGAGCGTGGTGCGCGGGTTGCGCACACGGGAGCGAAGCTCCCCGAAAGTCTTGCAACGCAAGACTTTCTCATGCGTATTATACCACAATCCATGTAATTTTTCAATAATCAGCATGTTTTTTTACCGTTTATTACATGTAGAATTTGAAGAAAAAATACAGTCGATTTGATGTTATAATGCACAAATTTCGAACAGTTTTTTTGTCGAAGTTTACGATTTTTTTGATTTTATGCACAATTCGTGTTTTTTTCTTTACTTTTTATTGCCGACATTATACAATAATAATGCAAATGTGCACAGACTTCGGTTGTTCTTGAATTGTTCACACTTGTCGCTTATAATGAATATCAGATAAAAACCGTGCCGCCCGACGGCAAGACGAAAGGAAAAGTAGCATGAAAAAAATCTGTCTGTTCGTTCTGATTTTTGTCCTCTCCCTTACAATGACCGCATGCGGCAGTGCAGGCGGCAAATACTCTCCCGACGGTTCCGACCCTGAAAAAGGCTTTGAAAGCAGCGACCGCAATACCGACCGCACCGATTCTGTCACAGTCGGCGCGGACAGAAAAATGACCCGTACAATCTCGATAAGCGCCGAGACCGAGAATTTTAATCTGCTCAGCGACCGCATCCGCTCCGAAACAGTGCGGCTGGACGGATATATAGAGAGCGGGAAGTCCAACGGCAACGGATATTCTACCGAATATTTTTCCAGAAGCGCAAGCTTTGTTTGCCGTATTCCCGCCGACAGGACCGACGAATTTCTGAAGCTGCTCGATTCGGATTGCAGAATCATCTCGCAATCCGAAAACTCGAACGACGTTACGCTGAACCATGTTGACACTCAAAGCAGGATAAGTGCGCTTGAAAGCGAAAAAACGGCTCTCGAAAAACTTTTGTCGGAAGCAACGGATACGTCGGCGATCCTTGAAATCCGCAATCAGCTTACCGACGTTATCTACAAGCTTGACAGCTACAAGTCACAGCTCCGCGAGCTTGACAACAAAATCGATTATTCAACAATCACGCTGGATGTCTGCGAGGTCGGTGTATACAGCGACACAAACGACAAAAGCTTCGGCGAGAGAGTAAAAGACGGTCTGAAACAAACCTTTTCAACGATTGCCTCGGACGCAACCTCGGTTGCCGTCTTTGTCATCGTAAATCTGCCTTATGCGCTTATATTTGCGGCTGTCTGTCTCATAATAGTGTTTGCGGTCATACGCACCGGAAAAAGAAGATCAAAAGGCGGCGAAAAAAACCGGAAATAATCCCGTTGCCTGCCGACGATCAGACAGACGCAAAGGCAGACCGCTTCCCCACTTGACATAATCTGTTTTTTATTATATAATTATCGGAATGACGGTCTGATATACCGTCAAAAAAGAAAGGCAGTGTGACAATGAAAGATCAGAAGGATTACCAAATAGAAACGAAGGCGGTGCAATCGGGATATACCCCGTCAAACGGTCAGCCGCGTATTCTACCGATTTATCAGTCTACAACATACAAGTACGATTCATCCGATTATCTCGGAGAGCTGTTTGACCTCAAGGTTGACGGTCATATGTATTCAAGAATATCAAATCCGACCGTTTCTGCCGTTGAGGAAAGAATCTCCGACATGGAAGGGGGCGTCGGTGCGCTCTGCACCTCGTCCGGGCAGGCGGCAACATTTATCTCGGTGTTCAACATCACCTCCTGCGGGCAGAATATCATAGCTTCGACAACGATATACGGCGGAAGCACAAATCTTCTCGCCTTCACGATGAAAAGAATGGGCATTGAGGTCAGATTTGCAACGCCCGATATGACTGACGAGCAGATAGAGGCTCTTATCGACGACAAGACCCGCCTTATATTCGGAGAGACAATTGCCAACCCGGTTCTCAAGGTTTTTGACATCGAAAGATACGCAAATCTTGCGCATCGGCACGGTATTCCGCTCATTGTGGACAACACTTTTGCGACCCCGGTTCTCTGCCGTCCCTTTGAGTTCGGAGCCGACATAGTGATCCACTCAACGACAAAATACATGGACGGACACGCGTCGGTCGTCGGCGGTGTGATCGTCGATTCGGGCAACTTCGACTGGACCGCAAACGGACGTTACCCCGAACTGTCAACCCCGGACGAATCATATCACGGAATCGTGTACACCGAATCGTTCGGCAAAAAGGCGTATATCACCAAGGCGCGCACACAGCTCATGCGCGATCTCGGCATGACTCCAGCACCGATCGCATCCTACATTCTTAATCTCGGGCTTGAATCGCTCCCGCTCCGCATAATCCGTCACAGTGAAAACGCACTTGCGGTTGCACGTTACCTTGAGGGTTCCGACAAAGTTGCATGGGTAAACTATCCCGGGCTTGAATCCTCCCCCGACCGCGAGCTTGTAAAGAAGTATCTTCCGAACGGTCAGTCGGGCGTAATATCCTTCGGCGTAAAGGGCGGCAGAGATGCAGCGGTAAAATTCATGGACAGTCTCAGACTTGCACAGATTGTCGTCCATGTTGCGGATGCGCGCACGTCGGTTCTTCATCCGGCATCGACAACTCACAGGCAGCTCAACGACGAACAGCTTGTTGATGCAGGCGTATCGCCCGATCTTATCCGCATGTCGATAGGCATTGAAAATGTCAATGACATAATTGCGGACATTGAGCAGGCGCTTATCAAATCACAAAAGTAAACTCAAGGAGGCGGAAAAATGCCGATAAAGATACCAAACGGACTGCCCGCCGCAGAAACTCTTCATGCGGAGAACATCTTCACGATCACAAAAACACGGGCAGAGGGACAGGACATCCGCCCGCTCAGAATACTGATTCTGAACCTTATGCCTACAAAGATCGCAACAGAAACCCAGCTTGCGAGGCTTCTCGGCAACACCCCGCTTCAGGTGGAGATGGAGCTTATCCATACAAAAACCCACGAATCGAAAAATACACCTTCCGAGCATCTGCTGGCTTTCTACAAAACCTTCGGTGACATCCGGAAGAACAATTACGACGGAATGATAATAACCGGTGCGCCGGTCGAGCACATGCAGTTTGAAGAGGTCGAATACTGGAATGAGCTTTGCGAAATCATGGAGTGGAGCAAAACGCACGTCACCTCTGTGTTCCACATATGCTGGGGCGCGCAGGCGGGACTGTACTATCATTTCGGAATAAACAAGTACCCGCTTGAAAAAAAGCTGTTCGGAATATTTCCGCACCGCGTTGAACGTCGTTCCTCCATGCTGCTGCGCGGATTTGACGATATATTTATGGTCCCTCAGAGCCGCCACACGACGGTCAGGCGCGAAGACATTGAAAAGGTTCCCGAGCTTAAGATTCTCGCATCATCTGACAAAGCGGGCATTTATGCGCTTATGACAGATCGCGGAAGGCAGATCTTCATAACCGGACACAGCGAATACGACGCGGATACGCTTGCCAAAGAATATCGGCGCGACAAGTCTGCGGGACTTCCGATAGACATTCCGGAGAATTATTTTCCGGATGACGACGACAGCAGAGAGCCTGTTGTAAGCTGGCGTTCACACGCAAATCTTCTCTATTCAAACTGGCTTAACTATTTCGTATATCAGACCACCCCATATGATCTGAAAGAAATCAGGTAAAACAGGATACCCGTTTAAAGGGGCAGACTCCCGCACGGCTGCAAAGGTTGTGCGGGAGCTTTATTTTATATACTGTCGCATGCACATATGTCAAAACGTCCGCGGACAAATGTCCGCGGACGTTTTGTTTTTGTCGGCGTTTTTCCGCAAATGCGATTTGGCAGAAACGGAAAACGCATTTTTCGTTTTTTAGCCGGTAATACCCGAGCGTTCGATACCCTGTATAAGATATCTCTGGCAGAACATATATATCAGAATCAGCGGAGCTATAATAAGAAGTCCGCAGGTGTTTCTGATCGCCGAGGTATAAAGGTTTCCTCCGGCGTAATTGGTATCAAGCGTTTTCGGTACCTCTATAATCGAGGGGAGCAGCTTGATCGATTTTGCCGTACCCGGAATAAGCAACGTGGTATAGAAGTTATCTGTCCACTGCCAGCTGAACGAGAAGAGGAATATTGTAATCATCATCGGGATCGAAAGCGGGATAATGATCTGTATAAACGTTCTGAACACACCCGATCCGTCGATATATGCGGATTCCTCAAGTTCGTCCGGCACGCCTCTGAAGAACTGTCTCATCATATAGATGTACAGACCGTTCTTGAACGCAAGACCGGTAAACGAAAGGATCGCAAGCGGCCAATAAGTACCGGTGAGCTTGATTGTCTTGCCGGTTATGGCTTTGATTATTCCGTATATGTCAAAATATCTGAACTCATTGAAGAGCGAGAACTGAAGTATCTTGTGCGGAACTATCATCGTAAGCAGGACGCATGCGAAAAGCAGCTTACTGCCCTTGAAACGGTATTTGCCGAAGCCGTAGCCGATGATGCAGCAGATAAATGTCTGTATTACGGCACAGAGCAGAGAAAGTACCGCTGTATTGAAGAGTGCTTCAAAGTAGTTGTTTTCTCTGATTATCTGCTTGTAGGTGTTGAGCGTCGGATTCTTCGGTATCAACTTGACCGTTACGTCAACGAAGTCACTCGGACTCATGAAAGAGGACGCTATTTTGGAGAAAAACGGGAAAAGTATGACATAGGATATTCCGAGAAGCAGTACAAGTCTGAAGAGTTTGAAGATCACCTGTCCGAGGAAGCTCGCCGAAAGATATTTGATCTTGAAGCGGGTCCAACGTGAGGTTCTGTCAAAATCAACGCGGATCTTGTTCTTTGATTCCTTCTTTATCTTTGTCTGTGTTTGCTGTGCATTCATAGCCGACCTCCTTAATCTCTTCTCTGGTAGAAGATATACGCCGACAGTATTCCCGAAACCGCCGCGATAATCGCGATAACGATCAGGAAGTATATCCAACCCATCGCGGTTGCCTGTACGCGCGACTGTGCGCCGCCGGTCGAATAGAAATTCAGGATAAATTTCATGACCGAACTGTCCGACGATGTAAACGAGTCAATTACGGTATATATCGTGTTGACAAGTATCATCGGGCTTATCATCGGGAATGTTATCTTCCAGAAGGTTTCCCATGCGGTCGCGCCGTCGATCGAACATGATTCGTATATTGCCGGAGAGATTGACTGAAGTCCCGCAAGGAATATCAGCATCTGAACTCCCGAACGGTTTATTATGTTGTACACGTCATTTACAAGCTGTACGACATACTTTACAAGTCCGGTACCGATCTTCATGCTCTCGAACAGGAACGCCACATCTGCCATTGAAATAATGTCGGATGCCGATGAAGCATTTGTGATGTTCGCCGACGTATCGGTACTGTCGGTGCCGCTCATATACTGGTTCATAACATTGGAAGCATCGATATCCGCAATAAGTCCCGTTGACAGAATAACCGGCACGAAGAAGATCGCACGGAATATCGCTCTGCCGAACATTTTCTGGTTCAGAAGCACTGCCATGAACAGTGAAAATATTACTATCGCGGGAATATCAATGACGAGCTGACGTATTCCCGATGTCAGGGTCGTTACGAAGTCGGGATTGGTAAAGAGCACGTATGCATAGTTATCAAATCCCACAAATTCGGATATCTGACCCTGCTTTACCGAGAAGAAGCTTGACTGTATTGAGTTGAAGATTATCGGAATGTAGATCAGCACAAATCCGATAAGGAAGGGTGCAACAAAAAACCAACCTGCGCGCGCCTTCTTCTTATCAAGCGAAACGATCTTGCGCTTTTTCGTCTTTTGAGGCGCTTTTTGCTTAACTGCCGCCTGTGCGTTATTCATTTTATTCCCCTCCTTTTCAGTTACTTGCGACGACATTGCCGCTTGCATCGATCTTTACGAAACCTGTTGCCGAAACGGTATAGGTCTTTCCGCCGATCTCAACCGATACGTTGAAATCATTGAAATTGAGGACAAACGATATTCCGTTGTCGTACTCTTCGTATACTATCGAGTAATCGTCAATACTTGTCGCTGCGGTTTCTTTATTGTATTTTTCAAAGGTTATATAATCCTCTTCGAATGCCTCCAGATCAAAGCCCTCGGGCGGGATTATCTTACCTTCTTCGTTCTTCTTGAAGTCATATCCTTCGGGAAGTGTGATAAGACCGCTTCTGTAGCTGTCCTTTATCTTCTTCATGAGGTCTGCATTGTACATTTCAAGATATTTCGCAAGAACCACGGCAAGCTCTGCCTCGTACTGATCGCGGTCCTTCTCGCCGAACACTCTCGTACCGCTTATAAAGGTATGATTCTTTATACGGGATTCCTGGACATCGCAAAGAGCCGAATTGATAACATTATAGGTTTCGACAAGATCCTTCAGCCAGATGTTGAAATCGACCGAATAATACTTTGTCAGATTGCTGTATTCCTTAAGCTCCTGCGTGTTCTGATAGGAGAGCGTGTAGTAGGGCGATGCGCCGTTTTCGATTATCTTCAGCATCTCGTATCTTACATTGCCCTGCATGTTCGTGGGCTTGCCTGCAAGGTATACCGATCCGTGAAGAACAAGACCCATAAACGGTATCGACTGGCTTGCTCTCAGATAACGCGAGCTGTCAAGCGATACATTCAGGATATGCTTTACATATTTCCATGTATAAGCATTTCCGCCGTCGATCATTATGTTCTTGTATTTTTCAGCCATATTTCCGAGAAGCTCTGCCGTAAATGCCTTGTCATCCTCGCGGTTGTACGGCTCTTTCTCGTCGAAATCGGTATTCAGGTCGGAACCGAGCGTCGATACCGATATTCCGTTTACACCGAGCTTATCCATCTTTCTTGCAAATTTTGCAAAAAGATCGCTGAATGCACAGGGTGACACCGCAACCGATCCCATATACGTGAAGTTCTGATATGTTGCATCATATTCACGTTTATATGAGTAACGGTCATCTATCGTACGTACAGTCTGATTCTTGAAGCTGAATCCGTCAAACCATGCCGACGAGTTAACATTGGCAAAGTCAAATTCGGGGAAAACACCGTAGTTGTTGTTCTCGGCATCCTTGAGAAGTTCGCCGTAACCCTTGTTTCCGCCGAGCACCTTTTCAAATTTAACAACCGACGGAGCAAACTGGTAACCGGTGCCCTCCTTATTGAAGCCGGTCAGGCGGAAATTGATATTTCCGATTCCCTTCTCGGCAAGCGTCTTATACATTGTCTGTATATCGCCGAATGTCGTAAGGGGTGTATCAACCATGACCGGAATTGTCATCACGACATCCTCGGTCTTTATCATACCGAACGACTCAATATAGAGCGGAATATCCTTTGCGGCATCATCGATAAGCGAGATAACGCCGTTCTTGTCAAGATAATCTCTGTATGCGTTCGCCATTCCCATGTAGCTTGCCTCATACTGAGCGCCCTCGGCAGAAGAAAGCATTATATAGCGGATCTTGAACAGACCGGTATATTTTCTCTCCGAAACGACAGTCCATTCGGCATCCTGTCCGACAGATATCGAATCGGCAAGGTTGTAGCTGTCTGTGCTTTCCGGATAGACCGACGCATATATCGAACTGTACTTGTGGCTTATATTACCTCCGTGGTTCGATGTGATCTCGCAAAGCGACTCGCCCTCTTCGATTATTGCGAAGAAGCCCTGCGGATGATATTCGTATTCGTAGATCGGCTCTGTAAGATAAACACGTTTTCCGTTTTCGTCAAGTCTGTAATAGATTACGTTTGACTGCGTCTTTACTCTCTCGACTTCAACGTCAGGCTCATCCTTGAGCACATATTTCACGATATCGCCGTACTCGTCGATAACGGTGGTTACTTCCTCTTCATCGACCAGCCAGTACTGAGGTATCGGCTCTCCGGTTACCGGGTTGTATGCCGGCTTACCGGAAATATCAAGTGCGGGCACAATCTTGCGTCCGACTTCGATCGGATCGGCAAGACTTTCGATATTACCGAAAACGGGCATGCGGATTATTTCCGACTTGCCGTTATAGGTAAGCTTGTGATATGCGTAATCGGGTCCGTAAACCTTACCGGAAACCGTATACGATCTGCCGTCTGCGGTGATATCCTCATTTCTGATTATTGCACCCGAGCCGTCCGGCATAAAGGTATATCCGGGATACTCGTCGGAGGATGCTCCGAGATAAGGCAGCAGCGTTATGTAATTCAGGCGGTATTTATCCGCGTCATAACGGATTCCGTTTGCGGGAAGACTGACGCTGAATCCGGTATCGTCCACCGTATATTCAAGAGCAAGACGGAAGGTTGCATTTCCGGCTTCGTCTCCGACATATCCGGTGATTTCAATATCGTAGTCTCTTTCCTCATAGTTGTAGTCGGGGGCATACATCTTTGTGTAGCCTTCCATTGTGTTGGACATCTTCTCGGAAAGAGTAACACTCGGCTCTACCGTGTATATAACCAGCTTGTCGGACATTTTGTATCTGTGGCTTACAAGCTTACCGGTATGGTCGGTATATTCGGCAACATAAACCGTTTCACCGTTTTCGTCAACCTCGGTACGGTCGTACATCGGTGTGACATTGAGTTTCTGATATGTTGATTTTGTGCAGGCGTAGGCATTGTTGATCTCACGGATCGTCGCTGCGGGCAGTGACGAATCGTTTACGTCCTTACGGTCATAATACGAGATCGCCTTTCCGAGGTCATACTCAACGGTTATGTTGGAAAGAATCATCTTTTCGAATCTTGATGCTTCGATCCAGTAAGGCATAAGCTTCTTGGAAGCTTCCTTACCGAGCGTATACTCCACGCGGATACCGTTTTTGATATTCTTTACGGTCACCTGACCGTTTGCGGCGGCATCCTTGTAGCTGTTGAGCTCACGGACCTGTCCGTTGTTGGCAAGATCCTTGAAGGACACAACAACCTGTGAAAGAAGTCGCTCTTTGACCGTTTCTGTTTTTACTGTTGCCACGTCATAGGGATTAGAGAAGAGTATCTGACCGGTTACCGTATTCTGAACGGCAATCTCCCCCGTATACGGGTCGCAGAAGAACTTGAAGTCTCCTTTTGTAAGCTTTTCGGTCATAACCGCAAGCTTTTCTTCCCTTGTTTCGTATTCTTTCGTAAGATATGCGGCAATAGCTTCCTCGATGGTGGGATTTTTGATTTCCTCCTCATCGGGATCGACAACCTCGGTATTATCTCCGCCGGTCGTCCCCCCCGTTCCGTCACCCTCCTGTGCGTACACAGGAAGGATAAAGAGCGAAGACAGCGTGCCCATGATCATCAGAATAACAAGAAGCAGTGAAAGTACTTTCGCATTGAAGCTGAAATTACTTGTTTTCATTTATATCCGTACTCCTTCCTTTTATCCGTATGTTACTTCGGTAATAATCTGCGAAACGAAGGATACCATCTTCATGAGCAGACTCGAGAACAGTACCATGATGAACATGATAACGCAGGCACATATCGCGGTACCCAAAAGGGTAATTACGTTCTTGCCCATAGAGTAATCATGTGTAACCATAGTTCCGAAGAACAAGAGCATTCCCACCCAGACATAGCAGAGTCCGAGAAGAAGGTTCACAAAACCAGCCTCCGAATTCGTGACAATATGTGTGAGAAGTGTTGCAAGCGGAACAAACATTACTATCGGCGTAAGACAATAGCAGATCGCAACAAAAATATCCTTGAAGCTTCCTTCACCGTCAAACAGTGTTGTCAGACACCAGTTTGCCGTAGAACCGAGGATTATCGGCACAAGAAGTCCGGACAGCTGCCCGATTATACTTGTATATCCGCCGCGCGGGTTGAAAATGTATGCACGTCCGATGCTCTGGTAAGCAAAGGATGCGACTGCAAGCGCAAGAATAAAGAATGCCGCGCGTACAGAGCCTCGCTTTTCATGCTTCAGATCCCAGAATCCGTCAAACGGATGGAATATGAGGTGGAATGCGTACAGCACTTCTTCCCAGAAGGTCTTCTTTTTGCCCGAAACAGTTGCTTTTCTGTTTACTCTGTTTGCGAACTTGAAGAATTCGGCAACCGCAACGCAGAAGACAATTACCACAATCGGAATGACCCAGATGTACTTTTCTACCCATTCCTTACGCCATTTGCCGAATGCATCCGAGTAATTTTTGGTATCGTATGCGCGCTCGAAATAGTCCATTGCGGTTTCCCACTGTCCGAGACGGTAGTATGCCTTTCCTATTCCTATGTACGCTGCATCGAAGTTGTTGTTGCTCTTGAGTATTTCGTTCCAGTCGTCAAGCGCACGCGAATACATACGCTTGTTGTTGTTTTCGATCGCTGTTATAAGCAGATCGCCGTAATCGGTTCTCGAATAAATCGTAAAGGAAGATGTCTGCTTATCGAGCACGATCATTTTTTCACCCTGATAGGTGATTGAGCATACCTTCTGCATGTTACCCATCTGGGTACCCATGTCGCCGAATGCGAACAGAAGATTGCCGTTGTCGTCGTATGTGTAGATCTTTGATCTCTTATCATCGATTATCGACCATGTGTTTGCCGGTCCGAGTGCCACGTCAACGATGTGCGACGGACCGTAAGGAACGGTGTTTCCTTCGGATGCGCGGGCATAGGATCTGAATGTTATCTCACCTGCGGGCATGAAGAAACCGTTTCTTCTCATTATGTCGGTTCCCGATGTATTGAGCTTCTTTACCGGAGCATAATTCTTGTTGCCCGAGCGGATCGCACTTGAAAGCGTCGATTCCTCGATCGCACCGTTCGTTACGTAAACAAAGCCCTCATCGTCTATTGCGATGTTGTTGTATTCGGTCGAAATGTTCTTATCCTGCTTTGCCAGCTGCTCGGCACTCTGGAATTTTCTCCAGATGAGCTGGAGTGCGTTGTAGGTAACCTTCTGAGCTCCTATGTATCCGGCAAATTCACCTTCGTTCGTAAGTGAGATGATTCCCTGATATGTCATTGACGAAACGACATATATTCTTCCCGAAGAGTCAACCGCAAGAGCTACCGGTCTGTAGATTTCGCTTGCGTTGATAACCTCTCCGGCAGGCTCTCTTATCGTGCGCACGTAATTGCCTTCGGCATCAAACACCACAATTCTGCGGTTCAGTGTATCGGCTACGTAAATGAGCTTTTCTTTTGTGTATTCCTCATTCTCGATCGTATAGCCTTCCCATATGAAAAGTCCCTCTGCCCCGCTGAGCGAGTCCGCAACACCGTCGCTGTTGACAAAGGTGCTTATTTCATACTTGTATGCATAATACCTGTTGAGAACAACGATTCTGTTGTTGTTGGGGTCGGCAATATAAACATTGCCGTCATTATCGACCTCGATCGCCGTCGGCGCATTGAGCGCCTTTTCAAGACCGATCTTCTTTGAATCGACAACCTTTTCGGGAGTGTAGGCATCCGGTGACGGCAGCTGTTCGCCGTCGATCGAATAGGTATATGTGCTGTATGAAGCGGCAAACGAAGATACACTGCCGAGAGCAATCATCAGTATTGCGCAAAAAACAGCAAATGTTTTTGTAAATCTCTTCATCATATACCCCCTTAATCCTTCATACCGGACGATGCCATCGTCTCGATAATGTTCGACTGCGATATGACAAACACCGCAATCGGCACGATCATCATAACGACGGTTGAGGCTGCTCCCGCACCCGAACGCACGATACCGCCCGACAGGATCTGTCCTATCGCATAGCTGAAGGTCTTGAGCTGTTCGGAGTAAACATAGATCGTGGAGCCAGTGTTCCACAGATCTTTGAAGGAGTAAACTATAAGCGTCAGCCATGCCGGTTTGACCATCGGCATCGCTATCGTCCAGAAGGTACGAAGTTCGCTTGCACCGTCAAGGCGCGCGGATTCAAGAACCGCGTCCGAAACCGACGACTCCATGAACTGTTTCATAAGATATAGTCCGAGCGTCGATCCCCATGCGGGTATGATTATCGCCCAGAGCGTATCGACCCAATGAAGTCTCGACATTATA
Source organism: uncultured Eubacteriales bacterium (assembly GCA_934486825.1). Classification (GTDB taxonomy): domain Bacteria; phylum Bacillota; class Clostridia; order Oscillospirales; family CAG-272; genus CAKSQF01. Next base: position 32,164 of record CAKSQF010000003.1, on the reverse strand, counting down.
ATGAAGTTCGCTATCGCACCGACCGTCTGATGGAACATCAGCGAAAGAACGATAAGCTGGAACAGTCCGTCCCTGCCCGGGAACTTGATCTTTGACAGGACGTATGCCGCCATTGATGAAAGGAACAGGTTACCGAAGGTTCCTCCGACCGATATAAGAATCGTGTTGAAGAGGTATCTGGAAAAAGGCACCCAGTTCTGATTCATCAGCTTGAACAGGTCCTTGAAATTCTTGAGCGTCGGTGACGTAACATAGAATTTCGGAGGGAAAACCCAAAGCTCGTCAAGCGGCTTGAGCGACTGCATGATCGTATAAAGCATGGGCAGGAACATGAATGCGCCCATAATTATAAGGAAGAAAGCGATTCCGGCGTCTCCACCCTTTGAACGGTTCAGAACGACGGTATGTTTTCTTGTTCTTAATTTCGATACTCTTGCCATCGTTACTGCCCCACTTTCGATAGAATTTTCTTGACCGCCGCGTTTGCACCTATCATTATGATAAAGAGCACCGTTGCGATCGCAGACGCATAACCGATCTCATACCTTGCGCCGCCGTAGTCGTTCAGGTGATGGGTTATCGTCCATGCACAGTAATCGACCGACGGGTTACCGGCAAGTGCGTCAACGATACCGCCGAAACCGAATGATCCGGTTATTGCAAGTATCGCACCGAACATGAGCTGAGGCTTCATGTACGGCAGTGTGACATACCAAAGCTCCTGCCAGCGGTTCTTGACACCGTCAACCGCTGCCGCTTCGTAAAGCGAACGGTCAACAACCTGAAGACCCGCAATGAATGACAGGAACGCCGTGCCGAGCGACGTCCAGAGTGCAACCACTATACAAAGCGGCATGACGTAATCGGCATCCTGGAAGAAAGCTATCGGCTTGTCGATAAGATCGAGATAAAGAAGCAGACCGTTGACATATCCGTACGAGTCGGACGAGAATGCCACCGACCAGATCATGTATACCGATCCGGCAATGTTCGGCGCATAGAAGATCAGAGTAACGATCGCTCTGATCTTCGGCGAAAGCTCGTTGATGAACCATGCAACGAGGAATGAAAGCAAATATGATACGGGACCCGTGATCGCCGCAAATATAAGCGTGTTCTGACATGCAAGAATGAAGATATCATCGTCAAGAAAGAGTCTGATGTAATTCTGCATGAATATAAATGTCGGAGGCTCCAACATATTGAATGATGTAAAGCTCAGGACAAGCGATACAACGACGGGAATGATGGTGAATGTCAGGAAGATAAGATAGTACGGGGCAAGCATTATGTATGCAAACCAGTTGCGTCTCATTTCCTTGAGTGTCCACTGCATTTTGGTCATATCTTTTCTCGCGACGGGCTTTTTTACCTGCACGTCCTGAGTATTGTTAGCCGTTTTAGCTGACACCTGCAATCCTCTCCTTATTCTGAAATTTCGTATTTTTCATTGTTTTACAGGACTAACCCGCTTCTTCAACAAAACTGCTGTTCTGAGTTATCTCATAATAGGTCATGTTGAATTCCTTACGTTTTCTGCTGATTTCCTTGTTTATCTCGACTATATAATCAAGTATCGATTCGGTCGGTACCGCGTTGTTATTGTAAACAGCGAGGAAGGCGAACGAAACATAACGTCCGATTATATATCCGCCGGGATACTCGCGGACAGCCGAAAGATTGTTGAACTGGCTCATAAGGTTCTTGTATTCGCTGGTAGTCCATGACAGAGAGGACAGCGCCTCAACATTCGCAGTATTGTGCTTTGAAACGGTGCCGAGAAGTGCTGTCAGCTCATTTGCGTAAGACGACTGGTTTTCGGCTCCGACATACCATTTCATGTATTCCCATGCGTGAGCGGTCTGCTCCTCCGTGCGCTTGTCATCATGAAGCATGATGAGTGCGGACACTCCGGAGACCGATGTGTTGTTAACGCCGGTAACATTGCCTGCGTCATCGTACTGAACAACACCGGGAAGAGCAACGAACTCCCACAGACCTCTGATCTCGGTTGCATATACCGAAAGCTGTGTGTAAGTCGTGTAATCCATGATACCCATCGGAATCTCGCCGGTTCTGAATCTGGTGGCGAAGTTGTAGGTATAAGGACATTTATATTTTGAGAAGAAGGAGCACATGTAGTCGAACGCGGTAAGAGCGACGTCTGTATCAAGACCTATTCTTTTTCCGTTGTCGGCATAAAGGTCTCCGCCCATCTGATAGTTGAACAGGTTGAGTCCTCCGAGCGAGTTGGGCATCGCGATTTCCATGTGGTTGTTCTGGAGAATCGGAAGAGCCGCAACAAGTTCGTCCCATGTTTTCGGAGGATTGATGCCGAGGTTCTGGAAGACATCGGCACGATAGAACATCATCGAGAAGGACTGGGTTTCGGGAAGTCCGTAAAGAGTCACGTTTGTTTCAAAATCCTTGCCGTCACCGTCCGGATCGAATTCGCCGAACAGTTCAAGCGGAATAATTGCCGCCTGCGTGAAATATCCGTCAACGAAATCACCGCTCTCGGTAAAGTGTCCGCCGAGATAACCCTCTTTTTCGTCAAACTTTCCGACGACTTCTTCAATTCCTTCCATATCGTTAAGCGGAACGACCGCCGAACGTATTGCCCAGTTGATTACATCACCCGAGCCGTGACCCATTGAAACATCGGGTCCGACGCCCGCGAGAACCGACGGAAGCAACGAGCCCCCGGCGACAAGCTTAAGCTCAACCGAAATTCCGGGGTGAGTCTTATTGAAATCGGTATTTATAAGATTTCGGATTATCTGAGCCTGGTCGCGTCCGAGCGTTGTCCAGACCTCAACGGTGTTTCCTTCGCTTACAACCTCCATGGATCCGAGAGTGTTGTAATCGGATACAAACGAACGTGCGAACTGGATCATCTCAAACCAGAACGCCTGTAAGAAGGAGTCGTTTGCTTTGTGGGTTTTACCAACATCGGTTCCGGGAGCTTCGGCTATTATGTAGTCGATCTCAAGGGGCTGCTCGGTCGAGGTCTGAAGCCATGTTCCGAGCGTACCGAGGTTTTCCTTCAGGTTGTCAAGGTTGCCGGCGATCTTGCTCTCGTCCGAGCCCATACGCTCAAGGAGCATCGCGACCTTGTCAAGGGTCTTTGCATGCGAACCTGTCGATTTGGTCACCTTGCTGAATGCCTCGGAGATCGATTCAAGCTCTCTCGCCTGACGGAGAAGCTCGTCAACATCATCCGGCATTATGCGGTAAAATCCGTAGTCACGGTTTGAGTCCGGTTCCGAACCGGTAATCATCAGTATTTTGATATAGATCGCATTGACCGTCGTCATCGACGCATTTACACGGCGGAGTATCTCTGCCATGTTGCCGAGCGACGACTCAAGCTCTATCTGATTGACGCCCTTTTCAAGGTAGATCTTGAAGGTCGTGCTACCGTCGTTGAGTGCCGCGGTCTGCCAGTCGTCTCTGTAGTTGAACTGCAGATAATAAGCTTCCTCAAACGGAATCTCGGGCAGCTTACCTTCGGCAAGCATGCTCGCGGTAGCTACGCGGAGAGTTCTCGACGAGAAGGTTCCTTCAAGCACGCTCTGCTTGAAGCGAAGCGTGATCTGATACCAGCCGGTCTCGGGAACCTCGATGTTCCAGCGCACCCACTGACCGATGTTCTTCCACTTTTCACCGCCGTCGCCGCCGATCGCATTGAGAAGCAGCTGCGACGCGTCCTGCGGTTCGGTTATGTAGGAGGTTCTGTCATTCGTCGGGTAAACCGTGTTTTCCGAAGTTGCAAGCGGATATTCCGCCTGAATCTTCACGGCGCTTCCCGAATAGTCCCGGGCATCCTCGTGAAGCTTCAGATAATCCGTGTAGGACATCTTCTTTTCTACAGGAACAATGCTGATCGATTCGATAGCCATCGATTCGCGCTGTGCCTGAAGCTGTATTGTGTTTTCACCCTTGTCAAAGTAGAACTCAAGCGGCTCGGTGAAGTAACCGGTCGAATCGCATGCGGTATATGTTTTTCTTTCTCCGATGCGCGTGTTGATTCCGAGCGTTTCGTTGAAATAGGTCTTCGTCGAGGAAAGCACAAGCTGCTTTTCCGACTTTATTTCGTTGCCGTTGATATCGTTCTGATATGCGGGATACTTCTGATATCCCTCGGATATAAGCTTGTCAACATCAAGGGCATCGCCGGTCTTGGCAAAAGCAAGCTTTCCGGACGAAAGATCGCGTTCAAGGCAGTTGCCGTTTATATCCACATAGGGGTATTTAACCTTGCCCGAAGCATCGACGATTTTGTAAATCTGATTGCCGTCGGCATCCTTCTGCAGGGTCGAATCAATATCCTCCCATGATTTTGTCATGGTAAGAAAACGCGCTTCGTAGAAAGGAACCTTTTCGTTGACAAAAAGAGTTCTTTCGATCGATGTCGTCTTCGAATCGGTCTTACCGGTCGAGGCATCGATATCCTCAACGGGATAATAGGTTATAACAATGTTGTACATGCCCGCGGACGGCATATCAAGCGTCCAGCCGACGACGCCGTCGGAAGGCAGATAAAGCAGCTTTGTCCCGTTTTCGAGAACAACTTCCTTTGTACCCGGCGCATTCGTGATCTTTTCGGTAAACGAAACGATAGAATCACCCGCAAGTACGGCGGACTCAGAACCGGGTGCAATGTCAACGTATTTAGCCCTGTACTCCGAATACTTGATTGTGTTGAGAAGCTCGGTAAGCGACGGCGTTTCGTAGCTGCCACCCGAAGAAGCATTAGACCTGCTGCGGTTTTCGTCAGCCGATGCGGCAACCGTTCCCGGTCCCACAATCAGAAGAGCCGCAAGAAATCCGGCAAGCAGTCTTGTCTTCTTTGTCAGTTTCATTTTGACTTTTCCTCCTAAAATAAATGTGCGCGCGATCGCACCGATCTGCGACCGCAAGAGCTCCGGAATGATAAAAATTGCCGTCGGGGCAATCCGGACCCCCGACGATATAATATAATGAAGGAAGCACCGGAATGGTTCTGCACCGAAAAGCGATCAAACGATCGCAAAGCAGCTTCTTGCGGTAACCGCCTGTCTGCGAAGAAACGGTTGTCGCCTCACAGCAGCAGGCGTCTCCCCGAAACGTGAGTATATATTATCACACATGAGCCGGGTTGTCAAGTTGCCGCAAAAGACATTGAGAGAGCAAAAACAGCGGTGATGTCATTTTTTTTGAAAAAAATCAAGGCAGCATCTTCCACGTGTTCACACCCTTCCGTGAGTGTCTTTTGGCTTGTCAGTCGTTTGATCGCACATGTAAATATAGTTTACTCAAATAAGCGATTTTCCTTTTTATTAGCACAATAATATAAACAGTGATTCAAGATGCGTTTTGCAGTAATTTTTATTTACTTTTTTGAACCGATGCAGCATGTCAGCTGTCGTAAAAGCGCTGTGCATTTTGCACAATTTTCACATGTGATTTTTTACATCTTCGCAATTTGCACAAAAATTCAGACGAAGCACACACAGCCGACAAATTTTCATCACTTTCCGAACAAAACGTGGAAGAAAAAATATTTTGATTTTTTTCGGTAGTTCTATTGATTTTCACGATCGTTTGTGCTATAATCAAAAAAGAACATTTGTTCGTTTGCTTAAACCGACCGGATGCGAACCGCGACTGCCCCGCGCGGTTCACACCGCGCCGCGCGTGTTAAGAAACAAGCAAACTCAACTGTTCCGACCGCTGTCGTTTTCGGCTCAGCCTGCCGAATTACGGTGGTTTTCATACTCTCCCGCGGTCGCCCCGCAAACCGACCGTATGGTATACCTGTAAATACTCAGAGAAAGGAAGATTTTTTTGAATTGGATCAACTATTTTGAAAAATACAGCTCCGACCGGATGCTGCTTGCTTCAATAGAAGCGGAAATCGGCAGACTTGAGCATTACGGCAAGGAAAGTAATCGTCTTGATTCCCTGCGATCAGCCGCAAGCTCACTCAAATCGTCTGTTCTCTCAGCCGAGGCTTTTCTTGACGATTACGTCACCTGTGCCTCCTGTCCGAAGGAAGCCGGACGAAGGGCGCAGGAGCGTCTGTATCTGAAGCTGCGCTACCGGCAGGGTCTTACGATGGAAGCGACCGCCGAGGCTATGGATGTCAGCCGCGACACCGCTTACCGTATCCGCAGGCGCATTATCGGCAGAGGAGATATTTTCTCCGCCGATCCGCGCTCCGCCCCGGCAGCACGAAGCTGATTTTTTTGCTTTTTTGCAAAAATGCGCTTTTTTCGCGGCTTTTTTCGAAAAAAACTATTTACAAACAAACGTCAATTTGGTATAATATATACATAAGATCAATCCTTTTTACGGAGGTTCTGTATGAATTACAATGAAACACTTGACCTGCTGAAAAAGCACGGTCAGACACAACTGCTCAGATATTACGATGAGCTGTCCGACGAGTCCAAGGCTTCTCTGCTCTCCCAGATCAAAAAGATCGACTGGTCTCTTCTGAAGCTGCTCGATCGCAAGGAAATGAAAGTTGAAAAGGGCGTGCTTTCCCCTCTCGGAGCGCTCGAAATCGACGAAATCAACGCCCGCCGCGAAGAATTCGAAAAGGTGGGAATCGATGCGCTCAGACACGAAAAAGTCGGCGCCGTTCTCCTCGCGGGCGGACAGGGCACACGACTCGGATTTGACGGACCGAAGGGCACATACCCGATCGGCGTGACTCACGAGCTTTATATTTTCCAGTGTCTCATAAACAATCTCACCGATGTCGTAAAGCGCGTCGGAGCATGGGTGCCGCTTTACATCATGACCAGCGAAAAGAACAATGACGCTACCGTAAAATTCTTCAACGAGCACGATTTCTTCGGATATGACAAAGATCACGTCCATTTCTTCATTCAGGAAATGGCTCCCTCTGTCGGCTACGACGGAAAGATTCTGCTTGAAGCAAAGGATCGCATTTCGCTGTCCCCGAACGGCAACGGCGGATGGTTCACATCGCTTGTCAAGGCAGGCTATCTCGATCACATGAAGGAAAACGGCGTTGAATGGCTGACCGTATTTGCGGTTGACAATGTCTGCCAGCGCATAAACGATCCCGCATTTGTCGGCGCAACCATTGCCTCCGGCAGAGACTGCGGCGCAAAGGTTGTTGCAAAGGCAAATCCCACCGAAAAGATCGGTGTACTCTGCCTTGAGGACGGCAAGCCGTCGATCGTTGAGTATTACGAGATAACCGACGACATGAAGAATCTGCGTGACGAGCGCGGCGAGCTTCTCTACAAGTTCGGAGTCATTCTGAACTACATGTTCAAAATCTCGAAGCTTGAGGACATCCTGCGTCAGAAGATGCCTGTCCATGTTGTCGAAAAGAAGATTCCCTACATAGACGAAAACGGCGAACCGGTCAAACCCACCGAGCCCAACGGCTACAAGTTCGAAACCCTCGTACTTGATATGATCCACATGATGGACTCCTGCCTAAGCTTTGAGGTTGTCCGTGAAAAGGAATTTGCTCCCGTAAAGAACGCAACCGGTGTCGATTCGGTTGAAACCGCCCGCGAGCTTCTTAAAAAGAACGGCGTCCTGCTCTGATTACAGGGTCTGACCCACAGTAAAAAAGAAAAAATGCGGTTTTGCACAAAGCAAAACCGCATTTTCACAAAATCGGACCGTCCACGGATTGCAGCACACAGCTCCCGGATTTTTTCGTCTTTACCCGACAAAAGCCACGGGTGCGGACACAAACCGGTGCGATTCCCGTTTCTCCGATTTATATCGTACTACCGATGATCGGATATGTATCTTTCGTAATAGAAAAGATATTGCTGTGCGATTCCGGAATACTTGCCGAAATCGGGATGTCCGACAGTGTCCGGGTAATATTTTTCGATTATGCGTTTTACCCATACATCGACCGGGAAAGCATCATATTTCGAAAAGCCGAAGAGAAGCGCGCAGGACGCCACCTTCGTACCGACTCCCTTTATCTTTTTAAGATAGTCGGTTGCCCCGGCTGTGGTCATACCGTCGATATCTTCAAGAACCGTTTCGCCGCGCAATACCCGACCGACCGCATCAACAAGATAGGAAGCGCGATAACCCATTCCCATCCGGGCATAGTCGGCTTCGCTGACATCGGCAAGCTCTTCCGGCGTCGGAAAGGCGCGGTAGTTTTCTTTTCCGTCCGAAAATTCTTTTCCGTATCGGTTGCAAAGTCTTTCGACAAGCATCGATATGCGCGGAATGTTGTTGTTCTGACTGATTATAAAGCTGCAAAGCGCCTCCCAACGATCCTGACGAAGAATACGTATGCCGCTCCCGATCTTTGCCGCCTCGGCAAGGTGAAGGTTATCGGTCGGAAAGCTTGCACAGACAGCGTCATAGTCAAGCGCCAATCCGAGATAGTCATACCAGACATCATAAAATGTTTTTTCATCGCAGTCGAATATGCGCAGATTGTTCCCCTCACGCGCGAGAGCAAGGCTCCGCGCCATGGCAACGCCTCTCCACACACCGCCTGCGTCCTTTGAAAAGCGGAATGTCTGACCGCAGTCAAAAACAAGGTCCGGGTCGAAATGATCGACGTTCTTTACAACCACATCCCTGCCGTCGGCGGCAACATCATATTTTTTTTCAACATCTTTCACCTGTAATATTCCCCCAACAAAAAGGAGTTTTTATGGCAGAAACCATTTACACAATCCCGATTAACGAGGTCCTTGAAGAAAACATGAAGGAAGGCTCGGACAGCTGTCCGTTCTGCACGCTTGCCGCAAAACTGGAATCGGATGAGCTTGATCTGATCCTCGGCGCCTCCATGATGGAGCCGGACATACGCATAAAGACAAATGAGCAGGGCTTTTGCCCCGATCACTTTTCGAAAATGCTCCGCATTTCAAAGCGGCTTCCGCTCGCACTGATGCTTGAAAGTCATCTCGGCAAGCTGTCCTCCGATCTCGGAAAAAAAGGGATATTGAAGCTCTCCCCCGACAAGACGGCAAAAATGCTCGACAGCCTGTCACGCTCCTGCTATATCTGCTCGCGTGTCGGGTACAACATGGCACGCCTGATCTCAAACACGGTTCACATCTATCAGACAGACGAAGAATTCCGCAAAAAACTGTCCGCGCAACCGTATGTCTGTATAGCTCACAGCGCGGCGCTGCTCAAAGCGGCATCGGACGAGATGAACAAGCGGCAGTACGCCGATTTTTCGGAATCGCTCTGCACTCTTGTGTACCGACACCTCGGCGAACTTTGCGGGGACGTTTCGGATTTCGCAAAATCCTTCGACTACCGTTACGCGGGCGAAGCCCTGTCCCCACAGACAAAGCAGAGCGTGGAACGTGCCATACGCTTTCTCGCCGGTGACAACGCCGCTCCGATCAAATAACCGGACGTCGTACTAAATCCTGTCCGCACTTATATTGTCTATTGTAACCGATATTCCCTGCCGCAGTGCTTCCTCTGCAAGCATTGCGGCGATTTTGTCCTTGTACCCCGACAGGAGCGAGACCGCAAGCTCCTCCTTTTTGTCGTAGGAAAGTGATTTCAGCATGCCCACCGCAAGTCCCTGCGGCAGTGCGGCAAGCGCGCGCAGTTTTGCATCGTCGCTTTTTGCGGCATTTTCAAGAAGAACCGGGACAAATCTGTCTATCAATGCATTGAAATCAACATCTGATACATTAAAGCAAAGCCTTATCATCCTGCAACCACCTGTCCGATAAGGGCGCGTCAGTCAAGCCTTACCGGGATCGCCTTTCTGTTCTCGTAATAATTATATCTGTCAAAGCCGAGCGAACGGGCAAGCTCTGCCGCCTCCGCAAGTCCACATCCGACCCTTGCGCTCTCGTGTGCATCGGTACCAAAGGTTATCATTTTACCGCCGAGCGCTTTGTAGCGTCCGAGAATTGCGGCATCCGGCATGAACTGTCCGAAGGGCGTGCCGATTCCCGATGTGTTTATCTCAAGCGATCTGCCGCGTTCGATATTTGCCGCAAGTATTTCGTCGATGACATCCGAATAGCCGTCAAGTGAGACATGTCTGTCATATTTTCCGTTCAGATAGCGGAGCGGACAGCTCAGATGAGCAAGAATATCGAAATCGGCTCCGACCGTCATTTCATACATCTGCGTAAAATATTTTTCCAGAAAAGCGTGTATTTCTTCGTCGGTCTTTTCCGACCAATCGATTCTCGAATAGGAATCGCGTATATCGCCCGAAACAACGCTGTGCACCGAGCCTATGACAAGATCAAAGCTGTTATGCTCAAGCAGTTCTGCCGTTCTGTCGGTATAGGACAGCGGCTCGCCGACCTCGACTCCGTGAAAGACTCTGAGTCTGCCTTTGTATTTTTCGTCGGCTTCCTTTGCCCTTTCAACCGATTGCGCGATGTTCACAAGCGTATTGTCGCGTTCAAAGAACCATGTATCCGCATGATCGGTGACCGATATCCCGGAAATTCCTTTTGCGATTGCCGCTTCGCATGCCTCCCACACGGTCTGTTTCCCGTCGTGAGAGTTCACAGTATGCATATGTGTGTCAAAATATTTCATAATTATATTCTTTCATAAAAACAGGTCCGTCGGACAGAGTCTCTCTGTCCGACGGACTAAAATCAATCAGCCAAGTCTCTTTTCAAGAGCGGCAAGCTCTTCATAAAGCTCGGCAGGAACGTGATCGCCGATCTGAGCGTAAAACTCCTTGATATTTTCAATATCAGCCTTCCAGCTCTCTCTGTCAACGGAAAGGAGGTCCTTGAGAGTATCCTCGGAAATGTCAAGACCTTCGACATTTATGTCCTCGGGCTTCGGCAGATATCCGATAGGCGACTCGACAGCATCAACCTTGCCCTCGCAACGTGCGAGTATCCAGAGAAGAACACGCATATTGTCGCCGAATCCGGGCCATATAAAGTGACCCTCGTCGTCGGTTCTGAACCAGTTGACATGGAAAATCTTCGGAGCATGCGGGATCTTTTTACCCATTTCGAGCCAATGTGCGAAGTAATCACCCATGTTGTATCCGACAAACGGGCGCATAGCCATAGGATCACGGCGTACAACGCCGACGGCACCGGATGCGGCTGCCGTAGTCTCGGATGCCATGATTGAGCCGACAAACGTACCGTGCTGCCAGCCGAACGACTGATATACCAGCGGAGCGGTCTTTGCACGGCGTCCGCCGAAGATGATTGCCGATACCGGAACGCCCGTTATCGAATCGAATTCGGGAGATACGCAGGGGCAATTCTTCGCCATCGCTGTGAAACGCGAGTTGGGATGAGCGCCGGATGTGTTGACCTTGTCAGCCTTATTGTAGGTATGATAATCCCACGGCTCTCCCTTCCAGTTTATTGCATAGCCGGGTTCGGGAGCGGGATCGTCGTGTCCCTCCCACCATACGGTCATATCCTTTGTATTGAGGCAGACGTTGGTGAATATGGTATCGCGCTTGGTGGTTGCAAGCGCATTGGGGTTCGAATGGGAGTTTGTTCCGGGAGCCACTCCGAAGAAGCCGTTCTCGGGGTTGATTGCGTAAAGTCTTCCGTCCTCGGGGTTTACGCGCAGCCATGCGATATCGTCGCCGACACACCATACCTTGTAGCCCTTCTTACGGTAGATTTCGGGCGGAATAAGCATTGCGAGGTTGGTCTTGCCGCACGCGGACGGGAAAGCGGCGGTAATATATTTGATATTTCCGTCGGGATATTCAAGACCGAGAATAAGCATATGCTCTGCCATCCAGCCTTCCTTGCGTCCGAGGTAGGAAGCAATGCGGAGCGCGAAGCACTTCTTGCCGAGGAGCACGTTTCCGCCGTATGCCGAGTTGACCGACATGATCGTGTTGTCCTGCGGGAAGTGGGTGATATATCTGTTGTTTTCGTCGCAATCGGCGGTTGCATGCAGACCCTTTACATAGTCGGGGCTGTCTCCGAGTGCGTCAAGCACATTCTGTCCGGCGCGCGTCATGATAAGCATGTTGAGAACGACATAGATCGAATCGGTAAGCTCTATACCGATCTTCGCAAAACGCGAGCCTACGACCGACATCGAGTAAGGAATGACATACATGGTCTTGCCCTTCATCGATCCGGTGTAAAGCTTTTTCAGCTTTGCGTACATCTCGCCCGGTTCAACCCAGTTGTTGATGTTGCCTGCCTCTTCCTTTGTGGGAGTGCAGATGAAGGTTCTTCCTTCCACACGTGCAACATCGTTTACCGCAGTGCGGTGCAGAAAGCAGTTCGGGAGCTTTTCGGGATTGAGCTTTATAAGCTCTCCGGTGGAGCACGCCTCTTCGCGCAAAGCTTCCGCCTGCTCTTCACTGCCGTCGATCCAGACGATCTTATCCGGCTGTGTCATTTCAGCCATTTCCTTGATCCAGTCAAGAACGTATTTGTTGTTTGTCATGGTATCCTCTCCTTTATATGTATTACATTTCAGGTATATATCGGTCAGCGATCAAGTTTACCCTTGTTCACCAGTTTGAATTATACACTTTTTCAACCGCAAAATCAAGAGATTTCGACCGATTTAACATTTTTTTCACAATCTCGTCCCATCATCGGCATTTCCGACCCGGAAAGCGCGGAAAACTTCCCGATTTTTTATTTTTTTGCCGAAAACCTATTGACAAAGCGAAAGAAACGTGCTATAATCACCCGGTAAACCAAAGACAGCAGGTGCGGTAAACAGATAAACCCGCGTAAGTCCGGCCGAGGTAAGAGTGAATATTGATCGGGCGCAGGCATGCGTTGTGCTTTTGTGTCCGTTACATCCTATCTTTCCTTCGGACCGTCTTTCGGTGTCCGAGGAATTTTTATTTTTGACAGGAGGTAAAACAATGCCAAGCGCAAGTGTACTTGAAAAAAACAAGGCGATCGTTGCCGAACTTTCGGAAAAGGTCAAGAACGCTACCGCGGGAGTTATCGTAACCTATCAGGGTATCACCGTTGAAGATGACACGGCTCTCCGCAGTGCGCTCCGCAAAGCCGGCGTTGATTACAAGGTGTACAAGAACACCTTTACCGGTATGGCTCTCGACAATGCGGGTTATTCCGACATCAAGGGCGAGCTGAACGGTATGAACGCAATCGCAACAACCACAGGCGATGAGGTCGCTCCGGCAAAGATTCTTAAGGAATATGCCGACAAGATCGACAGCTTCACAATCAAAGCGGGATTTGTTGACGGCAAGTCGATGACCGCAGACGAAGTTCTTGCTCTCGCCGCAGTACCGTCCAAGCAGATCCTTGTAGGCAAGCTGCTCGGTGGTATGAGAAGTCCCCTCAACAAGCTGGCTATGGTACTTCAGGCTATCATAGACAAAGAGCCCGCGGCAGAAACCGCAGAAGCGGCAGCGGAAGCTCCCGCAGCCGAGTAATCGGCAACACCGCCGATTTTTGCAGAATCGGAAAAACAGAAAATTATTACAATTATATTTTAAACGGAGGAAATTAAAATGGCTAACGAAAAAGTAACAGCTCTTTTTGAAGAAATCAAAAATCTTACAATCCTTGATATGAACGACCTCGTAAAAATGCTCGAAGAGGAGTTCGGCGTATCCGCAACGGCAGTAGTTGCAGCAGGCGGCGCAGCAGCAGGTGCGGCAGCTCCCGCAGCAGAAGAGAAGACCGAGTTCGACGTAATCCTCAAGGGCTTCGGCGCAAACAAGCTTGCAGTCATCAAGGCTGTACGTGAAGCAACCGGTCTCGGTCTTAAGGACGCTAAGGACCTCGTTGAGGGCGCGCCCAAGGCAGTCAAGGAAGGCATCTCGAAGGAAGACGCAGAGAAGCTCGCAGAGGCTCTCAAGGCTTCCGGCGCAGAAGTCGAAGTCAAGTAATTTCATACAAAGCTTCAAAAGGACCCGCAAACGGCGGGTCCTTTTTCGTTTACTTTGTAAAATTGCAGGATCTTACCTATTTTTTTTAGCAAAACTCTTGATATTTTCAGTGAAATATGGTAGAATTGTTCTTGTAGAAAAATTATCAAATTATGAGGTGAATTGTCTATGTCTATGTATAACAAGAAAACAATCGAAGACATTGATGTCTCCGGTAAAAAGGTGCTTGCAAGATGTGACTTCAACGTCCCCATGAAGGACGGTGTCATTACCGACGACAAGAGAATCGTCGGCGCGCTTCCCACAATCAACTATCTGACCGATCACGGTGCTGCGGTCATTCTCTGCTCGCACATGGGTCGCCCGCACAATATTTTCAACGAAAAGCTGAAGCTTGACAAGAAGGAAATCAAGAAGATCGCCGCGCTTCCCGAGGCAGATCAGGCAGCCGCTACCGCAGCCGCTCTCGAAAAGGCAAAGAACGACATTACAAAGCTGTCGCTTGCTCCCGTCGCAAAGCGCATCTCCGAGCTTACCGGCAAGGAAGTAATTATGGCAAAGGACGTTATCGGTTCCGACGCAAAGGCAAAGGCTGCCGCGCTGAAGCCCGGTCAGATCCTCATGCTCGAAAACGTGCGCTTCCATGAAGAGGAAGAAAAGAACGATCCCGCATTCGCAAAAGAGCTTGCTTCGATGGCAGACATCTATGTAAACGATGCGTTCGGAACCGCTCACCGCGCACATGCTTCGACCGCAGGTGTTGCGGATTATCTGCCCGCAGTATGCGGATACCTCATTCAGAAGGAGATTACCGTAATGGGCGCCGCTCTCGCAGACCCGAAGCGTCCTTTCGTAGCCATTCTCGGCGGTGCAAAGGTATCCGATAAGATCGGCGTTATCGAAAACCTGCTTGACAAGGTTGACACGCTCATCATCGGCGGCGGCATGGCATACACCTTCTACCGCGCAATGGGCAAATCGATCGGAACCTCGATCTGCGAAAACGACAAGCTCGACCTCGCAAAGGAGATCATGGAAAAGGCTCACGCAAAGGGAGTCAACCTGCTCCTCCCCGTTGACAATATGATTGCAACCTCGTACAGCGAAGACGCTACCTTCATGGAGATGTATTCGGACAGCCTTCCCGACGGATGGATGGGACTCGATATAGGTCTCAAGACCCAGGAGCTTTACGCAAAATCGCTCAAGGGTGCCGGAACCATCGTATGGAACGGACCGATGGGCGTTTCGGAGTGGAAGAACTTCGCCTGCGGAACCATCGCTGTTGCAACCGCAGTTGCGGAAGCAACCGATAACGGTGCAATATCGATCATCGGCGGCGGCGACTCCGCGGCAGCAGCCGAGAATCTCGGATTTGCCGACAGAATGACTCACATCTCAACCGGCGGCGGCGCTTCGCTCGAATTCCTCGAAGGCAAGGATCTCCCCGGAATTGCATGCCTCAACGACAAGGACTGAAGAGCTTAGGAGGCAGATAAATGAGCACAAGAAAAAGAAGACCGGTTATCGCCGGCAACTGGAAAATGAACATGACCCCCTCCGAGGCAAAGGCTTTTGCCGCAGAGCTTTATGAAAAGGTCAAGGGCAAGCGCGGCTGCGATATCGTAGTGTGCGTACCGGCAATAGACATTCCCGCAGTCAGCAAGGTGCTGGCAGGTACCGCGATAAAGGTCGGCGGACAGAATGTTCACTTCAAGAAAAACGGCGCATACACCGGTGAGATCTCGGCGGACATGCTCCTTGACGCAGGCGCAAAGTATGTTGTTATCGGACACAGCGAGCGCCGTCAGTATTTCGGCGAAACCGATGAAACGGTCAATCTCCGCACAAAGGCGGCTGTTGAGGCAGGACTTCATGCCATCGTATGTGTCGGCGAGCTTCTTTCGGAACGCGAAAGCGGTATCACGACCGAGGTTGTGTCGCGTCAGGTCAAGCTTGCTCTTGCAGGCATTACAGCCGAGCAGATGAATAATGTCATCATAGCATACGAGCCTGTCTGGGCGATCGGAACCGGCAAGACCGCAACCGCCGAGCAGGCGGATGAGGTCTGCGGTATTATCAGAAATGTCATTTCCGGTCTCTACGGCAAGACAGTCGCACGTAAGACCATAATCCAGTACGGCGGCTCGATGAATGCGGGCAATGCGGCAGAGCTGCTCGCAATGGAAAACATCGACGGCGGTCTTATCGGCGGAGCATCGCTCAAAGCCGATGCCTTCTCGGTAATAGTTGACGCCGCACAGTAATATTGACACAAATAAGGGGAACGCTTTGAAAAAGACGCTCCCCTTATTTTACCACCTGATTTACAGAAAGGAAATCGCAGAATGAATATCTGGCACGATATAAACCCCGACAGAGTAAAACCCGACGATTTTTATGCGGTGATCGAAATTCCGAAGGGCTGTAAAAACAAATACGAGCTTGATAAAGAAACCGGATTTCTTAAACTCGACCGCATACTTTACACAGCGACCCACTATCCGGCAAATTACGGCTTCATCCCGCGCACCTATGCGGATGACAACGACCCGCTTGACGTTCTTGTTCTTTGCAGTGAGGCGATTACTCCGCTGACACTGGTGCATGTCTATCCGATAGGCGTTATCCGCATGATGGACAACGGCAAGCTTGATGAAAAGATCATTGCAATCCCCTTTTCCGATCCGACATACAACGGTTACCGCTCGATATTTGCTCTCCCGCGCCATGTTTACGAGGAAATGCAGCATTTCTTCTCGGTATACAAAACGCTTGAGCACAAAGAGACGGTTGTCAACAACGTCGGTGACGAAAGAGACGCCGTAAAGATCATTGCGGCGGCAATCGACAATTACAACAGAACCTACGGCGAAAAAAACAAAGTCGTGCAGCTGTAATACCGCAATCGGAACACAGTCTGCAAAAAAAATCACGGCGTACACCGGATAAGGTGTACGCCGTGATTTTTATAATCAGAAATCTCTTCTCATTTCCTTATAATGAGCGAGTTTTCCGATAAATTCTTCCTTGCTGAAATCGTTGTCACTGAATGGGAATTCGAAAACAGTCCTTCCCTCCTTGGATATCACCGCACGGCTGATCGAAATTTTGTCGGTGATTTTGTCTGACAGAATCTCCGCCCTGTCGAAATCATCGAACGACAGCTCGGTAAAGCTGCTGCTGTCCTTCGGCTCGATCAGGCTGAAATTTTCCTCCGCAATGAAAAGCTTACACCTCCTGTTATCAACATATATGAAGGTCATCACGATATCCGTGTCGATATACTGACCGCTTTTCAGCTTGTACATTTTGTCGATGTTTTCGGGAGTGATATTACATCCGAGAAACGACATGGACATGTCCTCCATATCGTCCGGATATCCTATTTTGTCCCCGCAGATGTCGTCGAACTGCTTCCTTTTGACATCAAAAATGTCGGTTACATCAGATTCTTTTACTATCCCGGCAAGCGATACGCAAACCATAACCGCACCCGCGATCAGCAGAAGCCAGCCCGGCAGATAAAAGATGTAGAATGAAAAACACATTGCAAGTATGACCATAAGTCCGCCGAGACCCGCAAGGGTTGCGCTTATCGCGTAAAATCTTGCGCCGTATGTCCTTTTTTTGCGGTCAAAAAACTTTTTGTTGCGCTCATAGTCAACTACAATGTCGGTTACATCGTTTTCATAATGCTCATTCATTTTGTTTCTGTAATTCATATTGCCTCCGACAGGATCAAATGTTGTTTTTTTCAATCCATTTGCCGAGCTCTTCGACGATCGGACCTATCGAACCCTTTTCGAGCGGAGTTTTGAGTCCGACCGATTTTACGAGTCCGACAAATGTCTTGGTTCCGCCGAGTTTTACAAAATCGAGATAGCGTCTCCATGCATCCTCCGGATCGTTCAGATGAAGCGCAAAGAATTCAAGTGCCACCGTCTGTGCCATGCAGTAATCGATATAATAGAACGGGTAGAGATAGATGTGAAGCTGTCTCTGCCACCCCGCGCCTCTTGAATAGAAGGGGAGCGAGTCGAAATCGATATACGGACGGTATATTTTTTCAAGCCTTGTCCACTCGGCATTTCGTTCATCCGGAGTCATATCGGGATTTGAGTATACTATCTCCTGGAAATGATCGACCATCGTGCCGTAAGGCAGGAATATAAGTGCATCCTCGGCGTGCGAAAGCTGATATTTTGCGGTATCCTCGGCAAAGAAGAGTCTGTGCCACGGCGACGTCAGAAACTCCATCGACATCGAATGGGTTTCCGCGCCCTCCATCGACGGCGTAACGTTGCTGAGCCACTTTATCTCGCGTTCTCCGACATAGTCGGCAAATGCATGCCCCATTTCATGAGTCAGGACATCCACATCGGCAGATGTGCCGTTGAAATTCGAAAAGACAAACGGAAGCTTGTACTTCGGAAGTGACGTGCAGTATCCGCCGGGCGCCTTGCCGTCCTTCGCAACGACATCGAAAAGCTCCATGTCAAACATGACATCGATAAATTCGGCGGTCTGCGGCGACATCTCCTCATACATACGCTTGGCGGCAAGCAGCAGCTCGTCCGGACTGCCGTGCGGCTTTGCGTTTCCGTCGCTGAACATAAATGAATTGTCGTAAAATTTAAAATCGTCAACACCGATGCGCTTCTTCTGATCTTCCTTGATCTTATTGACCATCGGAACAACATCAGAAATTATCTGTTCCCTGAACACAGCCACATCGTGCGGCGTATAGCAGTTGCGCTGACGACGGAGGTATCCAAGCTCCACGAAGCTGTCGAAGCCGAGCTTTTTTGCCTGCAAACTGCGGTTTTTCACCAGTTTATCGAATATTTCATCGAATTTTGCACGGTTTTCGTCAAAAAAGCGTCCCTCTGCCTCATAAGCAGCCTTTCTTTGCGTCCTGTCAGACGACTGTTTATAAGCGCCGAGCTGTGCAACCGTCAGCTCCTTCCCTTCAAACGGGATCCTTGCCGAGGCATACAGCTTCTGATATTCGGTAGTAAGAGCGCCCTCCTCCTGCATAAGTGGCACAATCTCGGGGGAAAATGCCTTCAGCGACATTTCCGCGTTGATGAAGTACACATCGCCAAGCTCGGTTTCAAGCTCGCTTCTGAAGGGAGACTTCACGATCTTTTCGACAAGCTCCTGCATTTTTGTCTGCATTACAGGCATAAAATCGTCGAAAAACGCCTTTTCGCCTTCATAGAAGCTGTCGCGCGTATCGACTGTGTTGCGTATCTCGGCTATTGTTGACATTGTATAAAGATCGGACAGCATTTCATCCGATCTGCTTATCAGAGAAAGCTGTTCCTCCGCCGAATCTGCCAAATCAAACTCTTTGATAAGCAGGTCCATATCCGACAGAAATGCGTCGGTATCCGGTCTTTGGTATTTTATATCGCTGAATTTCATCTCTTCCGCCCTCTAATCCATACATTATATTATCAGTATAGCACAGTTTCCCCACATTTTCAATAGATTTTGGAAATTATCTTTCATTTTCGTGTATTCACAATTTGTTTACAATTTTTTTCTTTTATTTGAGAACATTTGTTTGATTTTTCGGCACATATGTGGTATAATTATCACAGAGTTTTTTGTACAGTCGGAAAGAGGTGCTTTTATGGAAGAACTGACCGAAAAAGAACGTATGATATATGAATTTGTGGGTGATTTCAACCGCAGAAACGGCTATCCGCCGAGCGTGCGCGACATACAGAGCGGACTGTCGATAAAGTCAACATCGACCGTACACAGCTACATAAAGAAGCTGAACGAGAAAGGCGCGCTCAACAAAGCATCGGGAAAGAGCCGCGGACTGCGTACCGAGGATATTGATCCGACGCAGAAGAACCATGCGCGCATCCCGCTCGTCGGTCGCGTCACCGCCGGTCAGCCGATACTTGCCGTCGAAAACATACGCGGCTATCTCGACTTTCCGCTTCTCAAACGCTCCGCGCGCGAGCTGCCCGGCTCGCTTTTTGCCCTGCGCGTAACAGGCGAGAGTATGATAGAGGCGGGAATAATGGACGGCGACATCGTTGTTGTCAAAAAACAGCCGTCGGTACAAAACGGCGAGATAGTCGTCGCGCTTGTCGATGACTCGGCAACGGTAAAGGCATTCTACAAGGAAAAGGGACACTTCAGGCTTCAGCCGCGCAACAGCAGCATGCAACCGATCATCGTTGATGAGTGCACGATAATCGGCAAGGTCGTGTCTGTCATGCGCTTCTACGACTGATCCTGCGGGGTAATACAAGATGAAAAAAACGGGCAACAAATACAGAACCGGACTTATTCTGCTTTTCACCGTACTGCTTCCGCTGGTGCGCACTCTCGTTGTTTATCCGCTGATGTCGGTAGCACAGGCAAACTCGCTTGAGCTGCTCTATCAGCTCCTCTACTACCTTTCACAGCTTATAACCACACTTTCCTTCTTCGCGGTTCTGTCGTCTGCGACGGTTTTTCTGTTTGCAAAAGACGGCAGATGCTTTTTCAGCACGGTTGCATGGCAGCTTCTGTCGCTTGTTGTTATCGGCTTTCTCCTCCAGACCGCCGTGCTTTTCCTGCTGGCATTCCTTGACGATGTGTTTGCGGTAAAGGGATTTTATCTGTGCAACTTTACCCTCTCACAGCTCGAATCTGCCGATATCCTTGCGGCAACGTTGATTTATCTTTTCATAAACATCCTTGTGATTGTGCTGATAATGGCAATATCGCTCGGACTCTCATACATGCAGGCGAAAAAGGCTTATGCCTCGGCGGGAAAAGGGGCTGTACGCTTCAACCCGTCCGCAATCCTTGAAATGCATACGTCCGAACAGAAAAATCCGCTCCGCAACGCCGTAAATTCATGTGCGGTCGTCTATCTTGCGGCAAGTCTCATTCAGACCGCGGTCGAAACGATAAGAACCGTTATATCCGGCGGCGCACCGAAAAATCTTTCGGACACAGTCACTCTCGTCTCACCATACGTAACTATTGTTATATTTACTCTTTGCGGATACTTTTTCATGCAGTACTGCGTGAAGTTCACCGTTTCCGCAATGCAAAAGGACAGCTCCGCAATCGGCTGAGTCCGGCTGTGCGGGCGTTGAAATCGGAGAAAAAATGTCTGTTAATTCAAAAAAATCAATCCCGGGCAACGCGATCTGTGCATCGCTGTGCCTTATCCTTGCCGTTGTTTTTGCCATCCTGCTGATGCAGAGGCTCCCGTCGGCGTCCTCCGCCGATGAAGCCGACCTGCCCGAAACCGACAAAACCGCCGCAGATATAACCGAAAAATGCAGGATAACCGTCGAAAGCGGCATGAGCATTCTCTCCTGCGACGAAGAAATACAGGGTATTTACATTGAGTGGAAGAAAGTTCCCGCAGAATGGTATGCAACGGTCGGGGAAAGCAGGCAGACCTACGGTCAGAACGGCTTTTTGCACGAATATGTAGAGGTCGGCGCGACAAGCGTCAGCCTGTCGGTCGCATCCTTTAAAAGCGACGCATATTCATACACCGTTTACGGAAAAGGCAGCTTGCCCGACAGTGTGCAGAGGTGGGATAAGCCGTGTAAAAAAGCCGATCTCATGCTTCTTTCGACCCATGCAGACGACGAGCATCTCTTTTTTGCGGGAATCCTGCCATATTACGCGGGCGAAAAAGGCTACAATGTGCAGGTCATCTACATGGTTGACCATGCAAAGACTTCCAGAAGCAGACCGCACGAACTTCTTAACGGTTTGTGGGCGGTCGGCGTGCGCAATTACCCGATAATCGGCGAGCCGCCCGATCTTTACAGCGAATCGCTCAAAGCCGGATATTCGGCATTTGAAAAGGCAGGCTATACCAAAAATTACTTTACCGATTTTCTGGTTGAAAACATCCGTCGCTTCAAGCCGCTTGTCATTGTCGGACATGACATAAACGGAGAATACGGGCACGGAGCGCATATGGTCTACACCAACGCTCTCATAAATGCGTCAAAACTCACGGCAAACGCAGACTGCAATCCGGAATCAGCCGAAAAATACGGAGTTTATACCGTTCCGAAGATATATCTGCACCTCTATGAAGAGAACCGCATAATCATGGACTGGGACAACATAAAGCTTGAAAAATTCGGCGGCAGAACCGCCTTCCGTGTATCGGTCGAGGAAGGCTTTGCCGAACACAAGTCACAGCATTACACCTGGTTTGCAAAATGGTCGGGCTACTATGACACATGGAAGGTCAAATCGGCTGCGGACATCGAAAAGCTTCCCGGCAAACCCGGAGTTTACAAAATAGTAAAAGGCGAAGGCTTTTCTCCGAGAATTTTCGGACTGTATTCAAGCACGGTAGGCAGTGATGTACTGAAAAATGACTTTTTTGAGAACATCGACAAATCGCTTATAGGCGACAAACCTGTCACTACTACTGCAGAGACAACCACGACCGCGCCGACGACCGACGACAAGCCTTCGGTAACAACCGGCAGTCAGCAATTATCCTCCGCGCCCGCAAGTACAACAAAGCCGATCACGACGGCGGACACCGCCGATAGTGCCGGTGATTCGGGCAATAACACAAACATAATCGCGCTTGCCGCCGCGGGATCGATTATTCTGATTGCGGCTTTCTTCACGCTTATTGCCTTCGCCGCCTCAAAGCTCCGGGGCAAAAGAAGATAGCTTCCCGATTATATAAAAAATCACAGTCTGACACGACTGTGATTTTTTGTTCCAATCCGTCTGCAAAAGCGTCGGTGCCTGCCGTAAAAGGCGGGCGCCGACGCTTAAGTATTTTACTGATCGATTTTATTGCATACCCATTACGGTAAACATGATGGCGGTACGCGTTTCGCCGCCGACCTCTACTTCTATGAATGATGGCTTGCAGACAATTGAAATCTTATCATCTTCAAGATAAACGCTTGCCGCGGCAATCGATTTTACCGCCTGATTCACGGCTCCGGCACCAATCGCCTGAAGCTCTGCCTTGCCGCTCTGTCTTACAATTCCGGCAATCGCTCCCGCGACGAGATTCGGACTTGATTTTGCAGATACTTTCAGTGTCTCCATGTGCAATACCTCTCAAAACAGTGTCGAATTTACTGTTATTATTATAATAAATGACGACAAAAAAAGCAATAGGATTTTATTTTTTTTTAAAATTCTACCCTTTTCACAAATTCAACAATTCCGTTTTGATCATTTATACCAAAGACGGCGCCCATTATGCGCACCTCTCCGACGGCGGGGAGAAATCTGACCGGCATTTTCGTTCTGAATTTTTCTATAATGCAGTCCTTATCAACACCGAGGATCCCTGTCTGCACACCGCTCATACCGAGATCGGTAATGTATCCGCTTCCCTTTTCAAGCACCTGTTCATCCGCAGTCTGAACATGAGTATGCGTGCCGACTATGACATTTATCCTGCCGTCAAAATAACGGGCAAGCGCAATTTTTTCTGCGGTCGCCTCGGCGTGAATATCAAGAACCGAAAAATCGTAATTGCCGTCCTCTCTGCGCAGAATCGAATCGACACAGTCAAACGGATCGCCGATAGGGTCCATGAATACATTTCCCTGCACGTTCATGACAAGAATTTTTCTGCCGTCCGCGTCGCAGATAACCGAGCCGCTTCCCGGATCGCGCGACGGATAATTTGCCGGTCTCAACAGATAACGGCACTCATCAATATAGCTTCTGATTTCCTTCTTCTGCCAGACGTGATTGCCCGATGTAATTACATCAATCCCTGAGGCAAGCAGCTTTTCGGCAGACATCATTGTTATACCGTTCCCCGGGTCGGCGTTTTCGCCGTTGGCGACCGTAAAATTTATGTCGTTGTTCTTTCTGAAATTCCACAGTTTATGTGAAATATATTCAACCGCCTGTGCCCCGACTATATCCCCGAGGCAAAGTACACGATAAAGCATCCTTTTTCCTTCCGTTTTACAAAAGCAGGGGAAATCCCGAAAAGAAAATCCCCTGCTATGTATTTGTTTATTTCGCTATGTCACTTGCACGGCTTTCTCTGACAACCGTGATCTTTATCTGCCCCGGATATTTGAGCTCACTCTCAATCTGCTTTGCCACATCGTGAGCGATAAGTACCATCTGCTGATCGTTTATTTCGTCCGGTTTGACCATTATGCGCACCTCTCTGCCCGCCTGGATTGCAAATGATTTTTCGACACCTGCGTGTGCGTTTGCAATCTCTTCAAGCTTCTGGAGACGCTTGATGTAGTTTTCAAGATTCTCACGTCTCGCGCCCGGTCTTGCCGCCGAAATCGCATCAGCCGCCTGAACGATAAACGCAATGGCGGTCTTCGGCTCGACATCTCCGTGATGCGCCTCGATCGCATGCACAATCTCCTTGTTTTCCTTGTACTTGCGGGCGATGTCCGCGCCGATAACAGCGTGGCTTCCCTCAACCTCGTGTGTGACCGCTTTGCCTATATCGTGCAGAAGTCCCGCACGCTTTGCAAGCTCGGAGTTCACACCCATTTCATCGGCAATCATTCCGGAGAGGAATGCAACCTCTATCGAATGGTTGAGCACATTCTGCCCGTAGCTTGTACGGTAACGCAGACGACCGAGCAATTTTACAAGATCGGGATGTATTCCGTGTATGCCCGTCTCAAATGTCGCATGCTCGCCTGCCTGCTTGATCGAAGCCTCAACCTCTTTCTTTGCCTTCTCAACCGTTTCCTCTATACGGGTAGGATGTATTCTGCCGTCGGTAACCAGCTTTTCAAGCGCCAGTCTTGCCACCTCGCGGCGAACGGGATCAAAGCAGGAAACCGTGATTGCCTCGGGCGTATCGTCGATTATCAGATCGACTCCGGTAAGTGCCTCGACAGCTCTTATGTTACGTCCTTCGCGTCCTATGATCCTTCCCTTCATTTCGTCATTCGGCAACGCCACCGACGTAACGCTTGCCTCCGAAACAAAATCGGATGCGAGACGCGATATCGACTGAGAAATAATATCTCTTGCCTTTTCATCGGCATCCTCTTTCAGCTGTGCCTCGATCTCGGCGAGCTTCATTGCCGACTCGTAGCGTGCCTCGTCCTCGATCTGTTTCACAATCTCAGCCTTTGCCTGTTCGACGGTAAGCCCCGAAATTGCTTCAAGCTTTGCGAGCTGTTCGGCTTTGATCTCTTCGATCTTTGCGGTAAGCTCGGTATTTTCCTTGATTTTTTTATCAAGCATTTCTTCCTTGCGATCAAGATTGTCGCTCTTTTTGTCGAGCATCTCTTCCTTGCTCACATAGCGTCTTTCCATTTTGGTAAGCTCGGCTCTGCGGTCACGGACCTCCTTTTCGAACTCCTTGTTCGAACGGACAATCTCTTCCTTCGCTTCGAGAAGCGCTTCCTTTTTCTTCGTTTCGGCGGTTTTTATTGCGTCGTCAACGATCTTTTTTGCTTCCGATTCAGCCATGCTGATCTTCTGCTTTGCCGCAGCGATCTTTTTGCTGTTCACAATACGACAGATAATAAAAATGATAATTGCGATCAGCGCAACCGCGCCGCCGCCTATCAGATATCCGGAAAATTCACCCAAATTGCTTGCACCTCCTTGTTTTTTGTGTTGTAATTCAATTATTCGGATAAAAAATTCATGAAAAATTATGAGAAAAGGTGAATACAGAGAAAATATTCACTTGGTCTGCAAATTATCACATTGTATATTTTATCCCTTTTTTGTGCTTTTGTCAATAGACTTTAAGACAATTCGAATAAAATTCAAATATCATTTACAATATCCTGCATCAAATTATATCGGGTACAAAAGCGGCAGACCGGTTAAACCGTGTCTGCCGCTTTGCCGCATGTGCTCCGTTATCTGTCGGAGCGTTTTCTGTTTCTTCCGATTGTCGCTACGCCGATAACGGCTCCGCCGCTGAGAAGCAGGAGTGCAAACCACAGCATAAGATTGCCGCCGATTCCGGTCTTCGGAGGCTCCGGTTCATCCGGGAGCTTCTCGGTTACCGTTTCTTCCTTTGTGATTTCCTTTGTTGCTTCGGCGTCGCTGTAGTATTTGCCGCATCCCGCACAGTACCAGTATTCGATATTGCCTTCGGCTTCCTTGGTCGCCGCTTTTGCTTCGACATGACGGAGATCGTCGTGATTGTCGGGGTCAACTTCTCCGTATGTGTTTCCGCAGATCTCGCAGACAGCCTTTTTTGTACAGGTTGCCTTTACGGTACTGCCCGAATGGTCGCATTCGTTCCAAACCGCCGTAAGCACGACAATATGATCCACAAACGGCGTTGTCGCCAAATCAAACGGCTTGCCGTACTTCAGCCAGCCGCCGAAGACATAACCCACTTTGGTGGGATTTTCGGCAAGAGGTACAGCCTTCTTGCCGCGCAGAACATTTTGCTCCGGCACTTCACTGCCGCCGACTGTGTCAAATCTCACCGTGCAGTACGCGCCGCTCCAGATTTTCGCATCTCCGTATATTTCGGTTCCGTAGTAGATGCCGCCGTCGGCATAGCCGCTCGTAAAATAAACCTCGGATGACTCGTGGAATACCGGGCACTTCTCGCTGCTACGATCATAGATCACTCCGCCCTCAAGCTTTACTTTGCCGTAATAATCGCCGTAAATGACCATCCCGACGAGGTCTCCGGGGTTTGTTGTCAAAGCCGTGACCTCGCTTGTTTTTGTGAAAGTGCCGCCGCCGATAAATCCCGTCATGCCTCCGCCGGTCAATGGGTTTATGTATCCGGTAACAGTCACCTTTCCGCTGTATGTACCGCCATAAATCGAACCGCCGCTATTGTTCACGGTGCTTGATTCGGAAAATATGCCGTTGTTAACTTGCACTGCGCTGTCTCCATTGCGCGTCGGGTACCGATAAAGATCCACAACACCGTTGAAGGTGCCGTTGTTAATCGTACCGCCGTTGCTCGTCACCTTGCCGTTGAATGTACCGCCGTTTATGGTTCCTGTTTCGTTTATGAACTCGCCGTTAAATGTGCCGCTTGAGACAGTGCCTTTGTTTGTAACAGTACCGTTAAATGCGGCATTGCCCGCCGCTATAAGCTCGGCACTACCTGTAACGGTAAGTCCGCTTCCCGCAGGCACGCTGCCGCCGTACATGACAAGCTTGCCCGAGTATATTGTAAGATCCTTTACGGTTCCTTTTGTGCCGCAGTCGGTGATCGTCAGTGTGCCGCCGTTCAGCAGAAGAGAAGGTTTATTCGATTCATCTTCCCCGTTTGCGACACTGATGCCGTATCCGTTAAGGCAGACATATACACCTTCCGATGATGTGGTCTGATCGATGTTCATGACCACATCGTCGGTCAGGAAGTAATATCCCGACTTCGTGGGAAGCCTGTCGGTTTTCGTCCACGGCGTCCATGTGACATCGGTGTGCGTGTCATGACCGTCGGAATCGGTACCCGTGCCGCAGATGCAGTGGGCGTGAGTGTAGACGCTCTCTTCCCTTTTCAGTATCGGCAGAAGCATACCGGCACTTTCGACATATCTGCACTCGCCGCTCCACGGATGCGTGCCGTCCTCGCGACCGTTTATCATGAGGTTAAGTATCGTTCCGTCTTCAAATGCTTCTTTGGGCATTGATTTTACGGTGTTTTTGTCGATCATCTCCTCCTCATCTCTGCCGGCAGCTTTATCCGCCGTGCCTTCAAGGCAATAATTATTTGTGAGGTCATACAATGCGCCGTTCAACCCGACGATGCCGCCCAGATATACAGTCGTACTGCCGGTGCTGTCAAGCTTTCCCGTGCTGTAGCAATTGGAAATTACACCCTGTGAAATTGCGCCCGCAATGCCGCCGAGATACAGCGTGCCTGCCTCACCGCTGACTTCGCCTGTATTATAGCAATCCTGAATTATAGGCATCCCCATGTTATTTTCACAACCGACAATACCGCCGACATTTGCGAATTGGGCAACATTTTTAACGGTAATCTTCCCCGTGTTGCCGCACCCGATCAATTTCGCGTAGGTTACCCCTGCAATCCCACCGACACAGGCATGTCTGTCACTGTCAAGATTCGCAACAGTAACAGAAGCGTTATTTGTGCAGTTTTCGATCACACCGCCGTGGGAAAATCCCAAAATACCGCCTGCCCAGTCCTTTCCGATGACACAGCCGTCCACCGTCAGATTTTTAATCTTCGGACCTCCTGTATATCCGAACAATCCAACGGGTTCATCACCCCCGGTATTGACATACAGTCCTTTGATGGTTTTGCCGTTTCCGTCGAATGTGCCTCTGTATTGGTTATCATACGTTCCGATCGGAGTCCATTTTTCAGGCTCAGCGGCACTGCCGTCTGCGGCGGTATAGTTTCCGTCCGCATCAAATGCACCGTCGTTCAGAACAATATCATTCATCAGTGTGGCAAATGCAAATTTCTCTCCGCCGTTTGCCTTATCGCGGAAGGTTTTCAGACCTTCCGCTGTGTAAATCAGATACGGATCTTCCTGCGTGCCGCTGCCTGTGATGTCGGCATTCCCGCCCGAAACACCGTCTTCTGCCATGACGCCGATAGTCACAAGACAGAATATCATACAAATGGCAAGCAGTATACCGAGTATGCGTTTTTTCATTCTGCATTACCTCCGTGTCAACATTGTTTTTCTGCGTTTTACAATAAGTCCCGCGCAAATGCCGCCGCTGAGAAGCAGGAGTGCGAGCCACAGCATGAGGTTGCCGCCGATACCGGTTTTGGGAGGCTCCGGTTCATCCGGGAGCTTCTTTGTTACCGTTTCTTCCTTTGTGATTTTCTTTGTTGCTTCGGCATCGCCGTAATATTTGCCGCATCCCGAGCAATACCAGTATTCGATATTGCCTTCGGATTCCTTGGTCGCCGCTTTTGCTTCGACGTGACGGAGATCGTCGTGATTATCGGGGTCAACATCTCCGTATGCGTTTCCGCAGACCTCGCAGACAGCCTTTTTTGTACAGGTTGCCTTTCCGCCTCTGTGATCTCCGGTTGCGGGAATTTCTTTATAGTCGGTATAATCACAGTCGGCACAGGTATGGTAATCCTCCCAGCCTTTTTCCGCGCATGTTGCGGGCTTTCCCTCATGGAAAACAAAGTTGTGACCGTTGGCATCGATATGCTCGGTTTTGGTCGCGCCGCACTTTGTACAGGTATAAACTTTTTTGCCCGCACCCAAGCAGGTGGGGGGCATGGTTACCTCACCGTTGTTCCATTCATGCGGCTCCTTGTCTGCGATCTCATCGCAGCGTGAGCATTTATTCCAGTGCTCGTTTTCATCATGCTGTTCTACCGAAAAATCGTGACCGATAGCCGGGATACTGCCGCCGCAGACCGTGCAGGCGACAGGTTCGGTACAGGTGGGATGTGCCGTATTGCCCGTATGATCGCAGAGTGTCCACTTTGCAGTGATTGTCATATCATACGCCGGCATTGCGGTCGGAAATTCCTTGTCCCAGCCCGCGAAAATATAACCCGTTCTTGTCAGTGTCGGAGGAGTGATCGGCGTACCGTAAAGCTTGTAGATAATAATATCCGATTCGCCGTTTTCGGGTTTTACCCGGATCTCGTACGCCATGATTTGCCACCCTGCGTACAGCGTCATATCTCCCTTCACCGGATCGCTGAAATTCCACTTATCAGTGCAATCGGCATCTTTATACCAGCCTAAGAAGAAGTAACCTTCCCTTACGGGTTCGGGGTTGTAACAGATCGGTCCGTTTTCCTTTTCTTCGCTCGTTGTCGGACCGTTCAGCGTGCCGCCGTTCGGATCGAAGGTGATTGTGCGCCGGGGAGCTTCCACCCACATCGCATACAGGGTGCAGTCTTCGGTTTTGTCATACGTTCTCGTACTGCGACCGTTTTCGTCGCCGTACTGCTTGCCGCCGTACTGCTGATCAAACCAACCGTCGAAAATATAACCGGGGTATTCCGGTACCGGCATCTGATCAAGTTCCTCACCATAGGTAACGGTCATGGTTCCGTGCGACGGCCTACCGCCGTTTCCGTCGAGCGTAACCTTGTAGGTATTCGCCGTCCATTTTGCCGTACACTTTATTGTGTCTGCGGTAGGCTCGGAGGTTTCCCATCCCGCGAAGGTATGACCGCGTTTTTCAAGTTTCGTTGCGTCGGGAAGCACAAGTTCCTCATCCCTGTAAGTAAAACTGTCGGGAGTAAATCCGTCAACCCACTTACCGCCGCCAAGATCATATTCAAGTGTTGCCTTTTCTCTGAGGACTGCCGTAACGGTAAACTCTCTGTCCGAGTTTATCACCGTGTTCTTCATTTCGTCAAACGTCATCGTTTGAATTATACCGTCGGTAACAGGTGCAAAGGTTTTGGCAACGGTAGCATATTCGCGAAATCCGTCGGTTCTGCAGATCTGACCGCTCTGGTTTTTCCCGCAAGTCCACATCCCGCCGTTTTCATCAAGTAAAACGGTGTGATAGGTTCCGATTGCAGCGGCAACCATTTTAGTGTTGCCGATACCGTTTTCAACCTTAAGAAGTTCAGGGTTGTTTGACTCGGTTACAGGGCGCCCGAGATGACCGCTGTTGATGCCGCAGGTTCTTGCATTACCGTCGATATCTATCACCACTGTTGCTGATCCGCATGCCGCAATAAACTTCGCCCCGGTTGCCCCCTGAAGGTCGGCTTTTCCGAATACGTTGTCCAACGTGCCTTCCGTAGCTCTGCCGAGTTCCCCGTAGCCGTTTGATCCGACCGTCCACACATTGCCGCTTTCATCGAGCAGTACAGTGTAGTAGCTTCCCGCCGCTATTGCGGTTATTTTAACCCCGGATATGCCGTCGGTGACCTTTTCAAATTTTGAATCCTTGTTCTTCGCAGTCTGTCTGCCGAGCTGGCCGTGAAGATTATTGCCCGCTGTCCACACATTGCCGCTTTCATCAAGCAGAACCGTATGAGCAGTTCCGCCCGACGCAGCGACTATTTTAACATTATCAAGACCTTCTGCCTTTTCGAACACCTTATTCGGCGTTCCGCTGTTAATATTTTCGCTTCTGCCAAGCTGACCGTCGCTGTTATAGCCCGCTGTCCAGACGCCGCCGTTTTCGTCAATAAGGATCGTGTGATACTGTCCTGCGGCTACCGCTTTGATTTTTACACTGCCGTTGCCGACGGTAACCTTTCTGAGGGTTTCAATATAGGTTCCGTACCAATATTTCCCCGCATTTTCATCGATTCCGAGGGCACCGTACTGATTGCAGCCGGCTGTCCATACATCGCCGTTTTCGTCAAGTACAACGATATGATCAGTGCCGAGGGCAACATCGACTGTTTTCGCGGAGGTGCTGACCTTTGTAAGAACCGAGTCCTCATCTACATAAAAATCCAGCGTTCTTGCGAGCTGCCCGCGCGAATTGTCTCCCGCCGTATAGAGGTTTCCCGCATCGTCGATGGCAGCCGTATTTGTGGCTGAAGCAACAATCTTCTTTATAACCGTAGCAGCGGTAACACCGTCGAGCTTATATCCCTCGTCCGGTTTGTATTGTACTCTGTCACCGAGCGTTGCTCCCTTTGCTACCGAAACGACAACTCTGTCGCTCCAGTTCGTGCCGTCGGTCGATACTTTTCCGCCGACTGCGGCTTTTACCGTTACATTGTGCATTTCGTCTGCCGTAGCGCTCCATAATACGAGCGAAAACAGCCCGCACATAACAATGCCCAAAGCAAGCAAAATACTCAGAACCCGTTTTTTCATCTGATCTCCTCCGTTTGATTACAGTTTACCGTTTTTTATTTATTATCTGTTTATTTATTATCTGTTGTTATAGCTTATGACACTTACCGTACTTCATTGACATTGTGCAAAAGCAACCGCAAACCGACAGCAATGCGATCAGCATCGCGAGCCTGCCGTTGTCTCCGGTCTGCGGAGGCTTCGGATCGTCCGGCAACTTAGCCGTTACGGTGTCAGCCTCACTGATTTCCATCGTCGCCGCGGCATCTCGGTAATATTTACCGCAACCGTCGCAACGGTAGTATTCAATATTGCCCTCTGCATCCTTTGTTGCCGCTTTTGCGGGAAAATGCACAAGATTCTCATGGTTATTCGCATCAGTCTCACCATAAGCATTACCGCATATTCCGCATACTGCTTTATTCTTGCAGGTTGCCTTTCCGCCCGTGTGGTCGGAGATTATTTTACCGCAATAATCGCAGATGTGATTTTTGTCTCCGTCGGCGTGTTCGGACATTGTTTTTCCGCAATAATCGCAGATGTGATTTTTATTCTCGTCGGCATGCTCGGACATTGTCTTTCCGCAATAATCGCAGATGTGATTTTTATTCTCGTCGGCATGCTCGGACATTGTCTTTCCGCAATAATCGCAGAT
>CAKSQF010000002.1 GCA_934486825.1 uncultured Eubacteriales bacterium | reverse complement strand
TTCGCAAAACGAAAAGGACGAACAGCCGAAACTGTTCGTCCTTCCCGCCCGATTGCTTCTGTTTCTCATAATTCATCTTTATGAGAAGGAAGCAAAAGCGCCTGCATTTTTATACCGGATCAATATTTCATTTTTGTTTCTTCATCGGACGAAGAGTTGCGGGATCCACAGCCAAACATATAAGTGTCACAAGGACTGCGGTAAGTATCGCATTCGGGATCATATAGGAGCCGTTATAGGTAAGTGAATACAGCCAAGCCGGCATTCCCTCCGGTGCAAACGCATCCCAAAGGATCCAGCCCGAAAGGAAGCTACTGAGATATCTTATCATCGAAACGACAAAAGCTCCGACGGCATAGCCCGCAATCCTGTGTTTTTTAAACGGTCTTGCAAAAACATCCGCGATTCCTATAACCGCAAATGCAATCAGATAATCAAGCAGAGCGCACAGGACAAATGAAACAAAAGTACCCGCCGGAGGAGCAGACCATCCGGTAATTATCTGAACCGCGGCATTTACCGTTCCGGCAAGGAGTCCCCATTTCCAGCCGTGGCGGTAAGAATAATAGACTATCGGGACCATTGATACCGTAATCGAGCCGCCCTGCGGCCATTCGGGAAAAGGAATAAGGTCAAGAACGATCGCCAGTGCAACCATAACCGCACCCTCGACAAGCGAAACGATCCACCTGTATTTTTCGGTTTTCATAAAAAACCCTCCGAAAATAAAAAATTCCGTACCGGATAGCGTACGGAATACCAACTGTATATCAATATATCGGTCAATAATCTCCCTACGACGGCATTATCCGTATCAGGTTAAGGGTTTGAGTTACCTCATCTCAGCCAATTATCGGGCACCCCTGACTATATTCGGTTCGGTTCTGTTATTATACCACCCACGTCACAGTTTGTCAATATTTTTTTCGAAATAAATTTAAAAATCAAAGTTAATCTTTTTTATAAAAATCGAACTAATGTCTTGACAAACCTACACGAATTATTGTATAATAAGGCGATAATACTTTTAGGAGTGAACATAGAGAATGAAAAAACTGCTCTTGGCATTGTTAATATTGTCGCTCGGCGCATCACTGATTGCTTGCGGTAATGACAAGAATCCCGATAAAACTACCAATTCGACAACGGCATCGGTCACAACATCCGTCGATACCGAGAACACGGACAGCACCGACACTCCGGAAGATGAAAAGTCACCCGAGCGTGATCTCTACGGACTCGGAAAGTTCAAAGAATATGCGGAAGACGATTCCTTCAGATACATAGTCTACGAAAACGGTGCGGCAATCTCCGGTTACAAGGGAGAGTCCGCAGAGCTTACCCTTCCGACGGTTATAAGCGGCGGGAATATCCCGGTTTCCGCTGTTGCGGCATACGCTTTCCGCGATACGGCGATCACAAAGGTATCGATTCCCGAAGGTTACACCGCAATCGGCAACGGCGCATTTTACGGGTGCGGAAGCCTTGTTTCGGTATCCCTTCCGTCTACCCTTAAGACTCTTTCGGATAACGCATTCAGATTCAACAAGTCGCTCACCTCTGTCAGCATCCCCGACTCGGTATCCACACTCGGGTCCGGTGTTTTCTACGGTTGCGAAGCGCTCAGATTCTGCAAGCTGCCCGATGCGATCGTCAGAATTCCCTCGTTGTTCTTCTACGGCTGCTCTTCCCTTGTATTCGAAATACCTTCAAGTGTCAAGGCGATCGGCAACTCCTCATTCTATTATTGCACGTCGCTGACAAACATCACGATTCCGTCCGGATGCATAACGATAGGTGCCGAAGCCTTCTATTACTGCACCGGAGTTACAACGCTTTCTCTTCCGGAAAGCGTCAAATCGATAGGTGACTACGCATTCTACAAAAACTCCGGACTTACCAATCTCTCTGTTCCGTCAAAGGTCGAAAGCATAGGCAGTTACGCATTTTTCGGAATAGACAAGATAGTTGAGGTCAACATCCCCGACACTGTAAAAGCGCTCGGTACCGGTGCGTTCGGCAAATGTGCTTCGATAAGATCGATAAAGGTTCCGGATTCGATTACAAGCATTCCCGCATTTATCTTCTACGGCTGTACCGATCTTTCCGACATACGTATCAGCGACAAGGTATCGGCAATCGGCAACGGCGCTTTTTCGGGTACGGCAATAACATCGTTTACTGTTCCCGAAGCAGTCAGCACGATCAGTGCATACACCTTCAGAAACTGCAACAAGCTTGCGGATTTCAGATTCGGTGCAAAGGTTACGTCAATTTCCACCAATGCATTTGAAAACTGCACATTACTCAGAGAAATCAACATTCCTTCAAGTGTTACGAGTGTCGGAGACTATGCCTACAGCGGTTGCACATCGGTCGGCTCCGTTACACTTGCATCCGGTGTCACGCGTCTTAACAGATACTGCTTCTACAACTGCCCCGGCGTAAAATCGATAGTTGTTCCCGAAAGCGTTACAGATGTCGGTGCATATGCACTCGGTTATGTTGACGGTGAAACAAAGCCGGGCGATACCGCTCCTACTCCGGTTGCGGTTGACGGCTTCAGAATCACCGGATACCTCGGCGGTGGCGTTTCCTCACTTGAGAAATACGCAAAGGATTATTCAATATCCGATTTTGTTATCGTCGGTAACATCGGCGAAACCCCCTATGCACAGTTTGAGTATCACCTCAGCGATCACGGTCTGATTATCGACAAATATATCGGAAACGATGAAACGGTAATTATTCCGAATTATATAAGAATTGACGGCTTCAAGGGTGTCAACAGAAGAATCGTTGAGATCGGCGAGAACGCATTTGCCGGTAACACGAGAATCGTTTCGGTAACGATTCCCGAAACAACCGAGGTTATAGCCAAGAATGCATTCAACGGATGCACGAACCTCAAAGAAGTCATTCTTGAAAAAACAATCCTCAAAGAAGTCGGAGAGGCTGCTTTCCTGAACACTAAGGTTTACAACTTTGTTCTTCCCGATACACTTGAAACAATCGGCGATTATGCATTCTGCTATCAGCTTGTGAACGGCACTTACTCGGTTCTTCCCGACTACGAAGAGATTGAGAAAGTAATTACAAAGAAAAAGGTAGAGGTTACCGACGAAAGCGGCAACAAGGTATATGAGGAAGACGGAAAGACGGTTGTAACCACCGAGATTGAAGTCGAAACCGAGAAAAAGACAAAGATTACAACAAACATCAAGGCTCTGGTCGGATCGCCTGCAGAAAAGTATGCAAAAGCAGCAAAGATCGGGTTTACCGGTGTCACACCTCCCGCAACAACGACCACAACAAAGAAAAAATAATTTCCGGCAGATACGATCCGCATCGTACTCCGCGTTTAAACCGCCTTTGAAAAACAAAGGCGGTTTTACCTTATATTTGTCAAAAAAACATCCGAAAACTCTTGACAAAAGCCGTATAAAGTTGTATAATACACAGGTGAATGTCCGCAAGCGGACTTCTCCTTACCGTAATAATTTGAAGTTACGGTCTAATGTCCATAGGGAGGTGTAAAAAATGGAAAAAACTAATCAGGCGTACGAAACATTGTTCGTTGTTGATCTCAGCAAGGGCGAAGATGCTGTCAAGGCTGTCGTTGAAAAGTTCACATCGCTCATCGGCAGTAACGGCGAAATAACCAATCTTTCCGAATGGGGAAAACGCAGACTTGCATACCCCATCAACAAGATGACCGAAGGTTATTATGTTTTGGTTGACTTCAATGCTCCGGCAGAATTTACTTCTGAGCTCGAGAGAATCTTCAACATCACTGAAGGCATCATGCGTTCGATCGTTGTAGCGAAAGAGGCTTAACGGGAAAAGAAAGGGAGAGTAACATGGCAAACTTTAATTTGAACAAGGTCATTTTAGGCGGTCGGCTTACTGCCGATCCGGAGCTTCGCACTACTCAGAGCGGACTCCCCGTTACTACTTTCACCGTAGCAGTTTCAAGAAACTACAAATCGAACGACCAGCAACCGCAGAGCGATTTCATCAATGTTGTCGCATGGCGTTCGACTGCCGAATTTGTGTCCAAGTATTTTCACAAAGGCAGTTCTATCTGTGTTATCGGTTCCATACAGACCCGCAAGTGGCAGGACCAGAACGGTCAGAACAGATACATCACAGAGGTTATCGCAGATGAAGTAAATTTTGTTGATTCAAAAAGCGACTCATCATCACGTCAGGCTGCCGCTCCGGCATACACACCTGACAGTTACGGTGCGCCGTCGTATTCGAGCGGTTCGAATACTGCACCGAAGTTTGAGGAAATGTCAAACGAAGACGACTTACCCTTTTAAAAACTACTAACAAGGAGGTTTTACAGTTATGGAAAACGAGAAAGAAACAGTTCAAGTGACAGAGGAAGCAACTGTGGAGACCGCTACCGTTGAAGCAGCTCCCGCCGCTCCCGCAGCGAAAGCTCCCTTCCGTCAGAATATGAATCATAAAAGAAAGAAAGTTTGCCAGTTCTGCGTCGATAAGGTTGACGAGATCGACTTCAAGGAAACCGCAAAGCTGCGCAAATATATTTCCGAGAGAGCAAAGATCGTTCCGAGACGCGTTACCGGAACATGCGCAAAGCATCAGCGTCAGCTCGCCGTTGCAATAAAGAGGGCGCGTGTTGTTGCTCTTCTTCCCTACGTCAGCGACTGATAAGAATTATCAAAGCAAAACATATTCACAGCACAGAATCGGATCTTATATTTCGATTTTGTGCTGTGTTTTTTTGTCAAATTAATTGACATTATGTCAAAATCATGATATAATAGTTGTTAGGAATTGATTTTTTTGTGTATAAGTTATGAAAAGACTCCTTTATTATCTGAAGCCGAACAGCAAACTAATGATTTTCGGATTTACGATAAAAACTGTCGGAACAATGCTTGATCTGTTTTTACCGTTGATCCTCGCGAACATTATCGACACGGTCGTTCCCACGGAAAATGTTTCATCCATTATCCTTTGGGGTATTGCAATGATTGCCTGTTCAATCGGAGCGGTCGTTCTCAGCATCGCGGCAAACCGTATTGCTTCCCGTGTTGCGGGCAACTGCACACGGGCTATCCGTCATGATCTTTTCGGTCACATTTTTTCACTGAGCACAACCGAAGTTGACCGCATTACCGTCTCTTCCCTCGAATCAAGATTAACCGTGGACACCTACAATGTTCATCAGATGATAAATCTGGACCAAAGACTCGGAGTACGCGCGCCCGTACTGTTTATCGGCGGCATTATTATGACATTTATTCTCGATTTTCGCCTTACATTTGTCATGCTTTCGGTTCTTCCTTTTGTTACGGCAACAATCTGGATCGTATCAAAGAAGGGAATTCCGATCTACACCGAGCTTCAGGGTGCGATCGACAAAATGACATCGGTTATACGAGAAAACACGTCGGGGGTCAGGACAATAAAAGCACTGCGCAAGAGTGATTTTGAAAAGCAACGGTTTGATGAGGTAAACAAGGAAGCGATAAACAAAGAAAAACGCGCAGGCGTAACCATGGCAAGCACAAACCCGATTGTCACATTTTTTCTCAATCTCGGACTCGCCGCGGTTATTCTCGTCGGTGCCGCGCTTGTATTTGACGGGAAATCCACCAACGGCAAAATAATAGCCTTCATCAGTTATTTTACAATAATATCAAATGCACTTATAAATGTCAGCCGCATATTCACGGTGTCCTCGAAGGGACTGTCCGGAATGAACCGGATCGACAAAGTATTGAAGCTGGAAGCACTTTCCTTTGAGCCGAATGAATCAGTTGCCGGCAGCATATATAACGAATGTGAAAATGACATACCGTTTATCCGTTTCGATCACGTATCTTTTTCCTATCCGGGAGGGCACGGGCAAACAGTCCTTTCGGATATTTCGTTCGAAATTTCAAAAGGTCGGACACTCGGGATAATCGGCACGACCGGCTCCGGAAAATCAACTATCATTTCACTGCTGCTTAACGAATACGAGCCTACAAGCGGAAAGATATACATATCCGAAAAAACCGCCGACCGTAACATTTCTTTGGCGATAAAAGACCGCATCGGTGTGGTTTTTCAGAATGATTTTATTCTCTCGGATACCGTTTCGGAAAATGTACGGTTCGGAAGAAACATGTCGGACGAGGATGTCGAAAGAGCATTGAAAAATGCCTGTGCCGATTTTGTATTCGACTACCCCGACGGTACAGATCATCATATTGACATAAAAGGAGCAAACCTGAGCGGAGGTCAGAAGCAACGTTTGCTGATTGCACGTGCTATTGCCGGAAAACCGGACATACTTATTTTTGATGACGCCTCATCCGCACTTGATTATTCAACCGACGCGAGGCTGCGCAGATCAATCAAGGAAAACTACGCGGGCATAACATCGATAATCATTGCTCAGAGAGTAAGCTCAATCATGCACGCAGATCTGATAATCGTACTCGAAAGCGGCAAAACAGTCGCCATCGGTACTCACGATCAGCTTATAGCCGGATGTTCGCAATACCGCGAAATATATGAAGCGCAGATGGGAGGGGACTTTGATCTTGAGTAAAAAGAAACAAACCTCTTCAAAGGCGGAGCAACGACAGATAATTCTTCGGCTCCTCGGGTATCTGCTTAAGAACAAATCGTCAATTCTCATCGCGATACCGCTCATGCTCGCCTCAAATATTCTTGCTCTTGCCGCGCCGGCACTTTCGGGATATGCGATTAACGCAATTATCGGAAAGGGAGATGTCGATTTCAGGCGGGTATACATTTACACTGCCGGAATGATAATCTGCTTTCTTGCTTCATCGGTACTGTCGTTCCTGCTTTCGGTCGTTATGATAAATATGAGCCGCAAGGTCGTATACACGATGCGGAGAGAAGTTTTTGAACATCTTGTCGATCTGCCGGTTTCGTTTTTCGACAAAAACCGGACGGGTGACCTTATCAGCAGACTTTCATACGATATTGATACCGTAAACGCATCACTTTCAAACGATCTGCTCCAGATATGCACCGGAGCGGTCACCGTAATCGGTTCGGCGATCATGATGCTCTGTATTTCTCCGACACTCATACTCGTCTTTGCCGTCACCGTTCCGGCACTTGTACTTTTTGCGATTTACAGGGTAAAAAAGGTCAAGCCGCTGTTCCGCGCAAGGTCGGAAAAGCTCGGGATGCTGAACGGCTACATTGAAGAAATAATTTCGGGACAAAAGACCATTCACGCATACGGCAAGGAATCCGTCATGATCGAGCGATTTGACCGCAGAAACGAAGATGCGGTCGAAGCTTATTATCTTGCCGACTATCACGGCAGTGTGGTCGGACCGTCGGTCAACTTCATAAACAACATTTCCCTTTCGCTCATATCAATGTTCGGTGCAATTCTGTTTCTCTCTCAAAGAATTACAATCGCAGATCTGTCAACATTTATTCTGTATTCAAGAAAATTCTCGGGGCCGATAAACGAAACCGCCAACATCATAAGCGAGATACAGTCTGCGACTTCGGCGGCAAGACGGATTTTTCTGATACTTGATCTGCCGACGGAAAAGCAGATCAGCGACCGGACTTCCTCTCCGCTTTTGTGTCAAAGCGGACAGATTGAGTTCAGAAACGTATGCTTCGGCTATTCGAAAGACAAAAGAATACTCACCGACATATCGTCGTATATACCGAGCGGAAAGAAGATTGCAATAGTCGGTCCGACCGGAAGCGGCAAAACCACTTTTATAAATCTGCTCATGCGTTTCTACGATCCCGACAGCGGCGAAATTCTCATAGACGGACAAAACACGCTTCATCACAGTCTTGCAGATGTCCGCAAATGCTTTTCAATGGTCCTTCAGGACACCTGGCTGTTCGGCGGAACGATCCGCGAAAATCTTTTGTACGGAAATCCCGACGCCTCCGAGGGCGATATGGTATCAGCCGCGAGGGCAACTCACATACATGATTACATCATGTCCTTGCCGGACGGCTACGACACTATGATCGACGAGAACGGAAGCAACATATCAAAAGGTCAGAAGCAGCTTATAAACATTGCCAGAGCGATGCTTGTGGCGGCACCGATAATCATACTTGACGAGGCGACATCAAATGTAGACAGCCTCACCGAAGCGAGAATATCGGATGCAATCAGCACACTGATTGCAGGAAAAACGTCAATTATTATTGCTCACAGGCTATCGACGATTCAGAATGCCGACTGCATTTTTGTTATAAAAGACGGTCGCATAATCGAATCGGGCAGTCACGCGGAGCTTACCGGGAAGCGCGACGGCTTCTATGCAAGGCTATACAAAAGCCAATTTGAAAAACAACTGAGATCGGGATAAAAAATGAATACTGACATAAAAAACACCATAATCGATTACATATCGGAAAGTCGGAAAATTCCGAAGGAGGACATCTCCGAATTGTCCACCGTAAATGATTTTCCGCAAATTGAGTCTATTGATATCGTCGAGCTTCTCGCATACATTGAGGACAAATTCGGCATATATGTTCCCGATAACGAGGTCATAAAAATGCACTCGCTCGGTGAGCTTATCGATTATGTAATCGCCCAAAGATAAACTGCGGAACAACCCAAGCGACACCTGTTCATACCGGATGCAACGAAGCATCCGAAAAATATAAAACTTTCAAAGGAGACAACAGATGAAAAGGTTTTTATTTACGATCATCTCACTTACCCTCATCCTATCGTCGGTATTGCTGACCGCATGTACAGGAAATTCAGTGACAACCACGACAACCGGTACAACAACAGACGGTGCAACAACCACCGCCGCACAAACCACCGAGCCTCCGGCTCCGCAGATTCCAGAGGTTCACAATCTCAAGATTGCGGGAACTCCGATCTCGGAATACAAAATCGTATATGCAAAAAGTCCCTTTTACCATGAAAGACGTTCCATACTTACCGAATACGATTTCTGGAAGCTTATTGCAAATGACATAGCCGAAAAGCTCCTGAAATCGGTCAATGCGAAGCTCAGTGTCGTATGCGACGAAAACACCGAAGTCGGTTCGAACGAGATACTTGTCGGTCCGACAAACAGAACTGAAAGCGGTTCACTTAAAAATCTTGACGTATATGACATGGTTGTCGCCGTTTCCGGCACAAAGCTCGTTATCGGCGGCGGTTATGACGGATCAAAATACAATGGAAAGGTCAAAACAAGCGCATATGTTTATGCATCGACCTATCACGCTGTCGATCTTCTTGCCGAGCATCTTGCAAAAGAGGTTTCGGAGGATGTTGACCTTCCGGACGGACTGAAGCTCGAAGGAAAATACGACATGCGCACGATTGCCTGCATCGGTGACTCGATCACCGAAGGCGTCGGTGCCACCGACATGAACATCTACTCGTACCCGGCGGCAATGCAGAGAATCATGTGGAAGGATTCCATGGTAATAAATCTCGGACTCGGCGGACGCGATATGAGGAACGATCTCGGATGCAGCTACATTTCCACAGCGCCGACACAGTTCCGTGCGGCACGCAACAATGCGGATGTTTTTGACTATGTATTTATCATGCTCGGCACAAACGATTCCGCGCATGACAAAGCATGGGATGAAAAAGATGATGAAAGCTTTTTAAAGAGCGGACAGGGCCTTGTAGATAAGCTTAAAGCAAAGAACGAAAACATACAGTTCTTCCTTTTCAACTGCCCGTACTACTACGGAACCGGAACTTGCGCAAGCAAACGTGTCCGTCGTTTGCAGGAAAATCTTCTTGAAAAGCTCAAAGAAGAAAACTACAAAATTTCTTTCTTTGACATGAACACCTTTACGAACGAAGAAGTCGGAAGAGAAAACTTCCCCGATTCGCTTCATCCGAACAACAAGGGCTACAGCATCATGGCAAAAAGACTTTCTGAAATGATTGCCGAATTTGAAGCGGGAACATACGAATACACTCTTCCGCTCAAATCTGCCGGTGATCTGACCCCCAATTACGAGCCTCCGAAGCTTACCGAGGGTGCGGTAAACATTCTCGGATACGACTTTGCGACCATGTTCCCTGTAGGCGGACCGTCCGTCAAATACAGCGGCTGGGGTATGGGTGCCGCTCCTTACATCATTGTCAGAGAAGGCTTCGGCGGGTACACTGTAACAGACATTGAATTTCCGGTATCCTCCGCAGAGGCAGGTCAGTTCCTTACCGTATCTGTAATCAAGTGCGACACAAGTGACAGAAAAGCGATAAGCAGTCACAAATGCGAACTTACGTACGACATGGAAAACAGCGGATGGGCGCGTGTAAGCGGTCTGAACATAGAGGTCCCCGAGGGATGCACACTTGCCTTCGGAGCTCCCCAGGACACAGTCAGGATCATGTTCCTGCGTACCGGCACACCCAATATTCCCGACGGGTATTCATTCTACATCACTCATTACAAAAACGGCATGAGTGCGGCGGGCGACGCTCTTGCATTCAATGTTTACGGACACAAAACAAAATAAAATGACAAAAAAGAGGACTCATTACGAATCGCAATGAGTCCTCTTTTACTTATGTAATTACTTTTTGCGGTCATTTATAAACACGGTATCTCCGTATCTGTAATAACCGAGCCTGCGCGCAGCCTTCTCAAAATATTCGGGTTTATCGCATATCGAAAGATCATACGCAAGCTCATCAACCGAATCGGCATAGCGATCAACCTCTTTTGTCATGGTTTCAAGCTGCTTATTCAGCTTGTTCTGTTCAAACTGTTGATTTATTATTGAATAAAGAGTAACCGCAAAGCCCACACCGAGTGCCACTTTTATCAGCAGATTTCCTTGTTTTTTCATACAGTTTTTCCTCTTTTCTTATTTCTTAACGAATCCGTGCGACGCATCCTCAAGTGCGCGTCTGCAAATTCCGGCAGTCCGTGCGGCTTCCTTCTTATATTTCCATGCGGACATTATCCTGCCGACAAATTTTTTTACCAGCGTTAACGCTTTTTTTATCGGTAAAGCAAGCAGCTTCAGAACAAAACCCGCAGCAATCAGAAAATATTTACTGATCGTAAATCTCCACAGCAGAAACCCGGACAAAAATCCGCCAACGCCCATAAGTCTGACCTGTCCGCTGTTCAATACAAAGAAAACAAGCGTAAGCGTTATCCCGGCGGACGCAAAAAAAATCACATCCTCAACCGCAATCAGAAAATTTTCGGCAACTCCGCTTTTCAGTGCAAAGCAAATTCGCCGCAGTCTGAACAGATCATAAAAAACGGCTCCTGCAAAGCCGCAGGCAGTCGAAACGACAAGCAGAAAAAACAGTTCTCTCTGCGATACGAACCAGTTCATCCCGAACGCTTACCGAAAAGACCGTTTTTACGTGTTGTCTTATCGACATAAATCAGACCGTTGATTTTTCCCTCAATGCTCAGTTCGCCGCTGTCAACCGACATATGCTGTATATGCAATTGCTCACCCTCGACCGTCAACATTCCCGCCGATGTACGAAGCAGCACAGAGCTTTCATCAAACCCGAGCACATCGTCAACACCCGACAGGTCAAGCTTTCTGCGATCCTCAAGCGTCAGACTATGATGACCCGACTGTTTTTTATCCTGATCGTAATTCTGATTCAATATTCTCACCTCAAAAACAGCATATGACCGATCATCCGGTTATATGTACGTTATTGAGACAAAACCTCATACATTGCCGCGGCATCAGATTTTTGCGCATGCTCGGCAACAGATACCACTCTGATCTTAAGTGTGCGGGTACCGAAGGTAATTTCGAGAATATCGCCCTCTTTCACCTGATAGGATGCTTTTACAGCCCTTCCGTTTGCGCTGACATGAGCATCATCGCAGGCTTCGTTGGCTACCGTGCGCCTTTTGATTATACGCGCAACCTTTAAATATTTATCAAGTCGCATTTTCTTCTCCGTTATATTTTACACTTCAAGTATATCACGTTTCGGCGCTGTCGGCAACAAAAAATATGTAAACAATTTATTAACACGATTTGCA
Organism: uncultured Eubacteriales bacterium; assembly: GCA_934486825.1. Lineage (GTDB taxonomy): Bacteria > Bacillota > Clostridia > Oscillospirales > CAG-272 > CAKSQF01. The sequence continues at coordinate 124,966 of CAKSQF010000002.1, read as the reverse complement.
TATCTTTGCCGATTCATCAACAACACTTTCACAAGTATCATACAGCGTTTTTTCGGCATCGATGTCGGCAAATTCACATTCTGCGGCAATTCTGAAAAGCCTGTTGCCGATCTCATTGCCGACGTCTGACACGGGTTCGGTATTGCCCGGCAAAAGCTCCGACAGATACGCCGATCTTTTGTCCAATCCGAATTTTTTTATTTTTCGCGCGAGCTTCTGTGCACGCATCAACGAAGGCAGAGTTCTTGCTACGCTGTCAAGCGCCTCGCTTGGCGCAGTCTGATGCTTCGACTGCATTTTTATCCTGTCCCAGCTGTCGGACTGTTCGTCTGCGTTTGCAAAGACAACATTCCCGAAAACGTGCGGATGTCTTGCAATCATTTTTTTACATATATCGTTTGCAACATCGGCAAACGAAAACAGACCTTCCTCATCTGCAATCTCGGAATGAAATATTACCTGAAGAAGCAGATCGCCGAGTTCTTCGCGCATGAGCGTCGGATCATTACGATCAATTGCCTCACACACTTCATAGGTTTCCTCAATGAGATTTTTGCGAAGCGACTCATGAGTCTGCGCCCTGTCCCAGCTGCAACCGTTTTCCGAACGCAGTGTCTTCATTATCGACATCAGGTCATCAGTGTTATATACATCCTTTTCGGCGAATATTTTTTCTTCCATAATACACATCCAACATCAAATTATATTTATGCCTGTTTTTTTCTTTTCCACAAAAAATCAAAATCCATATCACGCAGGCATCCGAACAATACGATAAGCGCGGCATACACACATCCCGCCGCAAATATCGACAGAAACACCGACATCATATTACCGATGCGGCAGACCGCAAGTCTGTATACGTATGCCGCCGACAATGCGCACATTACGGATGCGGCAAACGGTTTGACAAAAACTCTGAAAAAGCCGGGAGCATGATTGGTTTTTGAAGCCAGAAACGCAAAATTTATTATGCAGATCGATGCGTAGCAGGCAAATGTCCCCATCGGGGTCCCGGATATTCCCCATTTACCTATCGCAAAATATGACACTGCAATTTTCACCGCACTGCCGACCGTCATGGAAAGCACCGGCACACCAACGCCGTCAACCGCCTGCAAAAGGGAGCCGGTCACATTGGCAAGCGCGATAAAAACAAGTGAAGGAGCGAGCAGTGACAGAAGCGGCGCCGCCGACAGCGCGGCACTGTCCTCAAACAGCGCCAGTAGCACCGGCTTTGAGAGGACTGCCAGACCGAATGCGGCGGGCATTGCAATTAGCGTTGTGGTGTTCAACGCATTATCCATTGTTTTTATTATCCGTGCGCGATCGTTGTTTGCCCTTGCTTCGCTCACATAGGGTATAAGTCCCGTCGAAATCGGAACAATGAGCACGATCGGCATATTTACAAGCGCGACCGCAAGTGCACTGTAATTACCGTAAAGTGCGTTCGCGATCTCGGTGGTATAGCCGATATCGCTGAGTCTGTGCATTACCGTCGCGAGATCAATGACCCCCGACAGGCTTACGACAGCGGAGCTGAGCGTCACCGGTATTGCGATACGGATTATTTCTCCTATCAGAGTTCTCACCGACGGCAGTGCAAATTCGCCGTTTTCTTTTCTCAACAGCAGAGCTGTTTTATTTTCCCGCCTGCAATAGCGAAATTTCATGAGGAGGAGAAGCACCATCGAGAAAGCTGAGCCGATCGTGATGCCGAGGATGGCAAATGCGGCTACTTTTTCCGACGGATAACCGCGCTTCAGAGCATAATTTGCCAAAAAAACTCCGATCAACAACTTTCCTGCCGCCTCCGTTATCTGTGATACTGCCGTGGGCAGCATAATCTTATGTCCCTGAAAATAGCCGCGGACCGCACCCATTATGCAGACAAAGAGAATCGACGGAGATATTGCCGCAACCGCATATACAGATTTGGGATTACCGACGGCATTTGCAAAAAAAGCCGAGCCGAATCCGAGGACCGCAAACGAAGTCAGTCCGACGACTGCAAAAATGGCTGATGTGATTTTGTCTATACGCGCAACAAGCGTTGCACCGCCGGTTACGCGTGCTCTTGCGATGAGTATTGAAAGTGCGATCGGCAATCCTGCGGTTGCGATCGTGTAGAAAAGCAGATATATTGTATACGCGCCGGTGAAATAACCCATCCCCTCATTACCGAGCAGATTTGCGAGCGGAATCTTATAAAGAAGACCCATTATTTTCACAATTATCCCGGACACGGACAGAAGCATGACCCCGGTCACGATCGACTTTTTCTTTTGTTCCTTCACGATCCGACACCTGCCTTATTTGTTCATATACAAATCATATGCAGGTCTTTTTTTATTTATCCGCGCAAAAGCTCATCCGATAAACTCTCTGAAAAAGGAATTCTTCGGTATATATTCGATCGGAACCGACTCTATGTTTTTGAATTTTCCCGCAAGTGCTTCGGCGGCATGGTGATATTCGCTGTCGTTCGGTACAAGCGAGAGAATCGCCGTTATATCATTTTTGATTGCCGAAAGCTCATACGACAGTTCGGTATTTATCCTCACATCAGCGCTGTCGACATACGGAAAGATGTTTTTTTCCTCATTTTCGGAAACGCTTTTCCAAAGATAAAAAGTAAACGCCGGAGGTGCGTTCCTGAAGCGATAATCGCGCACTATACGTCTGACCAGACGTATTTCACGCGGTGTAAATTTTTCTCCGCCTGCGTTATATCCGTTTTCAACCGATGCAAAAACCGAAAGAGTATTCATTCCGTTCAAAAGCGATCTGAACTCGGGGTAAAGCGCCTGTATGCCCTCAAAAAGAATTATATCGCCTTCACCGATATCCATTTCACGATAGCCCTGTCTTGTGCCGGTTCTGAAATCATAGACGGGTATTGCAACACTTTTCAGGTTACCTATATCTTCAACGCACTTTTGCAGACAAGAGAGGTCAAGCGACTGCGGACTGTCGTAATCGATTTCGACATTCAGGTCGATCGCTTCCCTGTTCAGCTCTGCTCTGTCCTTGAAGAAATCATCTATCGAAACGAGCCTGACATTTCTGCCGGCTTCGGACAGCGTTTCTGTAAGTCTGTTACATATTGTTGTTTTACCGGAGCATGTCGGACCGCAAAGAGTGATCGCTCTCAGGCTGTCTGAATCTGACACCGCAGATGACAAAACATCTATCTGCTTTGCGAAATTATGTTCGCACGCCTCAATCATTCCGCGTTTTTCATCTTCACTGTCAAATCTGTATTTTACATGCAGGTATTTCATTACAGCACTCCTATAAATCCATTACATCAGTGTTATTTTCTTCAAAAAATCTGTCAACCTTCTCATTATATTCCGCTCTGAATTTTTCTTCCCCTTCCTTGGAGAGATATTCATACGGATATTTATCCATGAATATCCGCAGCATACGGTTTTTATCACCCGCGACAAGCTTGGTAACCGCGCCTGCCCCGACCGCAAAGATATGATGAACCTCCTCCATTATGTAAATATTGTACAGACCCTCTGCGCCCGGCTTCGCAAAACCGACATTTTCAAGATTCGAAACCGAATTTTTCTGTCTGTACAGATAGTACGGAATATATCCGTTTGACTTTGCACGAAGCTGTGAATAATCCACCGACTTCTGCACATCTCCGCCGGCACTCGAATAAATACCTGCCGAATGGGCAAGATCTGCCGCTTTTTTTACACAAAAGGTGTGTATCGTTATATTATCGGGTGCAAGCTTAACTATATTATCCATAGTACGCACGAACGAGCGGTGGCTGTCTCCCGGAAGTCCGACAATAAGATCGGTATTTATATATTTTATGCCCGAATTTCTTGCCATATCATAGCTTTTATAAAACTGATCGACCGTATGAAAACGTCCTATCTGATTCAGCACAGCCTCATTGAGCGTCTGCGGGTTTATGCTGATCCTTGTAACTCCGTTTGCCGCCGCAACAGCCAGCTTTTCGGACGTTATCGTATCCGGTCTTCCGGCTTCAAGTGAAAACTCATCAAGCGTGAACGGATCGATATACTCCTCGATTTTTTCGAAGATCAAAGAAAGCATATCCGCACTCAGAGTCGTTGGCGTCCCTCCGCCTATATATATGGTTTTAAGCTTCAGACCGTGTTTTTTTATCTGAGCGAAAACCACATCAAGATCGCGGAGCAGGCGGTCAATATAATCGGGGATCATTGAAAGCAGGCGCTTTGTTGCAAAGGATACAAAAGAGCAATATGCACATCTTGTGGGGCAAAACGGGATCGAAATATAGAGCGAGCAGGAATCTTTTTCAAGCCTGTCAATTATTTTTTGCTCGTTTATCGTTATATTGGTCAGAAGTGCCGCCTTTTTTGGATAGAGAAAATACTCATCCCTTAAAACCTTGCGCGTTTTGGCGGCATCATTTTGCTGTGCGTATATCTGCCTTGATATTTTTGACGGGCGTATACCCGTAAGTATCCCCCATGCGGGTGTGTAACCGAAAAACTGTTCGCCTGCGGCGAACACTGCTTTTCCGACGGCGATCTTCTGAACCTTTATTGCGGTTGACGATACCTTATATTTTTCGGTCGCCTGTGCGCTTGCCGACTGTTCACCTATTTTTATTTCCGCATATGCGGTTGCAAAGCCTTCGGACTCGGTCAGCGACACGGTCACGACCGGAGTTTCGTCTGTCACACATTCGTTTTCGGAAAATTTGGATCCCGGGAAATACAGAAGGCAGAGCGATTGCAGATAGTATTTACTTATATTGTCGGTACAAATCAGTTTCATAATTATGTTTCCTGTTTCTTATTCTTCTTCAGCAGGCTGCTGTCCATTACTATTGTAACCGGACCGTCATTTGATATCTCATAGAGCATATCGGCGCCGAAAACGCCCATCCCGACAGGTTTCCCTATCAGCTCCGAAAGCCTTTCCGAAAAATATTCATAGAGCGGCTTTGCGATTTCCGGCGAGGCGGCATTCAGAAAGTCGGGGCGATTTCCGTGCTTATAATTTGCAAGCAGGGTAAACTGAGAAACGATCACTGCCGAGCCGTCCACATCTGTCACAGAGCGGTTCATCTTCCCGTTTTCGTCACAAAATACCCTTAATTTTGCTATTTTTGCCGCAAGCAGGTCGGCGTCGTACCCGGTATCCCCGTCCGCAACGCCGAGAAGTATCGCAAATCCTCTGCCACATTCCCCGGTTACTTTTCCATCGACACTGACACGCGCCGAGCTTACCCTCTGTACAACGGCAATCATGATGAATATCCTCTTTTTACTTCATTTACCTTCGGTATTATGGCGAGCCTTGACATGATCGCCTTGAAATGTGAAATATCTCTGCATCCTACAACAAGGTTAACGATAAGCGTTCCGTCCTTTGTCCTTGTATTTATCTGATGCAGGGCAACACGCATATCGGCAAGCGTCGATGTTATATTTGCAAGCAGCATCATATCATTTTCCGCAAATATCTGAATATAAGCCTCATACGTTCCGCCTGTCTGCGCGGCTCCCGGCTTGACCGCCACATCTCCCCAACTTGCCGAAACAAATCTGTCCCTGTTTTCTTCCCTCGAAATTCCGGATTTCACATTCGGACAATCGCGTTTGTGGATTGATATTCCGAATCCCTTGGTGATAAATCCGACAATATCATCGCCGGGAAGCGGATTACAGCATTTTGCGAATTTAACCTCACAGCCTTCAACACCGTCAACGATCACTCCGCCGGAGTTTTTCTTAAGCCGCGGCTTTGTAACGATCTGCTCGGCAACCACGGGCACGGCAACCTCTTCGGGTTTTATGACACGGTCAAATTCATCGTGAAGTCTGATTGCAACCTTGGAAACCGGAAGACCGCCGTATCCGATTGTACTGTACAGATCGTCCGCTTCATGGAACCCCATGCGCACGGCAACATTGTTTACGATCTCTTCCATCTGTGCAGTGGTATAAGCTCTGCCGAACTTGGAAAATTCCTTATCGATCTCCGCCTTACCGACCGCAATATTATCCGACCGTTTTTCTTTTTTGAACCACTGGCGTATTTTATTGCGTGCCTCACTGGTTTTGACGATATTGAGCCAGTCGCGCGACGGTCCCTTTGACGCGGACGAAGTGAGTATTTCGGCAATCTCCCCGTTCTGGAGTGTACGGTCTATCGGAGTTATCATCCCATTGACCTTTGCGCCTACCATACGGTTGCCGACCTGCGAGTGTATTGCATATGCAAAATCAATAAGCGTTGCTCCGGTTGGCAGATTTATAACATCTCCCTTCGGGGTAAAAACAAATATTTCATCCTGAAAGATATCAACCTTCAGCGCACGCAGAAATTCGTCATGATCCCTTGTATTGTCCTCTGCCTCGATAAGTCTTGCTATCCACTGGAGTCTTCTGTCGATCTCCCCATCCACATGGTCGCCCGATTTATACTTCCAGTGGGCAGCCACACCGAATTCCGCAATCTGATGCATTTTTTCGGTGCGTATCTGAACCTCAAAAGGAATACCTTCCTTCCCGATAACGGTTGTATGAAGCGACTGATACATATTCGGTTTCGGAGTCGAAATATAATCCTTGAATCTTCCCGGAATTGATTTGAATGTATCATGAATTATACCGAGAGCCGTATAACATTCAAGCTCGGTCTTGGTTATAATACGAACCGCATAAAAATCGTATATTTCGTCAAGCGATTTATGCTGATTATACATCTTGAAATAGATCGAATAGACGCTCTTGATACGTCCGTCAACCGTAAACGAAAATCCGTTTTCTTTAAGTTTTTCCTCTATTTCGGCTTTGATATTATTTATAAAATCACGGTTCTGACCGTATCTTTTTTCTATATCGCCCTTGACCTCGGCATAGCCGATCGGGTCAAGGTATGACAGTGACAGATTTTCAAGTTCGGTCTTGATTCTCTGTATACCGAGCCTGTGTGCAAGCGGCGCATAGACGTGCATGGTTTCAAGTGCGGTTATCCGTCGCTTTTCGTCCTCCTTTGCCGAAAGCGTCCGCATATTATGAAGTCTGTCACACAGTTTTATAAATATAACGCGGACATCCTTTGACATCGCCATGAACATTTTACGCAGATTTTCCATCTGCTGTTCTTCTTTATCGGCAAAAGGAATGCGCACAAGCTTAGTCAGTCCGTCAACAAGAAGTGCAACATCGTTCCCGAATTCCTTCTTTATTGTATCGATGCTCACATCACAGTCTTCGACGGTATCGTGCAGAAGCGCCGCACATATCGAATCGGTATCAAGCTCAAGCGAAGCAACAATCTCGGCGACCGCGACCGGATGGGTAATATACGGTTCTCCCGACGCGCGGAACTGTCCATTATGGAGTGACTCGGCAAAGTCATATGCCTTTTTTATCTTCACAAGATCATATGACATATTTTTATTCTCATCAAGTATTTTAAGCAGCTTATCAATATTTGAATTCATTCCGCACCCTCCCTTCATAAGCAAGACCGACCGCAACTGCCTGCAAGCCGTTTATAAATCGGCGAATCAAACAGATTCACCTTCGAATTCGGATTGTTCACCGAAAAAGCGGCAATATCATTATCAAATGATCCTTTTTCGCAAATTAGCAGTCCTCTTTCGACAAGTATTTCAATTATTATATGTAATTTGACATATCCGATTCCGGTTCCGCCGAGCGACTCAAGCATTTCACGCACACTGACAAGCCCGTCCGGTTCACCGCATGCCGCACGATGTCTGACATAGCGGTAGACACCTGCAAAATCATCGCGCGACGGCAGAACGCTGTCATCGGTCCGATCTCCGTTCTTCAGCGCGGAAAGCTTTCCCCTGTCCTCTTCGGAAACAACACTTTCGCTCAGTGACCAGTCTTTGGCAATAAATTGCAGACTGCAATTCCCTCTGTACTCATTTATCGAAAGCTGGAACACAACATCAATATCGTCATCCCGGATAATGTCAAGTTCTTCCCTTTTTCTGCCGAAGAGCAGAACCGAAAAGGTTGAAAAACCTTTTCTGACAGTCAGTTTTGTATGCTTACCCGAGAGATCCCTTATTTCACTTACACACATTCTCCGCATAAGGAAAAGCGGCATCGGATTGCCTGTTCCGTAAGGCTCAAGCATCCGAAGCTGTTTTGCCTGTTCAAAGGTCATTTCCGGCGGGTAAACCTCACATTCAACCTCCAGCAGTGCGTCTTCAGCCGAGTTTGTCCACATTTTTGCGGCATATTCATTCATCCTTTTACAGAAGCAGTCAAAATTTTTACGGTCTATCGTAATGCCTGCCGCCACCTCATGGCCGCCGAATTTTTCAAGGATATCCGAACAGGAGGACAGTGCGGAGACAAGATTCATTCCCTTCAGCGATCTGCCCGAGCCTTTACCGACATCTCCGTCAAATGACACAAGTATTGACGGCAGACCGAAGCGCTCGGTTATTCTTGACGCAACTATTCCGATAACGCCGCTGTTCCAGTTTTCGCCGGCAATCACGATGATCCTGTCATCGGCTTTTTTGTGTGATTTTATCATTTCGACGGCATCCTGCAGTATCCTGTTTTCCTCTTCCTGTCTCAGACGGTTTATTTCGCAGAGTTCGCTCGCCGTCTCCCTTATCTTCTTCTCATCATCCGACAGAAAAAGCTCAACCGCAAGCGAGGCATGCGCCATTCTTCCGGCGGCATTTATGCGGGGTGCCAGAGTAAAGCTTATGAGAGATGAGGTAATCTCACGATCTGCAGACGGTTTTCCGTCGCTTTTTCTTGTTGCCTCTTCAATCAGCATCCCGAATGCCGGACGTATATCGTCATTCATGCTTTTTATACCCATGCTGACATAAAGTCTGTTCTCGTCAAGAACAGGCATTACGTCGGCAATCGTGCCTGCGGCAACGAGATCGGCATACTTTTTACATATCCCGGACAGGTAATCGTTTTCTTTCCCGACACGCCTCATTTCCATTGCGGTTATCAGCTTGAAAGCAACACCGACGCCCGCAAGCGCTCTGAACGGGTAGCGATTACACTCATCGCGACGCATCGGGTTCACCACTGCAACGGCATCAGGCAGCATATCCCTGCACTCATGGTGATCGGTAATTACAAATTCAATACCGACACGCCTTGCGTACTCCACCTCATCGATTGCTGTAACACCGGTATCGACCGTAACGACCAGATTTACCCGATCATCTGCAAATCTGTCTATTGCGGAAATATTTATTCCGTAACCCTCATCGCCGCGATCGGGTATATAATACGAAAGGTTATCGGCGCCGCGATCTGTCAGATACATATAGAGAAGTGCGGTCGATGTGACGCCGTCAACGTCATAATCGCCGTATATTACGATTTTCTCATGACAGGCAATCGCTTTTTCAAGCCTTTCTACCGCTTTATCCATATCGGCGAGCAAAAAGGGATCATGAATTACCGTATCGGCAAAGGAGAGAAAACGATATGCCTCCTCATAAGTCGAAAGCCCCCTTGACAGGAGCAATCTCGCCGTAAGCGGAGTGATACCCAGTTTTTCCGAAAGCTCCAACGCCTCGGGCGATGCGGCATCTGCATCCGATTTGATTATCCATTTGTTTTTCGGCATATGCCTCTTCACTTCCCTTGTACCATCGGTCATTTTGCCGCAAATTCTTTCATTATACTGAGTGCGCAGTTCACTCCGTCAACTGCCGCCGACGTAATCCCGCCGGCGTATCCTGCGCCTTCGCCGCAGGGATATATTCCCGGATGTCCTGTTGCGGTCATATTATCGCCGCGCAGGATTCTTATCGGTGCGGACGTCCGCGTCTCCGGACCTGTAAGTATTGCTTCCGGCATATCAAAACCGGCAATCTTCCCCGCAAAATCGGCAATACCGAGTTCGAGCATCGAACATATGCGTTTCGGAAAGAGTCTGTGCAGATCGGACAGTTCAAAATGTCCTCCGCCCATATATGTCGGTTCAACCGAAGAAGGCAGACTGCCGAATCTCCCCGAAAGAAAATCCCCGACCGTCTGCACCGGAGCATTGTAATTACATCCGCCGAGTTCAAACGCACGTCTTTCGATCGCCCTGCAAAATTCTATTGCACCTCTCGCACTTCCGTCGTAATCGTCGGGAAAAACAGAGACGGCAAGTGCGGAGTTCGCATTTTTCCCGTCTCTTGCGTGCCGGCTCATACCGTTTGTTACGACTCCGCCGATTTCGGAGGTTGCCGCCACTACCTCGCCGCCCGGACACATGCAGAAGCTGTACACCCCGCGTTCGCCGACGCGCTTCGACAGAGAATACTCTGCCGGCGGGAGCAGATCGGCGTAACTGCCGTAAAGTGCGCGGTTTATCATTTCCTGCGGATGTTCTATCCTTACGCCGACCGAAAAGGATTTTGCACGAACGGCGAAACCGTTATCAATCAGCATATCATACGTATCTCTTGAGCTGTGACCTATTGCCATCACAAGAATGTCACAGGTGATATCGCCGCGGTTTGTCTTTATTCCGCAAACGCTCCCATCGGCTTTACACTCAACCGATTCAAGTCTTGTATTGAAGCAGACGTTCCCGCCGCACTCCTCTATGCGTTTTACGATATTATTCACCACGTCCAAAAGAAGGTCGGTTCCTATATGCGGTCTCGCCTGAACTGTTATATCGGGCGGAGCGCCGAAGCCGACAAAGCGTTTCAGCACAAACGCACATTTCGGATCGTTTATACGCGTCATCAGCTTTCCGTCCGAAAATGTCCCGGCTCCGCCCGCGCCGAACTGAATATTACAGTCGGGATCAAGAATACGTTCTTTATAAAACCGCTCCACTGCGGCTTTCCGATCGCTAACATTTGCACCGCGCTCGATAACTATCGGGCGATATCCGTTTTCGGCAAGCAAAAGGGCGCAAAACATTCCGCACGGTCCGAGTCCCACGACCACCGGTCGGTTTTCAAGACGTTCCGTACCGTATTCGGGATCAACAGAGCCGTTCTTCTGCTCTATTGCGCCTATTCTGTCAAGCAACCTTTTTTCGGGCAGATATTCAAGCTTTGCAGCTACCGAAAAGACATAGCAGACGGCGTCTCTTTTACGTGCATCAACAGATTTTTTGACAACACACAGACTGTCACCGGATGCACTGATATGTATTTTTTTCAGAAGTCCGACAGCTCTGTCGATCGCCGCCGCTTCCGGGTCGTGCGTTCCGACGCCGACCTTCAGATCATGTATAATTATCTCTGTCAAAAGCGTTTACCCCGATCAGTCAGCGGATTTCGTAAGCGATACGGTATAGCTTCCGACCTCGTAGACATAGCTTCTGTATTCTTCGGAGAAAAATACCACGACAGGCGCACGTCCGTCCGAATCTATATTCTTATAGTCAACGCGCAATGTTATCTTATCCGGATGCTCCTCAAGAGAGCGAAGCATCATTGCCGCATTTTCTCCCGATATTGCACGCACCGTGATAAGCAGTCGTCTGTCGGCAATCTGCACACCGTCGGGCGCACCGAGAAGCTCGAAATTGCTTATAGACAATATACATGTTTCAAGCTCGCTCACGGTTACCGTAAGCGTTGCACCGTAGAAGGTCGAACCGTCGGTATTCGAATAAGTTACCCCTTCGACGGTTTTTATACCGAGTCCGGTATAGGTATTATCGGCAAACACATTTTTTTCATTGATTGTTTCAATATCAAGCGGAACGCTCGATATTGCGTTTACAATCGATGCTTCACCGCTTATCTCTATCTCGGCGGGCTCGATCTTTATCTGGTCACTGCCGAAATAGTTATTTGTCGTATTCACCGTCAGCCTGACCGTTTTTCTTCTGAAAACGGTCAGCGAAACAATCACACCGTCCCTGCCCGTATCTGTTTTAATCGTTATCGGAAGATCCAGCTCATTGAGCTCCTCATCAAGAAGCACGATATTTGCCGACACCTTCATGCTTGAAGTTATCTGTCCGACCGCATCGGTAATAATTTCGATGCTTGCCACTTTATCAAGGTTGACCGAGCTTCCTTCAAGCGTAACCTTGCTTATATTCAGTGATTTATCGACAATCGGGTAATCGACAAGCTGAGTGCCCTTAATCCTTATATTTTCACTGTTGACCGATATCTCACGGCTCGTCGGCTTATCAATGACCACGGTCACCTCTTTAGACGACAGCTCATATTTGATTTCGCTCGGGACCTCTGCCTCCACCCGCCTTGTATATTCTCCAGCGGACGTTATATCACTGAGATCGATATAAACATTTATTCCCGTGCGGTCTATATTTTTAAGATCGTTTTTATCGCCCGAAACAGTCACCGACAGCGATTCGTTTACATCCTGCACTATGAGTCCGTACTTGTCCCTCAGCTCACTTTCGCCGCGATAGGTGAGGTCAACCGAATTGAAAACCACCTTAGTAACTCCGCCTCCGCCGCTTGTCATCACGTATCCCCAGAGAATTATCGCCGCTACCAGCGAAAAAATATATGCAATTATATCGGCGCGTCTGTTTTTCTTCACCACATAGTCGGTTCTGCCTTCATTGGCGACATACTCCGAAGCATTATCGGTTTTTTTATTTCTGTTTAACAGCATTTTCACCCGCCCCTTTTTCCTGCTCCGACTCAGCCTTCGACGCTTCGGATTTCTTTTCCGCAAGTGCCGCTTCCTGCTTTTGTCTTTGCTGCTCGGATATTACCTTTGCGCGTTCGCGTTCTGCCGCGGCGATCGCGCGCTCAGCCTTCCTCGCTGCTCTTGCGGCACGCTTTTCCTGCTGCGTCATACGATCGGTAACAATATCCGAAAGCTGACGCGGCATCATAAGCTCCATAAGCTCGTTATAGAGTCTTGTATAATCATAATTACGTTTGAGCTGACCACCTATCGCAAGTGAAATAGTACCTGTTTCCTCGCTCACAACCACGACTGCCGCGTCACTGCGTTCGCTCATGCCTATTGCGGCTCTGTGGCGCGTACCGAAATCAAGATCGATATTCTGAGATGCAAGCGGAAGTTTACAGCCTGCCGACTGTATTCTGTTGTTCTTGATTATTACCGCACCGTCGTGAAGCGGCGCTTTATTGAAAAAAATATTCTTCAGAAGCTGTTTACTGACCTCTGCGTTTATCATCGTTCCCGAGCAGACGTATTCCTCAAGACCGGTCGTCCTTTCAAGGACTATAAGCGCACCCGTCTGATCGCTCGACATATCGCAGGCTGCCTCGCACACATTTCTGACGGTATTCTTGACCATTGCCGTATCCTTCGATTCGCTGTGCGGAATAAGATTACGCACACCGCCCATTTTTTCAAGAACATCACGTATTTCGGGCTGGAAAACCACGATCAGCGCCGTAATTCCGATCTGAAAGAGGTTATGGAGAATAAAATTTACCGCCGTCAGATTGAGCACCGATCCTATAAGCTGTATCAGAAGCAGAACGATAACACCTGCGGCAAGCTTTCCCGCACGGCGCTCGCGTATAAACCTGACGACCCAGTAAAAGAGCATGGATATTATAAAAATATCCAAAAGATCGATCAGATCCATATTCATAAAAGCGCGTGCAATATCCATAAACATCTCACGAACAGTATCCATCTTTTCCCCTCTGCCACAAACCCGAGCCGAAAAGAACACAGACAATTCTTTCCGGTACCGACAGTTGTCCAATCAATATATTACTCATTATTATATATTATTTTCGGTGTCGTGTCAACAACAATTCACTCAAAAGTGATCGTTTTTCACAAAACAGAATGATATTTTGCCCCTTGCATGCTGTTCCTCCGCGCAAGCTCTTTATCGATCTCATTCATTACGACAAATTTCTTTTTACTCCATTCGGGTGCGAGAAGCTCGGCGGGAGCGCCGTCGCCGGTAACCCTGCCGATTACCGTATCCGGAGGCAATATTTCAAGCTGATCGCAGACTGTACCGACATATTCTTCAAGTCCGAGCACAGTTATTTTCCCCTCTTTATACATTTTTCCGAGCAGGGTCGAATCAAGAACATGGAGCAGATGTATTTTGACGCTGTGCGGGTGCAGCTTTGCTATTTCGGCGGCAGTCTCCATCATCATACCGTGATCTTCAAAAGGAAGTCCGTCTATTATGTGTATGCAGACATTCAGCCCGTCAAGTCTGCGATAGCCCGACAAAAAATCGTCGTATGTATGACATCGGTTTATAAACCGGGCAGTTTTGTCATGAACGGTCTGAAGTCCGAGTTCCACTGTCAGAAACGTCTTTTCCGACAGTCTGAAAAGCTCGTCGATCATTCTGTCCGACAGACAGTCGGCACGGGTCGCTATGCTTATTCCCACCGTATCGGCATCGTCAAGAGCGTCATTGAAGCACGCGACCAGCCTTTCGGGATCACCGTAGGTATTTGTATGCGCCTGAAAATACGGAATACAGCCTATATCATTGCCCCATTTGGCTCTCATCATTTTTTTACCCGACGCTATCTGTTCGGAAACGCTCTGAGTCGGCAGACCAGCAAAATCGCCGCTTCCCCTCGGCGAGCAGTAAATACAGCCGCCGACGCCCTTGATTCCGTCGATATTAGGGCAGGTGCAGCCGATATCAAGCGGTATTTTACATATTTTTTTGCCGAATTTATGCTTCAGATAGTAATCATATGTATAATATCTCTTATTCGAATCCGAATATTCAAAACGGTTCTTATTGCTCATACATTCCTCACATTATCCAAGGCAAAATCGACCGGGGGATTCCCCGGTCGATCGCACTTTTTATTTCATATAGGCGACATATTCTTCACCGAAAAAGTTTTTTACATCCTCCTCGGTAAGTGAAAATGTCTTTGTCGCGTCCTTGACCATCTGTTGTATTCTTGTCTCGCCGATCGTTTTTCTGAGAGCGCTCACATTTGCCTTCCAGTCGTTATAGGTCTTATGATAGTAGCTCTTCCAGCGCTCGACATTGTATTTCATATCAGCCGATATCTCACCCGACAACTCATCAAGACGTGTCTGCGCCTTCTCGGGAGTAAAGCTGTTCTGCATATGATAACCCAAGCGCTTCAGGAACTGCTCTCTGAAGCCGTCGTTTTTCATGAGCGCGCGAAACAGCGTATGAAGTCTGCTCAGCGACGCATTGTTCATGATATAATTGATTTCATCCTTTGTCGTTCCGTAATCAAGACAGAGGTCGCAGTCGAAGAGTATGAAGTTCCATCTTCCACCGTCGTAATCGGGGGATTTTGCCGCCCTTATATTGCCGCTGTCACGATCTCCGCCCCATATACGCATGATATACACATCCATAAGACTTTCAAGATTAAGCTGGGATGCAATCTTTTCATAGTTTTCATCGACCGACAGATCTGCCTTCTTTGTCGCGACGAAATTCCATATATCGTGCCAGCCCTGATCGGAAGCGCCGTATTTTACGGTATTTACCCAGTTTATAACAGTAACTCCGTCCGGATCGACATTCCAGTGATTTGCCACAAAATCTTCATCGATTTTTTCTCTGAAGAAATAGATGCCCATATACTCGCCGTTTATATACAGATTTACCGGTTTATAAGCCTGCACGAGCACGTTCTTCATATTCCCGGAGGTTGATGCAAGCGAGGTCACAAGTTCATCGGTCAGCATCGTGCGGTATTTCATTATACTCTGCGAGCCGGATCTGAGCACTATGTTGTTGAACTCGGATATATCAAGATCATCGAATATTTTATATTTCAGCTTTGACATACCGTACTTTGTGCGGAATTTGAGCTGGAAGCTCTTTTTCGCATACATACGGCTCGACGCGCCGAAAAGTTTTATCCCGCAGTTTACCGAAAACTGCTCTTTTCCGTCGATATAGTAGGCAAAGCATGCCTCTTTTTCAAGATTTACATTGTTGTATTTTGTATATATCCCGTTTGTGCCGTCAAAATCGTTCTGCGACATCGATATCTTTACCACCGGCAGTGCATACGCGGGGGCGGAGATGAAATAATTGAAGGTCGTGACATCGCTCGGTATTTTATCTCCGTCATAAACGATCGCACGGATCGACATATTCGAAGACACCGCTATCGTCTCCCCGTTATACTTCCTGGACGCGGTCGTCGGCTTGGTTCCGTCGGTTGTATAATATATCACTCCGCTTCCCGACAGCGTAACCGACTGCGGACCGTCATAAAATCCGCTTGCAACGCTTGCGACCGGTGCGGCAGTAAGTGCGGAACAGCCCTTGGGATTTTCTTTTCCGAACGAAGGTGTTACAAAATACACAAGCTCGCCGTTGTATCTTCCGTAGCTTCGGTTTGCCGGGACTGCCGGAACCTCAAGTGCGTCATCGACGCTTCCGTCCGCACGCGAGACATACAGTTTCTCTCCGTCCGAGCTGATCTTGAAGGGCGCATATTTTTTTCCGTCGCAGACCGCAACATAGAATTTACCCGGATCAAGCGTCACATCCGGAAGCTTATACCGCTGAAGGTTGCTGTTTTTATCCGAAAGGTAGAAATCGGAAAGTCTGATCGACTTATCGGTGGTGTTTTTCAACTCAACGAGATCGTAATATTCACCGTCAACTGCATAATATTTGCTGTTGCTCGATATAACCTCGGTTATGATAAGCCCCGAGCGTGAACTTATTGCCTGCAGATAACCGCTTTCGGTATTCGGATATCCGGGAGACGGTTTTTTGACGATTCCGCAGTCATATGTCCATGCGGTGTTTTTCTCCATTGCATCAAAGACCACCGAAGCGGCGAGCACACCGTCCGTTCTTGTTATATAGACGCGATCGCCCGATTTCGACAGTTTGAAATCGACATCATCCTCACAGCAGAGAAGCAGATATTCCCCGGGTTTCAGCACCTTTTCGGGAAGCTTACACCTGTAAAGATTTCCTGTGCTGTTCGACGCATAATAGTTTGAAAGATCGATATCGACATCGCCCGCATTATAAAGCTCCACCCAGTCGCAAAGCTTTCCCTTTACCGGATAAAGATCGTTTGACGACATAAGCTCGCTGATTATCAGGTTATCCCTTTCCCTGACTGCCGCATATCCGGGCGTAGGCTGAGACGTTTCCTTCCCCGTTGACGGCAGGAAGGAGCAGTTGGCATTTGCGTTCAGATATGACACCTTATCGGTAGCATATTTACCGTGGCGGAGCACAAGCACGCCCTTGACAGGAAGAATGAGCGGAAGGTCGGCACTGCCGTTTTTACCGTTCGAAAAAAGCACGGTATATTCTCCGGGTGCGATCTCAACCGACGGCAATGCGACGGGATCGTCATTATTTATCGAAATCGTATAGTCCGAGAGATTTACTTTATCGCCGCTGCGATTGTATATCTCGACCCAACCGCAGAACTCTCCGTATGCATCCTTTGCGCCCACGGTATTGTACACCATAAGCTCGGATATTTCGAGTGCGGGATTTTCCTCCTGCTCTATATTGATTGCGGGATCATCCTCCGGACCACCTGAGCCGGCGGCGGTTGTGGTACCCCCGATCGGGAATATACCACATCCCGCAAGCGACAGGATCGGCACTGCGAGCATCGCCGCGACAACAAAAAGCGACAGGAGGTTTCTGAATTTTATTTTTCCGTTCTTTATCATGACAAGGTACCGTTCCTTCATATTTCTCATATATTCGGCATTTCATACCGCCGCGGACCGTTGCGGTCGATCGGCTTTGTGCGAAAATCATCTGCAAAATGTATATAGTATTTTACCACAATCTGACACCAAAAGTCAATGAATTTTCAGAAAAAAGCAAATGTTTACCGGATGTTCGAAATCTTAACACGCCGTTCACATTTGAAACGGCACAAATAGCGAGAGGCTCTATCCGAGTCTCCCGTATTCCCTCTTTATCCATTCGACAAGGATTGCGACCGCCGTTTTTTGTTCATCATCGATAAGTTCCCTGTCCGGAGGAATTCTGTACCATTTATACATACATCCGCGACAGCAGCATGCACATGCATGCTGTGCGACAAAAACCGGATGCCCACGCATAGGCGTTTGTCTGCCGTCATTCGGTATGTGTGCCGGTGCAAGTCTCTTTGCAACAAAATCCACGGCGTGAGATTCGATCTTTTCGAATCCGACCCTGTCGATATAGTCTATATCCTTTTGTGTCAGATGAAAACGCGACCTGAACTCCGAGCGTCCGAGCCTTTCGAAAACATCATCATACATTATGCGGTCATCCTTTCTTACCGATCTTACCAATGCTTCATCGTCGGATTATTGTAGCACACATACTCATGTCTGTCAATACGCTCGGAGCATCGGAATTATCAGCCCTTTTTCAAAAAAAATGCACTTTTTTTGAAAAAACACTTGACAAACGCAAAAAAAGGCGTATAATAGCCGACATAAAGGCAAGGGCGCCGACAGAAGCATCGTTTTCTGTCGGCGCTTTCGCTTTAAATCTGATAGTTGCATAACAGTATGAAGGGACAACGGCGTCTTGAAAGGACACCTGTCCCTTCTTCTCTGTTTTTGCGGGAAAGGAACCATCATGTCTTACAATTCATCAAACACAATCTGGGTATTACTCGGAGCGGCTCTCGTTTTCTTCATGCAGGCGGGTTTTGCGATGTGCGAAGCGGGGTTCACCCGTGCTAAGAACACCGGAAACATCCTCATGAAGAACCTTATGGATTTCTGCATCGGAACGCCATGCTTCTGGCTTATAGGATTCGGGATTATGTTCGGGACCGGAAACGCTCTGTTCGGCTGGATCGATCCGTTTATCATGAAGGATTATTCGGACATTCTCCCTGCAGGTGTTCCCCTTTGGGCATATGCCATATTCCAGACGGTCTTCTGTGCGACATCGGCAACAATCGTCTCCGGCGCAATGGCTGAAAGGACAAAATTTTCGGCTTACTGCATCTACTCGGCGGCAATCTCGCTTTTCATTTACCCGATTTCGGGTCACTGGATATGGGGCGGAGGATGGCTCTCAAAGCTCGGCTTCCATGATTTTGCCGGTTCTGCGGCGGTTCACATGGTAGGCGGTGTTTGCGCTCTGATCGGCGCAAAGATGCTCGGTCCGAGAATCGGCAAGTATGACAGTGACGGAAAGCCGAAAGCCATTCTCGGTCACAATCTTTCGATCGCCGCGCTCGGTGTTTTCATCCTGTGGTTCTGCTGGTTCGGCTTCAACGGCGCATCGACTGTCGGCATGGACAGCGACGAGCTTATGGAATCCGCCGGACTCATATTCTTCAACACGAACCTCGCCGCGGCTGTTGCCTGCTGCACAACCCTTATCATCACATGGATCCGCTACAAAAAGCCGGATGTATCGATGACATACAATGCGGCGCTTGCCGGGCTTGTGGGAATTACCGCAGGCTGTGACGCGGTTGAGCCGTGGGCGGCTGCCGTCATGGGCATAATATTCGGTACGGCAATTGTAATTTCGGTTGGGTTCTTTGACAAGGTTGCAAAGATCGACGACCCGGTCGGTGCCATATCGGTACATTGTGTATGCGGTTTTCTCGGTACCGTACTGACCGGACTCTTCGCAAGCGGCAGATCCACTATGAAAGGCGTGTTCTACGGCGGCGGATTCCGCTTTTTCGGCGTTCAGACACTCGGTGTCGTTTCGGTCTGTGCATATGTCGGCGTTGTGATAACCGTCATTTTTGTAATAATCAAGCACACGATCGGTCTGCGTGCACCCGCATGCGACGAGATAGAGGGTCTTGACATTGCGGAGCACGGTCTGCTGTCGGCTTACGGCGGATTTGCAATGCTTCCCGACACGGCTTCAACCGACAGTGAGACGGTCGTGGTTGCGGGAGACGTTCCGGAAGCGGAAGCGGTTACCGTAACGCGTCTTCCGTCCTTTGATGAGACGCCGACCGACGGTCACAAGTTCACCAAGGTTGAGATCATATGCAAAGAAATGCGGTTTGAAGCATTGAAAAAGGCACTTGTGGAACTCGGTGTAACCGGAATGACACTCACCCATGTTCTCGGTTGTGGCGTACAGAAGGGCAAACCGGAGTATTACCGCGGTGTCGAGGTCGAAGCCTCGCTTCTGC
The DNA here is from genome assembly GCA_934486825.1 of uncultured Eubacteriales bacterium. Taxonomy (GTDB): domain Bacteria; phylum Bacillota; class Clostridia; order Oscillospirales; family CAG-272; genus CAKSQF01. Next base: position 104,910 of record CAKSQF010000002.1, on the reverse strand, counting down.
CCAAAATACAGCTTGATATCGTCGTCAGCAAAATTCCGGTGCGCAAGATAATCGATACTGCGAAAAAGGTACTTTACACCGGTCACATCGGCGACGGAAAGATATTCGTTTACGATGTTGAAAATGTCGTCAAGGTACGGACAGGCGAAGAGGGTTACGACGCCTTGCAGGACGTGGAATAACACCGCGCAAATACAAAAAAGCTCTCCCGACAGAGATATTATTGTATCTCTGTCGGGAGATTTTATTCTGCCGTCCGATCGTTTTTCGGTGCATTTTTGATTCTGAAATCGCTCGGCGACTGTCCGGTAACGCTTCTGAAGGTCCTGCTGAAATTGCTGAAATCCGAAAAACCGCAGTTATCGGCAATCGTCCCGACAGGCATTTCGGTTTCGGCAAGCATATGCTTTGCCCCGGCAATTCTGCACGACATAAGGTAGCCCATAACCGGCTTTCCCGTCACCTCACGGAAGAGGTGGGAAAGCCTTGAACAGCTGATGTGATACTCATCGGCAATCTCACAAAGCGAATAATTTTTTTTGTAATCGGTTTCGAATTTCTGTTTTATACTGAATATCATGTCAAAATCGCCGCCGTCCTCCTGCAAAAGCAGCCGCGGCTCCGCACGGCAGACAGAAAGCAACAGCATCTGCATAAGCAATCCGAGCATTTTATCCGAATACCTTCTGCCGGAGGCTTTTTCCTCGCATATTCTCCGCATTGTTTCCTCTATCATCTCCGCATTTTCGCCTGCAGGTATTACGTGAGAGAAGAATCTCGGTCGGTTTACAAGCACCGAAAAGAGAAGTTTTGCGTTGTAATCGTCCACTCCGTCAAGCGTCGGAAGAATACGCAGGACATATCGGCTGTAACTGTTGTCACATTCGATGATCGAATGTTCTTCAAAGCGGCTTATTATAACCACGCAGGGTGCTTTTACATCATATCTCACCGAATTTATCATAAAACTTGCATTTCCGCAATCCACGTACACTATCTGATGACAGTCATGACAGTGCGGCTCCAGTATACCGGTCCCGTCCGAATAATTTGCGGTTATAACAAGGTCGTTCATATATTTCCCCGCCCTTCTCAAGATACGTTTACATTATACACTGCTTTTTCAAAAAAAGCAAGATTTACATAATAAATAGCAAAAGTTTTATAACATTTTTTCTCCGGATGTGATAAAGTATATACACAGACTAATTTATCGGGAGATACCGGAATGAGTAACAGAGTATATTTTACAAAGGATGAATTCACCAAAGCAAACGACAACTGCCGCGACCGTCTTCCGTTCGACGAAGACATATCGGTTTTAAAAAAGCCGTTATCGCTCGGAAGCAGGCTGATTCCGAACCGCCTTGCATGTCAGGCTATGGAGGGATGCGACGGAAATCCGGACGGAAGTCCCGGAGAACTGACAAAAAGACGCTACAAACGCTTTGCTGAAGGCGGAGCCGGACTTATATGGTTTGAAGCGACGGCAGTCATGGAGGAAGGCAGAGCAAATCCGCATCAGCTTTACATAAACGAAAATACCCTCGACAGTTTTAAACGCGAAGTAAACGACATCAAAGAGTACGGGCTCAGAAAGAACGGGTACGAACCGATCGTCATCATGCAGGCGACCCATTCGGGCAGATACAGCAAACCAAACGGCACACCCGCACCGCTTATCGCATACAACAACCCGCTGTTTGAAAAAGACGTTCCGATTGCGTCCGACAGAATCGTAAGTGACGAATATCTTGACAGGGTCCTGCAATCGCTTATAAACGGAGCATCTCTCGCCGAATCCGCAGGCTTTGACGGAGTCGATATAAAATGCTGTCACAGATATCTGTGTTCCGAGCTCATGTCGGCATACACGCGTGACGGCAGGTACGGAGGATCGCTTGAAAACCGTTCACGCCTTCTGCGGGAGGCGGTTGAGGGCTCGATCGCCGCAACCGGAAATAATTTTGAGGTTGCGACAAGAATGAACATCTATGACGGCTTTCCTTACCCGTACGGCTTCGGTGTTGCAAAGGACGGCAGTCTTGCGTTTGATCCCGACGAGCCTGTCACAGTTATAAAGGAACTGCTTCGTCTCGGAGTAAAGCTGGTCGATCTGACAATGGGCAATCCGTATGTCAACCCGCATGTCAACCGTCCATACTCTGTCGGCGGTTATCTGCCGCCCGAAGAGCCGATCAACGGGGTATACCGCATGCTTTCGGGCACTGCCGCCGTAAAAAGGTCGGTTCCCGGAATTAACATCGTCTGCTCGGCGCTCAGCTATCTCGGTGTTGCCGCGCCGAATGTGGCGGCGGCGTACATAAACGGCGGCGGTTTTGATATTGCCGGATTCGGCAGACAGGCGTTCGCCTACCCCGATTTTGCAAACGACATTCTGAAAAACGGCGAGATGGATCCGGGCAGAATCTGTCTTACCTGTTCGCAGTGCACAGCGATAATGCGCGCCGGAGGCACACCGGGATGTGCTGTCCGCGATCGCGAGGTATATCTGCCTATATACAGAAAATATTGCGTCAAAACAGACACAAACCGAAAGTGAGGAAAAAAACATGACAAAAACAGCGCTTGTTACCGGAGTTGCGGGCGGAATCGGATATGCAACCGCAAAGAAACTGCTGTCCGAAGGAATACGGGTCTGCGGGATGGACATTGCAGAAAAGCTTCCGTCCCCGCTCGGAGAAGGCTTTACCTATGTCAGGGGTGATCTGTCATCGTCCGGAGACAGAAAACGGTTTATCGAAACCGCACTGTCGGATTCGGGCAGAATAGACATTCTGGTCAATGTTGCGGGAGTTGCGCCGAGGGTGCGCACCGATCTGCTTGAAATGAGCGAGGAAAGCTACGATTTCGTAATGAACATCAACACAAAAGGAACGCTTTTTCTGACGCAGGCTGTCGCGCGCGAAATGATAAAGAACGACGGCGACGACAAGGGGTACATCGTAAACATATCCTCGATGTCGGCATACACAAGCTCGACAAGCAGGGGCGAATACTGCATATCAAAGGCGGGGGTATCAATGATAACCGCTCTTTTTGCCGACAGGCTTGCCGAATACGGAATCCCGGTAAACGAGATACGTCCCGGAATAATCGCGACCGGAATGACATCGGTCGTCAAGGAAAAATACGACAAACTCATCGGCGACGGTCTGCTCCCGATAAAGCGTTGGGGCAGACCCGAGGACATTGCGGACTCGGTATATCTGCTTTGCAGCGGAGCCATGCCTTATGTTACCGGACAGTCGATTGATGTTGACGGCGGCTTTCACATCCGTCGGCTCTGAGAGGGAGGCTTTTGTGGCAGAATTTGATTTTGGCGGGTACTTCGATGTAATAGTGATCGGGAGCGGCGCCGCAGGCTATTCGGCGGCATGCCGCATTGCCAAATTCGGCAAAAAGAGCTGTGCGCTCGTTACCGAGGGAATAAACATCGGAACATCAAGAAACACCGGAAGCGACAAACAGACATATTACAAGCTCGGACTCGGAGGAGATTCGCCCGACAGCGTTGTCGGAATGGCGCGGGATCTGTTTTCGGGCGGAGCGGTTGACGGAGATAATGCGCTCTGCGAAGCGGCTTTGTCCGCGCAGTCTTTTCTCAATCTCGCCGAGCTCGGCGTTCCGTTTCCGGTCAACAGATACGGAGAATATGTAGGCTACAAGACCGATCACGACAAATACGCAAGGGCAACATCCGCGGGTCCGCTCACCTCGAAGCTTATGACCGAAGCGCTCCAGTCGGATGCCGAAAAACGCGGCATCGGTATTTTATCCGATCTGCTCGCGATCGAAATACTGAAGCACAACGGGCGTGTATGCGGTCTTCTCTGCCTCCGCAAAGCCGACGGCAGGCTGATCTCCTTCCGGTGTGATTCGGTAATTATGGCGACCGGCGGTCCCGCCGGGATATACTTTGACAGCGTATATCCCGCATGTCATACCGGATCAAGCTCGCTTGCGCTTCTTGCCGGGGCATCCTTCCAGAACCTTACCGAATGGCAATACGGACTTGCGTCAACAGCTCCGAGATGGAATGTATCCGGAACATACATGCAGGTGCTTCCCTGCATATATTCTGTCGGAAAAGACGGAAAGAAGCATGAGTTCACGCTTGATTTCTTCGGCGACCGCGGTGCGGCGCTGTCCGCGCTTTTTCTCAAAGGATATCAGTGGCCGTTTGACTGTGCGAAGATCGAAAACGGCTCATCTGTTATTGATCTTCTCGTATACAGGGAATGTATTCTTTACGGCAGACGTGTTTTTCTCGATTACAGGGCAAATCCATTCGGTGTCCGCGACATAGACTACTCACTGCTCTCCGAAGAAGCGCGTACATATCTTGAGAAAGCGGGTGCATGCTTCGGAACACCTTTTGACCGTCTTATGAAAATGAATCCGCCTGCGATAGAACTGTACCGGAGCAAGGGGGTCGATCTTGGAACCGAGCCGCTCGAAATCGCACTCTGCGCCCAGCACAACAACGGCGGAGCATCCGTCGATCTGTGGTGGCAGACGAGCGTACCGGGGCTGTTCGTTATCGGAGAAGCCGCCGGAACTCACGGCATAAAGCGTCCCGGCGGAAGTGCGCTCAATGCGGGACAGGTCGGCGCCCTCCGTGCGGCAGAGTACATTTCATTCGGACCGGCTGCAAAGTCAACGTCCGACGACTACGAGGTATCGGCATTATCGGCAGTCGAAAGGCAGACACGCTTCTGCGGTGCCGTACTCGGAAACAATGACAATGCGGACGAGATGATTGCATGCAGTGCGAAAAGAATGAGCGGTGCGGGCGGTGCGATACGCGAAAGCGGGAGCATGCTGAGTGCACTTTCGGAAACCGAAAGCGAGCTTGAAAACTTCACATCGGTCATCGGAGTAAAAAGCAGGGAGGAGCTTTACAAAGCATACAAGTTGTTCGACATACTCAATATGGAGCGAGCCGTTCTGTTTGCAATGCTCGACTACCGTAAAACAGTCGGTTTTTCAAGAGGATCGTCATTGTACACCGACAAAAACGGTATCCTGCGCGACGGACTTGAAGAACTGTTCAGATTTTGCCCCGAAAAGCAGGAATACACCGATATGATACAGGAGGTCATGCTGACCGACGGCAAGCCGTGTGTACACTGGCGCGCAAGGCGTCCGATCCCGGACGACGACCGCTTTTTTGAAAATGTCTGGGCAGGCTACCGCAAAAACAAAAACATCTACTGATATACCGATATTCAGTGAAAGGAAAATCCGAAAATGAACAGAAAGGGTCTTGTATCGATCTCATTCAGAGGCATTCCCGCGGAAAAGGTTGCGGTATCGGCAAAAGACGCGGGACTGTCATGGATAGAATGGGGCAGTGACGTTCACGCTCCGTATAATGACAGCGCAAAGCTTGCAAATCTTGCAGAGTTCTGCAAAAAAACCGGGATCGGCATATGCTCATACGGAAGCTATTTCAGGCTCGGGGGCGACAGCAATTCTCTGTTGTCCGATTACATATCGGCGGCAAAGCTTCTCGGGACCGACATCATCCGCATATGGTGCGGTCAAAAAGGCTTTGCGGACTATTCCGCCGACGAAAGAACAATGATGATCGATGCGGCAAAAGAAGCCGCATCGATCGCGGCGGGTGAAAATGTCACCTTATGTCTTGAATGTCACAACAACACATATACCGACTGTCCCGAGGGTGCGACCGAAATGATGACAGCGGTAAATTCAAAGCATTTTGCGATGTACTGGCAACCGAATCAGTTCAGGACCGTTGACGAAAACCTCACATACGCCGACGAGATCGCAAAATACACAAAAATCATACATGTTTTTCAGTGGAAAGGATCGGACCGTTTTCCGCTGTCAAACGGAATCGACGAATGGAGCCTTTATCTTCGCAGATTTGACGGCAGTCAGAAGCTGCTGCTTGAATTCATGCCCGACGACAGGCTTGAAAGTCTTCCGGTCGAGGCGCATTCGCTTGACATGATAATCGGAAAGGAGCACACAAAATGAGATCAATTTTCTTATGCAACAATCGCGGCGAGATCGATCGCGTTTACGACAGCCGCGCAAAAGAGATACTCATATCGGAGGCGAAAACCGACGCTACCGTCTACCGGAAGGAAGATATTCTTGCCGGAAAAGGCAATTTCGACGATGTCGATTTCATCTTTTCCACATGGGGAATGCCGGTATTCACATCCGATGAAATATCCGAATATTTCCCGTCGCTCAAATGTGTTTTCTATTCGGCGGGAACCGTACAGTATTTCGCACGTCCCTTTCTTGAAAGAGGAGTAAGGGTATTCAGCGCATGGACGGCAAACGCCGTTCCGGTCGCCGAATTTACGGTATCGCTGATTCTGCTTGCCGCTAAAGGCTTTCTGCCCTTGTGCAGCCGCATGAGCCGCGGAGACGTATCGGGTGCGAGAAAGCATTGTGTCGGATTTCCCGGCAACTACGGCGAAATCGTCGGAATAATCGGTGCGGGAAAGATCGGCAGACTTGTAATTGACGCTCTTCGTCAGCACGAACTTAAAATTGCGGTATTTGATCCTTTTCTGCCCGATTCCGCCGCAAAAGAGCTCGGGGTCGTCAAATGCAGTCTCCCGGAACTTTTCGAAAAATCCTTTATCATATCAAATCATCTTGCCAACAACGCACAGACAAAGGGCATGCTTGACTACAGTCTGTTTTCAAAAATGCGCAAAAACGCGACCTTCATAAACACCGGAAGAGGTGCGCAGGTCGTAGAGGACGATCTTGTCCGCATACTCTCCGAGCGTCCCGACATAACGGCGATTCTCGATGTAACCGACCCGGAGCCGCCGATCGACGGGCACCCGTTCTTCGGGCTTGACAACTGTTATCTCACACCGCACATTGCGGGCAGCAGCGGCGACGAGGTTCATCGTATGCCCTACTACATGATCGACCAGTTCAGAAAATACATATCCGGGCAGAAATGCGAATTTGAAGTAAGCACCGGAATGCTCGCCACCATGGCATAATGAGGAAATCACCATGCTTAATGAAAAGGCAAAAGACAAAAAATTCTGGGAATCGGTTGCAGCCGACCCGCGCTATGCAAGATTTATACGCATGGTAAAAAAATGTTATGAAAACACATACGTGGAAGCGCCCCCGATGCTCCTTTTCAGCGACAGATTCAGATATTACAGGGACGGCGACCGTTCGTCATTCGAAAAGCCTTATTTCATACGCAGAACGCTGTTGTCGGCAGCAGCTATGCTTGCCCTGCTCTACCCCGAAGAAGAAAAATACATTAAGACGGTCAACGATCTTATATGGGGGATATGCAGTGAATACAGCTGGGCGGTTCCCGCGCACACATCCGGAAAATACGAGGACGACATGACCATGGTAGATCTGTTCGCCGCCGAGACCGGCTTCGCGCTCAGCGAAATCTGCTATCTGCTTGAGGACAGACTTGACGAACATGTTTTATATAGGGCGCGTATAAACGTCACAAAGCGCATATTCGATTCATACGAAAGCCGCAATTATTGGTGGGAAAAATGCAACAACAACTGGGCGGCGGTCTGCTCCGGCTCTGTCGGAATCTCATACATGTACCTTGATCCCGAGCGCTTCAAGAAAGTCCTCCCGCGTATTCTTGACACGATGAGTCACTTTATCGGCGGCTATTCGGACGACGGCAGATGTCTCGAAGGTTTCTCATACTGTCAGTACGGTCTGTGCTTCTATGTTTACTTTGCAGACATGCTTTCCCAGTTTGAAGGAAAGAAATCCGAACTGCTCACGAACAACAAGATCGAAAAAATTGCGGGTTACCCGGAAAGCTGTTTCATGAAGGGCGACACTGCGGTCAGCTTCTCGGATGCGGGACTTTCGGCAAGTATTACCATTCATCTCATGCATTATCTGCACAGGCTTTTCCCCGACAAAATGCATATTCTGCTCGATAAATACACCTATTTATGGGGCGCCAATATTCCGTTCTGCGGTTACTTGCGTGCATTTACCTATTTCGATCCGGACGCGGTTCCGGTTGACATTCCGATCGGAGACCACTATTCAAAGGAATCGGGACAGCTTATCATCAATCGTCCGACATATTCGTTTGCCTGCAAGGCGGGCAACAACGACGAGCCGCACAATCACAACGATGTCGGAACATTCATCATTTCGACCGATGCGGGTCAGCAGATATGCGACATGGGACGCGGACGTTACACAAAGCAGTATTTTCAGCCCGAATACCGATACAACTTTATATGCAACAACTCGTTCGGTCATTCGGTTCCGATAATCAACGGCAAGGGAGAGAAGGCGGGCAAGGAATTCTGCGGAGAGCTTTCGTATACCGACGGCATTGCGAAAATCGAATTTGCAAAGGCATACGGCATACCCGAGCTTCACCGTCTGACCCGTGTTTTCGGCTTTGACGATAACAGCGTCGGTATGACCGACAGCTTCGACACCGACAACGGCACAGAGATAACCGAGCGGTTTATCAGCTTTGTTATACCGAAGGTATGCGACGATGCGGTCATAATCGGCGACATTGCGCTGCACTTTGACAGATCGGTATGCGATGTCTCGGTTAAAAAAGAAAAAAACACCGTCCACGGCTTTTCCAACGACAAGGACGGCAATCCCGAAACAATTGACATATACTGCACCGATCTCACACTCAAACCCGGAATTTCATCGATAAACATCACGTTTTCAAAGGTATAAACATATCGGAAATATACGCCCCAAAAGCAGATGCTTTTGGGGCGTATATCCGTTTCAGCATTTTTCAAACATATCCGCAAGCTTATGCGCTGCTTCAGCCATATCCTTCAGCCGCTGCGGAACCTCTTCGGACTTACATCCGCTGAGATACGTACCGCACTCAAGGGTAAAATATCCGTTATACCCGATATCCTTCAGTGCCTTTACAATCGGTACAAAATCCATTTTCATCGAAAACGGTATCTGATGCGAGTCATGCAGTTTATCGTTATCGTGAATATGCAGTGCGGCAAGTCTGCTTCCGAGCGCATATGTCATCTCGGTTGCCGAAGTATTCATTCCTTCCATCTCCGCATGTCCTATATCAAGGCATGCGACAAAAAAGTCGTCATTTACCGCGTCAAGATGCGCATTGAAGCTTTCGGGAGTCGCACATGCGGCAAACGATGCATGGCTGTCGCCGTTATACCAGTTCCACATATTTTCGGTGGCGATCTTTACCCCGTGTTCTTTTGCAAACGGGAGAAGTTCAAAATACATCTCCGCATTTTCCTCCGGGCCCTTGTTATTGTCCGGGTGAATAACGCAGATTTTCCCGCCCGCCTCGGCAGTACACTCTATTGAACGTCTGAGCATATCGCGTATTTCCTTTACATTGACCGGAAAAGGTGCATGCGACTGATTACAGACAATTCCGTTATCAAGTCCGATCTGCTTCAGCTCTCTCGCAAAAGCAAGATATTCGGATGAGCGAAGCGGGTGGCCGTTTTCGATAATCCTTCCGTTTGCCCAATCGTACCGGACCATCTCAAACATGGAAAAATCCCATGCGTCAAAGCCCGCCTTTGCAACATACTCGACTGCTTTTCTTTCCCCGACAATGCCTGCCGACGATCCGATTTCGGTTGATATTTTCATAACAAAGAGTCCTTTCGCATCAACGATTCTTTTTTCTGTGATTATAGCACCGAACAGCATTTTTGTCAATCGTTTTCGACAAAAACCCGTGCGGAACGAAAAGTATCGTATCGCCCCGAAAAAGCAAAAAAAATACCGATTTTTTTTTGAAAATCTATTGCATTTTCCGACTGTTTTTGCTATAATAAGTCGGTTTGTTATATATCATGCGGAAGGGCATCCACAGCAGCTGCTACTCAGAACGGGTAGCGGCAAATTTTGTATACAGATCAACCTTATTTTCCGAAAGAAAGGACGCTTTTGTCGGGTGGGACAAAAGCATTGGTCAGGCAAATGTATGATAAGTCAGGAGAAAATGTAATCATCAGTTTAAGACAGGTATCGAAAGCCTTTGACGGCGAGACGGTACTCGATCACATCAATCTCGACATTCACGGAAACGAATTCGTTACGATTCTCGGTCCGTCGGGATGCGGCAAAACTACCACACTGCGGATAATCGGAGGATTTGAAACACCAGACGAGGGTGTTGTAATGTTCGAGAACCGCAACATTGCGGAGGTTCCCCCGTACAAGCGGAACATAAACACCGTTTTTCAGCGATATGCTCTCTTCCCCCACCTCAACGTCTACGAAAATGTCGCTTTCGGTCTGAGGCTCAAAAAGCTTCCCGAAGACGAAATCAGAAAATCGGTCAAAGAGATGCTCCGGATGGTCAATCTCACCGGATTTGAACGACGTTCGCCGGCAACGCTGTCCGGCGGTCAGCAGCAGCGCGTCGCGATAGCGCGTGCGCTGATTAACAAACCCAAGGTACTTCTCCTTGACGAGCCGCTCGGTGCGCTTGATCTCAAGCTGCGCAAGGACATGCAGCGCGAGCTTAAAAGCATGCAGCGTATCACCGGGATAACATTCATTTATGTTACCCACGATCAGGAAGAAGCGCTTTCGATGTCCGACAAGGTCATTGTCATGGCAAACGGCAAAATACAGCAGATCGGTACGCCGGTTGAAATATACAACGAACCGAAAAACTCATTTGTCGCCGATTTCATCGGAGAATCAAACATAGTGGACGGCATAATGCAGAAGGATTTTCTCGTATCGTTTGCCGGTCAGACCTTCGAATGTACCGACAAGGGCTTCGCAAAGGGCGAGCCTGTCGATGTTGTCATACGTCCCGAGGATATCGATCTTGTTCCTGTATCCGAGAGCATGCTCACCGGAAAAGTGACGCAGATAACCTTCAAGGGCGATTACTATGAAATCATCGCCGATGTCGATAATTTCAAATGGATGATTGAATCGACCGACTGCGTTGAGGTCGGAGCAACGATCGGTCTTTCGATAGATCCGTATGAAATACATGTCATGAAAAAATCCGAATACTCCGACATGTTCGGCGATTACTCGACCTTCAGTGACGAAATGGACACTCTGTCATCTCCCGACATTCCGGTCGTTACGGAGGTGGCTGAAGATGAATAAAAAAGGTCTGTTCGGCAAGCTTGCTGCCGCTCCGCACATTTTATGGGCGGTCTTATTCATCGTCGGTCCGCTCATTTTCGTTCTCTACTATGCGTTCACCGACAGGAGCGGAGCTTTCACTCTGAAAAATCTGACAAATGCCTTTTCGGCGCAATATCTGTCGGTATTCATACGTTCGGTGGTCTATTCACTCATTGCCACCCTTCTCTGTCTCGTAATCGCATATCCGGTTGCTTATTCGATCGCACAGGCAAAGCCCAAAACCCAGAAAATACTCATAATGCTTATCATGCTGCCTATGTGGATGAACTTTCTCATCAGGGTTTACTCTCTCATGTCGATAATCGGCAATGCGGGCATAATCAACAGCATGCTGAAATCGATGGGACTCCCCGAGCTTTCCATGATAAACACTCCGGGTGCGGTCATTTTCGGCATGGTATACAGCTATCTGCCCTACATGGTGCTTCCGATATACACCGTTATGAGCAAGATGGACACACGGCTGATCGAAGCGGCAAGAGACCTCGGGTGCAACAGCGGTCAGGTACTGTCAAAGGTAATACTTCCCCTGTCGGTATCCGGTATCGTATCCGGAGTCACGATGGTATTCGTACCGTCGATATCGACATTCTACATTTCGCAAAAGCTCGGCGGAGGAAATTTCGATCTGATAGGCGACACTATCGAACGCCAGTTCCTTCTGTCGAACAATTACAACTTCGGAGCCGCCATATCGCTTGAGCTTATGATACTCATTCTGTTCTGCATGACATTTATGAACCGTTTTTCCGACGGCGACGAATCGGGAGGTATGATCGTATGAAGCATTTATCAAGAATCTATACCCTCCTGATATTCATATTTCTTTATGCGCCGATTGCGGTCATGATACTCATTTCATTCAACTCATCGGCGAGCACCTATGTCTTCTCCGGTTTTTCGCTTCAATGGTACAAAATGCTTTTCCATGATGCCGATTCAATGGCGGCGCTCAGGAACACACTGATACTTGCTGTACTGTCATCGGTCATTGCAACGATAATCGGGACGCTTGCCGCAATCGGGCTGAAATCATACCGCAACAAATATCTGAAATCCGGGATAATGCTTATCACAAACATTCCCATGATGAATCCGGATATCGTTACCGGTGTATCGATGATGCTTATGTTCGCCTTTGTCGGCGGACTTATCGGCAGCAGAAGTTCTCTCGGATTCGGCACACTGCTTATCGCACACATCACCTTCAACATTCCGTATGTCATTCTGTCCGTTCAGCCGAAAATACGGCAGATGGACAGGCATTTATCGGAAGCCGCGATGGACCTCGGCTGTACACCCTTCCAGACATTTCTGAAGGTAGAGCTTCCGTCGATAATGCCGGGTGTACTCTCCGGTCTTATCACAGCCTTCACATTATCGCTTGACGATTTTGTAATCAGCTATTTCACCATCGGATCAAGCTTTGAAACGCTTCCGATTCACATTTACACCATGACAAAGAAAACAGTCCGCCCGGACATGTTTGCTCTGTCAACCATAATTTTCGTCGCGGTCTTTGTCCTTCTCGTGCTTTCAAACATTCTGAAGATGGATGACGACGAAAAAAAGCGCCGCGCAATAAAAAAACAACTGAAAAAAGCCGCAAAAGCCGCAAAAAAAGCGGTACAATAAAAGAAAAACGAAAGGGGAAAATCCGAAATAAAATGAAAAAAACACTTGCGTCACTGCTCATCCTCGCCGTCCTGCTCACAAGCGTCGTCGTTTTCGTCGGTTGCAAAAGCGACACCGAAACGCTCAACGTATACAACTGGGGAGTCTACATTTCGGACGGCAAATACGGTTCCGAATATGACACGATAGCCGAATTTGAGAAATATTACAAGGTAAAGTACGGAAAGACGATAAAAGTCAACTACACAACCTATGACAGCAACGAAGACATGTATGCGAAGATCAAGAGCGGTGCCTCCGACTATGATGTAATATTCCCTTCCGATTACATGGCAGCCAGAATGATCGAAGAAGGTCTTGTTGCAAAACTTGATTTCAATAACATTCCGAACTTTACAAACATCGGCGATGACTTCAAGAGCCTCTACTATGACGAAAAGAACGAATACACTGTCCCCTACACCTACGGCGTAATCGGCATCATATACAATGCAAATGTTGTTTCGCCCGATGTTGTTGAAGAAAAGGGCTGGTCGATATTCTGGGACGAGGCATATGCGAACAAGATTCTCATGATAAACAACCCGCGCGACGCATTCGGACTTGCTATGTACGATCTCGGAATTGATGTAAACACTACCGATCCTGCCGAGTGGAAGCGCGCGCTTGACCATCTCAAAGCAGGAAAGCCGCTTATCCAGGCATACGTCATGGACGAAATCTTCAACAAGATGGAATCGGGCGAGGCAGCAATCAGCACATATTACGCAGGCGATTACTTTACGATGCTTGAAAATGCCGATTCCTCGGTTGATCTGCGTTTCTATCAGCCGCCTGTGACCAATGTATTTGCCGATGTCATGTGCGTACCGTCCAAGAGCCAAAACAAGGAGCTTGCCGAAATATTCATCGACTTCATGTTGCAGCGCGATGCCGCAGTCGCAAATGCCGAAACACTCTACTACGGCACACCCAACGAACTTGTAAAAAATGACAAGGATTACATCGATTATCTTGGCGATGACGCAAAGATACTCTACCCCGAAGGTTTTGATTTCAAGTCACAGATAAACAAGTACGGTTACAGAAACCTTGACAACGACACACTTGATCTTATCAGCAGTCTCTGGGAAGAAATGAAGATAGACAGCGACACCGGAAACAATACGATCTACATCGTATGCGGGGTCATTGCCGCCGTTGCCGCCGCAACCGCAGTGATTGTTATAGTCAGAAAGAAGAAGAAAAACAAGTCCTACGACGACTGAGATCACAATACTCAAGGATAAAAAAATTCCGGTGCAGATGCATCGGAATTTTTTTTGACTTTTCGTTATCAGTTGCCGAACGGCTTTCTTGCCGCATAGCTTGTATGAAGAAGCTCATGTGCAAGGTGCGAATTCGGCTCGCCGAGAAACTCGTCGTAAAGCGCCTTTATCTGAGGATTGTTATGCGACTGACGCACGGTCTGTCTCTCATCCTCGGAATAGAGTGCGTTTGCTCTCTTCTGCTTATAGGTATCAACTATGTCGATATCTTCATCGGGCAGGAAGCAGGGTCTGACATAAGGCTGTCCGCCGCCGTTGATACATCCGCCGGGGCATCCCATGATCTCGATAAACTGATACTTGCTCTTTCCCGCACGGATATCATCAAGAAGCACCTTGGCGTTCTTCATTCCGTGAGCAACCGCAACATTCAGCTCAAGTCCGTTAAGATCAAAGGTTGCTTCCTTGATACCGTCAAATCCGCGCACTTCCTTGAACTCGACTCCCTCATGCTCCTTACCTGTGAGCACGAATGCAGCGGTACGAAGAGCCGCTTCCATAACACCGCCGGTAACACCGAAGATTACACCGGCACCCGAATAATCGCCTACTATATCGCGGTCAAAATCCTCATCGGGAAGCTTTGCGAAGTTTATACCGCTTCTCTTTATAAGCTTTCCGAGCTCTCTTGTGGTAAGAACCGCATCGACATCGGCAAGACCTTCCGTCTTAAGCTGTTCTCTTTCCTTTTCAAACTTCTTCGCGGTACAGGGCATGATAGAGACAACATACATATCCTCGGGAGCGACACCGATCTTCTTGGCGTAATAATGCTTGAGGATCGCACCCTGCATCTCATGGGGAGACTTACAGCTCGATATATGATCGAGGCAATCACCGTAGTGATACTCGGCATAGTTTACCCATCCGGGCGAGCAGGAGGTTATCATCGGGAGTACCCCGCCATTCTTTATCCTACCGAGAAGCTCGGTTGCCTCTTCCATTATTGTAAGGTCTGCCGCATAATCGGTATCGAACACCTTTCTGAATCCGAGACGTCTGAGTGCCGCAACCATCTTACCGGTCACGGGCGTACCGATCTTCATACCGAATTCTTCACCGAGAGCCGCACGAACAGCGGGAGCAGTCTGGACAACAACATATTTTCCCGATCTGAACGCGTCGTCAACCTTATCTATTTCGCTCTTTTCCATAAGCGCACCGGTAGGACATACGCTTACGCACTGACCGCACATGATACAGGGAGAATTTGCAAACGACCTGTTTTCGGCGGGTCCGACAATTGTTCTGAATCCGCGGTTCTGGAAGGAAAGCACGCCTTCACCGTGTGCATTTGCACATCTTGCAACGCATCTTCCGCAGAGCACGCACTTTGATGTGTCTCTTATTATAGACGGAGTAAGACGGTCGAGAGTGGTGGGAGTCTTTGTTCCTTCATACATATCTTCTCTTGCACCCGTAAGTCTTGCGACATGAAGAAGCTCACACTTCTCATTCTTATCGCACTGCTGGCACTTCATGGAGTGATTCGAAAGAAGAAGCTCAACAGACGCGCGGCGTGCGGCAACTGCCTTGGGAGAGGAAATTGTGATTTCCATACCCTCATTTACAGGGTATACACACGACGCGACAAGTCCGCGTGCTCCGGTTGCCTCAACGAGGCAGACGCGGCAGGAACCCTGATTGCACTCTCCGTGATTATATGTACAGAGAGAAGGAATTTCATAGCCGCACTCTCTGGCGGCTTCAAGTACCGTAAGTCCGGCATCCACCTGATAGGGAACGCCCTCAATTTTTATATTTATCTTTGACATCTGCATTTCCCCCTTACTTCTTTTCGATTGCCTTGAACTTACAGGAAGCTATACACATACCGCACTTGATACACTTGTTCATATCGATCTCGCGTGACGGCAGCTTATGTTTCGGAGCCACATAGTCGGTCTTTGATATTGCGTTTACGGGACACTGTCTTTCGCAGAGACCGCATCCGAGGCACTTATCCCTGTCTATATGATACTGCATAAGCTTCTTGCAGACATGTGCCGGGCACTTCTTATCGACTATATGTGCAACATATTCGTCGCGGAAGTGAGTAAGCGTTGAAAGAACCGGGTTTGCGGCAGTCTGTCCAAGCGCGCAAAGCGATCCGACCTTTATCGTTTCGGCAAGCTCTTCAAGCTCTTTAAGGTCTTTCATCGTGGACTTGCCTTCGGTTATCTTATTCAGATATTCGAGAAGTCTTCTTGTGCCTATACGGCAGGGTGAGCACTTTCCGCAGGACTCGTCGCAGATAAATTCCATATAGAATTTTGCAACATCGACCATGCAGTTATCTTCATCCATTACGATAGCTCCGCCCGAACCCATCATCGAACCCTTAGCGACGAGATTATCGAAATCGATCTCGGCATCGAGGTCCTTTTCCGTAAGGCATCCGCCCGAAGGACCGCCTGTCTGTATTGCCTTGAATTTTTTGCCGTTCGGAATTCCGCCGCCGATATCATAGATCAGCTCGCGGAGAGTCGTTCCCATGGGAACCTCAACAAGTCCGACGTTATTGACCTTACCGCCGAGAGCGAACACCTTGGTTCCCTTTGACTTTTCGGTACCGTATTTTGTGAACGCTTCGACACCGTTACGGAGTATGTAAGGAACGCAGGCAAGTGTTTCGACATTATTGACGATGGTCGGGCACTGCCACAGACCCTTGACTGCCGGGAACGGAGGACGGGGACGGGGCATACCTCTCTTACCTTCGATTGAATTGAGAAGTGCCGTTTCCTCGCCGCAGACGAATGCGCCCGCACCGAGTCTGATATGAGCACGGAAGGAAAATCCCGTTCCGAGTATGTTGTCTCCGAGAAGCCCGAGTTCCTCTGCCTGACGGATCGCGATCTTCAGACGGTTGACTGCAATCGGGTATTCGGCACGGACATAGAAATAGCCGTTCTGTGCGCCGATCGCATATCCGGCGATCATCATACCCTCTACAACGGCAAGAGGATTTCCCTCAAGAATGGAGCGGTCCATGAATGCGCCGGGGTCACCCTCGTCTCCGTTACATACGACATACTTCTCGCCGTCCGGCTGAGCATACGCAAACTGCCACTTTCTGCCGGTCGGGAATCCGCCGCCGCCTCTGCCGCGCAGTCCCGAATCAAGCACCTGCTTTATGACATCGGCGCGATCCATTTTAAGTGCGTTCACAAGTCCGCGGAATGCACCGGCACCGAGCGCTTCATCAATATTTTCGGGGTCTATCGATCCGCAGCCGTGCAGTGCGATACGGACCTGTTTCTTATAGAAGTTGATATCGTCCTGCTTTGCGACCTTCTGCTTTGTTGCGGGATCGACATAAAGAAGTCTTTCAACGACTTCGCCGCCGATCAGATCCTTTTCCACGATCTCTTCGACATCCTCAAGCTTTACGAGTCTGTAAAGGGTGTCTTCGGGGTATATCTTTACAAAGGGACCCTGCGAGCAGAACCCGAAGCATCCGACCTGATTTACGGTAACCTTGTCCGAAAGTCCGTTTTCTTCAACAAGTCTTTCGAATTTTTTCCTTATTTCCGCAGAATTCGAAGAAAGGCATCCGGTACCGCCGCAAAGAACGACCGCACGCTTCCCCGACTCACCGGTATATTTTCCGTTCAGGCAGGCCGTGCAGCTTTCCTGTCTTTTACTGAGTTCATCAAAGCTTCTGATCATAGGTTATCTCCTCCTTCTGCCCGAAGCTCTTCGATAATACCGGGAACAGCATTAACCTGAACCTTGGGGTAAACCTTTCCGTTTATCGAAACCGCCGGTGCGATTCCGCATGCGCCGATACAACGGAGTGCGTCAATAGTGAACAAACCGTCGTCTGTTGTTTCACCCGGATTGATTCCGAGAATCTCCGAAAACTTGTCGATGACCTGCTGTGCGCCTTTAACATAGCACGCGGTTCCGAGACAACAGCCGATAATGTACTTTCCCTTGGGCTTGAGAGAGAAGAACGAGTAGAAGGTAACGACGCCGTATATCTCGGCAACGCTCGTACCGGTCTTTTCGGAGACAAGCTCCTGAACCTCAAGCGGTATGTAACCGTATTCCTTCTGAATGTCGCTCAAAATCATCATCAAGGGTGTTCTCTCACCTTTGTATCTGTCACAGATATCGGTGATCTTAGCTATTGCTGCTTCGCTTAAATGAGCCATGATAGCCCTCCTTAATGTTTTCCGCCACTTTCTGCGGTTTTTTACGTTTATGTGACCGATAATACATATGCGATGTATCGATACAACACATATTGAATATTATACACGTTTATTTTCTTCTTGTCAATAGGTTTACCCCCTTATATTGTCGAAATTTGAACATTTATCCGTTGTCTCGTCCGCGGCTCATTTTTCTGCGCCGTATCAGACAAAGAAAGGTGTTTTTTGAAATTATTCTTTCAATTTTTACATTTTGCCTATTGCATTTTCCGTAAAATCAGTTTATAATTATCCGGAAGAGTAAACGGACATCTGTTCCGAAACTTTGTCTTTGCTTTTGTTTGCGACAATCGAAAAATCAGATTAAAACAGGAGTGCTTACAGTGAAAAAGGGCAACAATAAGAGCGTGCTGTCGAGAATAGTGTACGCCTACACCGCATATGTACAGGCACCCATTATTTTTGTAACAAATGTTGCCGTATGCATTATTGCGGCATATCTGCTGATAAAAAAGTGTCATGCTCCCGATTATTTCATGGTTATCGGCATAGTTCTCGGGGTTCTGTCCGGATTCTACGGAATGTTCAGGTACATCCACATGGTTGCAAAATCCGACGGTGACAAATCCGCAGAGTCGGACAGCGACAACCGGACGGACTCGGACGAAGATCACAAATAAATTACGAAAAGGAAAAAAGCATGTTGAATTCCGATCTCAGAGCCGAATTTCGAAAAATGGCGATCGGCGTACTGATAATGACGGCAATTATGGTCGCGGTCTTTGCGCTGATCGGAAAATTCAGCTACAAGGTTATAACCGGTGCCCTTCTCGGCGCGACGGTTACAATCATCAACCATTTGTTTCTCACCTATTCGGTCGTCCGCATAGTCGAAAAAGAGGATGCGGGAAACGGCAAGTCGTTCATGAAGCTTTCATATCTGATAAGACTTGCGATAATCGCCGCGACGATCATTATCGCGATAAAGGTTCCCGTTTTCAACTACATTGCGGTTGCGATCCCCTTTCTCTTTCCGAGAATAGTCATCGTCGCCATACATCTCATTGATTCGTGGAAGGAAAAGCGGAAATGAACGTATCGGGACCGAAAATATATTACACAATACCGATTCTCGGAGGAATACCGATAACCGAGACGATCGTCAACATGTGGATACTCATGGCAGTGATTGTCGGCATATGTCTGTTTCTTACGAGAGGTCTTAAGGAACGCCCTGTAAAAAAGCGACAGGTGGTTGCCGAGCTGATTGTTTCGAAGCTTTACGGTCTTGTGGAGGACACCATGGGCAAGCGCAACACGGGTTACGCGCCGTTTATCGGAACTCTCATGACCATTTCCGCAGTCGGAAGTCTGTCAAGTCTTATCGGGATGCGTCCCATAACCGCGGACCTCAGCGTAACACTCGCATGGGGACTTGTCATATTTCTCATAGTACAGACGGTATCAATAAAAACAACCGGAATACTCGCATATCTGAAATCATTCTTTCAGCCGGTTGCCCTTCTCTTCCCGCTCAACATAATCAGCACGATATCGACACCGGTATCAATGGCATTCCGTCACTTCGGAAACATTGCTTCCGGACTTGTAATCTCGAAGCTTGTGTATTCCGCGCTCGCATCGCTCAGCGCGGCTGTTCTGTCCTTTATCCCGAATGACTTCATAAGCTCGATACCGATATTCCAGGCAGGCATACCCGCCGTGCTTTCGATTTACTTCGATCTGTTCTCGAGCGGTCTTCAGGCATATATATTCTGCATGCTTTCGATGGTATACATCGCCAACGCAAACGAATCGTAAAATCAGGTCACGGTTCGGACAATCCATAAATCAAAAAAACAGGTAAAAACCAGGAGGAAAACAAAAATGGAAAGAGCAATTGTACTCGCAGCATCGGCAATAGGAGCAGGGCTGGCAATGATCGCCGGACTCGGTCCCGGTATCGGTGAAGGTATCGCCGTAAGCAAAGCGCTTGAGGCTATCGGCAGACAGCCCGAATGTAAGGGTACGGTCACCAGCACAATGCTGCTCGGCTGTGCGGTCGCCGAATCGACCGGTATTTACTCGCTTGTCATCGCACTGATACTGATCTACGCAAATCCCCTTGTCAATCTTCTCTGAACAAAACAAGGACGATAAAAGGAGTTAAGCATCAATGGAAGAATTTCTTTCATTTGTAACCATTGACGTATGGGAAATCATATTCACATGGGTAAATCTTCTTATTCTGTTTTTGCTTATGAAGAAGATTCTGTTCAAGCCTGTCAAGGCGATACTTGACAAGCGGGAAAAGGATGTCGGGGCGTTATACAGCGATGCGGAGAAGGCTTCCGCCGAAGCAGACCGTCTCAGATCCGAATACAGCGAGAAGCTGTCGTCGGCAAAGGAAGAAGCCGACGAGATCGTAAGAAGCGCAACGCGCAAGGCTCAGCTCGCCGAAGAGGAGATTCTGCGCGACGCACACGGCAAAGCCGACAGAATCATCGAACGCGCCGAGGAAAACATTGAGCTTGAAAAGCAGAATGCGATAAACGAGGTCAAAAACGAGATATCCGAAATGGCTGTTACGCTCGCTTCCGCAATAATAAAGAAGGAAGTCAGCGAAGACGAGCACCGTGAGATGATCGACAGCTTTATCGATTCGGTTGACAGCGGCAAAAAGCAGGCGGAGGGCAAGAAGAAATCATGACTTTTTCCGAAAACTACGGAAAGGCTCTTTTTGAGCTCGCGCACGAATCCGGTGTTGACGGTCGGGTAAGAGACGAGCTGTCCGGAATCCGCGCGTCATTTTCCGGAAACAAGGATGCCGAAAAGCTTCTTGACTGCCCGGGAATACCTCTCGAAGAGCGGCAGAAGGTGGTATACGACGCACTTACGGGTGCGCATCCTTTTACGCTCAATTTTATCCTTATTCTTACCGAAGCAAGGAAGATACGGGAGCTTGATGCCTGTATACGGGTCTATTCCGCAGAATATGACAATGCGCACGGAATCGAGCATGTCAAAGCGATCACCGCTCTTCCAATGAACGGAGATGAACTCGAAAGACTCAGAAGATCGCTTGAGAAAGAGCGGCATACGACGGTCATACTCGAAAACAGCGTTGATCCCGACATTCTCGGCGGTATTATTATCGAATATCCGGACTCGCGCACCGATGCAAGCATCGCCGGCAGTCTCGACTGTTTCAGAAGCGGTCTTTCCGAATAAAACACGGCAGAAATTCGTCGGGTAAAAAAACATTTGAATCAATGCCGCCACACGGCGGCGCGGAGATAATATTATGCCTATAAATGCAGACGACATAAGCAAAGTAATTAAGGACAGAATCAAAACATATTCATCAAAGATACAGCAGGATGAAACCGGTTATGTAATTCAGATCGGGGACGGCATCGCAAAGGTACACGGACTTGACAGCTGCATGTCAAACGAGCTTCTTCTTTTTTCGAACGGCGAATACGGCATGGCTCTCAATCTTGAGGAAACCTATGTCAGTGTTGTAATGCTCGGAAGCGACGACGGCATCTGCGAGGGCGACATTGTAAAAAGAACCGGCAAGGTCGTTTCGGTTCCCGTCGGTGATGCTCTTATCGGGCGGGTCGTTGACGCACTCGGTCAGCCGATTGACGGCAAGGGTCCGATCGAAACCGACGGAATACTTCCGATTGAAGCTCCTGCGCCCGGAATCATCGAACGCAAATCGGTAAGCGTTCCGCTTCAGACCGGCATCAAAGCGATAGATTCGATGATACCGATCGGCAGAGGACAGCGCGAGCTTATAATCGGCGACAGGCAGACCGGCAAAACATCGGTTGCGATAGATACCATAATAAACCAGCGCGGCACGGGCGTGATCTGCATTTATGTCGCAATCGGACAGAAACGATCGACTGTTGCACAGATTACCGATACACTGTACAAAAACGGAGCGATGGATTATACGATCGTAGTTTCCGCAACCGCGTCCGAGCTTGCCCCTCTGCAATACATTGCACCCTATTCCGGCTGTGCAATGGGAGAATTTTTTATGCACAAGGGCAAAGATGTGCTTATCGTTTACGACGATCTGTCAAAGCACGCGGTAGCCTATCGCGCACTCTCGCTTCTCATACGCCGTCCGCCGGGACGTGAAGCATATCCGGGAGATGTATTCTATCTCCATTCAAGGTTGCTCGAACGTGCCGCACGTGTCGCTCCCGAATACGGAGGCGGCTCACTGACGGCGCTTCCGATAATCGAAACGCAGGCGGGTGATGTATCCGCATATATACCGACCAATGTTATTTCGATAACCGACGGGCAGATATTCCTTGAAACCGAGCTGTTCCACAGCGGCATCAAACCGGCGGTAAACCCGGGAATTTCGGTCTCGCGAGTCGGCGGAAACGCACAGATCAAAGCAATGAAGAAGGTATCCGGACCGTTGAAGCTTTTATACGCGCAGTACCGCGAGCTTCAGGCTTTTGCGCAGTTCGGGTCCGATCTCGACGACGACACAAAGCGCAGGCTTGCGCAGGGCGAACGCATTGTCGAAATACTGAAGCAGGGTCGGAACGAGCCTATGCCGGTTGAACAGCAGGTTGTCATCATCTATGCCGTGGTAAACGATCTGCTCAGATCAATTCCGCTGAACCGCATCAAGGAGTTCGAAAAGGACTTTCTTGAAAGCGTCGTTGCAAATCACAGCGAGATAACCGACGAAATAAGAGATACCGGCAAGCTTACCGAGAAAAATGAGGAGCGCATCAGAGCGGTTATCGCCGAATACACGCAGAGATTTGCCGAGGAAGGCTGATTATGGCTGGAATTTCGATGAAGGCGGTAAAAAACCGCATAAAGAGTGTTGAAAACACCATGCAGATAACACATGCAATGGAGCTTGTTTCGACATCAAAATTAAGAAAAGCAAAGGAACGGGCTACTGTCACGAAGCCGGTACACGAAATACTGTCCGAAACGATAGACGCCCTGCGCAACGACCGTACCGCGGCACAGTCAAAGTTTTTCGGGATACGCGAAAGCGAAAAATCCTGTTATATCGTAATCGGCGGCGACAGAGGTCTTGCCGGCGGATACAACACAAATCTTTTCCGTGCGGTCAGAGAGGATATCGGTAACGATACCGTTGCGATACTGCCGATCGGGAAAAAGAGTCTTGAGCACTACAAACAGAGCGGCAAAGAAATTATCAGTTCGGCGTACGGACTTACATCGGACATAAAAACGTCCGACTGCTTTGCCGTCGGCAAGCTGATATGCGATGCATATACCGCCGATCGCTTCGGCAGGATAAAGCTTGCCTACACAAAATTCGACTCCATCCTGACACAGGTACCGGTTATCGAACAGATACTCCCGTTTGCCGAAAAAAAATCGGAAGAATATTCAAAAGAGCTTACCATATACGAGCCGTCTGCCGACGAGCTTCTCGAAGCCGTGACCGTTCAGTATATATCCGCACTTCTCTACTGTGCGGTCTGCGAATCGATTGCCGCGGAGCATGCCGCAAGGCGCAATTCGATGAGCAGTGCAAACAAAAACGGAGAAAAAATGCTCGAAGACATGCGGCTCCAGTACAACCGGGCGCGGCAATCGGTAATTACACAGGAAATAACCGAGATCGTAGCCGGAGCGGAGTCCTGACAGACTCACAAACAACAAACTGAAAGGAAAAAGATATGAGTGCGGGAAACATAGGCAAAGTCACTCAGGTGATAGGACCTGTCATAGATATTCGCTTTACGGACGGACGTCTGCCCGATCTTCTTAACGCCGTAAAGATCGAAAGCGGCGGGAAAACAATTATATGCGAGGTCGCACAGCAGATCGGCGATGACGTCGTAAGATGCATTGCGATGAGCTCAACCGACGGTCTTCAGAGAGGTATTGAAGCGGTTGACACAGGAGAAGGAATAACGGTTCCGGTCGGTGAGTGCACTCTCGGAAGAATATTCAATCTGCTCGGTGAACCGGTTGACAACCTCCCTGCCCCGGAGAATGCGGAGCGCTGGTGCATACACCGTGAACCGCCCGCTTACGACGAGCAGGAAAGCACAACCGAAATACTCGAAACCGGAATAAAGGTCGTTGACCTCATTGCTCCTTACGCCAAGGGCGGCAAGATCGGTCTGTTCGGCGGTGCCGGGGTCGGCAAAACCGTCCTTATCATGGAGCTTATAAACAACATAGCGAAGCAGCACGGCGGAATCTCGGTATTCACCGGTGTCGGGGAACGCACCCGCGAGGGCAACGACCTGTACAACGAAATGAAAGAATCGGGAGTCATCAACAAGACCGCCCTTGTTTACGGGCAGATGAACGAACCGCCCGGAGCAAGAATGAGAGTCGCGCTCTCCGGTCTTACCATGGCAGAATATTTCAGAGACCGCGAAAATCAGGACGTTCTGCTCTTTATCGACAACATATTCAGATTTACGCAGGCGGGCAGCGAGGTCTCGGCGCTTCTCGGCAGAATGCCGTCCGCAGTCGGCTATCAGCCTACGCTCGCAACCGAAATGGGTGCGCTCCAGGAACGCATAACCTCTACGAAAAAAGGGTCGATCACATCGGTTCAGGCGGTTTACGTTCCTGCCGACGACCTTACCGACCCTGCACCGGCTACCACATTTGCGCATCTTGATGCCACAACGGTTCTTTCAAGATCGATCTCTTCGCTCGGAATATATCCGGCAGTCGATCCGCTTGAATCGACTTCGAGAATACTGACTCCCGAAATCGTCGGAATCGAACACTATGAAGTCGCCGGACGTGTTCAGCAGGTTTTGCAGAGATACAAAGAACTTCAGGACATTATTGCGATCATGGGCATGGACGAGCTTTCGGATGAGGACAAGCTGACTGTCAGCCGCGCGAGAAAGATTCAGCGCTTCCTGTCACAGCCGTTTTCGGTCGCCGAACAATTCAACGGCATGCAGGGAAAATACGTTCCGCTAAAAGAAACGATCAGAGGCTTCAGAGAGATACTTGACGGACTTCACGATGATCTGCCCGAATCCGCATTTCTGTTTGTCGGCACGATAGACGAGGCAGTAAAAAAAGCCCGCGATCTGAAATAACCGACTAACTTACGTAAGGAAGATTGCACATTATGGATGATAATCAGCTCACTTTGCAGGTATGTACGACCGACGGCGTTGCTTTTGACGGTCAGGTAAAAAGCGTAAAGGCACGTACGGTCGTCGGCGATGTCTGCATACTGAACAGGCATGCCGACTACATGACCATGATCGACTACGGCGAGATCAGAATACAGACACCCGACGGACAGATGCGTTATGCCGCGTGCAGCAAGGGCTTTATTTCGGTATCGGACAACAGGATCCGTATAATTGCAACAACCTTTGAATTTGCGGATGATATTGACATTGAAAGGGCGAAAAGGGCAAAACAGCTTGCAGAAGAGCGGATTGCCGAAAAACGGTCGGCATACGACCTTGATGTTGCCGAAGCAAAGCTTGAACGCGCTCTTATAAGACTTATGGTTGCCGACAAATACGGCTCGGACAGATAAAAAAATCCGATCACCCTTTCCGGGTGATCGGATTTTTTTATTGCGTTATATTGCGTTGTTTTCGCCCGCATCCGACGTATCGGCAACCGTGAATGTTTTTCCGGGCAGATCAAAATCGTCTCTGTCAAGGCAAAAGCTGTCCGGAAGATCATCGGGAGCGGGAGGGTCTTCCATTACCGCCTTGCTTACCTCGTCCGCGAACTCTGCCATTTCCTCGGCGGATCTGTCCTTCCTTCTCTTTTTTGCGTGCAGGATCATTGCCACAAGTATAATTACAAACAGCAGTCCTATTACCGAAACCGCCACTGCCGTATAAAGTGTGGAGGTTGCTATCCTGCCGACAACCTGTTTCCAGAAAGAAAGCGTATAAGGCGTCGGTTCGCTGTCTGCTCCCATATCTTCAAGATGTGCCGTTGTTGCTGTGACCGTTTGTCCGCAATGCCTGCAGCTTGCCTGCCACAGTCCCTTACTTACAAGCGTTGCTTTTTTGATCCTTGTCCATTCTCCGTAGCTGTGTCCGAGCGGCGGTATTTCTTCGGTGATTGTATATCCGCATCCGTCCGAGCAGACCCCGGTTCTGATTCCCGTCGTTTCGCATGTAGGCTCAACCGTCACGGTCCAGACCATTTTATATTCAAGCTTTTCTATAAAATTCCCGCGCATCGACAGTCCGCAGAAGGTGCAGGTGTACAGTGACCATCCCTGCTCGGTATGCGACGCATTGACATTCGTCACTCTCCAATGGTGTTCGAGCGTCGGAATTGTAATCTGATAAGACTGACCGCAGAACTCACACGCATACAGATCGAATCCGGTATGAGAACAGGTTGCCTGTTCGGTATATGTCTTTACATACCTGTGATTACTGACCGGAGTATACGAATCGCGGAAAGTCTTTCCGCACTTATCGCATGTGTATGTCGTATAGCCCTGTGAGGTACAGGTCGGTTCGGTAACCACACCGTCTCCGTAATTATGACCTGTCGGTTCACCCTTCTGCTCGGTTTTCGTTTCACCGCAGACCGTACACTTTCTTGTTATACTGCCCGCCTCGGTACAGGTCGGATCCTCCGTCGCTATGACGGTCCATGTATGCGCAATCCTGTCAACATAATCGGAGATATATGTTATGCTGCACTCGGTACATCTGTACTCGGTATAGCCTTCCGAGCTACAGGTCGGCTTGAAAACCGTCCTTCTGTAATTATGGAAACATGAAAGCTCAACGGTTCCCGCAACAAAGTCCGCTTTTACCGTCTGTCCGCCCGCATCCTTCATTCCGGAAGCCCCGGCGGTCGGTGTTATTTTATATTCTCCCTTTTTTGCGCCGTTATCAAGCACAAAGGTCGCGGTCGCATAGACTCCGTTTCTCGAAAGAACACCGTTATCGGAAGTAATCGTGAGCCTGCTTTTATCGAAGGTACAGCTCACCGAGCCGTCATCCCGCAGAAACTGGGCAAACGACAGGCTTTCAAGTCGCATGACGGTACGATCATACGACAGATCGACGTCGATCTGTTTCAGTCCGGGGTTATTCGATATTATAATGTCAACCGTAAACCTGCCGCCTCGAACCGCAGTATTATTGTCCTCGACGCTGATCACGGCATTGCCCGCAGCAGTTGACGAAATAGCCGTGAGCAATGCAATCGGCAGAAGGCACATTACCAAAAAAACCGCAATTCTTTTAAACAAACGCATAAAAAATCCTTTCATTTCGTTGGGGTAGCTTTATCATTTTTCTTTATCTTTCTCTGCCGGCAGACCCGGAAAAAAGAATCAGAAACGGGTATATTTCAAGTCTTCCGAGCAGCATATCTGCGGAAAGTATCAGCTTTGTCAAACCGGAAAACGCCGAAAAGTTTCCCATGCCGAGCGTTCCGAGACCCGGACCGATATTATTCAGACAGGAAACGACGGCGGTAAAATCGGTAACCACATCGGTTTTTTCGATCGCGGAGACAGCGATTGTCGAAACAACGAGCACAAGCATATAAATTACAAAATAATTGCCTGTCCCTCTTACGACGTCGTTTTCGACCGTCTTTCCTTCGAATCTGACCGTTCTGACCGTCCGCGGCTGTATGACATAGCGTATCTCGCGGAACGCCGACTTCAGAAGTATTATCAGACGTCCTACCTTGAGACCGCCTCCGGTCGATCCGGCGCACCCGCCTATAAACATCAGAAGCAGCAAAACCGTCTGCGACAGTGCCGGCCATGTTGTTATATCAGCCGTGACAAAGCCGGTCGTTGACATAATCGACGCGCTCTGGAATGCCGCATATCTGAGTGCGGAAGCAAAGCCTCCGCATATTTTCATGATGTTCAGTGCAACCGTCAGCGTTGCCGCCGCATAGATCGTCAGATAGCATATAAGCTCCTCCGATTTCAGCGCCTGCAAAAGCTTACCGGTAATTACAAGATAGAACAGGTTGAAATTTATTCCGAACAATATCATGAAAACAGTGGTGACAACTTCGACATAAATGCTGGAATAGGCGGCGATACTGTTATTCATGTTCGAAAATCCGCCGGTTCCCGCCGTTGAAAACGATATCAGTACCGCATTATAGAAGTCAACTCTGAACAAAAGCAGCACAAGCTGGACAAGAGTAAGTCCTATATAAAGCATGTACATGATTATCGCCGTATGCTTCAGCGACGAAACAAGCTTGCCGACCTTCGGTCCCGGAACCTCGGCACGCATGACATGCACCATCCGAGAGTCGCGTATATCCGACTGCGGCAGGAGGGCGAGCATGAACACAAGCACTCCCATTCCGCCGATCCAGTTTGTGAAACTGCGCCAGAAAAGAATCCCGCGCGGAAGTATCTCTATATCATTCAAAATGCTCGAACCGGTCGTTGTAAATCCGGACACTGTCTCAAAAAAAGCGTCTGCCGGAGATGTTATGAAACCGGATATAATAAACGGCAGCATGCCGAAAAGCGAAAGCACTATCCACGAAAGCGCAACCGTAACAAATCCGTCCCTTGCGGTAAGTCTCGTATTCTTCGGGCGCAGAAGACACAAAATACTTCCGCAGATGAGAAGCGCCGCGATCGGTACCGCAAACGGTGTCGGATTTTCTCTGTATACAAGAGCACAGCATGTCGGCAGAAGCATGAGCAGCGCCTCGACACGCATCAGATGACCCGTTATATATACAACCATTCTGTGATTCACGTCATTGCCTCACTTATGCCATAATATCATTGATATCGCAGAGCTGTTCATCGGTAGTGACAACAATGACGCTGTCACCCGACTCGATTGTCGTAAGTCCTCCGGGAATCAGCACGCTGTCATTTCTGACTATTGACGCGATCAGCAGATTTTTCTTGATTTTCAGATCCTTTAGCGCCACTCCGCAATATCCGAAATTCGGTGTTACGTCAAACTCAAGCGCTTCGGCTTTATTGTCGCAGATCTTATACAATGT
Source organism: uncultured Eubacteriales bacterium (assembly GCA_934486825.1). GTDB lineage: Bacteria > Bacillota > Clostridia > Oscillospirales > CAG-272 > CAKSQF01. The sequence continues at coordinate 75,596 of CAKSQF010000002.1, read as the reverse complement.
TTTTATATTTCCCGAAACACGCGAGCCCTTTCTGCCGCTCTCTATGCCGCGGACATATCTCAGGACCCCGTCCGACGTTACCGCCCTCGGTGATATAATCGAATCGATTCCGGCGGGTTCCAACATACCGACCGACGATATTTTTGTTATTTTGGCGATGACCTTGCCCACTCCTTTACTGTGTGCAAACATCGAAACGACGACATTGAGCTCGTCCGAGCCGGTAAGTGCAATACATGCGTCGGCGCCTTCAAGTCCCTCGTCAACAAGCAGTTCGGAGTCTATACAATTCCCGTTTATAACCGTGACGGACGACGGCAAAAGTGCCGAAAGTTCATTGCACCGCGACTCATCGGCCTCGATCAGCTTTACCTTCATTCCGAGAGGGACAAGCCTCTGCGCAAGATAGAGCGCCGTCTTTCCGCCGCCCGCTATGATTACCGATCTGACGCGTTTTTTCAGAAGTCCGAGCTTATCGAAAAATCTCGACAGATCGGTCTGCGATGCGGCAACACCGACTATATCCCCCTGTCTGAAAACGAAATCGCCTCTCGGAATAATCACCTCATCGCCGCGGCGTACAGTACATATCAGCACACGCACGCCGAAAGCCTTCTCAAGTCCGACAAGATTCCTGCCGATCAGCGGATGATCCGCGGATATCTTTATTTCGGCAAGCTCGGCTTTTCCTCTTGAAAACTCGTCTATTTTCATTGCCGCCGGGAAACGCAGAAGTCTTGCGATCTCATGCGACGCCTGATCCTCGGGATTTATTATCAGATCGACTCCGAGCTTACGCGAAAGAAAAAATGTCGATTTCGCATAATCGGGATTTCTTACTCTTGCAATCGTGTTTCCCGCGCCCAGCTTTTTGGCGATTATACAGCTCATAAGATTAAGCTCGTCCGAATATGTAACGGCTATGAAAAGGTCAGCCGAGCCGACACCCGCCTCGGTCTGTGTTTCATACGATGCGCCGTTTCCGACGATTCCCATTACGTCAAATCTGTTCACGACATTGTCTATTGCCATGGGATTTGTATCAATGACCGTAACATCATGTCCCTCGGCGGCAATATATCCGATAAGTGTATCGCCGACCTTGCCGTCACCGGCAACAACAATTTTCATGTAATCAAATCCGCTCCCCGATAAAACTGCGGCGTCACACCGACGCCTATGGAATATTATAAACATTTTTTCGTTTTTTGCAAGAGGATAGATGCCTTTTGGGAAAATATATTTTTCCCTTCAGCCCTTCACTCTGTCCGCATGTACTGCCGCTCCGGCAAAAAAACATCGGTTATACGGAAAACATTCATACGAAGTTCACATTTGAGAGTTAAAATACATAAAAAGTCCGAAAGGAAGAATGGACAGTGTCTCTCAAAAAAACATCAATAGGAGGTCAGGCGCTCATTGAAGGAATAATGATGCGCGGTCCCGAAAAAACCGCAATGGCGGTCAGGAACACCTCCGGAAAAATAATCACCGAAGAATGGAAAAACAGCGGCAAAAGCTCGCCGATACTGCGTCTGCCGATCATACGCGGAATTTTCGGCATGGCATCCTCGCTGACGCTCGGATACAAATGCATGATGCGCTCAGCCGATATTGCTGTACAGGACATACTTGCCGAACAGCCGCAGGATAGCGGTACGGACACGGACGCGGCATGCGGCACGCCCTGCCCGGATACAACCGATACGGGCGTTTGCGCATCGGAAGCCGTAACAGAGATTACGCCGACGCAGAACGCGGAAGCGCCGGAGACTCACGAGGTACCGATCGATACCGGAAGTGCCGAGAAGAAAACAAACGAAAAAGCAAAAAATCCGGTCTGGTTCAACATCACGATGGTTGCATCGATTGTGATCGCATTTGTGCTGATGATCGGCATATTCATCCTGCTTCCGACATTTCTCGGAAGTCTGATATTCGGGGACGCCGAAGGATTCTGGGGCAGGCTCGGCAGATCGGCATTCGAAGGAGTTCTCAAAATAGTTCTTCTTGTAACATACATGTGGGCGATTTCCTACATGAAAGACATCAGGCGCACATTCATGTACCACGGTGCCGAGCACAAAACGATATTCTGCTATGAGCACGGGCTTGAGCTTACGGTCGAAAATGTCAGAAAGCAGGGGCGATTCCACCCGAGATGCGGGACCTCCTTCCTCATCCTCATGCTTATCGTCGGTATTTTCATAGGCTTTTTCATAAATGTCGAAAGCTGGCTTTTGCGTTTTGTCATCCGTCTTCTTCTCCTTCCGATAACCATAGGAATAGGCTATGAGCTTATCAAATTTGCCGGGCGTCACGACAATACACTGACAAAAATCATTTCCGCTCCCGGGATCGCACTTCAGCACATCACCGTCCTCGAACCCGATGATTCCATGATAGAATGTGCGATTGAGGCAATGACAAGGGTCATACCCGACGATCCCGACAAGGACAACTGGTAACATGGAAAAAACGCCGAAAAAGCAGACTCTCTCCGGCTTTATTGCCTTCAACGTCTTATGCGTCTGCTCGCTTGCGGTATATCTGCTTTTTCTCAGGCTGTGCATGCGGCTCGGCATATCCGTGTGTCTGCTGAAAAAGCTGTTTCACATATACTGTCCCGGATGCGGCGGCACACGTGCCTTTTTCTCGCTCATTCACGGGGATATAATCGGCTCACTGCTCTGCAATCCGATTGTTCTGCTTCTGATTATTGCGTTCTGCTTCTATGAGGCGGTCGGGTTGTTCGGTATTTTTTCAAAGAAAGCTCTTCCGGGCATCCTCATCGGAGTTTACAGGCGTATTCCGTTTTTTCTGGCAGTCTGCACGGCTGTATTCTTTATTCTGCGCAATATTTTTCTTGTCTTTTTCGGCATAGACCCGCTCGGGGACATCCTTATGTAGGATGCCGACAGGAAAGAAAGGATCGGTAAAATGAAAAAAAGCGATTTGCTTCAGATGCTCTTTCTCTTTATAAGCTTCACGGTTTTTGTACCCTTTGCTTTTCTCGTATACAACGGAAACACCGCGACATACATTGAGAAGTACGGCAACGGCGAGTACACGGGCACACCCGGTCTCATTTTCACCGCCGTAACAGCGGGACTTGCGTTATCGGTTGCCGTTCAGGTAATCCTGTTGTTCATATACTCCGACAAAAACGATGAAAAGAAAAACAGACTCTTCCGCGTCCCTGTCGGCGACTGCACATGTGTTATACACATCGGTCTTTTCATCCTTTCGATCGTCCATCTTCTGCTCCTGAGAGCCGGAGTCGCATCCTTTGCTGCGGTAATCATTACCGATGCCGTTCTGATAATCTGTGAGCTTATCGTTCTGATTATCCCCGACGGCGACAAATCAAAGAAGCGGGAAGGTAACACGGGCAGGCAAAGCGATTCAATCTATACATTTGCCGACTATCTTGACAAAATAGCCGACAAGTCGTCAAGCCCCGCGTTATCCGACTCGATCCGCTCTCTCACGGCGCTTGTACGCAGTATTGACACATCGCTCAGTCACGACATAATCCAGCTTGAAAACGAGCTGAGTGCAAAATGCGTGGAAGCCGAAAGTGCGGTATCAAACAACGACGGCACAAAAATAACCGTTATTACCCGCGAGCTGTATGACATTACCGAACGGATAAAAAGCAGGATTGCAAGTGCGGTCTTTACACTAAAGGGCGACAGTCTTGATTTTACCGACAATTCGGTTGCCGAAGGTCTTATTGACGAAATACTCGATTCGTACAACATTGACGACGAGGCTGACATAATAAATGTCGGCACTTCCCTGCTTGACGATCTGCGTTTCATAAAAGCCAAGCGCTTTGCCGACGACGAATACCGTATACTTCTTGAAGGATACGAACAGACTGTCCGTGATGAAGCCGAGAAAAAAGCCGCCGAGCAGAGTCGTCTTGCAGCGGCAAACTCGGTTCGTTTCAGAAGGATTACCAACTGCGGCTACATTCTGATCGCTCTTTTCATGTCTGCCGTTACATTTGCATTAACCGTCTTTTTACAGCCCGGGGGATTTTCGTACAGGCTGAAGGACGACGGCACGATCGGTATTACCGGGTACAATCCGATGTATGGGTCCAAGCTGACGGTTCCGTCCGAAATAGGCGGCAAAAAGGTGACATCGATCGAAAAAAACGCCATCAGGAATGAAAGCAGAATAACAGACATTACTATCCCCGAGGGGATAATCTCAATCGGATTCGAATCGATGCGCGATCTTGAAGGTCTCCGGAATCTTTATCTGCCGTCAAGTCTTGAGAGCATCGGAAATTATGCATTCAAGAACAACGACTACATGAAAATCCATTATTCCGGCAGTGCCGATGACTTTATGAACATGCAAATCGGGAACCTCGGCAACGGAATACTGTTCAGAAATACAGGTGTTGCGGGCGAGAAGGTTCCGAACGAAAATGTAATTGTTTTCGGCAAATAAGCACGGGGAAAAACGCATCTTTTGAGATGCGTTTTTTATTGTTTGTATTGACAAACACATACGTTTGTGTTATCATAGCCGTGGTGGATTTTATATATTACTACCGATTAAATGAAAGGAATTTCAGTTTTTTCTGAAACAGGATTTGAAATGAAATACACATTATCTGCTTTTGCAGACGAAGCGTCCCCTCTTTTGTACGAACAGATCGAAACAATGCAGAAGAACGGCGTGGATGCTCTTGAGATCAGAGGAGTCAACGGACGGAACATTTCCGACATGACAAGAGACGAGGTCAGATGTGCATATCGCATGCTGAGCGAGGCGGGAATTTCGGTCTGGTCGATAGGGTCGCCGATAGGTAAGATCGGTATAACCGACGAATTCGGTCCGCATCTTGACAAATTCAAGAAGATTGTCGATTATGCGGTACTGTGCTCCGCAAAGTGCATAAGGCTGTTCAGCTTCTACGGCGTTGACAGTCCCGAAAAAGAAAACGAAGCTCTTGAAAGACTGTCGGCAATGGTCGATGCCGCAAAAGGCTCGGGCGTTGTGCTCTGCCACGAAAACGAAAAGGGCATATTCGGTTGGAATGCCGAAAATTGTCTCCGTATTCTGGAGCAGATTGATGGGATCCGCGGCGTTTTCGATCCCGCAAACTTCGTACAATGCGGTGTTGATACAAAAGCCGCATGGGACAAACTCGCAGGACACATCGAATATCTGCACATAAAGGATGCGCTTGCAAACGGCAAGGTCGTTCCCGCGGGACACGGTATCGGAAATCTCGAATACATAATCGGCGCTTATCACGCACTCGGCGGCAATGTATATTCTCTTGAGCCTCATCTTGCCGTCTTCAAGGGCTTTGCCGACCTTGAGAAGGAAGGAAAAACCGACATCCCCGAATACGAATATCCGAGCAGCTTTGCCGCATTCGCGGCATCCGCCGATGCGGCAAAAGCAATTCTTGACAGAGTTTACGCAAAATAAGCGAATACGGAGGACACTTTCATGAAAAAAGTTAAAGTAGGTATTATCGGTGTAGGCAACATGGGAAGCGGTCATGCACGCATGTTTACAAACGGCTCATGCCCCGATTTCGAACTCACTGCAATCTGCGACATAAATCCCGACAGACTTGCGGCATGCCTTAAAATGATCGGCAATGAATGTGCGAAAAGCGGGCGCGATCTTCCCGAGATAAAAACTTTTACCGATGCGATCGAAATGCTCGATGCGGGCATTCTTGATGCGGTCACGGTTGCGGTACCGCATTACTCTCACCCGAAGTATGTAATTGCCGCAATCGAAAGAGGTATACACGTCGTTTGCGAAAAGCCTGCCGGTGTCTACACAAAGCAGGTAAGAGAAATGAACGCGGTTGCAGACAAACACCCGGAGGTTACCTTTGCAATGATGTTCAACCAGCGTACAGACTGTGTTTACCGCAAGATGAAGGAAATTATTTCGAGCGGCAGACTCGGCGAGATAAAGAGAGTAAACTGGATAATCACGAACTGGTACCGTCCCCAGTGCTACTACGACAGCGGTGCATGGCGTGCGACATGGTCTGGAGAAGGCGGCGGAGTACTGCTCAATCAGTGTCCTCATCAGCTCGATCTCTGGCAGTGGATATGCGGCATGCCCGTAAAGGTTGACGCACATCTCCATTACGGAAAATGGCATGACATTGAGGTTGAAGACGATGTCTCGGCATACGTGGAATACGCAAACGGCGCAACCGGCGTATTCATAACCTCAACCGGCGATGCGCCCGGCACAAACAGATTTGAAATTCTTTGCGACAAGGGCAAGCTTGTCTGTGAAGACGGAAAGCTCACTCTTGACGAAAACACTGTTGCGGAGTCCGAATTCCGTGTAACCACGAAATCCTCATTCTCGGCTCCCGAGCATCACAAGGTTTCGGTTGAGACAGACGGAAAGTCCCCGCAGCATGTGGGTGTATTCAACGCATTTGCGGGACACCTGCTCCGCGGCGAGCCGCTTATCGCCGACGGACGCGAGGGCATAAACGGTCTTACGATTTCAAACGCAATGCACCTTTCTTCATGGCTCGGTCACCCGGTTGAGATTCCGTTTGACGAAGAGCTCTATTATGAAGAGCTTATGAAGCGTGTCAAAACATCCCGCCGCAAGGAAACAGACGGCTTCGAAGGTACGGCTGTTGCCGACACTTCCGGCAGTTACGGCGGTTCAAAGTAATATTCTCCCCGACGGCTGCCTGCCGTCGGGGAATAATTCCAGATGCAGAACAGCGAGGTTACTCTATGGCGCTCTCTCCAATGATGCAGCAATATCTTGATATAAAGAAAAAATATCCCGATGCTATCCTGTTTTTCAGGCTCGGTGACTTTTATGAGATGTTCTACGACGACGCAAAGCTTGTGTCAAGGGAACTCGAACTGACACTCACCGGAAAGCAATGCGGCGATGTTGAACGCGCTCCGATGTGCGGCGTTCCGTTCCACAGTGCCGACACATACATAGCAAAACTCACCGAAAAGGGTTACAGTGTTGTCATCTGCGAGCAAATGGAAGACCCGGCGACCGCAAAGGGACTTGTGAAGCGTGATGTTATACGCATTATCACCCCCGGTACGGTCACCGACATGAACCAGCTTTCCGAGAACAAAAACAATTATCTCGCCTCCGTATTCATTGCCGAACCGAAGGCTGCCGTTTGTTTTTCGGACATATCCACCGGAGAGATACGGGCAACGCTGATTGCCGATTTCAAATCCGCGCTTATAAACGAATTATCGGTCTATTCTCCGAAAGAGGTCATCATCAACACCGACATATCATCCGATCAGACCCTTTCCGGATTTCTGCGGAACCGACTTTCGGCCGTAATAAAGGACAACCAGTCCGAACGGTTTGAACCGGCTCTGTGCAGGAACATCCTAAAAAACAGGATCGGTCTTTCGGAAGATATAATCAAAACGACACCGCCCGAGCTGATCTCTGCGACCGGTGCGCTTGTAGGATATATTTACGAGACTCAGAAGACCGATCTGTCATATCTGAAGGAGCCTGTTTTCTATGAATGCGGGCAGTTTATGGAGATTGACAGCTCGACGCGCAGATCGCTGGAGCTTTGCGAATCGATGAGATCGGGAGAGCGACGCGGGTCACTGCTCTGGGTTCTCGACAAGACGCGCACATCCGCGGGAGCGCGCATGCTGCGCAAATGGATCGAACAGCCGCAGATGAACACCGCTGTAATTTACAGGCGACAGACCGCGGTAGAAGAGCTGGTAAACGAATATCTACTGCGGGACGGCATATCCGACTCGCTCCGCGGAGTGCTCGACCTTGAAAGACTCATGACAAAGGTCATATACGGCTCGGCAAATGCCAAGGATCTGCGTGCTATTGCAAACACTCTGTCCTCCTTTCCCGAGCTGTCACGTCTGCTCGGATGCTGCAGAAGCGAACGGCTTGAGTCGCTCTTCACTAACTTCGACAGGCTTGACGACGTGTACAAGCTGCTGAACGACACGATCGTCGAAGACCCCCCCTTTTCGGTCAGAGAGGGCGGATTCATTTCTTCCGGCATAAATGCCGAGCTTGACAGACTTCGCGATCTGCTCGCAAACAGCAAAAAATATCTTGATGACATTGAAGCAAGAGAAAAAAGCACTCACAACATCAAAAATCTGAAAATAGGTCACAACCGGGTTTTCGGATACTACATTGAGGTGTCAAAAACATCGGTACCCGACGTTCCGAAGGAATGGATACGCAAGCAGACGCTCACGACCGGCGAACGGTACATAACCGAAGAATTAAAGGAGCTTGAGTCAACAATACTCGGTGCCTCCGACAAAATATGCGCGATCGAATACGAGCTCTTCACCAAGGTCAGGGAATTTCTCACAAACAACATAAAACGCATACAGAAGTCGGCGGAGATACTCGCCGAGGTCGATGTTTACCAGTCACTTGCGAATGTTGCGGTCAGAAATTCTTATGTATGTCCCGAGGTTGACATCGGTTTTGTCACCGAAATCAAGGACGGACGCCACCCGGTTGTCGAACAGCTCAGCGGGGACTCATTTGTCCCGAACGACACTCTGCTTGACATTGAACGCAACCGTCTGCTCATGATAACTGGTCCGAACATGGCGGGAAAATCGACATACATGCGACAGGTTGCGCTCATCACACTTATGGCGCAGATCGGCAGCTTTGTGCCGGCATCGTCGGCACGTATCGGCATTGTGGACAAGCTGTTCACAAGAGTCGGAGCATCGGACGATCTTGCGTCGGGGCAGTCAACCTTCATGCTTGAAATGACAGAGGTTGCCTACATTCTCAAAAACGCCACCAGACGTTCGCTTATAATTTATGACGAGGTCGGACGCGGCACATCGACATTTGACGGAATGTCGATAGCGCGCGCGGTCGCGGAATACAGTGCAGGAAAAAAACTCGGGGCACGTGTCCTTTTTGCAACACATTATCACGAGCTTACCGAGCTTGAATCAACCAACGAAGGCATTGTGAACTATCACATTGCCGCAAAGAAAAAAGGCGACGGCGTTGTTTTTCTCCGCAAAATAATCAGAGGTGCGGCGGACGACAGCTACGGAATCGAAGTTGCCGCTCTCGCAGGCATTCCGAAGGAGATACTGAAACGTGCCAAAGAGGTTCTTGCCTCGCTTGAAGAACATTCCGAAATTCCTGTCAGAGCAAACGTGAAAAAGAACGACGACGGTCCGGAAACCGTCTCGATTGAAGATATTATTTCCGGCGAGATCAAAGACAGGATAAAGATGCTCGACGTAAATACGCTTACGCCGATCGAAGCGCTTAATCTGATCTGGGATCTGAAAAAACTGCTTGAATAAAAAAGGGGGACCGCAGTGGGAAAAATAAATGTACTTGACTTTCAGGTTGCCAATCTGATAGCCGCAGGCGAGGTTGTCGAACGTCCCGCATCTGCGGTAAAGGAGCTGCTCGAAAATGCAATTGATGCGGGAGCGACCGAAATAACGGTTGAGATAAAGCGCGGAGGAATAACCTTCATCCGCGTATCCGACAACGGCTACGGTATGAGCGCCGACGATCTTCCCATAGCTATAAGGCGTCATGCAACGTCAAAAATAAGCAGTGCGCGCGATCTTGACGGAATCACGACTCTCGGGTTCAGAGGCGAAGCGCTCGCGGCAATTTCTGCGGTTTCGTCAATGCGGATAATGACAAAGCGTGAGTGTGACAACCTCGGTTCTCTTCTGTGCAGCAGCGGCGGAAAGGTAACCGACCTTTCGGAGGTCGGTTGCAGAAACGGTACGACCGTAATAGTCGAAGAGCTGTTTGCGAATGTCCCCGCAAGGCGGAAATTTCTGAAAAAAGACCAGTCGGAAGCAATGGCTGTCGCCGCAACCGTGGAAAAGATCGCTCTTTCCCGTCCCGACATCTCAATAAAATTCATATCGGACGGCAACATCAAATTCTGCACAAACGGTGACTCAAAGATTTTTTCAGCCGTCTATTCGATCCTCGGGCGCGATTTTGCTTCCAAAATGATCGAAGTTGACTCAATGACCGACGGAGTTGAGGTAAACGGATACATCGGCAGACCCGACAATGTCCGTTCGAACAGAAACTACCAGAACTTTTTCATCAACGGCAGATATGTTAAATCAAAAACAGCGACGGCAGCTCTTGAGCAGGCTTTCGAAAGTTACATCGAAGTCGAAAAATTTCCCTGCTGTGTACTCTACATCTACATTCACCCCACATTTGTGGACGTCAATGTTCATCCCACAAAAATGGAGGTAAAGTTTTCAAACGAGCGGCTTGTTTTTGACAGCATATTCTGTGCCGTCAGAAATGCGCTTATGCAAGCCACCGACAGACCGCAGGTACTGTTTGAGCCGGAGCAGATGACGCCCGATCAACACAGCATGTACAACGCATTCGTGCCTGTTTACGACAGAATTGCCGATTCGGAGGCAAAAAAACTCAACCAACAGCAGATTTTCGACAGTATTCATCTTACCGACGAGCTTCCGCAGTCGGACGGGCAAAACAGCTCCGGGAGCGTACCGGTATCCGATCTGCTTTTACAGGACGTCGGATTGGCATCCCCGCCGCCCTCAGACTCGGATGCTCCGCCGGAATCGGCACAACGCGGTCGCATAATTCCGGAGCTTTACAGCATGTATTCGGACGAAAGCGCTGACGACAGAGTGCCAGACAAGCCGATACCTGCCGCAAATACCGACACCGATCTGCATTCTCCGCAGGTGACCGACACCGACGATACGAAAACAGTTCAAACAGACAGACAACTCTCCGAAAAAAAGGAGCCGACATCCGCAGGCTACAATTTCAGTCTGACCTCCGGAGTCAACAGCAGTTCAGCCGATGATTACAGAATGATAGGGTGCGCCTTCCGCACATACATTTTTGTCGAAACAGGTAACAAGGTCATGGTCATCGACAAGCACGCCGCGCACGAGCGTATTCTCTTTGAGCAGATGAAAAAAATCATGCGCGCGCAGAGCGGCAACAGTCAGCTTTTACTTGTACCGATAGAAATCTCACTGACTCCCGAGGAATGTGACGCGGTCGAAACATATCGCGAAAAAATAGAAAAAGTCGGTTTTGCGTTCGCGATGAACGGAAAGAACATGTCGATAACCGCGATTCCGTCAATGCTTGATGCGGAAAGAGCAACCGCAATGATAGAAACACTTGCCGGCAGGCTTGCAGGCGGGACCGGAGATATTGAATCAACAAAGGACAGCTTCTTCGAAGAGGCATTATATCAGGGCTCCTGCAAGGCGGCGATAAAAGCCGGACAATACGACAGCGACGAAAATCTCGACTGGGTGGTCCGTGCGCTGAAGAGCAATCCTGAAATTATCTGCTGTCCGCACGGGCGACCGGTTGCAATTGAGGTCTCGAAACACGAGATCGAGCATCTGTTTAAGCGAATATAAAACAGTATCAGTCAAAAAGGCGGGATCGACGTTCGTTCGACAGCCCGTCTTCAAATAAACGAAGGAGTACCGCACCTGTTCTGTGCGGAACGCAAAAATGTCAAAATTCACACTAATCAAAAAAGACGGTCATGCCCGACGCGGCAGGATGGAGACCGTCCACGGCACGATCGAAACACCTGTTTTCATGAATGTCGGCACATGCGCCGCGATCAGAGGCGGCGTATCCGCCTTCGATCTGCGTGAGCTCGGCTGTCAGGTTGAGCTTTCCAACACCTATCATCTTCACATCAGACCCGGAGACAAAGTAATAAGAGAACTCGGCGGACTTCACAGATTCATGAACTGGGACCGTCCCATACTCACCGATTCGGGCGGATTTCAGGTATTCTCTCTGGCAAAGCTACGCCGCATCAAGGAAGAGGGCGTCTATTTCAACTCGCACATAGACGGCGCAAAAATTTTTATGGATCCCGAACAATCCATGCAGATACAGTCAAATCTCGGTTCAACCATTGCGATGGCATTTGACGAATGTATCGAAAATCCCGCCGAATACAAATACGTAAAAGCCTCCTGCGAGAGGACACTGCGCTGGCTTGAACGATGCAAAACAGAGATGGCACGGCTGAACTCTCTTGAAGGGACAGTCAATCATGACCAGATGCTTTTCGGCATCAATCAGGGTTCAACCTATGAGGACATACGCACGTGGCATATGGACGAGATCGCAAAGCTTGATCTTGACGGCTATGCGATCGGAGGTCTTGCGGTCGGCGAGGAAGCGGAGGAGATGTACCGCATAATCGAGGCACTTGATCCGCACATGCCGACCGACAAGCCGCGTTATCTCATGGGAGTCGGAACGCCGCAGAACATCCTGGAGGGCGTATACAGAGGCGTTGACTTTTTCGACTGCGTCATGCCGTCACGGAATGCACGTCACGGCAACCTGTTCACATGGGAAGGAAAACTGACCATTCTGAACCGCAGGTTCATGCTTGACAACGAGCCGATATCAAGATCATGCGGATGCCCCGTCTGCAAGCGTTACAGCCGTGCATACATACGGCATCTTCTCAAAGCGGACGAAATGCTCGGCATGCGTCTTTGCGTCATGCACAATCTTTATTTCTACAATGATCTGATGCAGAAAATACGTGACGCGCTTGACGGCGATTATTTTGACAGTTTCTATCACAAATACGTAAACAGGCTTGCCGAGCGGATTGAATAAACGATACCACTGCAATATGAAAGAGCCGACCGCGTTAAAAAACGCGGTCGGCTCTTTCTGTCAAGACAAATACCCGTAAGTGCTCAACGGTCAACAATATCGACCTTTACCCTCTTGCCGTCGGCATTTGCTGCTGCCTTCATCACCATGCGGATCGCCTTTGCGATTCTGCCGTGGCGTCCTATGACCTTCCCCATATCATTTTCAGACACGCTGAGTTCAAGAGTTATGTCATCGTCTTCCTCTTCGGTAACATTTACGATGACCTCCTCGGGAAAATCAACCAGACTTTTGGCAATATCGGCAAGGACCTGCTTCAAATCGGTCATCTTTATTCCTCCGTTATGTCAGTGTGAAAGCTTATTTAAGGATTTCGCTCTTCTTGAGGAGTGCTCTGACCGTATCGGTCGGCTGTGCTCCGTTTTTCAGCCACTTGTTTGCCTTTTCCGCATCAATATTTATCTGTGCGGGATCGGTAAGGGGATTATAGGTGCCGATCTGTTCAATGAACTTACCGTCACGGGGCGAACGGGAATCTGCTATAACCACGTGATAGAAAGGAGCCTTCTTTGCGCCTACTCTTTTGAGTCTGATTTTTACTGCCATTTTTTCTTCCTCCAAATACGGATCTGATATTTATTTATGTTATCTGCCTTTGTCAGCATACAATAACCGTTTACATACCGAACGGGAGCTTCATTTTCCCGCCCTTTTTGCCCGCTCCCATTTTTGAGAGCTGTTTCATCATCTGATTTGTCTGCTCATACTGCTTGAGCAGTCTGTTGACTTCTTCAATGCCTCTGCCGCTTCCGGCAGCTATACGCTTTTTTCTCGACGAGCTTATGATCGCCGGCTTTGTGCGCTCCTCGGGGGTCATCGACCTGATTATTGCTTCCATGTGAGATATCTGCTTTTCGTCGATCTGAGCGTTTTTCAGTGCCGAGGTCTTTACACCGGGTATCATTCCGAGAAGCTGTTCCATGCTTCCCATCTTCTTTATCTGCTGGAACTGTTCAAGATAATCGTCAAGCGTGAAGGTCGATTCGCGTATCTTCTTCTCAAGCTCCAGTGCCTTTTTCTCGTCAAACTGTTGCTCCGCTTTTTCGATAAGCGACAGCACATCGCCCATTCCGAGTATTCTCGACGCCATCCGATCCGGATAAAACGGCTCGATTGCGTCCATCTTTTCGCCTGTTCCGACAAATTTGATCGGCTTTCCGGTCACATAGCGGACCGAAAGCGCCGCACCGCCTCTTGTATCACCGTCAAGCTTCGTAAGCACTACACCGGTTATATCAAGCATATCATTGAATGTCTTTGCGACATTGACCGCATCCTGACCGAGCATTGCGTCAACGGTAAGAAGAATTTCGTCCGGTTCAACCTTTTTCTTTATCCTGACAAGCTCTTCCATCATCTGCTCATCTACGTGCAGTCTGCCCGCCGTATCTATAAACACGGTATCGTAGCCGTTTTTGCGGGCATAGTTTACGCCCTCTTCGGCTATTTTTACGGGATCGGCACCGCTTCCGAGCGAAAAGCACGGTACTCCGACCTTTTCGGCAACAATCTCAAGCTGTCTGATCGCCGCGGGTCTGTAAACATCGCAGGCAACAAGCACAGGGTTTTTTCCCTGCTTTTTGAGCATTGCGGCAAGTTTGCCGGCATGTGTGGTCTTACCTGCACCCTGAAGACCGCACATCATTATGACTGTCGGCGGCTTCGATGCGACCGCAAGCTTCGACACATTCGTTCCCATGAGCGATGTCAGCTCTTCATTTACTATTTTCACTATCTGCTGTGCCGGAACAAGGCTCTCAAGCACCTGAGCTCCGACCGCACGTTCACTGACTGCCGCGATAAAATCCTTTACGACTTTATAACTGACATCCGCCTCAAGAAGCGCAAGCTTGATCTCACGCATTCCAGCCTTTACATCTGCCTCTGTCAGCTTGCCTTTATTGCGGAATTTCCTGAACGCCTCGTTCATTCTCTCCACGAGACTGTCAAACATATATCCGTTCTCCTTATAGATTCTGATCCGCACAAATCGTTTTTACAAGTGCGATCATCCTGTCGGCATCCGCCGAACCGCTTCTGATAAGTCGGCAGAGCTCCTCTCCGCATTTTTGCCTGTCACGGTATGCCGCATACATCCCGAGCTTTTCCTCATACCCTGAAAGCTGTGCCTCGGCTTTGCCGATTGCATCGCGCACACCCTGTCTTGTAATTCCCGTTATCTCGGCAATTTCCGAAAGCGAAAGATCTTCGTCAAGCGAATACCCGATAACCGCCCTCTGTCTGTCTGTGAGAAGCTTACCGTAAAACTCAAGTAAAACCGAATAATAAAGTCTGCCGTCGGGTCTGTTCTTTTTCTCGCCTTCCATTTTGCCGTTCCCTGTAAAGCAATATACTTTACAGGGATTATATCACAGACGGTACATTTTGTCAAGTGGTTTTGCAAAAAAACTTCCGACCGTCCGGATTTATCTATTGACCGTACCGTCAAACAGTGATACAATATAAAAAAATGAAAGGATATGACAAATCATGAAAACCGCTTTGATTACAGGTGCGTCGTCCGGAATCGGACGCGAGTTTGCAAGACAGCTTGCACGCGCCGGCTACAACCGTATATACTGCATAGCACGGCGTGAAGGAAAGCTTGCCGAGCTTAAAAACGAGCTCGGTGACATGATAATACCGATAACAGCCGATCTTTCGGACGAAAACACCTTCGCAAATATAACAGACAGACTGAAAAGCGACAGTGTCGGGGCAATAACGACTCTCGTTGCAGCCGCGGGATTCGGAAAATACGGATCGTTCGCAAACAACAGCGAGAGCGACATGGAGGCTGAGGTAAACGTCAACATTCTCGGACTTATGCGCACTGTACGCCTTGCACTTCCCTTTCTTAAAAACGGCTCGCAGATAATACTTATGGGATCGCAATCGGCATTTCAGCCGCTTCCCGAATTCAACGTATACGCTTCGACAAAGGCGTTCGTTCTCCATTTCGGGCGTGCGCTCAGCCGCGAGCTGAAAAAAGACGGCATCTCGGTTACCACAGTATGCCCCGGATATGTTGACACCGAATTTTTTTCTGTTGCGGAAAAATCGGGCGATCCGACCGCATGCAGAAATTTCAGACCGATGTACAAGGCTCCCGACGTTGTAAAACGTGCGCTTTCGGATGCAGAAAAGGGCAAGGATGTCTCGGTATACGGCGGAACAATAAAAGCCGCAAGGCTACTGTCAAAAATACTTCCGCACAGCCTCGTCATGAAGGTCTGGCTCAAAATCAGATAAAAAGCGGACGGCACCGATCGAACGCTCACGGATTCCCAAAAGCGGTTGCACCCGGAAGAGTGCAGCCGCTTTACTGTTTGTAAACAAATTATTAACGCGATGACTTTTTTCATATTTCCTATTGACAAACATATAATATTGCAGTATGATCTAACTGTACTATTTATGATAATACAGTTAGTACGGAAAGGGGTAATCTGATGTTCACGATAGATGCTCTGTCGAGAACTCCGGTGTACGAACAGATACAAAAACAGCTTGAAAAGTTCATACTGTCGGGCATTATGAAGCCGGGTGAACAATTGCCGTCGGTCAGAAGCATGTCGATTGAGCTTTCGATCAATCCGAACACAATTCTGAAGGCATATTCGGATCTTGACAAAAGAGGTGTGATAAGAGCCGTCCCCGGAAAGGGATATTTCGTATGCGAAAATGCTTTTGACATACTTCACAGCTCGGCAAAGCACAAATTTGATGAACTCCGCGGCACAATTCACAACATGGCGATGGCGGGGGTCACGAAATCCGAGCTATACAGGCTTATTGATGATGCGTTTGAAAACATCGGTCAAGGCACAAATAAGGAAGGAGACACCGAAAAATGATCAAAGCAACAAATCTGACAAAAAAATTCGACAGCTTCACGGCGCTTGAAAAGATAAGCTGTACGATAAACGACGGCTGTATATACGGCATGGTCGGATCAAACGGAGCAGGAAAATCGACATTCATCCGCATACTTGCCGGGGTATACAGGCAGGACAGCGGCGAGGCAACCATAGACGGTCAGCCCATATGGGACAATCCCGACATAAAAAGAAGGATCGCATATGTACCCGACGAGCTTTATTTTCTGCCGGGTGCGACCATTACCCGCATGGCGGAGCTTTACCGCAGTGTATACGGGTCATTTGACAAAAAGCGGCTTGATGAGCTTACCGGTACCTTCGGTCTCGACCAGAAAAAGCCGATCGGTACTTTTTCCAAGGGTATGAAGCGTCAGGCGGCGACCGCTCTTGCGCTTGCCTGCCGTCCCGATTACATTTTCTTTGACGAAACCTTTGACGGGCTTGATCCTGTAATGAGAAACTACGTAAAGAAGCTTATATGCGATGACGTGATCGAACGCAGTGCATCGGCAATAATTACATCACATTCGCTCCGCGAGCTTGAGGACACCTGCGATCAGCTTGCGCTTCTCCACAAGGGCGGGCTTGTTCTCGAAAGCGACATACAGAATCTGAAAACCGCACAATTCAAAATACAGATCGCATTTGCCGGAGATTATGACAAGAGCAAATTCGACGGCATTGACATTCTCCATTTTACAAAGCACGGTTCGGTATCAAACATGATCGTCAGAGGCGACCGCGACGAAACCGCCGCAAAGCTTGCCGCAATGCATCCGCTTGTACTTGACATCCTGCCGCTTTCGCTGGAAGAAGTATTCACCTACGAAATGGAAGCACTCGGCTACAAATTCAATCTGGATTAACGGGCAGAGGTCAAAACATACATTCTGTAAGATATTTTCAAGCTCAGTCTGTGCTTTTCGGATCAAATATATGATCTGATTTTATCGGCACAGATTCCAAGAAAGGAATGGTCATAAAAGTGAAAAACAGAAAAATTTTCAGTCCCGGTCTCTACTTTGAGGGGATACGTCAGACGCGTCTTATCGGAATCCTTTCGTTCATAGTTCTGACATTCGTCTCGATCGTCTATCCGATCGGAACATTCATTATAAGACTTACAAATTCGGCAAGATACGACGTAACCGATATTTCGGCTATAACAAAGGTGACGGCGAATGCATTTACGATGAATCCGCTTCTCTTCTTCGTTTTCATGCTTATTGCGCCGATCATGACGCTGTCTCTGTTCGGATTTCTCAACAAGCGCAACACCTCCGACTTCTGGCACTCGGTTCCTCACACGCGCCTCTGCCTGTTCACCTCGTTTTTTCTTGCGATCGTCACATGGATTGCCGCAATAATTATCTCGACATCGCTCATAAGCTCGCTCGTATACACCATCTTCGGCAAATACTTCATCCCGCTTTACAGCCAGCTTATCAAGTATGCGATAGGATGCTTTGTTGCCTCATTGCTTGTCATCGCGGCTACCGCACTCGCAATGTCGATTACCGGAACGGTCATGACGAACCTGATCCTTACGGTACTCCTCCTCTTTCTTCCGAGATTCTTCTATTTCCTCGCCGACAGAGCGGTCGCATCTTCACTTTCGATTCTTGTAACCGGGCATGTTTTCCCGATGTCGGGATTCGGCTACAACATTCTAACCGATGTCGTTCTGAAAACGGTAACATTCAACCGCACCGATTATCTTGATCTCTATTTCAGCCCGAGTGCGCTGATTTACACCACGCTGCTTGCGGTAATATACGCCGTCCTTGCGGCACTGCTCTTTGTCAGAAGAAAGAGCGAAGCGGCGGCAATGTCGGCTCCCAACCGCATTTTGCAGGCTGTATACCGTTCTGCCGTGACAATGGTCATATGCATAATCCCCGCATTTCTGATAATATCATCTATCGGCAGTCTTGACAGTTCGGTCATTGTGACTGCGGCGATCATATACGCTTTCGCAATAATCGTTTATTTCGCATACGAGCTTATAACGACAAAGAAATTCAGAAATCTTGCCCGCGCAATTCCCTGTCTTTTTATAGTTGCCGCACTTAATGCGCTTCTCATTATCAGCGGTTTTGCCGCAAGAAATATTGCGCTCTCATTTTCTCCGTCTGCCGACGAGATAAAGAGCGTTGAGTTGGTCAACGACGAATTTGCCAGATATTACGACGGTACGATCGACTATATCGCATACATGCAGAAAAAGCAGGCGGGATACAAGATCACCGATCCCGAAATAAAGAAACTCGTAGCAGAGCGGCTTGCCGACAACATCGCTTCGATCAAAAACGACGAATCACGTTTCGAATATCAGCCTGACATGGTCAGAATCAAGCTGATAATCAACACATCAAGCGGCAGTCATTACCGCATGGTACGGATGAAGACCGACGAATACAACAGAATAAACGAAGCCTGCTTCAACAACGATGATTACAGAAGCGAATTTACAGCTCTTCCCGAATACCAAAACATCGGCTACATCGACGGTTCCTACATGTCCGGGCTGTATGATCTCACCAAAAAGGATTACGAGGATTTTTACAACACACTCAGAGAAGAGGTTGCAGGGCTGGACTACAACGAATGGTACGATTATCTTGTAAGCACAAACACCGAATCAACAAACCGTCTGAGTTTCAACATTGTGATCGGTGTCTATCTCAACAACAAGCTGCTCCGCGTGACATTCCCGGTAAACGGAGGCGTTCTGCCGAAGACCTACGGCAAATGGATGAGCTATGTATCGTCACGTTCCTCAACCGATTTTGACAAAACAATCGGACGGATAAATGAAATCATAGACAAAGAACTCGGCGATCAGATGCTTTTTGTCAACATATCGGTGAACATTTTCGACTCCGAACTCGGCAGATACGAAACCAGAAACTTCTGGGTATCGATCGGCAGAGACAAAAAAGACAGAATCATACTTGACAATTTCGTCTCGGATATGCGCGACAAGATCACAAACGATGCGCCGGTCTACGGTGAAAACTTCATCTTTGTCGATTTCGAAGGCTCGTACTATGACATAGAAAACTGCATTGCAAGCATCAGAGGAATCGACCCGACAGAACTTGCCAAGCTTATCGACAAGTACGCGGCATCAAACGGGAAGGACATCTACGAGGAATCAAACGGGAAGGACATCTACGAGGACTGACAAATTATGAAGGATTTCAAAAATTCAGGACAAAAAAGCATAAAGTTTCCCGCACTGCTTGCCCTGCTGCTTTCCGTGATCTTTGTTCTGACATCATGCGCGGGACACACGGAGAACACGGGCGGTCAGACGGGCGAACCGATTACCATATGCCTCGACGCCGGTCACGGCGTCGGGGATGTCGGGGCGATCTCCCCGTTCAAAGCCGATGACGGCAGTGAGATATACGAAAAGGACATAAACTATGCCATTGTACTGCTTATCGCCGACGATCTGAGGTCGCGCGGCTTTGACGTAATCCTCGCACGGGCGGCTGACGGTGAAGAGCCGACTGCCGGCTTTGATGATGACGGAAAATGCGGCATCGTACAGCGCGTAAAGTTTGCCAACCGCAAGGGCTACGGCATGTATCTTAGCATCCACTGCAACTCGTTTACCGACAGCTCGGTAAGCGGAACCCGCCTCTATTACAACAAAGGCAACAACGGCAGTTCCAACAAACGGCTTGCCGAAAAGCTTTCGGGTGCAATCGAATCGGGATTCGGCAAGGCTCCGATCATAAAAAACGAAGCCGACCTGTATGCCGTGACCGCAACGAAAATGCCCGCATGTCTTATTGAGGTCGGATTCATGACAAACGAAGCCGATCTGAAAAACATGCTTGATCCGACATGGCAGAAAAAATTTGCGTCGTCGGTCTGCGACGGCATACAAAGCTACTTAAAATAAAAAAACATCGGTTTGCACGGAATGTGCAAACCGATGTTTTTTTATCAGTCGTTTGTTTCCCAGTTATGATAAACATCCTGAACATCGTCATCATCTTCAAGCGATTCGATCAGGTTTTCCATATTCTTTATATCGTCCTCGTTTTCAAGTGTAACGTAGGACGAGGGAACCTTTGTAACCTCTGCGGAATCAAATGTATATTTACCTTCAAGAGCGGATTTGACGGCGTCAAGATCCTCAGGCTCGGTATATATCTCAAACAGATCGCCGTCCGAAATAAAATCGGCTGCTCCTGCCTCAAGTGCGTCCTCCATGACCTTATCCTCGTCATAGTCGCCGTCTTCGTTGTTTATCACGATGAGTCCCTTATCCGAGAACATGAAGCTGACGCATCCCTGTGCGCCCATATTTCCGCCGAACTTATCGAAATAGTGACGGACGTTCCCCGCGGTCCTTGTCTTTTTATCGGTTGCGGTAGTAACAATGACCGCAACCCCCGCGGGGCCGTAGCCTTCATAGGTATACTCCTCATACACGACTCCGTCCGCGCCCGCCTTATCGATAATACGCTTTATATTGTCGTTCGGCACATTGAGGCTCTTTGCTTTGGCAATAAGGTCACGGAGTTTTGTATTTGATGTGGGATCGGCTCCGCCTTCTCTTACCGCGATCGATATTTCCTTACCGACCTTTGTAAAAACCTTTGCCCTTTGTGCGTCGGTCTTTTCTTTTTTATGCATTATATTTTTCCATTTGCTATGTCCTGACATACTCTGAAATCTCCTTTTGTATTTCCTTAGTTAAATTTTTTCCGGCGTTTTAAGGCATATAAGCGGCAGTGCGCTGTGAAGAACGGTATTTGTCGCCTTTGTAAGCGCGGTCCTCGTATTTCTTACGTCCTCATCTTCCGCCGAAAGAATGGGACACTCATGATAAAAACGATTGAAGGCGGTCGATACCGCAAGAATATACCTTGTAATTACAGACGGCTCATATTCGGCGACCGCGCGGAGCACCGTTTCGGAAAACTGCGAAAGCACCTTTGCAAGCTCCGCTTCATACGACGATGTTATCTTTATCCTGTCTCCGCAGACCTCGGCAGACTTTTCAAGCAGTGAACATGTACGCGCATATGTGTACTGCACATACGGTCCGGTATTTCCGTCAAACGAAAGCGCGTCGTCCATTCTGAAGCTTATATCCTTTATACGGTTATTCATCAGATAATAGAAAACGATTGCACCGACGCCGACCGCCTCGGCTGTTTCTTTTTTGTTTTCAAGACCGGGATTCTTTTCGTCGATAACCTTTGTCACCTTCTCTATCGCCGCTTCGAACACATCCCGCAGAAGCACGACGTTTCCGTGTCTTGTTGACAGCTTCACGCCGTCAATACTGACCGTTCCGTAAGGGACATGGACAAGTTCATCATACCAGTCATAGCCCATGAGCTCTACGACCTTGAACCACTGCGCAAAATGGAGACTCTGCTGTGACGAGGTAACATATATACACTTATCGAAATTATATGTGCGCTTACGGTAGACCGCCGCCGCAATATCACGCGTCGGATAAAGCGTCGAGCCGTCCCGCTTCAGTATAAGACAGACCGGCATATCGTACTCAGACAGATCAACGACCGAAGCGCCGTCGTCAAGTTTAAGTAGTCCCATACTGCGGAGCTTCTCAACCTGCTCGGGCATCTTATCGGTATAGAAGGATTCGCCGTTATACGAATCAAATGTTATTCCGAGCTGGTCGTAGGTTTTCTTATATTCGGCAAGCGAAAGCTCTATAAACCATTTCCACAGTTTTATATTGTCGGGATCGTGATGTTCAAGCTTTGCAAACTCGGCGCGCGCAAGGTCATTGAGCGACGGATCCTTATCGGCTTCCTCATGAAATCTGACATAGAGTCCGACAAGACCGTCTATCCCGTCTTTTTCAACCTCTTTTTCGCTTCCCCACTTACGGTAGGCGACAATCAGCTTGCCGAACTGCGTTCCCCAGTCACCGAGATGATTTATTCCGACACAGTTATAGCCGCAAAATTCGTGCAGCTTCTTCAACGAATGACCGATAACGGTGGTTCCGAGATGTCCGATATGAAACGGCTTTGCAACATTCGGAGAAGAATAATCAAGCACGACCGTTTTTCCTTTTCCGATATCCGATCTGCCGTAATCGGCTCCCTTTTCAAGTATCTCGGGAATCACATTCTTTTCGTAGTAACCGTCCGATATTCTGAAATTGAGATAGCCGCCCGAGACATTTACCGACCCTACTCCGTCAACGTTCTTTATCCCGGCATCCTCTGCGAGAGCCGCGGCAATCACGGGCGGAGCCTTACGCAGGAGCTTTGAAAATCTGAAGCAAGGCAGTGCAATATCTCCCATCGTCGGATCGGGCGGATATTCAAGCATTGCGCAGATATCCTCCGCGCCGCACACATTATCGCCCGCCGTTTTACAGACGGCGTCCGAGATCGCCGCTGCGAGTTGGTTTTTGAATTTCTGCATAGAAACATCCTTCTGACTTATTGTATATTGTTTTATATCAAGCACGAAAGCAGATAAATACATTACATTATAGCACAACGGCAATCGGGTTTCAATACATTTTTTATTTTTTTTGCGGTTTTAAGTAAAATCTATTGAAAAAAAGTGTTTTATGTGTTACAATCAGCCTATAATCATGATAACTTACAAGGAAGGCGATACAAAATGGCATTTCTGAGCGTAAACTTTCATTCCGATGTTCTCGGAATGGCAATGACAATGAATGTTATACTTCCGCAGTCGGCAAAAACACAGATCGGCATGGCTTCATCGGATGGCGCACACTGCAAAACGCTTTTTCTTCTCCACGGGCTTTCGGACGATCACACGATATGGTCAAGGCGCACATCGATCGAAAGGTATGTTGCCGGAAAAAACATAGCGGTCGTCATGCCGGCTGCCCACAAAAGCTGGTACACCGATGCGGTATCCGGCGACAGGTACATGGAATACATATCAAAAGAAATTCCTGCGATTTGCAGAGCCATGTTCAGGCAGATGAGTGACAGGCGCGAAGACAATTATATTGCCGGTCTGTCGATGGGCGGCTACGGAGCGTTGAAAATCGCTCTTGCCATGCCCGAAGCATTTGCGGGATGCGCGGGACTTTCGGGGGCTTACGATGTCGAAAAAAGATTTGACAGATGTCCCTACGACAATGCCAACATGGTTGCGGTATTCGGCTCAAAGGAAAATGTCAGAGGCTCGGTCAACGATGTCTTCAGCCTTGCGAGAAAGGTAGCCGAAGGCAACGGACCGAAGCCCCGTGTCTACCTCTGGTGCGGAACCGAGGATTCTCTTTATCCCGAGACGATCGCCCTCGGAAACATACTCAAAGACGGCGGCTTTGATCTGTCGCTGAATGAATCGCCCGGTCGTCACGAATGGTTTTACTGGGATCGGGAAATTGCAAAGGCAATCGATTTTCTTATGAAGAACTGAAGCGGAAATGCTCCGGACAATTTTTGAAAATTGTCCGGAGCAGTTGTTTTTTATTTTTCGTTTTTCCCCGAGAGAATCACATTGTAAAGCAGAATTGCCGCATCCGCACGTGTCATCGACGACTGTGCGGCAGATATTCCGTCTGTCGGAATTATTCCTTCCGATACAAGTGCAAGAACAGCTTTTGCCTCGACCTCGCTGAGGTATGGCAGCTCGGATGCCGATGCCGCGACCGCATCATCCGACGTTATATTCATGATCTTTGTCAGCATAAGCGACGCCTCGGAAAGGGTCACCGCCTTATCGGGCATCATCATCAGACCGACCGGGGTCTCGATCCCGTCAATCCATTTTTCTTTTTCGGCTTTGAGTACATATGCGCGGAGATATTCGGGGATCGCCGTATCATCGACAAACGATGTTTTTCCGTCCTTCGAATAGTCTGCGGAAATACCCGCCGTATTCATTGCAAGCGCCAGAAACTCTGCCCTTGACATTTCTCCGTTGGGATCAAAATAATAATTCCCGCCGATCGCCTTTCCGATTATGATTTTACGTTCGGCAAGCTTTATCGCCGCAAGCTCGGCTTTACTGCCGTCAAGATCACAATACTTTATATCGGTCGATGGCTTTTCGACATTCAGAACCACCGTGATCTTCTCACCCTTGTTTCCGCATGAATCGATTATCCGGTAAACGAAGCTGTCCTTACCGGAGAAACCCTCAAGCGGGCAATAAACATATTCTCCCGAAACGCTGTCAAGTATGCGGAGCGTTCCGTTTTTGGGATATGACGTTACACGGAAGCTAAGCAGATCCCCCTCCGGGTCCTTACCCTCAAGTCTCGAATAAAGCGGGATATTTTCGACGGTCGCCTTTGTGAAATACCCTTCATCCGGGACAGCCGCGGTCGGAGCGAAATTCAGTGTTTTCAGCAGTGTGAGCGAGCAGGTCAATGCGATCGGCTGTGACGACGACACAGTACCAAAGGTAAAGCTGCACGACAGCTCACCCGCATTTTTGGGTACAAACGAAAGCTTTGATATTGCTTTTCTCGATATTACCTGTCCCACCATTACGGGAGTTGCGGAAAGATAGAGCGTACCGCTCTCGGCAGACGGCAGAGTAAGGACTGTTATGCTGTTTATTTTTCGTATACCGACAGCCTCCTCGAACTCCTCCGGAGTAAATGCAAGCGGGTGTGACGACATTCCCGTTTTATACATTGTCATTTTTGCCGCAATGACGTCAAGTCCTCCCGATATCCGTTCCGCTCCGGCAGATACGGGCAAGACCGCAACCGCACAGAAAACAGCAAGTGCAAGGAACAACGAA
The DNA here is from genome assembly GCA_934486825.1 of uncultured Eubacteriales bacterium. GTDB lineage: Bacteria > Bacillota > Clostridia > Oscillospirales > CAG-272 > CAKSQF01. Next base: position 50,223 of record CAKSQF010000002.1, on the reverse strand, counting down.
ATGATCTTTTTCATTATTGACCTCCGAATCAATCATAATCAACCGTTCAGTCAGTTGTGAATGTATTTTGAGCTTTTTGTCAAAAAAATATTCCTTTCACAGAAAGTTCAGAGAAATTTAATTGCAAAAAAACCTTTTATGTGCTAAAATGATAAAAACAACGCGGAGGCATATTATATGGAGATCATGATCGGGGCGGAATCGGACGGCAAGCGCCTTTCCGACTATCTTTCACGCAGTCTCGGCTTATCGCGTCGTTCGGTCTCTGCACTGAAAAAGCTTGACTGCGGCATAATGCTCAACGGCAGACATGTAACGGTAGCCGCGACGGTACACACGGATGACATTCTCGTCCTTGCGTGCGAAGATGAAGAATCGGCGGAGAATATCGTTCCGACCGAGCTTCCGCTCGACATCATTTACGAGGATGCCGACATCATTGCGCTGAACAAGCCGCCCAAAATGCCGACTCACCCGTCACACGGTCATTACACCGACACTCTTGCAAACGCACTTGCCTTCTACTATGCGCAAAAAGGAATCCCCTTTGTATTCCGCGTCATAAACCGTCTTGACCGAGACACAAGCGGAATCGTGCTTGTCGCAAAGAACCGTCATTCGGCTTACAGACTCTCGGACGAGATCGGCAGAAGAAAGATCGGGAAATGCTATCTTGCGCTTACGGACGGAGCGCCTGTCGAAAAAAGCGGAAAAATCACCGCCTACATCAGAAGAGCGGCAGAAAGCATAATTGTCCGCGAGGCATCCGACACATACTGTGACGGGGCATCCTGCTCCGAAACGCTTTATCGGGTGATCGGTGAAAAAAGCGGCATCGGAATTGTCGGCGCAATGCCGATAACCGGTCGCACCCATCAGTTACGGCTTCATTTTGCGCACATCGGACACCCGATCATCGGCGACAGTCTGTACGGCAATCCTTCCGGGCTGATCGACAGGCAGGCGCTTCATGCTTTTTCGCTCACCTTCAGCCATCCGACAAGCGGCAGGCAGATGACGCTTACCGCACCGATATCCGCAGACATTGCCGCCGTCATAAACGCATCGGGAGCCGACACGCGTAAAATATCCGAAAGGCTGTCTGTTATCGGAACCGAATTTTTTGAAACAAAGAACTCTGAAAGGAACAGCACATGAACAACAACGAAATCAACCCGGTCGAAGAAAATGTCGGCAAAAACAAGTTAAAATCACTGCTTACACGGTTCGGAAAAGGAATCGGACATTTCTTTTGCAATGCGCCGAAGGTGTGCATCGGCTTCTTTATCGCAGCCGCGGTTGCCGCAGTATTGCACATACTTTCCTCATTATTTCCCGCATTTGCCGACTTCATGATAAAATATCCGTGTGCGGGATTCCGTTTTATTGCGGCAAAGCTTACAATGTGGATTCCCTTCTCGCTTGCCGAAATGCTTGTCATTCTGCTTCCCGTTATCTTCATCTCTCTTATCGTATGCGGCATAATAGTTTCGACGAAGGGCAGTCAGAAACAGTATATATCCATGACTGCGGGGCTGCTGTCCGCCATTTCGTTTTTCTACATTTCGTTTGTATTTACACTTGCTCCCGGCTACAAGGGATCGTCGCTCGACAAAAAGCTCGGGCTTCCCGCCGAAAAGGTGAGTGCAAAAGAGCTGTACGATACCGCAAGCTATCTTACCGAAAAGATCAATGCGATCATCGGCTCGGTCGGCTTTGCACCCGACGGCTCGTCGGTAATGCCGTATGACCTTGACGAGCTGAACAACAAGCTGAATGACGCATACAAAAAAGCAAGCGCCAAATACAACTTCATTTCTCCGCTCAGATCGAATCTGAAATATGTAATTATGTCCGAGCCGATGTCCTACACCCACATCACCGGCGTTTACACCTATTTCACCGGCGAATCGAACATCAACGTGAACTTTCCGGACTACACAATTCCGTACACTGCCGCGCACGAGCTTGCGCACCAACGCGGAATCGCACGCGAAAACGAAGCAAACTTTGTTGCCTTTCTTGCTTCCCTTGAATCGGATGACAGCTATATTCTTTACAGCGCATACACCAACATGCTCGAATATGTTCTTAATGCGCTCAGCACTGCCGACAGTGAGCTTTACAACTCTCTGTGGAGCAAATTTGACCGCAATACCGTCAAAGAGTTCAACGCATATTCGCTCTTCTTCAAAAAATATCAGCACAGCACCGCATCAACCATCAGTTCGGCAATAAACAACTCTTACCTTCAGTCACAGGGCGTAAAGGAAGGCTCGCGTTCATACGGCCTGGTCGTTGACCTTACTGTTGCGTACTGCAAAACGCTTTCCGAATAAATTGTGTCAGATTTTCGGTTTACGAATATAATGAGAGTAAAGCCGTTATTGATTTTATCGATAAAATAAACAATAGTTTACAATTTATTAACAAATCTTATGCATAAAAAATATATAATGGAGTGAGAAAAAAATTCCGAACGGGTTTCCATTCGGGATTTTTGTATGTTTGACCGACAGGGTCACCGTGGCTGTCAGAAGCCGACTAATCTGAAAGGATTTGTTTTCATACTGTCGGGAGTCCGACGGTTGGAATTGATATATAACATGGAAAAAATAATAGTTAACGGAGGTCGTCCGCTGTACGGCTCTGTTGAAATAGACGGCATGAAAAATGCCGCGCTTCCCATAATATTTGCGACACTTCTTGTGCGCGGAAAATGTCAGATAAAGAATCTTCCTGCCGTAAGCGACATAACAAGGTCGCTTGAAATAATAGAAAATCTCGGTGCATCGGTAAAAAGGCTCAATTCAAGCACAGTCGAAATCGACACAATCGGCATACATGTCAGATCTGTTCCGGCTGAGCTTTCGCGCAAGATGCGCGCATCCTACTATCTTGTGGGCGCCGAGCTCGGACGCTTCGGAAGAGCTCTGGTCGGTTATCCCGGCGGCTGCGATTTCGGTGTCAGACCGATCGATCAGCACATCAAAGGCTTTGAAAAGCTCGGAGCAAAAGTCAACGTCGAAGGCGGATACATTGACGCAAGCGCACCGAACGGTCTTATCGGCGGAAACATATTCTTCGATATAGTCACGGTCGGTGCAACGGTAAACGTAATGCTTGCCGCAGCACTTGCCGAGGGTACTACCATAATCGAAAATGCCGCGAGAGAGCCTCACATAGTTGACCTTGCCAACTTCCTCAACACATGCGGTGCCGATGTCAAGGGTGCCGGAACGGACACGATAAAGATCAGAGGCGTCAGTGAGCTCCACGGATGCACATATGCGATAATCCCCGACATGATTGAGGCGGGAACATACATGACCGCCGTTGCCGCAACCGGCGGCGACGTTGAAATATGCAATGTTATTCCGAAGCATATGGAATCGGTGACCGCAAAGCTCGAGGAAATGGGTGTTACGGTTATCGAAAACGATGACAGTATCCGTATCATCCGTGACCCGGACATTGCTCTTCGCTCCTGCAACATAAAAACACTTCCCTATCCCGGTTTCCCGACCGACATGCAGCCGCAGTTCGGAGCGCTTCTTTGTCAGGCTGATGGTGTCGGCATGATAAACGAAGGGGTGTGGGACAACAGGTTCAAATATATTGACGAACTGCGGCGCATGGGTGCGCAGGTTGAGGTCACCGGAAAGACTGCCGTTATCAGAGGAACGCCCGCAAAGCTTACTGCCGCGTCTGTACGTGCCGTCGATCTGAGAGGCGGTGCCGCCATGGTCGTTGCGGCGCTTTCGGTTAACGGAACGACCGACATTGATGACATTCATCTGATTGAGCGCGGCTACGATAACATTGTCGGCAAGCTCTCGGCTCTCGGAGCACGGATACGCAAGGTCTATGTTGCTTCGCCCGACGCATATCAGGAAGCCAACTGAAATTCTCAGGCAGACGGTATTTCCCCGTCTGCCTGCTCTGTTTTATCTTTAAATGAGGTAATATGCCATGAGAGAATTAACAATAGAGCGAAACGATGCGGGACAGCGTCTTGATAAGTTTCTTACAAAGGCTGTAAAGAGCCTTCCTATGTCCCTTATGTACAAATCGATCAGAACCAAGAAGATCAAGGTCAACCGCAAGCGCTCCGATCCGTCATACATCCTTTCCGAGGGAGACACTCTTCAGCTTTTCATAAGCGAAGAATTTTTTTCGGACGAAACCTCATCAGATTCGTTCATGAAGCTCAGACCGTCGCTCGACATCGTTTACGAGGACGAAAACATTCTCCTTTGCAACAAGCCCGCGGGGATGGTTGTTCACGAGGATGAAAGCGGGGACGAAAGCAACACTCTGATCTCACACATAAAGGCATATCTTTACCGCAAGGGAGAATATGATCCCGAAAAAGAGCAGTCATTTACGCCCGCGCTGTGCAACCGCATTGACAGAAACACTGCCGGGATCGTGATTGCCGCAAAAAACGCCGAGGCACTGCGGATAATGAACGAAAAGGTCAGAAACCGCGAGATAAAAAAATATTACCTCTGTGTCTGCCACGGGATATTTGAAAAAAAGGCGGACAGGCTGACAGGCTACATGCGGAAGGACAGCATCGAAAAACGTGTGTACGTCTGTAACTCCGGACATCCGGGCAGAGACGTAAAGACCATGATAACCGACTACCGTGTTATTGCCGAAAGCGGCGATCTGTCCCTTCTTTGTGTTGAACTGATTACCGGACGCACACATCAGATACGTGCACATCTTGCGTCGGTCGGGCATCCTCTTCTCGGTGACGGAAAATACGGAATCAACCGGCAGAACCGTGCGCTCGGTTTTTCCCATCAGGCGCTCTGCTCATACAGGCTTTGCTTTGATTTTAACGGCGACGGTGGTATACTTTCATATCTCAACAAAAAGAGCTTTACCGTTGACACGGACAGGATCGCCTTTCTCAGACTTTTTCCGGATGCCGTAATTCCGACCGATACCGCAAACGAAAGGAGCCGTTCATGAAAAAAAGGCTCGTACGCTTTGCGGTGATTGCCGCAAGCGGCGCTGTTACGGCGCTCACTCTTCAGATTGATCTTCTCTACCCTCTTTCATATGTCTCGGTCGCACCGTTTTTCTTCCTGCTGCTGACATTCACCGATGAAAAAATGTCATACGGCAAATTGTACGCATACGGGCTGCTTTGGTCGATGTCCTACTGCCTTACGGTATACTCATTCTTTCTGGCGATGTATCCGCTTGAATTTATGGAAATAGGTAAGGTCGCGGCTTTTTTCACCGTTATTTTCTGTCAGTTCGGACTGTCCCTTCTTCAATCGGTTCCGAACGCCGCAATCGCTCCCTTATTCAGACTCACATGCAGGCACCGCCCGCTGTCTCCGCTTCTTTTTGCCTGTCTATACATAATATTTGAGTGGTTACAGAATTTCACGTGGGCGGGGGTTCCTTTTCTCAGACTTGCAATATCGCAAACGTCGTTTATCCCGGCAATGCAATCAGCTTCGGTTCTCGGATCGCTGTTTCTTTCATTCATTCCCGCATTTACCGGAGCATGCATCGGACTTGCGCTCTTTTACTGCCGCAAATACGGGAGAGATTCGTTTGCCGTCAGGCTGTACCCGATAATCGCCATAGCGCTTATCGGCGCAAACATAGGTTTCGGTCTTATCAGGATGGGAACCTACACCAAAAAGGATCAGACAGAGGTCAGAGTCGCGCTCATTCAGGCAAATATCGGCTCGGACGACAAATGGTCGGACACGACCGAAAACAGGTTCGCCGAGATTGTCAACAGACATCTTGCGCTTGCCGGGCAGGCGATCGACGAAAGCGGCGCATCAATGGTCGTCTTTGCCGAAACCGCGATAAATTTTGATTTTTTATCATGGGATGATACCGACATAAAAGACCGTTTCTGCGATTTCGCGGTCAGCCGCGGGGTAACCCTCTTTGTCGGGACCTTTACGCAGGATGCGGACGAAAACTCCTTCAACTCGATCGTGGCTTTTTACAGTGACGGCAGTATTGAGGAAAACCCTTACAGCAAGCGGCGCCTTGTACCCTTCGGCGAATTTATGCCGATGGAGTCACTGCTTACAAAGGTTCTTCCGTTTCTGTCCGACATGAATCTTTTCAGTGATCCGATTACGCCCGGAAAGGGTTCATGCATTACCGAAGCAAACGGGGGAAAGATCGGTCGTCTGATCTGTTTTGACTCAATCTATGACGGTCTAACAAGGCAAAGCGTCGCCGACGGCGCGCAGATGCTTATTCTGTCAACCAATGACTCATGGTATCTTGATTCCCCTGCCGTATACATTCACAACGATCATGCAAGGCTTCGTGCCGTCGAATCGGGCAGATACATACTCCGTGCGGCGAACACCGGAGTTTCGTCAATAATCGACCCGCTCGGTCGCACCGAAAGTGAGCTTGGACCGCTCAAGGAAGGCTATGTTACCGGCACTGCGGTTTTCAGAAGTGAGCGCACCTTGTTTTCGTATACGGGAAACATAATTATTTCTCTTGCTTTTATATTCGTTTTTTATGAGGCGGCATCAAAATTTATTCGGATAAGGCGCGGCAAAAAGAGCGAAAAGCAGGACTGACACACAAAAATTTTACCGACATTTCTGTCGGTAATTTTTTTATTTTACCTCACGGACGGCTTTATACAGCGCCTCACAGTCGGAAAGATCGTTAAGCGGAGAAAACGATACCCGCACGGCGCCTCCCTTCGGAGTTGCAAGAAGCTTATGTGCAAGCGGAGAGCAATGAAGTCCCGCACGCACGCAGATCCCTTTTTCTCCGAGAGCTGCCGCCACCTCCGACGGCGGTTTTGAACCGACATTGAACATAAATGCCGACCCTGCATTACCTATCGGACCGTAAACGATGACATCACGCATCGAAAGAAGCATTTCCTGCGCTCTTAAAAGCAGACCGCTTTCGTATGCAGCTATCCTGTCAAGCCCGACTCTGTTCACGTAGTCGATACCTGCGGAAAGCGAGGATATAGCCGGCACTGCGACAGTTCCCGCCTCAAGCCGTTCCGGAAGGACGGTCGGCATCCCGGGATCGACCGATGAAAGACCGCTTCCTCCTTCGACCACGGTTCTGATCTCCGACTGATCCACCTTATCGGAAAAAAGCGCGAATCCGGATCCCATCAGACCGAAGAGTCCCTTATGTCCCGGTGCACAGAGCGCATCAATATTACACGATGGTAAACTAATCCGCAGCGAGCCTGCCGACTGCGATGCGTCAACCACAAATCTTATGCCCCTGTCATGGCACAGCCTGCCTATCTCCTTTATCGGCAGGGTAATCGGTGCGACATTCGATCTGTGGCATACAACCGCCATCCTTGTATCGGGTCTCAGCTTTGATCTTATACCCGCAAGTACATCCTCACTTCTCCCCCGAACCGAAAATGTATCATAACGTATTTTTCCGCCGCTTTCACGGCAAAGGGCTTCAACCGGTCTTCTTACGCTGTTATGCTCCATATCCGATATGAGTATATGACCCTCATTCCATACAAAGAGCCCCTTTATCGACAGATTCAGCGCGTATGTCGCATTCGGGACGAAAACCACCCTTTCCGGGGTACCGCCGAACATATCGGCTATTTTTTCCCGTGTATCAAAAACCGCCCGCACCGAGGCGAGCGCCTGCGGATGTATTCCGCGACCCGGATTTCCCCCGCATTGGCGCATAGCGAGTTCAGCCTGCCGGTATACCTCCTCCGGCTTCGGATATGTTGTTGCGGCGTTATCAAGATAGTGCATCAGATCTCCTCCGGTCTGTCTTCGGTAATAATTATTTTATCAGTCTTCCGTATGATATGTCGGACACACGCAATATATGAACCGCGCGGTCGGCATAGGCGGGCGCAACCTCTATACCGTATGCGCAGCCGTTTACGCTGAGTTCCGGCGGCAGTCTGATAACAGCAGTCGGTATTCCGTTTGCTTCAAGTATTTTTGTTGCGTGAATTGCCGTTGTCATCGATTTCATTGTCAGCATGCTTTTTTTCATCACTTATTACATCCTTTACATTTTATATCATAACCGTTTATATCATGATATGCGGCAGTCCCTGCGGGGTGAAATATTTCACCGGATGTCCGAAAAAAAGTCAAAAACACCTTTGGGACTTGATTTGCGGTCGAAAGTGTGCTATAATACAGAAGGCAGAGGTTTAACAAGGTGCAAAGGGGGCAACAATTACAAAAATGAAAGTAACATTCAACAAAAACCAAGCGGTAGTGGAAACGGTTCGGGAAGGGCTGAAACGCACGGGAGGATATTGCCCCTGTCGTCTTGAGCGAACCGAGGACACAAGATGCATATGCCGCGAATTCAGAGAGCAGATAAACGATCCGACATTTGAAGGATATTGCCACTGCATGCTCTACTACAAATCGCTTGATGACTGAATCAAAAACAAAGAAAGGACGCAAAACAACATGAAGGAGCTTATAATTACCGAATCCAATTTCGGGCAGGAGGTTGAAAGATCGGACAAGCCGGTACTTGTCGATTTTTACGCAGACTGGTGCGGTCCGTGCAAAATGCTCACTCCGACGATTGCCGCGATTGCCGAAGAAATGTCCGACAGGCTGACGGTCGGAAAAGTCAATGTTGACGAGCAGATGAAGCTTGCTCTGAAATACGGAGTTTCAAGCATTCCGATGCTTGTTCTGTTCAGAAACGGGGAGCCTGTTGCAAGTTCGGTCGGCTATCGTGAAAAAGAAGAGATAGTATCCATGATCGACAATGCACTCGCAAAATAAGAGCGCAAAAAAATGCCGCCGTTTGACACGGCGGCGCTTTTTTAATCAGATATTTTCTTCGGGAACTGTTTCCGGATCTGTCGGCTTTGCAGACATATTGATATCAGAATTTTCTACCCTGCTTTCGATAATCGGCTCGGTATCGCCGTCAGCCGACAGCGTAATAATCACGCTCTGCCATTCGTTATCCGGTATCCCTTTGATCGACACACCGAAAAGGCAATATCCCTCTGCCGCGGAATAGTAATCGTTCCCGGCATTGACAGCCGCATAAAGGCAGAGCAGATCCCCTTCACCTTCAAAATAACGCACGAAATCCCTGACGGTCACTCCGTCGCTCTCAAACGATATTTTCAGCACCCAGCTTCTGTAATCGGTCAGCTTCGACAGATTACCGATCATGACAAGCCTCATATCGGTTCTGCCGTTCTTCTGATTTACCGAAAAAATCGATCTTGCCGTTTCATCACCGCAATCGAGCGACATATACTTTGTTCCCGGTTCGGGCGGCTTTTCCTCACGCGTAAAGGTTCTTACCGATCGTTCTTTCGCATACGGTGTCTTTGCCACCGTGTATATCAGAGACTCTCCCTCCGTTTTCAGCGAATAAATACATCCTTCGTCACCGGTATACGTATAAAGAAGACTGTGTATCATGTTTATCGGGTCAAACGCGAATATACTGCGGCTTGTAGTGAAACAGAGCTCGTCTCCGAATGTACATATATTCGAATATTTTTCGGTATAATATCCCTCTTCTATGTTTCCGTTTACGGGCCACGACTGAGAAACCGTCAGAACTTTTGTAAGCTCAAAGCTTTCGGTATTCATACGATAAATACTGCTGTCAACATAACTTACGGTATACCAGCTTCCGTCAAGAAAAGCGAATGCGGTTCTCACGCCGTCAAGCACATCGGTATCAAACCGTGTATCGGTACACCTGACCGACGACCAATCACTGTGTCCGTTCTTTATCATTGCTTCATCCGAACAGAGAAAATTATCATGGCGCGCTCTTCCGGGAACATCTCCGCAGTTCTTATCCAGCGGGTCGTCCCATGTTACATCAACATGATACCACTTGCCGTCTATGCTTACGGTATTCCAGATATGATTCATTGTTACCGACGAAGCATATCCCACATCGATATCGAATCTTCTGAGCACAGCCATATATGCAAGCGTATAAGACTGGCACACGCCCTTGCCGTTTTTGAAAAATCCGTACGCGTCGGCAATCTTCTGTTCGCTGTCGTATTCAAAATTGATACAGATGTAATCATGCACAAACAGCGCTATATCGAATCCCGAGGTCATATTATCGGGAACAGTCGATACTATACGGTCAAGAAAATCCTCATATTCCGATTTTGCCGTCGCGATTTCGGCGGGAGTCATCGAATATTCGAAGGTCAGGATCAATATACAGTTCGTCTGTTTATTGTATGTATAGCGCAGTTTCCCGGTCACATAGAACAACTCGGGACTGCTGTTGATTATCTCTGAGTAGACAGCCCCGATGTTATTGCGATCGACTGCATACGATGATATATCGCAGGTTGCTTCAACATTCAACAGCGCTTTATAAACTGCGTCTCTGACATCTCCTGTACTCTTCTGCGAGAGAAACACATATTGACCGACGTCGGGTCTGCCAATATACAGACTGCCGGTCGCAGGAACGGCTCCCTGCGACAGTGCGGGAACATCCGCACATGCGTCCGACACATTCGCATCGGCGAATTCGGCACGCTCATTCACATAAAGACATCCTGCAAGCGAAAGCAGGCACATAACGACAGCAAGTGCTGCCGATACCGCAAAAAATGTTTTTTTCATAAAATAACGGGCTCCCGACACATCGGGATGTTCCTTCCGCCAAATTTGATCCGAAACAAAAACGGCTACTGTCTGATTATATCATAAATTTATGAACAAAAGATTACGTATTGACGGTCAGAAGAGTTTTTTTCAAAAAAAACTCTTCCCGGCAAAAATCACCTTTCACAGCGGTTGACAAGCGCCCGCAGATAGTGTATAATATATATACAAATAGATTTTTATGAAAGGCAGGCATAAAAATGCAGAACAACAAGGTCATAACTATCGGGCGGCAATTTGGCAGTGGGGGCTTCGATGTCGGAAAACAGCTCGCCGAAGAACTCGGCTATGAGTTTTATGACAAGGAGATTCTGACACATGCCGCCGAGCAGAGCGGAATACACATCGATATTCTGAAGCGCAACGACGAAAAACGCACATCCTCGCTTCTCTACACCCTTGCAACCGGAGCAAGCTATTACGGAAGTCATATTTCGTCCGGCACCGAACACACTATCGGGACACAGCTTTACATTGCGCAGGTCAACGCAATAAAGAGCCTTGCCGCAAAAGGAAACTGTGTTATGGTCGGCAGATGCGCCGATTTCTTCCTTGACGGACTGTGCGATCTGACATCGGTCTTCATCTCGGCAAGTGATGAATTCAGAATCGACCGCGTAAAAAGACAGTACAGCATAACCGACAAAAATGCGGCAGACATGATAAAGAAGATTGACAGGAGCAGAGCGTCCTTCTACAATTCAACCACCGGCAGGAAATGGGGAGACGCAAAGGTTTACGATCTGTGCCTGTCCACATCGAAGGTCGGCATTGACGGTGCAGTAAAGCTTATCAGAACATTTCTTGAGTATAAACTATCCTGAGCGGACCGAAAAATCGGACGGTTTTTGTAAACCGTCCGATTTTTTATTTTTCGTAAATTGATCTGCGCAGAACGCCGACATACGGAAGCTCGCGGTATCTTTCATCATAGTCAAGACCGTATCCGACAACAAACTCATCCTCGCACGGGAATCCCACGTAATCCGCTTCAATATCAGCCTCACGGCGCGCTTTCTTATCAAGGAGCGCTATGATCTTGAGAGATGCGGGATTTCTTTCAAGCAGCTTCTTTCTCAGAACATAGAGAGTATTTCCGGTATCGATTATATCCTCGACAAGTACGACATTCTTCCCTTCTATCGGGTAGTCAAGATCCTTTCTGAAAACCAGCTCTCTCGAAACTGTACCCGACCCGTATGACGAAACCGACATAAAATCCATTGTCATCGGAAAATCAAATTCGCGTGTCAGATCGGCAAAAAACATTATACTGCCTTTAAGTATGGCGACAAAAACAGGCTCCTTGTCGGCATATTCTTTTTTTATCTCTTTTGCAAGGGTGTGTATACGCTCTTTTATCCGATCTTCTCCGTACATAATGCGTTCAACGTCGGGATGAATTTTGCTCATTATATATTCCTTTCAGGCTCAAATGCACCGATAATATAGTTCATACTGATGCTCTACATTATAGCATACGGTTATTGTTTTGTCAATGAAATAATCACAATTTTGTCGAACTTTGTTTACCTTTTCAGCATGTCTCCGAGCCTTGAAATCAGAAGTCCGGATGTGAGTGCGACGACAAGTCCGGTAACGATCCCGAAAACAAGCATTAAGGGAAGCAGATATATTATTTTCACTGTTTTTGTAAAAAGGCAGGCAACACAAAGCTGTGCAAGATTATGGAACACGCCTCCCGCCACCGAACAACCCACTGTTTTGCACCCGCAGACCTTTTTCATGAATATCATGACCGCAAGCGACACTACACCTCCGGATACCGAATACAAAAACGAGATCGGCGTTCCGAAAAGCAGAGCCGCAAGCACTATCCGTATACCGTTAACCGCAAAAGCACTGCCCGCCCCGACCGTATAAAGTGCTGTCACGACCGCGATATTGGCAAGTCCTATTCTGAATCCGCGGATACCGAAATCAAGCGGCAGGATACCTTCGATATAGGAAAGCATCAATGCAAATGTTGAAAGCAGACCGACGCAAACCGTCCGCCTTGTTCTGTCTTTATCCGAAAGCATAACTTTTATTTATTCCTCAATACTGACCGTAATTCCGTTCGGAGCGCACACTATGACCGACAGGTCATCAGACCCGGATATCCAGCCTGTCATTCGGCAGATACCATCCGGGCATGACGCATCGGTTACAGAAACTCTTCCGTCTTTTACGGTTATAACATTATATCCGCGGCTGTTTTTTACCGTATAGGTTGTATTTTCATTGAGCGGCAGTTTTGCCGCAATTTCACCGTCCGACCTGACAACCGCATATTTTCCGTCTTTCGGAATCAGTAAAAAGATCAGAAAAAGCAGGAGTGCGGCAACCGATACCGACAAAAGCAGTACGGCATCTCTTTTGCCGAAAAACACATTCTTCACTACCGTTCTCCCCCTCTTATCCTTACGATTATCCGACAACAAAATTGTCGAATCCTTTGCTTTTTACAACTGTCCCGTCCGACTTTACCCACACGGCATACACGTTATCAAGGTTTTCGACAAGCCGCAGTCCTTCGTTTATATCCATACAGAAAAGCGCGGTTGACAATGCGTCGGCAATGCCCGAATCGGCTGATATTACCGAAACCGAGAGATATCCTTCGGCAGGCATAAGCGTTCCCGGGTCAATGATATGGTGATACTTTTTTCCGTTCACCGTATAAAAACGCTGATAAGAGCCGCTTGTCACAAGCGACATATCCGACAATCCGACCTTTATGAAATATTCTTCATCCGAGTCCGACGACGGCTCCCGTATACCTATTCTCCATACATCGGTATCCTTTCGGCTGCCGATTGCGACAGTATTCCCGCCTATGCTTATTATCCCGTTTGCAAACCCCGCAGCCCTCAGCTCTTCAGCCACCTTCTGTGCGGAAAAGCCCTTTGCAACGGCACCGACGTCAAGCCGCATCCGACTGTCGGCAAGCCGCACCGACAGATTTTCCCGATCGACTTCCAGACGGCTTATATCGGTATGCATTGCGGCATCGGCAAGCTCGCTGTCTGTCGGAAGTATCGCTTCCTGCGGGTTTTTATTACCATCTTCCCTGCAGTCATACCATATTTCAAGAACCGCTCCCATTGCGATATTGGTTTTATGTGCGGTAAGCTCATACATGCGCACCGAAAAATCGAGCATGTCAACAATATCCTGCGACACTTCGACGGGATCACCGCCTGCCTTATCATTGACGGTCTTAAGATTCGGAAAATCATATTCGTCATAAATATCGTACAGCGCGTCGTAATATTTTAATCTTTCATGGAACAGCGCCGCATATTCTTCGAATTTCCGCTCGTTTTCGGCATACCCTTTTATAAATGATGCGGTATCAAAGCAGCCGACGTAGGTGCGCATATAAATTCCGTCCCGATTATTACCGCATGCGCACAAGGACAGCATCAATGCCAGTGCCGCTGTTATCCCGATTAGTTTTATCTTCATGTCGTACTCCTTTTTCCGAATTATAACACACACGTCCGGCGAAATCAAGTGCTTTATGCATTTCATCCAAAGAAAGACGTGGACGCTTCCGTTTTTTCGTTTAAATAAATATTTATATTTTTGCAAAAAATATTGCATATTTATTCATTTTATGATATAATCGGTGCATATAAATTCAAAAAAAGAGGTGCCACGATGAATAACGGCAAAATAAAAAAAATAGTACTTGCATACTCCGGCGGACTTGACACATCGATAATCATTCCATGGCTGAAGGAGAACTACGACGATCCCGAGATAATTGCGGTATCCGGAAACGTCGGACAGGCGGACGAGCTTTGCGGTCTTGAGGAAAAAGCACTTGCCACCGGCGCTTCAAAGCTTTACGTTGAAGATCTTACCGACGAATTTGTAAACGAGATGATCGTTCCGACCATGCAGGCGGGAGCAAAATACGAGGAATATCTGCTCGGCACCGCGCTCGCGCGTCCGATAATCGCAAAAAGACTTGTCGAAATAGCTATTGCCGAAGGAGCCGACGCAATATGTCACGGCTGCACCGGCAAGGGCAACGATCAGGTACGTTTTGAGCTTGCGATAAAGGCATTTGCTCCCGACATGAAGATAATTGCTCCGTGGAGGGAATGGAACATAAAATCGCGTGAAGAAGAGATAGAATACGCTGAGGCGCACAACGTCCCGCTTAAAATAAGCAAGGAAACAAATTACTCCAAGGACAAAAATCTGTGGCATCTTTCGCACGAGGGACTGGATCTTGAAGATGTCGGAAACGAGCCGTTGTACGAAAAGGAAGGCTTTCTCGAAATGGGCGTTTCCCCGATTTCGGCGCCCGACAAGCCCGTATACATTGAGCTCGGTTTTGAAGAGGGTGTCCCTGTATCATTGAACGGAAATGCAATGTCGGCGAAGGATATAATTCTGAAGCTCAACAAGATCGGCGGTGAAAACGGCATCGGACTTCTTGACATAGTCGAAAACAGGCTTGTCGGTATGAAGTGCCGCGGCGTTTACGAAACTCCCGGCGGAGAGATACTCTACTTTGCCCACAATTATCTTGAAACGCTCTGCCTTGACAAAATGACGATGCACAAAAAGCAGGAGCTTGCGATCACCTTTGCGGAGCTTCTTTACAACGGTCAGTGGTACACTCCCCTGCGCGAGGCATTATCAGCATTTGTCCAAAAGACGCAGGAGCATGTCACCGGCAAGGTAAAATTAAAACTCTACAAAGGCAACATAATCAAAGCCGGTGCATGGAGCAAGTGGTCGCTCTACTCGGAAGAGATTGCCACCTTCGGTGAGGACAACGTATATGACCAGAAGGATGCCGCCGGATTCATAAATCTGTGGGGACTTCCGATTTCGGTAAATGCAAAAGTAAAAGCCATGAATGAAAAGGACTGAGTTCGGTATGGAAAAGCTCTGGACAGGTGTATTTCACAAAGCGCTTGACAAAAAAGCAAACGATTTCAACTCATCGATTACGGTTGACGGCAGAATGTACCGTCAGGACATAAAAGGCTCGATCGCCCACGTTTCGATGCTCGCTTCGGTCGGAATAATCTCCTCCGACGAAAAAGAAAAAATAACAGACAGTCTGTCGGACATTCTTGATGAGATCGACAGCGGAAAGCTTGAGATAAACAGCTCTGCCGAGGACATACACACATTCATTGAAAACGAACTGACAAAGCGAATAGGCGATGTCGGAAAGAAATTACACACCGCCCGAAGCCGCAACGACCAGGTTGCAACCGATCTGCGCTTATGGATCAGGGACGAAAGTCATATCCTTACAGATCGCATCAGAGCACTGATATACGAAACGGCAAAGAAGGCATCCGAAAACAAAACGCTTATAATGCCCGGCTACACACATCTGCAAAGAGCACAGCCGATACTGTTTGCGCATCAGCTGCTTGCATACTGTTACATGCTTTTGAGGGATGTTTCGCGAATTGAGGATGCGATAAAGAGAATGAATCTGTCGCCGCTCGGCTCATGTGCCCTTGCGGGAACCACTTATAATACCGACAGATACTCCACGGCTTCAGCACTCGGCTTTGACGGCATCACCGAAAACAGTATTGACGGCGTATCCGACAGGGATTTCTGTATAGAGATCATTTCAGCCATTTCTGTCGTCATGATGCATCTGTCAAGATTTTCCGAGGAAATCGTATTATGGTCAACAGCCGAATTTCACTTTATTGAAATCGACGATTCGTTCACCACCGGATCAAGCATAATGCCGCAAAAGAAAAACCCCGACATTGCCGAGCTTGTCAGGGGTAAGGTCGGCAGGGTATACGGGGATCTTATCGCCATGCTCACCGTGATGAAGGGACTTCCTCTCGCTTACAACAAAGACCTTCAGGAGGACAAGGAGACTGTATTCGACGCCTTTGACACAGTCATCGGATGTCTCGATGTATTTGCGCCGATGATAGCTTCGATACGACCGGTCTCCGGGAGCATGCTTGACGCATGCAAAGAAGGCTTTATAAATGCGACCGATCTTGCCGACTATCTTGTCGGCAAGGGCATACCCTTCCGCGATGCTTACAGAATTTCCGGTCAGGCGATAGCTCTCTGCATCAACACCGGAAATACGCTTGACAGTCTGCCGATCGGACTTTACAGATCGCTGAGTCCGGTTATTGATGAAGAGGTTTATACGGCGATTGCTCTTGAAAACTGTGTAGCAAGGCGCATCTCCGCAGGCGGAACCGGATATGACTCTGTCGGGCGGCAGATAAAACAAATATTCGACTTTTGCAAAGCAGCACAATCCTGACGAAAAAGCCGAACCCCGGTCGGGGTTCGGCTTTTTTATGTAAAATCAATGGATGTATTATCCGCGTGCTCTCTTTTTGTTCAGGCATATATATGCTGCCGCAAGGGAGACAACGGCAAAGACTGCGGTTATCACCATGACCGTGCTGACGCCTGTTTTCGGCGGTTCGGTTATCTTGGGAATCGAAACCGATGCCTTCTTATCGTGGCAGACGGAACATTCCTCGTGCTTTGAGCCTTCTTTTTCGGTAGTCGGCTCTGCGTCAATAATCCACTTGTAATCGTGAGCTTTCTTATCCGTCAGAAGGAGGTTCTCGTCTTCGATCTCATTCTGTCCGTTTTCGTCGGCGAAGATCGCGTTACATTCGGTACACTTATAGTGTGCCTTTTTACCGTTTTCGGTACAGGTCGCGGGAACCTCGCCCACCGGAACTATTTTATGTCCCTTTACGTCTATTGCCTCGGGAGTTTCGATCATATGCTCCGCATTCTCATCCGAGAACAGCTTTTCACACTTCTTGCACTTCCAGTACTCATTATACCCGGGCTCGGTACAGGTCGCGGGCTTTTCTTCAACCTTTTCAAGTTCATGACCGTCGGGGTCAATTGCAGTCTTCTCTTCTCCCGGCGCGTCGCAGCGCTTGCAGTGGTGGGACGTTTCTCCCGGCTCGGTGCAGGTTGCCTCTCTGTCGACGGTAAGCTTTTCATCGGGCTGATGTCCGCCGTAATAGTCAACGCATATATTTGCGAGAACCGTGCGCGTATCTGCCGCTGCGATCTTGTTATCGCCCTCAACATTCGAATCACCTATGGCTCCGATGCCTGCGTTCTTTTCCGAGTCAAACGAGCAGTCGCTTACATTTCCGTTTGTATCGTATCCGACAAAACCGCCTGCGGGATTATTATCCGGATCCTGAACCGTGATCTTGCCCGCAGCATGGGAGTTCTTTATTATGCATTCCGCGTTTGTTCCCGCAAAACCGCCTGTTTTGGAGAGAACTCCTTTTCTGAGCGTATTATTGACATCGCCGAGTGCAACACAGTTTGTTATCTCACAGGGACCAAAATCGTCTTCACTGTAACCGACATATCCGGCGAATCCGCCGACATGCCAGTCTCTGCCGTTAACTTCGGCATCCGACAGGCATTTATTCGCCTTTGACTCACAGAAAAACTGTCCGGCATAACCGCCGACGCAGTAATATCCGTTGACTGTACCGGAAGAAGTACAAGAGTCGTGATCTCCTATAAAATCATTTCCGACAAAGCCGCCCGCAAAATAATCACTGTTTATTTCGACATCCGAGGAACAGTTTTTATAAACGCCGTAGCTGTTTTTACCGACAAGTCCGCCGCAGGAAATATTTCCTTCAACTTTACCCGACACATGGCAGTTTTCAACTGAAATTTCAATTCCGTATCCTTGGGCTGCATTGCCGATAAGTATGCCCGCACCGTCATAACCCGCCTCGGTATCGGCACTTTTAACGTATGCGTCTTTTATCGTAAGATTCTTTATCACCCTGCCCGAAACATTTCCGAAAAATCCGGCAGAGAACTTATTATCGCTTTCGTCAACTTACATTCCGGAGACAGTATGTCCGTCGCCGTCAAAATATCCTCTGAACGCATGCATGGACGTTGTAGCCGTTCCGCTTCCTATCGGTATCCAGCGATGTGCCGAAAGATCGATATTATCGGTGAGCTTGAAGTACTCATTCGAATGATCACGATCATATACGCCGGAATTGATATCCGCCGCAAGCTTTGCTATCTGCTCCGCAGTAGCAAGCAGGTACGGATCGTCCTTTGTTCCGCTTCCGCCTCCGAAGTCTTTTGCCGCGTAGTCTGTCCATATCCCTTCGGGTACATTTTCGTTTGCCGATACCGAAAATGCGAAAAGACCGATACAGATCACGACCGCCAAGATGACAGTCAAAATCTTTTTGTTCATTTTTTACCTCCTGTTTTCAATCGACCGATCGATTGTTGTCTGTAAATTTTACTATTTATCCCGAAAAAAATCAACAGGTATTTTTTTCCTTAACGCAGTTATGCATCATCCGTTCATAAGATGTCCGACAAGGATTTTTACGGCTATGGCGATAAGGATCACGCCGCCGGCAGTCTGTGCCCCTGTCCGCAGTGAAACACCGAGCTTTGCCCCGAGGCGCACCCCTGCTGCGGACAGCAGAAAGGCGGTAAATCCTATAACCGAAACCGACAGCAAAAGTCCGCTGCCGACAGCGGTCGGTAGAGTTATCCCTACCGCGAGAGCATCGACCGAAGTGGCGACTGCCATAACAAACATTCTGCAAAAGCCGGGACATCCGGCTCCCTTATCCACGCATACGGCAGACCTTGCCGGTCTGCCTTCACGTATCATATTTATTCCGATCAGTGAAAGCAGCGCAAAAGCGATCCAGTGATCGACCGCATTTATCAGGCTGAACATATAATTCCCGAGCAGATACCCGACCGTCGGCATAAGTGCCTGAAAGCCTCCGAACCACAGTCCGGTAACGATCATATCCTTTATTTTTACCCTTCCGATCTCAAGTCCTATACAGAGCGAAACGGCAAACGCATCTGCCGCAAGTCCGAGTGCAACCGAAAAAAGTGTAAAATACATTCCCATTATCAGATCTCCGAAAAAAATCAAGGAGCGAAATCGCTCCTTAAATTTTATACGGTATTATCTTTTTTATGACAGGCAGAATCATTCTTCCCTGCGTTTTTTCTTCTTTTGTCCCTTGATTATTGCCACAATCAGCACATATGCAACGGCAACGACCGCAACCGCAACCATGACGCGCAGCACAAAACGGTCGGTAAGTACCTTTTTGGCTTCTTCAACATAATAATCGCTCATACTCTTTGCAATGTTGGCTCTTGTAACGAGATCCGCTCTGCCGACTTCTTCTCCGTTTCTGTAAAGCACAAGCTGACCGACTGCGGTTCCCATATTTATCGGAGCCTCCAGATAATCGGAAGAGAGCGTGTACTCATACGAAAATTCGGATTTTATATCCGAATTTTTCATCACATAGAAGCCGAAGTTCCTGTCCGGCGAGAGTATCACGCTGTCGTGTCCGTCTCCCATTCTCACCGGTATTTCGCACACCGGATCATTCTCGGTGAGGACATTGACGTATGAAAAAGTCCCTGCGTGATCCTTCAGGAGCTTATTGGTTATCTCATAGGTATACGAGAAGGTCTCTGCTTTCTTTGCCTTCATAACGACCGATATATAGGTATATCCGCCTGTTTCCGCTGAGGCAAGCAGCATTTCGGGATCAAGGACACTGCCGGCGACAAGACCTGTCACATTACTCCTTATATAGCTCTTACCGGTGGCATTATAATAGCTGCTCAGATAGAAATTCCTGTTATATATCTTTTTGTTTCCGAGAGACGCGCATGATATCATTCCCTCGCCCGAGATTGCGGTAAGCCGTTCACGTTTACAGAATTCGGCAGCTATCAGCGCGCAGTCACGCGCATTTGTTGTTCCCTTATCTCCTCTTCCGGTCGGATTCAGAAATTTCGTTGACTGTGCGCCGAGCTTTTCCGCCGTCTCATTCATTTTTTCGACAAACAGGCTGTCACTTCCGGCAAGCTTTCTCGCAAGCACGGTTGTCGCATCGTCAAGCCCTCTGAAAAGAGTCAGCACGGCGAGGTCAAAATAACTTACAATGTCGCCTTCTTTAAGTCCGTATGAATTGGAGAACTGCGAAAGCATACTCTTTTCGACCGTGAATGTGTCGTTCCAGTCGGAGACAAGCGAATCGGCTGCAAGCAGAGCAACGAGCTTTGCGACCGCATAAGGGTGAACACTCTTGTCCCCGTTTTTATCGAACAGAAACATCTCCGATTCGGGACAGTAAAGAAGCACAATATCGGCGCCGTCGGTAACCGGGTCAAGCATCTGCTCGGTCTCCTCCGGCTCGGTCGAAGGAGCGGCATACGAAAAAGGAGCAAGCAGAGACAGAAGAGCACACACCGTCAGCAAAACGCACGTCGAAACCGCAACGCAATTCCTTTTCGGTTTATCAAGACACATGTTTTTTTTCACAGCCGCACATCCTTTACCTGTTCCGATAAAAATTTTCGGCAGACTCAATATCGTCCGCAATCCTGCGATAAAGCATATCCACAGATGAAAATCTGATTTCCGGGCGGCAGAACTTATCAAAAAGCACCGAAACCTTATCGCCGACCTCCGGAAACGCATCAACATTTCCGAGCAGATGTATCTCGCAAAGCGGCAGACTTTCCCCGTATTCGCCATCAAACGTAGGTCTGACTCCGACATTTACTATCGACGGAAGCATTTTTCCGCCCCATAGACAACGGGCAAAATACACTCCGAACCTCGGTGCGACGTTTTCTCTGTCAAGCATAAGATTAAGTGTCGGGCAGGACATTGTACGTCCGACCGCTCTGCCGTGCACGATATTTCCGCATATAGCATAAGGTCTTCCGAGAAGTGCGGTCGCAAGCTCGGTATTTCCGTCCGCAACCGCTTTTCTTACCGCTGTTGACGACACCTTTATGCCGTTATAAATCACGGGAGGCAGAACCGCCAGCTCGGATATTCCGTGACGAAGCAATTCGTCACGGAGCACAGAAGCATCTCCCGCGGCATTTCTTCCGAATCTGAAATTGAATCCGCAGACCGCTCCGACAGCATGAAGCCGCGACAGCAGAACATCGCTCACAAATTCCGCAGGGGTCATATCCCTGACCTTTTCAAAATCGGCAAAATAGCATCTGTCGATCCCGCAAGCTTCAATAAGCGACAGCTTCCGCTCAAAATCGGTTATACATCCGACGGCGGGCTTGAGTCCCCTGAAGGTAAAGACTGCGGAAACGACTTCTTTGCCGAGCTTTGACGAGAGCTTTTCGGCAAGGTCTTCGGTTTCCTCAAGCAGTCTCCTGTGCGCAATATGAACCCCGTCAAAATTACCGAGTGCAACGACGCATAGCGGCGTTGCACTCATTCCGGATTCAACAGACATATCATCTATGTCAAAATACATTTTATCTTTCCTTTTCAAGGTAATCGGACAGCAGAACCGTAAGAAGCTCGTCTCGCTCTATCTTGCAGATAAGACTGCGTGCCGACTGATAATTTGTAATATAAGTCGGGTCACCGGAAAGGATATACCCGACAATCTGATTCACGGGATTATATCCCTTTGCGCGCAATGCGGTATAGACCTCTGTCAGAATCGCATGCACCTGTGCCTGTCTGTCATCCATCGACGGTATGACTATCGTCCTTTGTTCTGCTTTTCGGTCGTTTGGCATATTTTTTCCCCTTTCCCGTCATCCGAGGGCAATTTGCCGCGGATTTTCTCTATTCAACTATTATTATAATATATCTTTGCACATTTTTCAAGTGCAAAATTCATATTTTTTTTATTTATGCAAACACTTTCGTAAAAGAAGATCATTTACGGGAGGTTATAAGCCATGCAGATAATAAACACTATCTGGAGAAGTATTCTTTCAATCATTGTCCTTTTTGTGCTGACAAAGCTCATCGGCGCAAGACAGGTATCAAACATGAGTCTCTTTGATTACATCAACGGTATCACTATCGGCTCGATCGCAGCCGAGCTTGCGGTGAATCCCGACGGGAATCCGATATACCCGCTCACCGCGATGATAATATACGGGCTTGTCGTCTATGCGGTTCACATTACCGAATGTAAAATTCCGTCCTGGCGGCATTTCCTTGTCGGGAAATCGCTTATTCTTTACGACAACGGAAGATTCAACCGAAAAAATTTCAAAAAAGGCAGCTTTTCAACAAGTGAATTTCTTGAACTTCTGCGCAATCAGGGGCTTTTTGACATGAAAAAGATCAGGCGGGTCATGCTTGAGCCGAACGGCAAGCTCTCCGTCGAATTTATCGAAAAAAACCGCCCGACCGAGCTCGGGGATCTCGGTTCACACCCTTCCGATCCTCCTTCGTCGGTTCCGGTAATCCTTGACGGTCAGACAAACAATGCAGGGCTTCGGAGCATCGGAAGAGATGCAAACTGGCTCGGTGCCAAGCTGTCGGACGCAGGGCTGAAATGCTGTGAAGTCTTCATCGCCTTCGGCGACTGCGACGACAGCTTTTACGCATATCCGTACGACATGTAATCAGCGATAGTAAAGATAATAGGCGATAACCGTGCGTTCTCTTCCGTCATGCTCGGCGTCCGGTCCTGTCAGTATCACGCCGTCGAGACTCATAAGCTCGGATGCGATAAGTTTTTCGACAGGACAACGGAACAATATATCCATTGAAGCGTATACGATAAACTCCCCGTCACGCAGACAGAGCGAGCCTTCCTTGCCGATCACGCTTTCCGCGCCGCCGTCATCTCTCTCGGTCACATATTTTATATGCTTTCCGGCGATCTTTTCAGCCATTGCTATGCGGAACGAAAGACTGCCCTCTTTGGGCTTTCTTTTAAACAGTGACAAGCTGCACACCTCCGGTTATACCGCAGCTTATGCCGCGATCATTACACAAATTTATCTATGAACATTTTCACGCCGCACCGCAAGGAGCAGGTGTGCCGTGATCGGCACACGGCGGGCTTTGCCCGCGAAAGGCTTTCATCGGAAAGACTTTCTGTGCGTATTATAACATATATCTGCCATTATATTTGAAAATTTTGTGTAAAAAATTTTTCTTTATTTTTCGAAAACATCTTTTCTTTCAACATTCTTTGTGATATAATATACAGGTTAAGATGAGGTACAAAGAAAAAGAAAAAGAAAAATCAAGAATGTGAGGATATACTGTTTTGGTAAGAAACGATCTCAGAAACATTGCCATAATTGCCCATGTTGACCACGGCAAAACAACACTTGTCGATGAAATGCTGAAGCAAGGCGGCGTATACCGTGAAAATCAGGCGACTACCGAACGCGTAATGGACTCCGGCGATCTTGAAAGAGAACGTGGAATCACAATACTTGCTAAAAACACCGCAATACATTATAAGGACGTAAAGATAAACATCGTCGATACTCCCGGGCATGCCGATTTCGGGGGGGAGGTCGAACGTATACTGAAAATGGTCAACGGAGTCATTCTGCTTGTTGATGCCGCCGAGGGTCCGATGCCTCAGACACGTTTTGTTCTGCAACGTGCGCTTGAGCTGAACCACCGTGTTATTATCGTCATAAACAAGATCGACAAGCCGGATGCGCGTCTTGACGAGGTTCCGGACGAGATTCTCGATCTTCTCATCGATCTGGATGCCAACGACGAACAGCTTGATTCGCCGATTATTTACTGCTCCGGACGTGCCGGAACCGCAACGCTTGATCCGAGTGTTCCCGGAACCGATCTCCGTCCGCTTTTCGATACAATCCTCGATTATATGCCGGCGCCTCAGGGTGACGAGAATGCTCCTTTGCAGATGCTGGTATCTTCCATCGACTACAATGACTATGTCGGCAGAATAGGAATCGGAAGAGTCGAAAACGGCATAATCAAGGTGGGTCAGGACGTTACAGTCTGCAACTACCACAGCGGTGAGACCGCACGTCGGACGCGCATAGTTTCCCTTTATGCGTTTGACGGACTGCGTCGTGTACCGATCGAATCAAGTCTCCCCGGAGACATAGTCTGCTTCTCGGGTGCCGAGAATATTACCATCGGCGACACAATCTGCTCACCCGACGCCCCCAATCCGCTCTCCTTTGTAAAAATTTCGGAGCCGACGCTTGAAATGACATTTCAGGTCAATGATTCGCCGTTTGCGGGCAAGGACGGAAAGTTCGTAACCTCAAGACAGCTCCGCAAGCGCCTTTACGACGAGCTTCTGAAGGATGTATCCCTTCGCGTATCCGACGGCGACACGACAGATTCGTTCAAGGTCTGCGGCAGAGGCGAAATGCACCTGTCGATACTGATAGAAACAATGAGACGCGAAGGCTTTGAGCTTGCGGTCTCTTCCCCGAGAGTTATCTACAAGGAGATCGACGGCAAGAAATGCGAGCCTATGGAACGCGTTTACATCGATGTTGACAGTCTCTATGCCGGTTCGGTAATGGAAAAGCTCGGAGCGCGCAAGGGCGAGCTTATTGATATGTCGGTTCACGGAAGCCGCACGAAGATGGAATACTCCATTCCCGCCCGCTGTCTGTTCGGCTACCGTTCAAAATTCATGACCGACACACGCGGCGAAGGAATTATAAATTCGATATTTGACGGCTATCAGCCTTACAAGGGAGACATCACCTCCCGCTTTACGGGGTCGCTTGTAGCCTCCGAGGCGGGTGAGACAACCTCCTACGGTCTTTACAACACACAGGATCGCGGACAACTGTTTGTCGGTGTTCAGACTCCGGTATACGAGGGCATGATCGTCGGAGAGAACCCGAAGCTCGGCGATATTGCGGTAAATCCCTGCAAAACCAAGCAGCTTACCGCCATCCGTTCAAAAGGTGCCGACGAAAAGCTCATTCTTACCCCTCCGAGAATCATGGGGCTTGAAGAGGCAATAGAATTTATTGCGCAGGACGAGCTTATTGAAGTCACTCCTCACAACATCAGGCTGAGAAAATCAATCCTCAACACACAAAACAGGCTCAAAGCCCAGGCAAAACTCAAAAAATAAACACATCTACAAAAGGATCGCAGAAAGAATCTGCGATCCTTTTTTGTTCACATATTGTTTACAATATTATTGTGTGAGATACCTTGACAGACAATGTATCTCGTGTTATAATGCTGTCAAAAAGGAGGGGAATCAAATGTCAATAACATCGGACCTTCTGAGAGGAAATACCGACACGGTTCTTCTCGCGCTCCTTGAAAGCGGAGACAGCTACGGATATGAGATCAACAAATCGATAAAGGAGTATTCGGGCGGCGAATTCACTTTGAAAGAGGCGACGTTGTATTGCGCATTCAAGCGTCTCGAAGAATCGGGAGACATAGAATCCTATTGGGGAAATGAAGCCGGCGGAGCAAGGCGACACTATTACCGGATCACCGACAGGGGAAAAAACATACTCGAAAGAAGTAGAAACGACTGGAGCAATGCAAGAAGAATATTAGACAGACTGATTTTCGGAAAGGATGAACAGATATGAGTAACAGCTACGAAACACTCGATGCTTTTTTGGAAAAGGCGTTTGAAGGAAGCCCGAACACACCCGAGGCGTGCGAGCTCAAAATAGAAATAACAACAAATCTTCGCCAGCAGTATGACGATCTGATTTCAAACGGAATGAGTGAGGACGAAGCCTTCCGGCAGACATGCGACAGTCTCGGTGACACCTCCGAGCTGTTCGGCAAAAAAGAAGAAAAAAGCGCTCATGGTGCGGATGGCGAACGTCCGGCACCCGGCTTTACGGCTTCTCCCGGTCAGAGCGGCAGAAACACCTTCATGGCAGGGCGCACTCCGTTTCACCAGCTTGTGATAACCTTCGGCATCCTGTTCTGTGCCCTCTGCTGGGTTCCGACGGTGATGCTTTCGGTCAACGGCTATGACGGCGGTTGGATCGCCACACCGATACTTGTTTTTGTTGCTGCGGGTGTATTCCTCTTTATTTTTTCTTCTGCAATGCGGTACGGAGCAACGGCAAAGACTTATTTTCACTACGGACTCATCGGACTCGGTGTCGGTTGCGAGATCGCGTGTGCAGTACCGGTCATGGTCGTCTCAGAGCCGGACAGACTCGGCATAACTCTTCTGTTTGCTCTTGTTGCGGCAGGAATCATACTGATAATCTCCGGAGCGATGATCCCCGCACAACGCAGGGCAGCTTACTGCGATTACAATATGGCAAACGCATACACGAGAGCCGAGGTGAAGCCGATAAAAAAGCTGATATGGTTTATTACGGTAATCGTTTATTTTGTTCTGTCATTTATTACCCATGCATGGGCGGTAACATGGATAGTATTTCTTATCGGTTCGGCATTCGAAAGTCTTATCTTATCAATTATGAATCTGCGGAAATGAGATGAAAATAATGAAAGGAAGGAACACTGACATACAAAACATTGCCGCAAGCTCTCTGGCGATTCTTTTACTTACGGCAATACTTGTGACAGGGATATATTTTATGAGCAGAAACAACACTATCGGCATAATAGGCATAATCACAAGCGTTATATTGATAATCGTGCTGAGCGTCGGTCTTGTGATCGGAATTTTCTTGACAAAGGCAGGTAAAAGTATTATGGGATTCAATTTCTTTTCGACACTTAACGGATTTTCGGGTGATAACAGCTATACCGAAAACAGTTTTGACGCAGATGACGGCAAGATAAGAAGCATTGACATCGGATGGGCATGCGGAAATGTCGAAATCAAAAAAAGCAATGACGGCTCCTTCTCTGTTTCGGAGGAGGGAGACAACGACAAATACCGTATGTGTTGGAAGGTCGAGGGCGGAAAGCTGTCGATACGTTACAGCAAAAACGCCTCACTGATTTCGGCAAATCTTCCGAAAAAGACACTTATACTCACACTTCCCGACGGATTCGTGCCCGACCGTCTTGACGTCAAATGCGCCTCCTCGCAGATTGACATAAGCGGGATCACAGCCGAAAAGCTGAACATTGATACCGCTTCGGGCAAGACATATATTTCGGACAGCAATGTCACCGAATGTGACATTAACAGCGCCTCGGGCGGCGTTGAGGTCACCGCGCTCAAAGCCGACAGCATATCGGTAGACACGGCAAGCGGTCACACATCATTTTCGGACTGTGAATGTAAGACGCTTAAAGCAGACAGTGCCTCCGGCGGTCTTTCATACAACGGGAAAGCCGACAGAATAAGGTGTAACAGTGCCTCCGGCGGTGTAGAGCTGCGACTTACCGAATGTCCCGACAGCATCGACATTGACAGCATGTCGGGCGGCACGCGGATATATCTTCCCGCCGATTCGGGCTTTGACGTTGACATTGACAGCATGTCGGGAAAACTTGACTGCTCGTTTGACAACATTGAAATGTCGAAAAAGCACGTTTCGAGAAAAGGAAACAAGATTGCAAAAATCGACATTAACAGCATGTCGGGCGGCGTATCGATTATACCGATAGACGGTTAAACAAAAATATTTTTATTGTGCGGAATATTCATATTCCGCACATTTTTACGTCATAAATCAAAAAAAGGCTTTACACATCCGACTGCATATGCTATAATAGCAGTAATTATGCGATCATCCGAAGGAAGGAGCGGTACCGGAAAATGAAATTTATCATACACACCCTCGGGTGCAAGGTCAATCAATATGAGAGCACTGTCATGTCCGAGGCGCTTTCTGATGCCGGACTTACAAAGTCGGGCAAAGACGAACCTGCGGATGTCTGCATAATAAACAGTTGTGCTGTAACCGCCGAGTCCGAGCGCAAGGCAAGACAGCTTGTACGGAGAACGATCGGTGAAAATCCGGACGCATATGTCATAATTACAGGTTGCTATGCACAGCTCCGTGCCGAAGAACTACTTGCCATAGACGGCGTTTCGTATGTATGCGGAAATTATGCAAAAAAAGAAGCGGTAGACGCCGCGCTTCTGTATGCATCAACCGGAAAACGCACTGAAGGAATCAATGTCCCGCCTCTCTCGGATGCAAAATTCGAGCCGTCCTCAATAAAGCACAGCGAGCGCACACGCGCTTATGTGAAGATCGAGGACGGGTGCGATTCAAAATGCGCGTACTGCACTATAAAGGACGCACGCGGTCCTGTCAGATCAAAAGCCATGAACGACGTACACAGCGAAATAGCGGCGCTTGCAAAATCCGGATACCGCGAGGTCGTCCTGACGGGTATTGAGATATCCGCATGGGGAAAAGACCTTTACGAAAGGAAGTCTGACGGTTCCCGCACCGATCTCTGCGATCTTGTGCTGGCGCTCGGCGACATCGACGGGCTTGAGCGGATAAGGCTCGGATCGCTTGACCCTTCCCTTCTTACTCCCGATTTTGTTGACCGTCTTGCAGGCTCGTCAAAGCTTTGTCATCATTTTCACCTGTCGCTCCAGAGCGGATGCGACAGGACGCTTGCCGCCATGCGGCGCCGATACAATACCGCCGCCGTAATCCGCAACGCCGAGCATATAAGAAGCATAATGCCGGGTGCCATGTTTACAGCCGACACAATAGTCGGATTCCCGGGGGAAACAGATGAAGATTTCGACATTACCGAGGCGTTTATCGACAGACTTGGGCTTATTTACAATCACATTTTCCCATTTTCGCGCAGACCGGGCACCGAGGCATACGGAATGAGCGGACAGGTAAGCGAATCGGTGAAATCCGAGCGTCTGCACAGGCTTGAGGAAGTAAGAGAGCGCTCAAGGGGGCGCATATTCTCCGAACTTATCGGGCAGGAGTTCGATATCCTGTTTGAAGATTACTCGGGCAGTCTCGCGCGCGGTCACACAGCGTCATTTATTGAAGTCTGCGTACCCTCCGACATCGGACTGCACGGCAGATCGGGAAAAGTCATAATTACCGATTACAGAAACGGCAGTGCCTTCGGGAAACTGATAGCGTTGAAATAACATACAAGAGGTTTACGATTTTAATGGAAGAATACACACTGTTCCGCACATATGCGCAGATAAATCTTACAAACATCAGAAAAAACCTGCTCGCGTGCATGAAGCTTATTCCGGAGGGGGTAAAACCGGTCGGAGTGGTCAAAGCCAATGCATACGGGCACGGAGCGGTCCGCACCGCGGGAATCATACACGATCTTGTGGATGCGTTTGCGGTTGCGACGGCAGACGAGGCGATCGAACTCAAAACCTGCGGCTTTGAGACGCCGATATACATTCTCGGATACGCGCATCCGTCATCTTACAGAACGCTTATCGAAAACGACATCATCCCGGCAATATACAAGCTGTCGGATGCCGAAAGGCTGTCCGAGGTGGCGCTGTCGATGGGCAAAAAGGCAAAAATCAACATAAAAGTCGATACCGGAATGGGTCGCATAGGTTTTCCTTACGGCAAAGAGGGCAGTGATACGGTGTGCCGCATTGCGAAAATGAAAGGCATCGAGCTTTACGGGCTGTTCATGCACTTTGCCACTGCCGACAGTGCGGACAAAAGCTTTTCGATGATACAGTTTGACCGTTTTAACCGTTTTATCGATGCATGCGCATCCGGCGGAGCGGTCTTTTCGAACATCACCTGTGCAAACTCGGCAGCCGTGCTTGAAATGCCGTACACCGCAAAAACCGAAATGCGTGTCGGTATTGCGCTCTACGGTTACATGCCGTCAAGCGAGGTACATTCGCAGGCAGAACTGCTCCCCGCGCTCACATGGAAAAGCCACATAGTTCACATAAAAGAAATCGAAGCGGGAGACAGCATCGGATACGGGCGAACCTACATTGCCGAAGGCAGACGCAGGATTGCGACGATTCCGGTCGGGTATGCCGACGGATACCCGCGTGCGCTTTCAAACAAAGGGAAGGTCATAATAAACGGCAACTGCGCACCGGTTGTCGGCAGGGTCTGCATGGATATGTTTATGGTTGACGTCACCGACATACCGGCAGGCGACGGTGACGAGGTAACGCTTCTCGGCGAAGGCTTTGATGCCGACGACATTGCCGAAATCTGCGGCACCATATCCTACGAGGTCATGTGTAACATTTCGTCGCGGGTTCCACGCATCTACGTAAAATAAGACAAAACCGGGCATGCGAAAAGTTTCGCATGTCCGGCAATTTTATTTCACTATCGTTTTTTTGATAAACTCTTCAAAGATCGGGGTCAGCCATCTTCTGTATCCGAGAGCATTCGGATGTATACTGTCAGCCATATTTCTTTTAAGGAAAGCATCTCTTTCTTCGCGCGACATTGCCGCAAGATCCTCGTTATTCCAGAGATCGAGAACCTCAATTCCCCACTTTTCCTTTATTTTAAGCATTGACGATACCATACGTCTGTACTCTGCCGAATCATAGGGCGGATTTGTATAGAATGCGACGGGACAACCGAAACGCTCCTTTGCGTATGCGATAACATACTCTATTGCCCCGCAGACAGTCGAAGTGTCAAAGGAGTCGATATCAAACGAATCACTTATTTTTCCGAGCGGTTTCTTCTGCGTTGCGTCATTTGTCGAAAGCTGGCATATAAAGTAGTCACATTTCTGATCGGTGGGTATTTTCTTCATCCTCGATATATACGAGTTGTCCCCGTTATCGACGAGGGTCGTTCCCGAAACCGCGTATTTCGCACTGATACAGTGAGCACTGCGTTCAAGATACTCAGCCATTGACTCGCCTCTGTTTGCGTGACCGTATGTTACCGAAGAGCCGAGCCAGACGATCGTCTTTCCCTCAAGCGATATTTCGGGCTCACTTTTCTTCGGCTCAGCCGTCGTTGTCGCCGCGGCGGATGTGCCGTCTGCGGCAACACTGTTTTCGGGCTTATCGGTTACGGCGGCGGTCGTCTCACCGTTGGATGCGGCAGGCGCACACGCAGAGAGTCCGAGAGGCAAAAGCATCATATTGAGAAATACAAAAGCAAACAATCTTTTTTTCATAGCGAACGATCCTATTTCATTATATTTTACGCTGTGATTATATCATTTTTTTCACAGCGTGTCAACCTCCGCGCAAAAAGAATATTTTATACAAATGAAGATAAAAACGATAAAAAATATTGAAAAAAAAGTGAAAATGTGTTATACTGTTTATATATTGCCGAAATCGGACAAACAGGGACGCCTTAATCCGGAAAAACTGTCTTTCTGACATTTCCGCGTCTCTGTTACCATGAAAGAAAGGAAGCTTTTGCAGAGCAAAAGCAAAGGTCATAAAAAATGAAAAAACGTTATTTTATCGGCGGCGCGTGGCCTTATGCGAACAACAGTCTTCACGTCGGTCATCTTGCGGCGCTCCTTCCCGGAGATGTCATTGCGAGATACGGTCGTCTGAAAGGCTATGATGTCATATATGTTTCGGGTACCGACTCACACGGTACACCCATCACCGAGCGTGCAAAGCGCGAGGGGGTAACTCCCGCTTCCATAGCCGAGCGGTATCACGAGGAATTTGTCCGTGATTTCAACGATCTTGACTTCTCGTACGACAAGTACACCGCAACATTCACCGATTATCACAAGCAGGGCGTTCAGGATATTTTTCGACTGATAGATAAAAACGGCTATCTTTACGAGACGACCGAGGAGCAGGATTACTGCGAAAAATGCGGAAAATTTGTATCCGACCGTGAGATCGAGGGCAAATGCCCTGTCTGCGGAAAGATCACACGCGGAGATCAATGCGAATTCTGCATGGCATCGTTTGATTCGTCGGCACTTACCGACAAACGCTGTCGCACATGCGGCACGCCTACCACCACCCGCACAAACAAACATCTCATGTTTGCCCTTTCGAAATTTCAGAAGCCGATCGAGGACTTCGTGGAGCGTATGTCACCGAACTGGCGTCTGAATGCGGTAAACGAAACGAAAAAATATCTTACGCAGGGTCTTCCCGACAGAGCCGCGACGCGTGACCTTGACTGGGGAATTGAGGTTCCTGTTCCCGGCTACGAATCGAAGCGCATATACGTCTGGTTTGAAGCCGTTCTCGGATATATGACAACCGGCAAATGGGTTGCTGAACAGAGAGGCATCGACTTTGACGAATATATGAATGACGACGGCAATCTGAACAACTACTATATCCACGGAAAAGACAACATTCCGTTCCACACAGTAATTTTCCCCGCTCTCCTCATGGCTATGAACAAGGGGTACTGTCTGCCGACACACATTGTATCATCCGAGTACGTCAACGTAAACGACGACAAGATGTCAAAATCAAAGGGCAACATGATTTCGGTACACGAGCTTGCCGAAAATTACCCGTCCGACTGTGTACGTTTTTACACCATGCTTTTCAATCCTGAGAGACGTGATGTCAACTTCTCGATCCCGGACATGATATCGACCTACAACAAGTTTCTTGCCGGAGGACTCGGCAACTTTGTAAACCGCAATCTTTCGTTCATAAAGAAGAAGTTCGGCGGCGTTATCGGAAGCGGCAAGGTCGATCCCGCCGTAAAGGAATACGTTGAGGGTCTTTACGACACGATAGGAAATAAGATCGAAGCAGGCGAACTGCGGTCGGCTACCGAGGACATGGTGTCGCTTATATCCTATTCAAACAAATACTATGACGAGCAAAAGCCGTGGCTCCTTGCCAAGGAAGAGGATTTGTCGGCTTTCTGGAATGTAACTGCCACATGCCTCTACCTCATGGCAAACATGGCAAACATATTTGCCCCGGTTATTCCCGAGGGCTGCGGAAAACTTGCATCGATGCTTCCCATGGGCGAGCTTGCATACAAGCCGACAACCCTCCCCGAAAGCTTCTCGCTCGGCGAGGTTCCGATTCTTTACACCCGCATAGACGAGAAGTAATTATACACAAAAAATACAGTTGCGATGAAATTATCGCAACTGTATTATTTTTTCAGTTCTTCATACGGGTCAAGCCCATCCGACTTTTTTATATCCTCATCTGTCGGGAGCACAGTCAGTGCATAAGACGAACGTCTTCCCGATTCGGAAAAGATTATCAGTGCAACATGAAAAGCAAGGTCAAGCAGACTGCCGAAAATTTTCTTGCCGCCGTCATCGCCGCCCGCCGCGAACAGCGCTATACCGAACGCAAGATCGGCGACGATCAGCGCGTCGGTAATTACGAAACGCAAAACACTGCCGCCGCGTTTCAGACAGCAAAATGCAAGTCCCGCCAAAAATGCCGAGGCAGTCAGAATAACGAGCAATCCCGCAAATATCTTTTCCCGATCGGCAGCCAGCATTTTTTTGCCTACCTCGGCAAGAAAGTACGGAATATCAAGATAAAGCGGCGATCTGAACGAAACGCCGATCAGCGTCAGCACACAGTTCAGAAACGACAGCACCGAGGCGGACAAGAGAATCATTTTCGAGGCTTTGATCCTGCCTGCAAGAAGTTCCCGTCTGTCCGATATACGTTCATCCATTAAAGGTCACCATTTCCTTTCGCTTCCTTCGGTCGAAGAAAAAGAATAACGAGGAAGGACACGAACAAAAAGACGGAAGCATAACTGAGCAGTGCGTTGAAAAGCAGAAACGTTGTATTCTCCGCAAGCTTTGATCCTTCGATTGAAGTCAGAAATCCGGGCAGACTTGCGAGATTGAAGCCGAAATGCGCAAGCACCGAGGCATAAAGCGAATTGCATTTCACAAATATCGCCCCGAGG
This sequence comes from uncultured Eubacteriales bacterium, assembly GCA_934486825.1. Taxonomy (GTDB): domain Bacteria; phylum Bacillota; class Clostridia; order Oscillospirales; family CAG-272; genus CAKSQF01. Next base: position 16,015 of record CAKSQF010000002.1, on the reverse strand, counting down.
ACAAAACCGAGACAGGAGGCATAAACCGCCTGAACAATATTACCGTGTATGACTCCGAAGATTACCCCGACAAGTCCGATCGCAAGCCAATCCGGCATAGCGCGTCTGAATCTGGTAAGCATAAATCCTCTGAAGATCAGTTCCTCAACGATCGGTGCGAGTATTACTCCCGCTATTACATACGGAACGATTCCTCCCGCAGTATACACTGTGGTCGCCTCCGCATAGTCCTCAAATATTTTGGGAGGCAACATCTCGGTAACATAGGCAAACACAATATTGAGTGCATAGTTTGCCGTAAAACCGATACCGAGAGCAAGCAGGCACTCAACACGCGGAGCTTTATTGAAAAGCATCATATTGTCTTCCCTGCCCGGGGAATTCTTTACAAGCAATATAAACAGTGCCGCCGCTGCGATTACAAGCAGATCGGCAAAAATCATTATTATCATCGAGTTTTTGTTAAGCACTCCGGTGATATACTCTGCCGCCGCAGTCGGATCGATATCCGACGTTTTCATATAGTAAAGGGTAGAAACGACAACCGCCGCCGCAAATTCGACGACAAACTGTATTGCGAAATATCCGCCGAAAAAACCGACGCCCTTCAGAAGCGAGATAATCTTCGGCTCTTTTTTTATCGGCGCGCATGCAGCGTCAGTACGACAATCAATGCCGCCTGCATTATTTTCTCCGTTCATCCTGCCTCCCCTTTTTTCGAACACGCACGTTCATAGATTTTTTTTGCCATCCTTCTCATATAACATATTATCGTAACTGCCGAGAAAAACGAGCTGACCGCGCTTATCCCCACAACCGCTCTTGCAAACGGCTTTGTGAACAGGATAAGCGACTTGTCCGATACATCGGTCAGAAGCAGACAGATAAGAAGTATCGAAACAAGTGCCGCCGCAACCGTCGGCAGACCGGCAAGCAGATGTCTGTCGCCAACAAATTTCGGGATGAAAAAAACGGATTCAAGAAGGATCGACAATGAAAGAACCGCCATCAGGGTCTTTGACATATCATGATCGACAAACGCCATTGCTCTGTTGAAATGGTTTGTTATCGAAAGCGTCAACAGTGTCAGCGACATTGCGACGATCAGGTGTGCAAGCACATACAGCGCCGAACGTACACATCTCATTTCAGCTGTTTTCCTTTCTTATTTCTCCGATACAGATAATATCGCTTATATATCTTTCGGAACCGTTGCCGTTTGCAACCTTAACGAGCATATCCCCTCTGTACCACGCGTAAGTGGATGCACCACCGTCAAGATTATACGCCACCGTGCAACCGACACCCTCCATAATCTTTGCCAGCACATCAAGGTTCACGCCGACTCCGTGCTCTGCTCTTTCCTTATCGTATCTGTAACCGTTTACGGCGGCAAGCACATAGTGACCCGGTTCAACACAGCCGATTGCCGCACGCGGATTGAATCTCCACACATCCGAGTTTATATTCTCCAACGCTTTACCGTCATCGCCGATAAGCTCGGGACCGAAGCTCCATATCTGATACGGACCCTTGGCGGCAATCGAATCCCAGTTATACTCTTCGGGAGTGATCGTCTCCATGCTGCCGTCCCAATAGAGGACGCATATATCGCTCGTTATATAGTCGGATTTTCTCACCACAGTCCCGTTTCTCACAACTATGCGCTTTGACTGATCGAAACCGTAGTAAAGGTCTCCGCTTATTGCGGCAATCGTCTCGACAAGGTTATTTGACTGCTTTGTATACGAAACAAGCTCGGTCATCGGAACATAGTTTGAGGCATACTGGGTATAAAGATTTTCGATGTTACGCACGTACACGTCGATGATATAATAAACAACATGCTGTGCTGTTGCCACCCCGCCCTTTCTGTACGCCTGCGTTATCTCACCGTCGAAGGAGGTCAGCGTCATATAGACATTATGACTTTTATAGCTGTTATCGGTGATCGTAACGCTGTCGTCGGCCGAGAAAAGCATGCCGAATCTTTCGCCGAAATCTCCCGACATATCGTACGTCGGTCCGGGAACATCGGTGTCCGGAGGATTGACGGTCACATCCCCGGTAAGCGGCGGTCTTGTAACCGGCTGTACGGTTGACATTTCCCGGGCGGTGGTCCTCGGCGGCTTTGTGAAGACATCGCCGCCTGTCGTAACGGCATTCGCCCCGCCGTGCCCGATCATTTTTTTCACGTGATGAAAATAACAGAATGAGAGAAGAAGCGAAGCAGTCAGAAGCAGATCGATCGCAACAATCGCAAACGTCGGAATCGGTTTTTTCGGTTTTTTTGTCATAACTGCAAATTTTGCACTCCTTTTTTCTTCGGCTCAGCCGCAACTATTGTCCGCGTCGGCGGTATCCCCCTCGGCAGGCAGTTTCTTTTTCCCGTTGAACACAAGAAATTTCTGAATAAAATAAGTCAGTATAAACATGACCGTCTCGGCAAGCGGACTTGCTATCGCCGCCGATATATTCAGCAGTCTCACAAATATCTCAAAAAGTCCGAGATTTTTTATGAGGAACACCGGAATGGCAACCGAATAATATTTCAGATATTCGGGAACCACTTTACCTTTATCGTGAAAAACCGCCTTTCTGTTTACAAAAAAGTTGACATTTGACGAAACAATCCAACCGACTGTTGCGGCGATCTCAAGTCCGAGCGTAATGTCTGACAGAGCCTTATCAAGCACAAGAAGAATTACATAATTTATCGTAAAAGCCATGAGCGACGACAGTCCGTAACGAATGAACCTCATCGACAAAAATTTTTTTATTATTTTTTTCAAATCAGCATACCGCCTCTTTTAAACGTCCGCTACGGGACATATTATTGAACATAAAGTTAAACAATCCTTAAGCCTGAAGTTAAACATTCTTAACCCTTATATTTTACACTCCCTTTATGAACCTATTGTGAATATTCGGTGATTCTTTTTCAAATCCGATCGAAAAAACCGAATTTCTTTATTTTTTTACAAAAAGACATTATTTTATTGACACAAATCGGTTTTTGGTTTATAATAGTTTGGGAACCGAGCCGTACCGTCGCGCGATATGTTGCCGCAAGGTATTATCGTGAGGAAAGTCCGGGCTTCACACGGTCGGGATAACGGATAACGTCCGCCGAGGGTGACCTCCGGGAAAGTGCAACAGAAAACAACCGCCGCTTATGCGGTAAGGATGAAAAGGCGAGGTAAGAGCTCACCGGCAATGCAGTAATGCAGTGCAAGTGTAAACCCTATCCGAAGCAACGCCCCGATAACAGCACAGCTGACATTTGACCGGATGTATTTCGGGGGGGCAAGGATTTTCACGGCAACGTGAAAACAAGATAGATGACGGTATAAGACAGAACCCGGCTTACAGACTCGGTTCCTCATTTATTTTTGAACGGAGATCAGACATTGCTTGTGCTTGCGCCTATGGCGGGAATAACCGACAGATCGTTCCGCACACTCTGCGGAAAATTCGGCGCCGATTTCAGCGTCACCGAAATGGTTTCGGCGAAGGCTGTAAATTTCGGCGATCGCAAAACCGCGGAAATTGCCGAAACGGGCGGCGAAGGTCGTGTATCCGTGCAGATTTTCGGAAGCGATCCCGACATAATGGCAAATGCCGCACGGATCATCACGCAGAGAGCCGTCGAACGGCATACACCGCTTTCTTCCATTGATATAAACATGGGCTGTCCGATGAAAAAGATAGTCTCAAACGGCGAAGGGTCTGCGCTGATGCGCAATCCGGAGCTGATATTCAGAATCGTTTCGGCTGTAAAAAACGCAACCGAGCTGCCGGTATCGGTGAAGCTCCGCACCGGGTGGGATCATTCTCACATAAATGCCGCCGAATGTGCGCTTGCCGCCGTCTCGGGAGGAGCTTCTGCCATAACGGTACACGGTCGTACAAAAGAACAGTTATACGCCCCGCCCGTTGATTATGACACGATCGCAAGCGTAAAAAAAGCGGTCGGTTCTGTTACAGTCATCGGAAACGGCGGTATCACGGACACAAAGAGCGCTCTGCGCATGCTTGAAACCGGTGTTGACGGAATTATGATCGGTCAGGGTGCAATCGGCAAACCATGGGTCTTTTCGGAGATCAAAGCAGGACTTTCCGGGCTCGGATACAGGGAGCCCGATGTCAGGGAAAGACTCGCCGTTGCAAAAGAGCAACTTCTTATGATGGCAGAGCTTAAAAGCGAATATGCCGCCGTTCACGAGGGCAGGCGGCATCTTATGTGGTATGTCAAAGGGATACGCGGTGCCGCCGCATTCAGGGATCGGCTGTGTGAAAGCTCATCCCTTGACGAAATATTCAAAGCTCTCGACAGGCTGTCAGACTCAGAGTGACAGACAGAATGGTGAAAGGAACATTATCCATGAAAAAAACAGGTGTTCTTATGCACATTTCATCGCTTCCGGGCGATTACGGATGCGGATCATTCGGCATACCCGCATACAAGTTCATTGATTTTCTTGCCGAAAGCGGTTTTTCAGGCTGGCAGGTTCTGCCCTTCGGCTGGCCGGACGAATACGGTTCTCCGTACAAAGCGATTTCCGCGTTCGCCGGAAATCCGTATTTTATTGATCTGCCGACGCTTATGCACGAGGGCTTGCTTACTCCGGAGGAGCTTGCATCCTCTTCTCAGAGCACACCCTATCTTTGCGAGTTCGGACGTCTTTCAAACGAACGTCTTTCCCTTCTCCGCAAAGCGTCCGAAAGGGTATCCGCCGACGAGCGGACAAAGATCGACGCTTTCATAAAAGAAAACGGGCATATATCCGATTTCTGCTTTTTCATGGCAAAAAAAGAGGCAAACGGTAAGAAAAGCTGGTGGGAATTTGACGAGAGCATTGATATTGATCCGGATGTCCTCTTCATGCATGAATTCATTCAATACAAATTTTTCAGCCAGTGGATGCTTGTGAAATCATATGCGGAGGAACGGGGCATAGAAATAATAGGTGATCTTCCGATATACCCCGATCTTGACAGTGCGGATGTATATGCCGAACCGGGTTTGTTCCTGCTCGACGAAAACAATCGTCCTGAGGCGGTTGCGGGCGTTCCGCCCGACTATTTTTCTCCGGACGGGCAGCTTTGGGGCAACCCGCTCTACAACTGGAATGAAATGAAGAAGGACGGATACCGGTGGTGGTGTGACCGCATCAGATGGCAGTTGACTCTCTTTGACGGAGTACGCATAGATCATTTCCGAGCCTTTTCGGAATATTTTTCAATACCGTTCGGTGCAAAGTCCGCAAAGGAAGGCTGCTGGAAAAAGGGACCGGGATTGCAATTTGTCAGACTGCTGAAAAAGGTCGCCGACGGCAAGCTTCTCATTGCCGAAGATCTCGGCGATATTGATTCGAAAACGATAGATTTATTGAATCGCTCGGGTCTGCCCGGTATGCGGGTATTTCAGTTCGCCTTTTTGTCCGAAAATTCGGCGCACATGCCGCACAATTATCCCGAAAACTGTGTTGCATACACCGGAACGCACGACAACAACACACTTCTCGGTTATTTATGGGAATCATCCGATTCGGACAAACACCTTATTACCGATTACATCGGCTTCCCTTACGACAGGTGGAAGGACGCCTGTCCGTCGATAATCAAAACGCTGTTACGTTCGCCCGCCGACAGAGTAATTATTCCGATTCAGGATCTGCTCGGCTTCGGTGCCGACACACGCATGAACACACCCGGAGTTGCCGCAAACAACTGGGGATTCCGCGTTACCGAAGAACAGCTTGACTCTCTCGACAGATACCGTCTGCATTATATAAACAGCATGTACGGCAGATGCAACTGACCGTACAAAAAGCAAGACCCCCGAAAGCAGATCGCTTTCGGGGGTCACTTTTATCACATCAGTGAATGATGCACTTTTCGGTATCCTTATCAAAAATATGGACTCTCGATGTGTCGATGCAGACCTTGATCTGATCGCCGCTTCTTGTCTTCGACTGCGGAGGAACGCGCGCGATAAGATTCTGCTCGCCGGCGTTCATGTAGAGGTATATCTCATTACCCATAAGCTCGGTAACATCAATGTTTGCATTGACTACCGTCTCGGGCGATGCCTCAACATAGGATGCTCCGTCATGCAGACATTCGGGACGCACACCTACGATAACTTCCTTGCCGATATAATCCTTGAGTGCGGGATCGTTTGCCTTTTCGGCGGGAAGCTTGATCTCGCAGATAACAGCGGGTCTGTCCTTCTGCTCCTCAACACCCCAATGAATCATGACATCGCCGTTCTTCTGAATCAGCTTTGCGTCAATGAAGTTCATCTGAGGAGTTCCGATAAATCCGGCAACGAAGAGGTTGCAGGGGAAATCGTACAGATTCTGAGGAGTATCGACCTGCTGGATAAGACCGTCCTTCATTACAACGATACGGGATGCCATGGTCATAGCCTCGACCTGGTCGTGCGTAACGTAAATGAATGTGGTTCCCAGTCTCTTATGTATCTTTGTAAGTTCGGTTCTCATCGTTGCACGAAGCTTTGCATCAAGGTTTGAAAGCGGCTCGTCAAGGAGGAATACCTTAGGATTACGCACGATCGCACGACCGAGCGCAACACGCTGCTTCTGACCACCCGAAAGCTGCTTCGGACGGCGGTCAAGAAGGTGAGTGATATCAAGTATCTTTGCAGCCTGCTCAACCTTTCTCTTTATCTCTTCCTTCGGCACCTTGCGGAGTTTAAGACCGAACGCCATGTTGTCAAATACGGTCATGTGAGGATAAAGCGCATAGTTCTGGAACACCATCGCTATATCGCGGTCCTTGGGCGCAATATCATTGACCAGCTTATCGCCGATAAAGAGCTCGCCCTCGGTGATCTCTTCAAGACCGGCGATCATACGCAGAGTTGTTGACTTGCCGCATCCCGAAGGTCCGACGAAAATAATGAACTCCTTATCCTTTACTTCAAGGCAGAAGTCGGACACGGCGGTAACTCCGCCGGGATATTTTTTATAAATGTGTTTAAACGATAAACTTGCCATTAACAGCCTCCTGAATATTTTAAATCTTTAAATACGAATCCTTATCCGATTACCTGTATCATATTTTAACAGATAATTGTGAACATTTATAGGTGCCTACCTACCAAAAATTCATATTTTTTTTTGTGCATTATCGACAATATACAATGGTTTTTTCTCTTTATGCAACTTTTCTGTTTTTTGTTATTCTAATATATTAGAATTTTCGCCTGCTGCATCACAGATAACTCTCAAGCAGTGCGGCTTCATCCTCCGACAAAAGCCGACACTTGCCGGGAGCGAGTTCCTTGTCGAGCGGTATCCCCGCAAACGAAATGCGGGACAGAGTACGGACCTGATTGTGCACCGCAAGAAACATCCTTTTGATCTGATGAAACTTTCCCTCATGCAGTGTTATCTCGCCCTCATTTGATGACAACCTTTTCAGACCGCACGGAAGAGTCACACTTCCGTCTTCAAGCACAATCCCCTTTTCAAGCAATGCGATATCCTCGTCCGAAAAAGGAAACTTCAGCGAAAAGCGATAGGTTTTCGCAACATGTGAGGCAGGCGCAAGCAATCTGTGCGCAAGCTTCCCGTTATCGGTTATCAGCACGAAGCCTGTCGTATTCTTATCAAGTCTGCCGCACGGAAACAGACCTGTCCTTTTAAGCCCCGGCGGAAGCAGATCGATAACCGTGAGGTCGCCGTCCTCGGTCGCACAGACCGCACCGACCGGCTTATTCATCATTATGTATACGTTCTTTTTATAGGATGTTTCTTTTCCGTCAATAGTCACCGACTGCCGTTCGGGATCGATATGCGCAGACGGATCACGCAATACAACACCGTCCACGGCAACCCGTCCCTTTCTGACGGCAAGCGATGCCTCCGACCGCGACATGGCAGTCATCTGACCGATAAAGCGGTCAATTCTCATTTTTATTTTCTCCTTATCCGGTATCGGGTTGTCCGTATCGGGATATATACCTGCTCAGAAAAAAACGAACATGCAGATGACAGCTATCGCCAGAAGACCGATCATTATCAGAAACCCGAACCAGAATCCGCGCCAGAAACTCATGACGGCACCCCTTTCCCCGATACAAGTCTGCATCTATTTTAACACATTTATACCGTCATGTAAAGAGTTTTCCGGAAATAAGCCAAACCTCTTGACACAGAACCGATTAAATGATAGAATATCCGTGAAGGATACCGATTTTCACAAGGATAGGATAAAATGAAAAAAACATTTACGATATCGGCAGTTATAACCGTTCTGTTTACAGCCGCCGTATTCATACTTTCGGCTTGTCATAGCGAGCCGCAGACTACCGACGGGACGTCCGTACAGACGATCCCGGCGTCGGCATCGACGGTGGCATCGACGGTGGCATCGACGACACCTGCGGCAACATCGACGACATCATCAACATCATCTGCTGTGGGTCAGACTACCGCAGAGTTGCCGCAGTCATCAGTCACCACCTCGTCTGCTCCGAGCACAACTCCCGCAGTCTCTGCCACCACTACCGCATCCGCACAGGTAAGAACCACAACAAAGCCGCGTACTGCTCCTCCGGTTACGACATCGGTCAGAGTGCCGGTTACGACAATAATGACATCCGATGCTTCGTCCGACACCTCCCCGATCACAGTGACAGCTCCCCGCACATCGGTTACAACGGTACCGCCGGTAATCACAACAACGACGACAACCGCACAGACAGTCACCGTCCCGCCGATCACCGCAATAGGCACACTTCCTCAGATAGAATGGTAGTTACGTCCGCCCGAATAGCTTCTTGCTATTCTGCGGGCGTTACGCTTTCTGCCGCCCGTCGTTTTTTTCGGAAGCAGCATGGGGAGAACAAACGCAAGTCCCGCCGAGGCAAAAAAAGCCGCCATACGTACCGGCACTGACATTTCGGCGTGCTCGCCGCCGATCGCAAACGACAGCACGGCAAGCGGAATATTGTACATAAGCGATGCGAGTAATGCATCTCCCGCTCCGGCGGACGCGGCAAACGACAGAAAGCCGCATGTCAGTGATCCGCACGCGAGCGCCGCAATGCCGAAGACAATCGCTATCCTGTCAGGATCCGGACTTTTATCGGCAATAAAGGTTTCGGCAAAGACAACAGCGACAGCTCCGACATGTGCAAGAACGGCTGTCGGAAACGCTTTTTTCAGAATCGACCAATGCATAAAAATACCACCCGTCATTTTGTTTTCGGTAAAGAATATGATGACGGGTGATTTTTTATTACTTTTTCGGGCAAAGCAAAAAGAATCCGCCGCATGACACAGGCACACGGCGGGATCCGGTTGCGCGGAACACTCTCCGCAGCACATGGTTATTTCTTTTTGAAAAATCCCTTTTTCTTTTTTTCTTCGGGCTTATCATCTGCGTTCTGTGCGACTTCGTCCGTCTTCTTGGGTTCTTCCTTCGTCGGCTCGGCAACAAGTCCGTTCGCAACAGCCGCCGGAACATCGACACTCTTTATTGCGGACTTCAGCACACGGATTCTCACGCGGTCTCTGCCGCTTTCTATCATGCAGGTCTCGTCCTTTATGCTGACAACCTTCCCGATTATACCGCCTATTGTTGTAATCTCATCGCCGACCTGAAGATTGTTACGCATTGCGTTGACCTCTTTTTCCTGCTTGCGCTGAGGGCGGATCATGAAAAAGTACATTGCACCGAGAAGTGCCACGGTCATAAGGATCAGCGTCAGACCGCTGCCGCCCTGATTACCGCCATCCGCCAAAATATAAAAGAAATTCATACACAGTTTCCTCTCGTACCGTTTTGTTTTTACGTATTATTATAAAGTACACATCCGGAAAATGCAATAGTTTTTGAAAAAATTCAATTATACTTTACAATTTCCGCCATTGTCCCGATTTTCCCGTTCTTTCTTTTCGTCATATTCTTTTCTGGTTATCGCACAGCAGGAAATATCCCTGTATCTGCCCTTGACCAAAAGCCGCTCCTTCATGGTTCCTTCAAACGACATTCCGACCTTTTCCATTACCCTTCTGCTTGCCGTATTTTCACTCATGTATTTTGCCTCAATACGGTTCAGACCGAGCGTTACAAAGCCGAACTCCACGACAAGAGATGCCGCTTCGGTCGCGTAACCCATATTCTGATATTTCGGATTCAGGACATATCCGATCTCCCCGCAGTTATTCGGGGTATCTATGCGGGTATAACCGACGGTTCCTATCATACGCACGTTGGATTTCAGCACAATCGACCAATCGAAGAAATCTCCGCGTCTGTATTGACGGCGAACGCTCTTTATATAATCCCTTGTATACGAAATATCCGGGTGAGGCGACCAGAGCAGATAACGGGTTACATCCTCACGCGCGGAATAGTCAAACATATCCCCGCTGTCCTTCACATCCATCATTCTCAGAACAAGCCGTTCGGATTCCAGCGTGGGCGGCACACGGAAAATGCGCAAAATGTCTCTATGATTCATAACATGCCTCGAACATCCGATTTTTTTACATCCTCTTTATTATACATTCACGTTTGTCTTTTTTCAATAAAAAATATGAATTTTTATTGAAAAAGATTGATTTTTTTTGCGATGTATAGTAAAATGAAAGCACTGCGGCGGCAAACCGACATTTTCGCCGACCGGGCATCATAAAATACCTGTGGTGATTTTATTATGAAAAAAGGACGCTTCTGCCGCAGATACGAAAAATCCGATCTTCTGCCGGCTCTCGCCGTTTCGGTCGGGTACACGGTCGGTATAATACTGCTCTGCATTTCGGGCGGTTGCGGGATCATTCCCGAAAAAAATCTCTGCTCCGTTTTCGCATCCGACGGTTCTGCCGTAAAATTTGCCCATGTGGTCATCCGGCAGACATTTTTCTTTACAGCCGTATTTTTATGCGGCTTTACGAAAACTCCGTCATATATCTGTGCGGCGATCGTTTTTTGCCGCAGTCTGCTTGCGGGTTATTCGTCGGCTCTGATACTTTACGCATCGGCTCCGATGCCGCTTTACTTCATGCACACCGCTCTTTCGGTCGCATCGGTTATCGCACTCGTCTCATCGGCAAGAGCGGCAATATCTTTTTCAAAAGCCGGAAGTACCGACAGGACAGATGTCGCAAATTACGCATCCTGCGTTTTCTTTTTTGCGGGAATTATACTGATTATGACCTTTGTTTTCAATCTTCTGACATTTGTAATGTAGAAAATCCTTGGGGAGGAACATTTATTGAAAAGGAATGACAAGCCCGATTTCGACTCGCTCGAAAGCAAGCCGAAAAAGAAGAAATTCAACATATTCAACATGCTCTACGAAAGGGAAAGAAAAAAACAGGAGGATCTGGTTTACGATCCGAATCACAAACGTGATTTTCTCTTCTTTTTCAGGATGACATTCGATCATCTGTCAAATCTGTTCTATCTCAATCTCATGACGGTGATCGGAAATTTCCCGATTCTGCTTATAATGCTCGTTTTCAGTGAAAATCTGCATCTTCGCATGAGCGCCCCGTCCGACCCGCTCTTTGCTCCGATATACGGTGCGATGCGTTTTTCGGCGGTGACGCCCGCAAATGTAGCGCTTTTCGGCTTATACGGCAGTTCCGCACGCGTTTCGATCTGGACGCCTGCCGCATACATCGCGCTTTTCGGCGGAATACTGCTGCTCGCCTTCACCTTCGGTCCGGTAAATGTCGGGACAAGCTACATTCTCCGCAACATTGTAAAAGGAGAGCCGATCTTCCTCTGGACCGATTTCAAATATGCCATAAGCCGCAACAAAAAGCAGGGTCTGCTCTTCGGCATGCTTGATCTCGGATTCCTTTTTCTCATTGCATACGACATTTATTTCTTCTACATCAACTACAATTACACATCCGGGAACATTTCGGGAATGTTCAGCGTTTTCTTCTGTCTGAGCATATTTGTGGCGATCATATACTTTGTAATGAGATTTTACATTTATCTCATGATGATAACCTTTGATCTTTCGCTGAAAAAGCTTCTGAAAAATGCGCTTATATTCGCAATTCTCGGCTTCAAGCGCAACATAGTCGCCCTTCTCGGGATCGGGTTTACCGTTTTCCTCAACGTTGTGATTGCCATGGTCTACATTCCGATAGGCATCATACTTCCGTTCATCATAACGATCTCCCTCTGTTCGTTCATGGCGGCATATGCCGCATGGCCGAAAATCAAGGAGGTCATGATAGACAAATATGAAAACGCCGACGGTTAACGGTCTGTATAATTGTGTACAAACGGTTAACTTTTCGGATTACCTCTTCCATTTTTCTGTGAAATGTGCTATAAAGTAGAGAGCGACTGTTTGTCGATCTGCATTTTTAATACTGTTACAAATATCAAAATAAAGGAGAAAGTCCCAAAATGAAAAAGTCCATCAGAGCGATAGCTCTTGCGGCATCAGTAATTGTTGCCGCTTCGTCCCTCGTCGGATGCAGCGCATACAATTCCCCGGAGAAATACATCACGGTTCCCGGGAAAGGAACGGTCACCATAAAAAGTTCGGACATCGACAAGGATTACGACGATCAGGTCAAGGAAATCCTTGAAAAATACCGCAAGACCGAATACACAAAGCTTACCGACAAGGATGAGCTTGTGAAAAAAGGCGATCAGGTAAATATTTATTACGAAGGCAAGCCTCTCGACTCCTCGGTAAAGCTTTCGGACGATGTTCTGAACGGTATGAAGTACACTGTTGAGACCGAGAAAGAAGCGAACGACAAGCTGAAGGAAAGCGATCCCGACGCCGAACTTGCTTCCGGTTATGACCTTGTCATCGGATCGAAAACATTTATCGCCGCATATGAGCACAAGGACGACCCGTCCAAGAATACCGACGGCTTTGAAGATCAGCTTATCGGCAAAAAGGCGGGCGACAAGGTAAGCGTAAAGGTAACCTTCCCGTCCGATTACCAGACCGAATCACTCCGCGATGTCGTTGCCGTTTTCGAAGTCACGATCAACAGCATTTCGCGCGCATACGTAAATGATGACACAACGATAAAGATCGTCTACGATTTCATCGATCCCGACAAGAAGGATGAAGAGAAGACCGATGACAACGGCGACACAAAGGACGAGGGAGACACCAAGGCTTCCGCATCCTCCGAAAGCGGCGATTCTCAGGACAAGGGCAGTGATAAGCCGTCTCTCGACGATGATAAGACCGCATTTGCCGATCTTTTCAAGACAGGCAGCTTCACATATGATTTCACCGACCCGGACAAGGATGCCAAATTCTTTGATTTTCTCAAAACAGCCGACTATGTCGAACAGTTCAAAGGAAAAGAGCTGAACACCGAGATTACGGTCAAGATTACCGTTCCCAAGGATGCCGACGAAAAATACAAGGATTACTACGAGAGAGAAATTGAAGTAAAGTTCACTGTCAGCGAGATAACACATCTTCCCGAATGGAACGACAAGCTCGTTTCCGAATACACAAAAAAGCAGTACAAGACCATTGACGAATTCAAGGAATATTCATGGAACATCATCGCGCAGAACAAGGCGTTTGACGCGATCTCGGATGCGACTGTCGTAAACAAGTACCCCTCTGCAGAGCGCAAGAAGGCATACAAATCCTATGTTGATCAGCTCGTTTACGCCGCTCTCGGCAACAAGAATCCCTCCGATTTCTCTCAGAAAGAGCTTAACGAGAAGATAAGCAAGGAAAAATATCAGGAGATACACAACAGCGCCGCAAACAGTGCAAACGAATCGGTCAAGCAGCGCATGGTTATAGAGTATCTCTGCAAGATCTATGACATAAAGATCACCAACAAGGAGTACAAAGAAAAGCTCCAGCAGACCTTCAATCAGAACATATACACCTACATTTACTCCTATAAGATATACTCTGCCGATCAGCTTGAGCGTCAGTTCGGAAAGGATTATTTTAAACTTCAGTTCAGAGCCGAAAAGCTTATGAAAAAGCTGACCGACTATGTTGTTATCGAATAAATCATAATTTTCCCGGTCCGCCGGGGAAAACAAACAGCGTTTCCGCCGTTTTAAACGGCGGAAACGCTGTTTTCATACAATGTTGCATTACATTCGGAGACACGCTGACGTTAATATAGAGGTCATTTGGTTCCGATCCCCGTTTCATCGGGGATTTTTTGTTTTTCCGTGACGTTTTCTCCACTCGGAAGGGGTACACCCGTATTTTTTTCGGAACACCGCATCAACACCAAGGTCGGTCTGCACATTAAAAACGGTGCAAACGGCGGCTCTGCGGATGCGGATATCTTATACACATGCCTTACCGGCAACCCGGTCTTTTATAAACTGACCGACATCATCCGAATCAATCCCGAGTACCATTGCAAATTCATCATAAATGATTCTTTCGGCGCGCTCAAGCACATTTTTATCGGCAACTCCGAGCTTTTTGCCGTTTTTCTCGATCTCATCCCTGTGTATATGTATTGACTTTATCAGTCTGACCAGATTCAGTCTGTCGCCGTCATCAAGTATTCTTTTGAACAGCTCCGACCTTCGTTTATTATCATCAATCCACTTGATATCCTCTGTCGGAATCGATCCTATAAGCCTGTCGATTTCCTCTGCGGTTATCACTCTTTTTACGTTTTTTTCGATTCTGTCGCTGTCGGTGGGAAGATATATGGTCGCCTTCGGATCATCAAGGGGCTGAAGAATACAATACTCTCTTTCTTCCGAGCCGAACGCTTCCGTTCTGACATCCTCGACCCGGCATACGCCTCTCACTCCGTACACAAGCAGTTGTCCTTTTTCGAATTTCATAAATCCGCCCCCTTCACACCAAAGTCACATCGGTACACATTTATTTTACCACATTTCAGAAAAAAATGTTATAGGCAAAACTCACAAAAATAAAAGGATTTTTATGTACAATAAATCCTACGAATATTACTTTTTTCTGTATTTTTTTATCATTTCGCTCGGCGACATGCCGTTTTTTCGTGCAAATACCTTTGAAAAATAGAGAGCGTCCGAGAAGCCCGACATATGCGCTATTTCCTTTACGCTTATGAAGCCGTTCTCTATCAGTCTGACCGAATTTGACAGGCGCAGATCGGTGAGATATTCATGAAAATGCATCCCGACCGTGCGGACAAACATCTTTGACACGTACTTGTAATTATACGAGAACATTTCGCTGAGCGTCTGCAGATTCAGTTTCGGGTCGGTATAATGCTCGTCAAGATACTGCTTTATATGCAGAATATTGTTCTGCTCGCCGCTTTCGGTCACATCGGAAGTAAACCTCGAACATATACAGGAGGCGGTATAGAGCAGAACCCCTTCTGTCATCAGATCGATATTGTTTTCGTTGACCGCATTGACCGATTCCTCCCAGAAGGGTATCAGACGCTCAAATCCGTGATAAACCGGCGAGCGTTCGTCGAAACGCATCCTGTCAACAAGCTCTCTTGCGCGCCTTCCTTCATAAGATATATAAATGAAGTTCAGTCTCTCGCAGTTTTCGATATAATACTGCTTTGCGGGCAATCTGAAAAATATATCTCCTGTTTTCAGTTCAAAGCTCCTTGACGGTGTGTGCAGAATTCCCTTTCCGGATGTCACGAGGTGGATTGAACTGACCGCCGTCATTTTCATTCCGGTATACTTTGCCTGTTTCTCATAGACAAAATTTATTACGTTTATTTCGTTTCTGATCTGTCTGGTCGGAACAAATTTACACACATTTATATCATCAACCGGCATCGTTTTCCCTCCCGTACACGCTTCTATGTCTTCGATTATACGTTATTTTTTCTTTTTGTCAATACGGATGGCGAAAAATTACATCATTTAAGGGATATTTTCCATTTACAAGCGGTAATCACGATTCTATAATAAAATCAGCTACTGCGGACATGCACAAAATGTGCAAAATTTACAAAAAGACTAACTATTAAAAGTCAAGAGGAAAAATAAAAAATGTGAAAAAAATTATCTGATTAAAAGCAGGCATGGC
>CAKSQF010000001.1 GCA_934486825.1 uncultured Eubacteriales bacterium | reverse complement strand
GCCATCATAAACAAAACTTATGTGTCCGACTGCATCAGCAAGAGAGTCAAGGTAAACAACGGCGAAAGGAACAAATACTATATTGAGAACAACCACCCTGCAATCATCGACGCAGGCACCTTTGCAAGAGTCCAGGAGGAAATAGCAAGGCGCTCCGGCAAGCCGAAGGTCAAGCAAAAAGGTACGAAAACCGAATTGAGCCGATATTCAAGCAAGTACGCTCTGAGCGAATTGCTGATATGCGGCGAATGCAGAACGCCTTACCGCCGATGCACATGGACAACCAAAGGCAAGAGAAAAGTAGTATGGCGATGCATTAACCGACTTGACTACGGCAAGAAATACTGCCACCACTCACCGAGCATTGAGGAAAGCCTGCTGCAAGACGCTGTTATGAGAGCCATCATGCAGACGGCAAAGCAAAATATTGAGGTGCTGAAAACACTGAAAATCCATATCGGCATGGGGCTTACAGACGAGGTCACCGAGGACAAAACCCTCGACATTCAAATCCGAATTGCCGAAATCGACGCTGAGTTTCAAAAAATGCTCAAAGCGGTATCCGCCGACAATGCAGACGGCATCGATGAGGAACGCATCACCGAGCTGATGAACGAAAAGCAAAGGCTGACTGTACAGCTCGAACAATATGCTGCCATGCGCCAAAAAAGAGAAAGCGCCAAATCCCGACTCGACGAGATTTTCACCATACTTGACGGACTGCAAAATCACCCGATAGAATATGACGATACGCTCGTCCGACAGATTATCGAATGCGTAGTGGTGGAATCAAAAGAGAAAATCAAGGTGGTCTTTATCGGCGGCACGGAAATCGAGATGGCGCTGTAAACAGCCTTGAAAACAGAAACGGAGTGATGTAAAATGATTGTGACGAGTGTTCAAATCAAGACAGCGAAAACGCAAAAACATCTCTATTGTCTTGTCTTCACAGAAAAAGGACTTGCTGTTGCAAGTCCTTTTTTGATTCACTGTAATGGGCTGCTGCGACAGTCCATTATTTGTTTTTGTTTTCGGCAGACAAAGCATCTCCGCCTCCCTTTGACAGGATAAAAAATTCCCTGACAAGGATCACCGCAATCGGTGCGATGATAATTCCGATAACACCGAGAAGTTTATATCCGACGAAAACCGAAAAAAGTGTCAGAAGCGGAGATATCCCGAGCTTTTCTCCGACAATTTTCGGTTCGATAATCTGTCGTATCACCGACACGATAACAAACACAATACCGAGCGAAATACCCGTTTTTACATTTCCCGTCACTGCCGACCAGATTGCCCACGGGACGAGCACGGTACCGACTCCTATTGCCGGAAGTATATCAAGCAGTGCAATAACCGCCGCAAGCAGCATTGCATATTTTATCCGCAGGATAAGAAATGCCGCAAAAAGCTCGACGAAGGTTATTACAAGAATTATCAGATATGCGCGCACATATTTACCGGCGCTTTTCAAAAATTTTCCTTTAACATTCCCGAGCCGCCTTGCCGCAGACATCGGAAGAAGCGACAGCATGCGTCTTTCAAATCCGTCATAATCGGCGGCGATATAATAGGTCGCCATTATATAGATAAGTCCGGAAAAGAAAAATCCGGGGATTCTTGACGCAAAAACACCTATTCCGACAGTCATTTTTGACGACAGCGAGGTCATGGCACTTTTTACGGTCGCCGACAGAATCTCTGACAGTTCTCCGGTATCCTTTATGCCGAGATGTCGCAGAAGGGCTCCGAAGCTGTTTCCCGCACTGTTTATAAGCTTGTCGCCGTTCAGATCAACGTACGACAGAAAACCTACCAGCTCATCATAGAGACGCTTCACCGCAAAGAAAACGCCGACACCGATAAAAAGCAGAATCAGGATCAGAATGATCGCGGTTACAGTCGGTCTTGATATTTTCGTAAAGAGCACGCCCTTTGTAACGACCGGATGCAGAACAAGCACCGTCAGCCATGCCATGAAGAAAGGAAAGAGAATCCTGTTCAGAAGATAATATCCCACGACCACCGCGCCCGCCGTCATAAGGGCGTAAAACGCCTTTCGTTTATGTTGTTCATACTTTTCGTTTGAAAAGTTCATTGACCTCTCTCCAAAAACGATTTCTTGAAAAAGTTTATGCAAAACAGAGGTTTTATATGTAAAAATTGATGAGCAACGGCTTTATCTATTGACAACGGCGCGGAAAACGGGTAAAATAATATCTGTTTCAGAATGGTAACGAAAGAGGAAAAGATGAAAATTGCGATAATCGGAGCCGGTGCAGCCGGAATGATGGCGGGGATCGTCTGTGCACGTCTCGGTGCGGATGTAACGGTTTACGAAAAAAACAGCCTGCCGGGAAGAAAGCTTATGATAACCGGAAAAGGCAGATGTAATCTGACAAACAACTGCACCACAAACGAATTCATTGCGAACGTACCGACAAACCCGCGGTTTATGTACGGATCTCTTTCACGTTTTACGCCCGATGACACCATGGCTTTTTTTGAAGAACTCGGCGTCCCGCTCAAAACCGAAAGGGGAAACAGGGTTTTTCCCGTGTCAGACAAAGCCGGCGATATTGTCAGGGCAATGGAAAACGAATGCAAAAGGCTCGGCGTACATTTTATACAGGCAAAAGTAAGAGACATCGGCAGGTCAGGCGACATGGCAAACGGGATATACACAGATGTTTTTCACCCATACGACCGTGTGATCGTTGCGACCGGCGGAATGTCATACCCGCGCACCGGCTCGGACGGCGACGGATACAGGTTTGCAAAACGGCTGGGAATAAACGTCACTCCGCTCTCCCCTTCCCTTGTTCCGCTCGAAACGGCCGAAAAGTGGTGTGCGTCTCTGCAGGGGCTGTCACTGAAAAACGTATCGTTATCGGCATATGACGGAGAACGCAAGGTTTACACCGACTTCGGGGAAATGATGTTCACGCATTTCGGTGTTACCGGTCCGATGATCCTTTCCGCATCATCCTATCTGCGTAACATAACACCCGGCAGATACAGGCTTGTGATTGATATGAAGCCCGCGCTTGACGAAAGCACTCTTGACAGACGTCTTCTCTCCGATTTTGCAAAATATTCGAACAAAAATTATTCGAACGCACTCTGTGATCTTCTGCCGTCAAAAATGATTGACGTATTTGTTTCCCTTTCGGGCATATCACCGCAAAAAAAGGCAAACAATATAACACGTGAGGATCGTGCCGGCATTGCACATCTGATGAAGCATCTTACGGTCACCGTCAGACGTCCGCGCCCGATAGATGAAGCGATAATTACATCCGGCGGAATTGATATCTGCGAGCTCTCACCTAAAACAATGGAATCAAAAAAAATAAAAGGGCTGTTTTTTGCCGGAGAAGTTATTGACGTCGATGCATACACCGGCGGATTCAATTTACAGATCGCTTTTTCAACGGCGTATACAGCCGCAAATGCAGCAGTATTGTAAGGAAGGAACATAAAAAATGGTACAGATTGCGATTGACGGACCGTCGGGTGCGGGAAAAAGCACACTTGCGAAAATGATAGCGGCAAAGCTCGGCTTTGTCTATGTTGACACGGGCGCGCTTTACCGTGCAATAGGACTCTTTTGCGAGCGGAGCGGCTTTGACAGGTGCGACGTCAAAAAAATCATTTCGTCACTGCCGGACATAAAAGTAGGTATTGCATACAGGGACGGGAGCCAGCACATATATCTGTGCGGCGAGGATGTAACCGATCTGATACGCACACCGTCGGTATCCGAATGGGCATCCGCCGTCTCATCAATAGGCGAGGTCCGCGGATTTTTACTTGATCTTCAAAGGGATATTGCAAACAAAAACAATGTAATAATGGACGGGCGCGACATAGGAACCGTGATACTTCCGGACGCCGATGTGAAGATTTTTCTCATCTCATCCCCTCTTGCGAGAGCAAAAAGACGTCATCGTGAATATATTCAGAAGGGTATGGACATCACGCTTGAGGAGACCCTGAAAATGATGGAGGAGCGGGATACGCGCGACAGCACGAGAAGCGTTGCCCCGCTTATGGCTGCAAAGGATGCGGTCGAGCTTGACAATTCAGACATGACGGTTGACGAAGCCTTCAGTGCCGCCATGGAAATTATCAAAGAAAAGACCGGAATTACGGTCTGATACAATCGGAGGAAGCTATGAATTTCTACACTGCCGCAAGAGCGTGTCTCGGCGGTTTCTTCAGATTTTTATACAACATCCGTATAGTCGGCAAGGAAAACGAGCCGACTGACGGTTCGTTCATGGTATGTGCAAATCATCTTTCAAACAGAGACGTTATCATTCTCGGTGCAAGCTTTAAGCGACAGGTTCACTTTCTTGCAAAAGCGGAGCTGTTCAGAGTACCGCTTCTGCGGCACCTGATAAGAGCGCTCGGAGCATTCCCCGTTGACAGACAGCATGCATCGACGGCGCTCGGTCCGATAAAGACAACAATCGGGATTCTGAATGACGGCAAAACAGTCGGGATATTTCCGCAGGGCACACGTTATCCCGGCAAGGATCCGAAGCAGACACCGATCAAGAACGGGGTCGGAATGATTGAATTTCATTCGAAATCAAAGGTAGTACCGGTTCTTATAAAAACAAAGGGATGGCGTGTTCTCCCGTTCAAGCGTACATACGTCATAATGGGAAAGCCGATCGAATACGATGAGTTCGGATTCAGCGGCGGTCGCTCCGCGGAATTTGCAAAAGCGGCGGAGCTTATCTTCTCCCGCATCAACGAGCTCGGCTGAGGACTGTAATGAAAAAAATCACAGTCGGAAAATATGCCGGTTTCTGCTTTGGGGTGTCTCGTGCGGTAAACAGTGTGACATCTCTTGTCGATCGGAAGGAACCGGAAGAAAAAATATACACGCTCGGCGAGCTGGTTCACAATCCGCACGTTGTAAAAGAGCTTGAACGCAAGGGCGTTACATGCATAGGCGAAAATGACATAGACCGGATTTTTGCGGATGCCCGCAACGGAATTCCTTCGACAGTGGTTCTGCGGGCACACGGAACCACGAAAGAGGTCAGCTGCAGACTTTCCGAATACAGCAGCAGGTGTAAAAATTTCAGGATCATCGATTGCACCTGTCCGTATGTAAAGAAGATACATGACATTGTAATGACCCGGACAGAGCACGGAGAGACGCTTCTTGTCATAGGCGACCCGCAGCATCCCGAGGTAAAGGGTATAGTCTCATACGCACATGGGAAGGCTCCCGGCGAAACATATGTCGTAAACAGCGCAGATGAAATCGATTTGCGCAAATTAGCCAAAAAATGTGTAATAGCCGTGGCACAAACAACTCAAAATTTGTCCGAATGGCACAAAGCGCAAGAAGTTATCATCAAACACTTGACAAAATACAGCATTTATGATACAATATGCAGTGTTACTGAAAACCGTCAGAATGAGGTTGAACGGTTGTCCGGAGAAGTTGATTTTATGCTTGTGATCGGGGGAAAAAACTCATCGAACACGAAAAAGCTTCTGTCGGTTTCGAAGAAAAATCAACCGGATTCGTTTCTCATTGAAAGTGCGGCGGACATTACACCTGCCATTGCGCTACGTGCGAAAAAGGCTGCAAGGATCGGCATTACCGCCGGTGCATCGACACCAGGCGATATAATACAGGAGGTAAAAACCATTATGAGCGAGAACATTGAGAAAGAAAATTTCGAAGAGCTGCTCGAAGAATCACTCAAAACTTTAAATACAGGAGATATTGTAACCGGAACGATCACATCGATCACTCCCACAGATGTACATGTTGATTTGTCCGCAAATGTTACCGGGCTTCTTCCCTACGAAGAAATTGCCAATGCAGAGCCCGCGTACAAGGTCGGTGACACGATCGAAGCATATGTTACAAGAGTCAGTGATATTGAAGGTGTTGCCGGTCTTTCGAGAAAGCGCATCGAGCGTATCGACAGCTGGAAAAAGGTTGTCGAAGCGAAGGAGAGCGGAGAGATCCTCGAAGGCAAGATCACAAAGATTGTCAAGGGCGGATGCATGATCGCCATCGGAGCGATCGAAGTGTTCATCCCCGCTTCGCAGACAGGTATTCCGAAGGGCGAGGAGCTTACTCCCCTCAAGGGAACCACACAGAAGGTAAAGATTATCGACATTGAAGAGTCGCGCAACCGTGCGACAGCCTCGATAAGAGCGGTTCAGCGTGCGGAGCACAAGGAAGCCGTTGCAAAGGTATGGGCAGAACTTGAAGTCGGAAAGAAGTACACCGGCACAGTCAAGTCGCTGACCTCCTACGGAGCATTTGTCGATATCGGCGGCGTTGACGGCATGGTACATATCACCGAGCTCTCTTGGTCAAGAATCAAGAGTCCCGCCGACGTTGTAAAGGTCGGCGACAGCATTGATGTCTACGTCAAATCGTTTGATCCCGAGAAGAAGAGAATTTCGCTCGGCTGCAAGACCGAGGAAACAAACCCCTGGAACATTTTTGTCAAGTCGTTCAATGTGGGCGATGTTGTTTCGGCAAAGATAGTCGGCATTACCCCCTTCGGAGCATTTGCCGAGATTATTCCCGAGGTTGACGGTCTTATCCACATTTCTCAGATAACCGATCACAAGATCGCAACACCCGCAGAGGTCGTTCATCTTGATGATGTTGTTCAGGTCAAGATCACAAACATCGATACCGAGAAGAAGAAAGTTTCGCTTTCGATGCGTGCACTGCTTGAAGACGGCTACAACGACGACGGTGACGCCGAAGAGTCCGCTGACGAGGAATAATATTTATAAATACGCAAAGCGGCTTACACATTTTTATGTGAAGCCGCTTTTTCATTCACAAACAACCGGCAAAGGATTATTTAACATGAAAAAACTCCTTATTTACATGCGAGATTACAAGCTTGAGTCGATTCTCGGTCCGTTTTTCAAGCTTCTTGAGGCAGGCTTTGAGCTTATCGTTCCTCTTGTTGTTGCTTCAATAATCAACAAAGGTATTGCAACCGGCGACACCGGATATATTTTTTCAAGATGTCTTATCCTTCTCGGACTCGGCGTGATCGGTCTCGTCTGTTCAATAACCGCACAGTATTTTGCCGCAAAAGCCGCTATAGGATTCAGCTCAAAGGTCCGTCATGCCCTTTTCGGAAAAATACAATCGTTTTCCTTCTCCGTTCTTGACCGTCTCGGAAGATCGACACTCATGACGAGAATTACAAGTGACATAAACCAGATGCAGTCGGGCGTCAACATGACGCTTCGTCTCTTTTTACGTTCACCGTTTATCGTATTCGGTGCAATGATAATGGCATTTACCGTCGATGTGAAGTCCGCTCTTGTTTTTGCGGTCGCAATTCCCTGTCTGTCGGTTATCGTATTCGGAATACTCCTTATAACGATTCCGCTCTACAGAAAAACGCAGTCAAAGCTTGACAGCGTTATGTCCATAACAAGAGAAAACCTTACCGGTGTCAGAGTAATCAGAGCGTTCTGCAAGGAAGATTCGGAAGAAATAGAGTTCAACAAACGCAACGATTCGCTCAACAACGCGCAAAGGCTTGTTGGCAGAATATCGGCGCTTATGAACCCGCTGACATATGTTATCATCAACTTTGCGGTTCTGTTTCTGATCTCGGTCAGCGGCAAACAGGTGTACAGCGGCAATCTCTCACAGGGTGATGTGGTTGCACTCTACAATTACATGTCGCAAATCCTGATTGAGCTGATAAAGCTTGCCAATCTGATAGTTACGATCACCAAGTCAATTGCCTGTGCAAACAGAGTCGCATACATTCTTTCGATCGACGAACCCGACGAACAGATTGCGTCCGACGGGGAAAAGCAATCCGGAAACGACTGTTTCATAGAATTCAGGAATGTGTCGCTCACATACAAAAACGCATCCGAAGATTCACTGTCGGACATTTCTTTCGGAATAAAAAAGGGCGAAACGCTCGGAATAATCGGCGGAACAGGTGCGGGAAAAACCTCGCTTGTCAACCTCATTCCGCATTTTTACGATGCAACCTCAGGTGCTGTTTTTGTTGACGGAAAAGACGTCAAGAGCTATGACAGCGAAAAACTGCGCCGCAAGATCGGTATCGTCATGCAGAAAGCCGTTCTGTTCAAGGGTACAATAAGATCGAATCTCGGATTTGCCGATCGCTTTGCAACCGACGATGAGATGATCGAAGCATTGAAATCGGCTCAGGCATATGATTTTGTTATGCAGAAGGGCGGGCTTGATGCGGAAGTTGCACAGGGCGGACGGAATTTTTCGGGCGGTCAGAAACAGCGTCTGACGATAGCAAGAGCGCTTGTCGGCAATCCCGAAATACTGATACTCGACGACAGTGCGTCTGCGCTTGATTATGCGACCGACGCCGCACTGAGAAAAGCAATCCGCGAGCTGAAAAGCCGACCCACGGTTATAATTGTTTCACAGCGCACATCGTCACTCATGCACGCAGACAAAATAGTGGTTCTCGATGACGGAAAGATTGTCGGCGAAGGCAGACACGAGGATCTGCTTGAGAGCTGTGAAGTTTACAAAGAGATTTACTATTCGCAATATCCGAAGGAGGTGGGATAATATGGCAGGCAAAGCTTCAGACATCCGAAAGGTTTTGCATTACATAAAAAGATACCGGCTGCTGATTGTATCAACTGTCATACTTGCCGCGGTTTCGGTTGCGCTTACCCTTTATCTTCCTATTCTCATCGGTGATGCGATAGACGCTGTTGTCGGCGAGAAAGCGGTGGGTTTTGAGCTTATTTCGAAAATAACGGCAAAATGTGTTGTAATTATTCTTATCACTGCCCTTTCCCAATGGATAATGAACATGATAAACAACAAAATATCATTCAACATTGTCCGTGATGTCAGAAAAGAGGCTTTCGGAAAAATACAGATACTGCCGCTTTCATACATCGACACACATCCGTCGGGAGACATAATCAGCAGGGTCATTTCTGATGCGGACCAATTTGCGGACGGCTTACTGATGGGATTCACTCAGCTGTTCACCGGAGTTCTTACGATAATCGGAACAGTCGGCTTCATGATCGCTTTAAGCTGGAAAATCGCGCTTATTGTCGTTCTGCTGACCCCCCTCTCGCTTATCGTTGCGAAGTTCGTCGCGGAACATACTCACTCGATGTTTCTGAAGCAGTCTGAAACACGGGGCGAGCAGACCGCATACATTGAAGAGGTTCTCGACGGACAAAAGGTACTGAAATCATTTTGCCGCGAGCACGAATCGCTTGAGAAATTCGATGAGATAAATGATCGTCTTTCAAAATTTTCGCTTCGTGCAACATTTTTCTCGTCAATAACAAATCCGTGTACAAGATTTGTAAACAACGTCGTATATGCGGCGGTGGCGCTTGTCGGCGCGCTGACCGTCGTTGCTTCCGCAAAGGATCCGGCATCTGCTCCGTTCACGGTCGGTGCCCTTTCGTGCCTGTTGTCTTACGCAAATCAGTACACAAAACCGTTCAACGAAATATCGGGGGTAGTCACCGAGCTTCAGAATGCACTTGCCTGTGCTTCAAGGCTTTTTGAGCTGATCGAAGAAGAACCGCAGGTTCCCGACAATGAAAATGCGCGTGTTCTTTCACACGCCGACGGAAGATTTGATCTTGAAAATGTCAGGTTCTCCTACACACCCGACAAGCCTCTTATCAGAAATTTCAATCTGCACGTATCACCCGGGCAGACTGTGGCGATCGTGGGACCGACAGGATGCGGAAAGACGACGCTTATAAATCTGCTCATGCGTTTTTACGATGTAAACGACGGGTCTGTCTCGGTAGACGGTCACGATATACGCAGCTACACACGCCACAGTCTTCGCCACAACTACGGAATGGTATTGCAGGAAACGTGGCTTAAATCGGGAACGATCCGCGAAAACATAACGATGGGCAATCCGGACGCAACCGACGAGGAGATCGTCGCGGCGGCAAAAGCTGCACATTCACACAGCTTCATAAAGCGTCTGCCGAAGGGTTACGACACTGTTATAGGCGAAGACGGCGGCATGCTCTCGCAGGGACAGAAGCAGCTTCTCTGCATCACGAGAATTATGCTTTGTCTGCCTCCGATGCTTATTCTCGACGAGGCAACCTCATCGATAGATACAAGAACCGAGCTGAAAATCCAGGATGCATTCGGCGAACTGATGAAGGGTCGCACCTCTTTTATCGTTGCGCACAGGCTTTCCACCATACGTGCCGCAGACATAATTCTTGTCATGCGTGACGGAAACATCGTTGAACAAGGCTCACACAAAAAGCTGCTTGAAAAAGGAGGCTTTTACGCCGAGCTCTGGAACAGTCAGTTCAAACGCTGATATAAAAAAGCATTTTTTTGAATATTACACAATTTGTTCACAAATATGGTTTATAATCATGATGAATGACTAATGAAAGCAGGAGAATAAAATGTCAAAGTTAAAAAAATCAGAAAAATTCGGCGGCATTGAAGGTCCGCTCGTTACAATTATAATGGACGGAGTCGGACTTGCTCCGGCAGGTCCCGGCAATGCGGTTGCTCTCGCAAACACACCCACACTCGACAGGCTTATGGCAAATTATCCATGGGTAAAGCTCAAAGCGCACGGCACTGCCGTCGGACTTCCCTCCGACGACGACATGGGTAACTCCGAGGTCGGACACAATGCGCTCGGTGCCGGACAGGTCTTCGCACAGGGCGCAAAGCTCGTATCAAATTCCATTACCTCCGGCAAAATGTTCGGATCGGAGACATGGATCAATGTTGTCACCAATGTAAAAAACAACAATTCGGCTCTGCATTTTATCGGTCTTTTCTCGGACGGCAACGTTCATTCGCACATCGATCATCTCAAGGCAATGATAGCTCATGCCAAGGAAGACGGGGTACACAAGGTACGCATACACATTCTGCTTGACGGCAGAGATGTCGGCGAAACCTCGGCGCTCGACTATGTAAGACCGTTTGAGTCCTTTCTCGACTCACTTCGTTCATCTGACTTTGACGTATGCATCGCATCGGGCGGCGGACGTATGAAAATCACAATGGACCGCTACGAAGCCAACTGGAAAATGGTTGAAGAGGGCTGGAAGACCCATGTTCTCGGCGAAGGAAGACAGTTTGCATCGGCAGAAGACGCAATAGTAACCTATCGCGACGAATACAAGGTCATAGATCAGGATCTTCCTGCATTTGTAATTGCGAAGGACGGCAAGCCTGTCGGAACCATAGAGGACGGAGACAGCGTCGTATTCTTCAACTTCCGCGGCGACCGTGCTATCGAAATCTCCAGAGCATTTGACTCGGGCGACGATTTTGACAAGTTCGACAAAAAGCGCAATCCGAAAGTATACTATGCCGGAATGCTCGAATATGACGGCGACCTTCACATTCCGAAGCATTATCTTGTCAATCCGCCCGAGATAACAAACACAATGGGTGAATATATGGCTGACACGGGAATCGAGATCGCAGCCATATCCGAAACGCAGAAGTACGGACATGTAACTTATTTCTGGAACGGCAACCGCTCGGGCAAATTCTCGGACGAGCTTGAAGTATATATCGAAAAGCCGTCGGATGTCATACCGTTTGAACAGCGTCCGTGGATGCAGTGTGCGGAAATCACCGACGCGATGATTGATCTTATAACGTCGGGCAAGTACAGATTCATCCGTGTCAACTACCCCAACGGAGACATGGTCGGGCACACGGGCAACATCGACGCGACCAGGATTTCGGTGGAAGCGCTTGATCTCCAGCTTGCGAGACTCCTTCCCGTCATCGACAAGATGCACGGAGCGGCTATAATCACCGCCGATCACGGAAATGCGGACGAAATGTACGAGATTGACAAAAAGACCGGCGAGCCGAAGAAGAACAAAGACGGCACCTACAAGGCTAAGACCAGCCACACGCTCAATCCTGTTCCCTGCATCATATACGACAATTTTGCGAGCGATCATTACACCGTAAAGAAGGACAAGCACTTCGGTTTGTCCGATGTTGCGGCTACAATCGTGAATCTTATGGGCTATGATGCTCCCGAAATGTGGGATGAAAGCATAATTGAGCTTGAATAACACGACAAAAGCGGGCGACACACATTGTCTCCCGCTGATTTTGAAACACATGGACATAAACAGAGAAAAAATATCAGAAATCGCATCCGAATTCGGGGTAGAAATCGGATCCGAAATCAACATCTTCGACACATCGCGCGAAGACGATATCAGAATCAATGCGATCATCGATAAAAAATATGTATTGCGGATCTGGAGTTCGTCATTCGGTGAAAAACGCATAGCCGCCATCGCAAGGCTATGTGAACGGTACAACAGTATCGGTGTAATTGCACCGCATTATCGCAAGACAAAAAACGGTAAATACACATACGACTACGGCAGATATACATGTAACCTCTCCGATTACATTGATCTTCCTACCGAATACGAGCTTGGGGAGACAGTCGATCACGAATCGATAAAAAAAGATGTTCTGGCTATGACCGGAAAATTCGCCTCCATGTTTTCGGAAATCGATCTTGTGCCCGAGAAGTCAATGTGGAGTATTATTGACCTTGCACCGCTTGACGTAGGAATTGACGAAAAACAGGAAAATCTCGATATGCTCATATCCGCATTAAAAGAAACAGGGGAAGATCGGCTTGCAGAAGAAATATCAGATTTCAATGAATCGATAAGAGTGAGAATAAAATCGGTAATGCGATCTCTCCCGAGGTGTGTTATTCAGGGTGATATGAACAGCACAAACATACTTATAAAAAACGGCAGCTTTGCGGGTCTGATAGACTTCAACATGTCGGGCACCGAGGTCAACATCAATAATTTTTGCTGTGAAACAAATTCCGAAATTAATACGGATGAGTTTATCTCAATGCCGACCGTCGATTTTTACAACAAATGGCGGGCGGAGCAGGATAACAATCTGTCACAAATACTCGGTTTTTACAGTCTGAACAAAGATGAAACGTCTGCCATAGACGATTACAGAAAAATTTGTCTTATCTCGCAATATCCGAATGTACTGTCTTATATTTTCCTTCTTAAAAAAGACAAGAAAAAAACAATCGAACTTTTAAAGCTCATTATCAGATGAAAAACATCTCCGATGACAGTGTCATCGGAGATGTTTTTCGGAATTATTCGTTTTCCGCCGACGAGGCGTCCTCGTCAACATTCATCATAACAGCACACTCGATACGCTTTTTGAACAGCTTACAGCCGTACTCATAGACACCGTCTATCGAACCCGTGGCATGGTATGCGTTTGCCGCGCACCCGCCCGAGCAGAAAAGTCTTGCCCAGCAGTTTTTACATTCTTCCCTTGAATAGGCATTGCACTTTCCGAATTCCGAGCGAAGCTCTTCATTTGCTATACCGTTGAAAACGTCGCCGAGCTTATACGCGGGGTCACCCACAAACTGATGACACGGATAAAGCTCCCCGGTCGGAGTCACAGCCATATATTCTGTTCCCGAACCGCAACCCGTTATACGCTTATAGATACACGGACCCGATTTCAGGTCGATCATATAATGATAAAAGGTGAACGGTCTTCCCTCTTTACGCCGCTTTATCATTTCCTTTGCGAGTATTTCGTACTGCTCCATAAGAACAGGCAGATCCTCCTCTGTCAGCGCATACGGATCGGTCGGTTTGCACACGACAGGCTCCATTGAAAGCTCGGTAAATCCGAGGTCAGCCATATGGAAAATATCGTTTGTGAAATCAACATTATTATGAGTAAAAGTGCCGCGCATGTAATAGCCTTTGCCGCCGCGCCTCTTCACAAACTCTTTGAATTTCGGTATTATCGTATCATACGAACCCTTTCCGGCAGGCGTTTTTCTGAGTCTGTCATGTACTTCTTTTCTACCGTCAAGCGAAAGAACCACATTATGACACTCCCTGTTACAGAAATCTATTACATCGTCATCAATAAGCATCCCGTTGGTGGTAAGGGTAAATCTGAAATTCTTACCCTTTTCGTTCTCGATCGATCTTGCATAAGCAACAAGCTTTTTAACAACATCGAAGTTCATCAGCGGCTCGCCGCCGAAGAAGTCAACCTCAAGGTTTCTTCTTGTTCCCGAATTTTCAACAAGAAAATCAAGCGCACGCTTGCCTGTTTCGAACGACATAAGCGCACTCTGACCGTGATATTTACCCTGTGCCGCAAAGCAGTATTCACAGTTCAGATTACAGGTATGTGCGACATGAAGGCAAAGTGCCTTTATGACGGGGTTTCTGTTCTTTATATTGAAGGTTTTGCCGTCGTATATATCCTTTGAGAAGAGCTTGCCGTCATTTTTGAGCTTTTCTATATCGTCGAGAAGCTCGGATATATCTTCTTCGGTAACGTCCGGACGATTGCCGTATTTCTCAAGCAGTCGGTCCGATATACTCTTGCGGCTGTTATCCTCGTACATTTCGATCGCATCATATGCAACATCATCCACGTTGTGAACAGACCCGCTCGCAACATCGATCACTATATTATATCCGTTAAGTTTATATTGATGTATCATTTACAAAACAGCACCCGGGTGGTCCGGATGTCCCTTTCCGCTGACAACTACAGAGAAAACGCCGTTTGCCGAATTCGGCAAACGGCGTTTTCATATATTCAGAAATTACTTGTTTTTATTCTCGCACTTCTGATTTGCAACACCGCAGGAGGTCTTGCAAGCCGACTGGCAGGAAGTCTGGCACTCACCGCATCCGCCCGTCTTTACGCTCTTCGAAAGGTCACGTGTTTCAACCGTCTTGATTCTTTTCATAGCCGAAATCTCCTTATTAAACATATATTGCATTATACCACGTTTTTTTTTGTTTGTCAATGGGTTTTAATCTTTTACGACAAAGATGAGCGGAAATTTTCCGCGGGACGAACAGACTTTAACGCCGGACACCAGAAGCCGATCCGCTTTTGACGTAAATTTATCGTCAACAAGCTCCCCTGCCGCAATAATCGGAGCGCCCGGCGGATATGCATACACATATTCATGCGAGACTCTGCCGACCGCATCATGATAATCGATATACTCTCCCGGCATACTGCGCGTTTCGCATGCATCAAACACTTTACGCGGAATTCCGGTATCGGTTTCATACCCGGATTCCGGTTTATCCGACCGTCTCACCGATTTATCGATTGCGAGAATCGCATCGGCAAGCTTTTCAAGGTCATCGGAACTGTCGGCAACGGTTGACATTGCAAGAACATAATCGGGCGCAACCATTTCGATCTCTATGCCGAAATTCTCCCTGAGAATTTCCGACATTTTATTTCCGTCGAT
Organism: uncultured Eubacteriales bacterium; assembly: GCA_934486825.1. GTDB lineage: Bacteria > Bacillota > Clostridia > Oscillospirales > CAG-272 > CAKSQF01. The sequence continues at coordinate 129,428 of CAKSQF010000001.1, read as the reverse complement.
ATCACAGCCCCTGCACGACACGATTATTTTACCCGGATCATGATTATTGCATGAGCAGACCCGCAGATTTTCAAGAGCGGTCATAGCCGAATAAAACCTGTCAAGCAGCGCTTTGTAATCAAGGAAGGCATCTCCGCCATTTTCTTCAAGAAAACTCACACAGCGATCTATCGACGCGAGCAACGGATAAGACGGACTCGATGTTTCGAAAACCGAAAGACCCGATTCGACAGCGCCGGTATCGACATTCTTCGAAACGAAAAGTGCGGCCGTCTGGGTCATTGCAGGCAGGGTCTTATGGAGCGACACGATTGCTGCGTCGGCAACGCCCACAGCCGAAGCCCCTGTATTTCCGTCGAAGCCGAAATGAGCGCCGTGCGCCTGATCGACTATCAGTCTCGCACCGTATGATGCCGCAACTCCGGCAATCGCTCCGACATCCGCGATCATACCCTCATAGGTAGGCGATGTAATTATCACCGCTTTGCACCCCGGGCTTGATTCGAGCTGCTTCTTTATTTCGGATGCGGACGGCGGCATCACAAACCCGAATCCGACATCCGTTTTTCCTCTGACACAGCGAACCGACAATGAGCAGAGCTCTGCCGCATTATAAACCGATTTATGACAGTTTCTGTCGATCAACACGGTATCTCCGGGAGAAGTCAGCGCATAAATTGCGGAAAGAATCCCGCATGTGGAACCGCCGACAAGCGGAAAAGCGTAATCCGCCCTCCAAAGCTTTGCCATTCTTTCCGAAAGGCTTTTCAGTATGCCGCGGCGGTCATGAAGGTTGTCAAATCCCTCAATTTCCGTTATATCCATACTGTACGGAAGCAGACCTCCGAAAGCCTCTTTACGCTTATGTCCCGGCATATGAAACGCAGTCCTTCCGTCGGACGCATATCTCACAAGCTCGTCATAAAGGCTTTCAGACATAAGCGGGTCACTCAAGCCCGATCGATCTCAGATATTCATACGAACGTCTGAGGCAATCGAACGGATCCTCTCCGTAGGTATTATCCTGTTCGACAAAAACATATTCAGTACCGCTGTTTTCGAATATTGCGGCAAGCTTTTCGAAATTTATATTCCCGTCACCGACAGCCGCCATGCGCACCTCATGCTTCTCGATCTTATAATCCTTGAAGTGAATACACGGAACTCTGCCGTTCAGCAGTGCGGCATAATCCGAAAGGTCTGCTCCCCCGTACTGTCCCCAATACGTATCGAAGGTAAATCCGAGCTCGTCCGGCGATGTTTTTTCGGCAAGCTCGACAAGTCTTGTCTTACCGTTTTCGTTTTTTGTAAACTCGGTAAAATGATTATGATACATGAAAAGGCATCCCGCCTTTTTCATGAGTGGGGCAATCTGTTTTGCGGCATTTTTCACATACTCGACATCAGACTCCTCGCAGAGTCCGTTATATCCGCCGATTCCGATATACTTACATCCGAAGGTTTTATGGTCGGCAATAACATTTTCGGTTTCTTTTACAAGTCTGTCAAACGGAGTATGCGTAAGGTCGCAAGTCAGACCGTTTTTATCAAGCTGCACTGCAAGCCATTCCGGTTCATACGGACATACCCCCGATATCTGAACCGATTTATAGCCGATATCGGCAACCTTTTCAAGCGACTCGGCAAGTCCGTCCGGCGTTTTACAAAAGTCGCGCAGGGTAAAAAACTGTGCTCCGATTATCATTACAAATCCTCCTGCATAAATACTTTGTCTATACGTCACAATATTAGCATACAAAATGTCAAAAATCAATAGTTTTTTGCCGATATACACTTTTTTTCAAAAAAATACTGGAAATTCGGCTCCCTATGTGTTATAATATCATCTATGAAAGCAGGCGATTTTTTATGATAACATTTGACAGTCACACACACTCGGGCAATTCTTACGACGCCGACAAAAACGCACGTATAAAGGACATGTGCAGATCGGCTATATCGAAAGGACTTACGCACATTGCGATAACCGACCATTTCGATGTCAATGCCATCCCGGAAGGATACAACATGCCATACGATCCAGAGGCGGTACTCAAAGAGTTCAACGAAGCCAAGGAAATATACGGCTCACAGATCACAATGTCATTCGGCGTTGAACTCGGTCAGTTCTATCAGTATCCCGAGCTCGGCAGGGCGATGCTTGAAAAATATCACTACCAGACAGTGCTCGGCTCGATTCACAGCCTCCGCGGAAAGCCGGATTTTGCCTTTCAGGACATGCATGTAAAATCCGAAGAAGAGTTCAAAAAGGACTGGATCACATACCTGTGCGAGGCTTGCGAGCTTCTGGACCTCGGCGGATTTGACGTACTTACACATCTTACATATCCGCTCAGGTACATGAACCGCATAGGACGTCGGTTTGACATGTCTTATGACTACGATTATCTTGTAACCGTTCTGAAAAAAGTAATCGACAAAAATGTTATACTTGAGGTCAACTCATCGGGCTTCAGGCAGGGTGTCGGCAGTCCGCTTCCCGACAGCCGGATAATAAAGCTCTACAAGCAGCTCGGAGGAAAGCTTATATCTATCGGATCGGACGCGCACAGGGTCGGGGACATTGCCTCTGACTTTGACAAGGTCGAAGCGATTCTGAAGGAGTGCGGCTTTGACAGCATCTGCTTCCCTATGGACAAAAACATTATATGTAAAAAAATCTAAGTCACAGCAAGGAGATATATACCTATGAACCGCATACTTAAAATGCTCGAAGAAGACGCACGGCTCACGCCTGCGCAGATCGCAATAATGACACAGACCGACGAGGGTGATATAAAAAAAGCGATCGCGGAATACGAAAAGGAAGGCGTGATTGTCGGCTATCAGGCGCTGATCGACTGGGACAAGACCGACCGCGAATATGTAAGTGCGGTTATTGAACTGAAGGTTCAGCCCGAACAGGAGCACGGCTTTGACGCGGTTGCCGAAAAGATTTATCGCTATCCGGAGGTGCAGTCTCTCATGCTCATGTCGGGGGCGTACGACCTTCAGGTAATAATCGAAGGCAAAACGCTCAAGGAGGTTGCACATTTTGTGGCGGCGAAGCTGTCAACCATTGACGGCGTCATCTCCACCGCAACGCATTTTGTTCTTCGCAAATACAAGGATCACGGAGTCATATACGAGGCTCCCGAAGTTGACGAACGGAGCAATTTGATTATATGATCGATTACAGCAAAGCTTTATCCGAAAAAATACAGTCTGTCAAGCCGTCGGGTATACGCAAGTTTTTTGACATACTCGACGAAGTCAAGGATGTCACATCTCTCACTGTAGGTCAGCCCGACTTTGTTACCCCGTGGCACATCAGGGAGGCTGCAATCGATTCGCTCAGAGGCGGAAAAACCTACTACACGGCAAACTCCGGACTGACTCCGCTCAGAACGGCGATTTCCGAATACATGAAGCGCAGATTTGATCTTGAATACGATCAGAAAAGCGAGATTCTCGTAACCGTTGGCGGAAGTGAAGCAATCGACATTGCCGTAAGAGCGATCATCGAAAGCGGCGACGAAGTAATTATTCCCGTCCCGTCGTTCGTATGCTACGGACCGATTGTTTCCCTTGCGGGCGGCGTACCGGTGTTTCTGCCGTTGACAGCCGAAAACGGTTTCAGACTGACTGCCGACATACTGAAAAAGTATATTACGCCGAAAACCAAAATGATAGTTCTTCCCTTCCCGAACAATCCGACAGGATCGATACTTGAAAAGGAAGAGCTTGAAGGGATCGCAGGACTTGTACGAGACACAAACATAATTATTCTTTCCGACGAGATCTATGCTGAGCTGACATACGGCAAAAAACATGTTTCCATAGCGTCAATCGACGGCATGCGCGAAAGAACGGTCATAGCAAGCGGCTTTTCGAAAGCCTTTGCCATGACCGGATGGCGTCTCGGATACACGCTTGCTCCTGCCGAGATCACCGCACAGATGTTCAAAATTCATCAGTATGCGATAATGTGTGCGCCCACAACCTCTCAGTTTGCCGGGGTTGAAGCCATGACAAGCGGAGATGCCGACATAGAATACATGAAAGAAGAATACAACCGCCGCAGACTTTTTATCACTCACGGTCTGCGCGAGATCGGTCTTGATGTTTTTGAGCCGCAGGGAGCTTTTTATGTTTTCCCGCGTGTTTCCGACTTCAACATGAGTTCCGAGGAGTTCTGCACCCGTCTGCTTTACGAGCACGAAGTAGCAATAGTTCCGGGAACGGCATTCGGTGACTGCGGCGAAGGATTTGCACGCATATCCTATGCATATTCGGTAAAACACATACAGACCGCACTCGAAAAAATGGGTGACTTTATCACGAAACTAAAAGGATGACGATAAATCTGTCGGGAGGTGACACTGATGCTGTCCGTTATTCTGTATATTATCGGCAGTGCGATAATGCTCTGCGGAATAATAATGGCAATAATCATTTATTTATCGAGGCAGGACTTTCTCGACTCACTTTCCGACAGCTACCTCGGCGATTATTCCGACGACGATTCGATACCGGACAACATAACGATAAAGATCATCGGCACGCTGATAAGGCGGGTCATACTTGTCGTTTTCATCTTTCTTCTGATTGAGATGTCCGGATGTGCACTTCTCATTGTTGCGGCGACGATTTAAAAAACAAGTCCCTGCGAATTCAGATAACTTTCGAATTTTTTTGCGTCACCGTCAAACAGGTATCCCGGCATCCCGACATCAACTGCGGCTTCTACGTTTTCCGCCCTGTCATCGACAAAGAGAGCCTTTGATCTGTCAATACGGTATTTGTTTATCAAAAGCTCGTATATACGGGGATCCGGCTTCATCATTTTATTTTCGGCTGATGCAATATATCCGTCCATTACAGCACCGACAAGTCCGAAAGACTTTTTTATTTCATCAAATCTTACGCTTACATTTGTCAGCAGATAAGTACCGATTCCCGCGGCGGAGAGCCTTTTCACGATCGCAGTCATGTCGGTTATCTCATACAGGTACAGGTGCCAGTTTTCAATGACCTTCTCAAGCGTTGTGTGCATCCTCCCGGGCAGTCGTGATTTCCATATTTCCATTGCCTCATCGTATGTGATCTGCCCGCAGTCAAGCTTATTCCATTCCTCCGAGCCGAACGCTTCCCTTTTCAGAAGTCGCTTTTCATCTTCATCATCCGTATAATTCTTTATACAAAGGTCCGGATCGTAGCCGAGAAGCACATTCCCCATATCGAAAACTACCGTTTCTATCATCTGTACTCACATCCTTTTTTCGGACATTTTATCACGACAGACATTTTTTGTCAACAGAAAAAAGCACAGAAAGAAAAAACAAGCAGTGAGCAGGCGGCTGCGATTATAACCTTCTGAAGAAAATATCTCTTAAGGGAAAGCTCGCCGCTCACCGACATTACCTGCATATGCACCGACAGTCCGGACCATCCCGCAAAGAGTGCCGCCGCAGGCAGAGCTGTCTTTTCGGGGAAACACGAAAGTTCGTTCATTCCGCACCCGATCTCAAGAAATCCGCCTGTTATTGCCCTAAGCCGGTTGTTTCCGTCCGGAAGCAAAGCACCGAGCATATTACAAACGACCGAGAAAAAGGTAACAAACGCGGCAACGGACAGCATCGAAACTGCCGCCTGTGCAACCGCATCGACGAGGCATCCGACGGTTGGCAAGGCTGTTTTACAGGTTTCTTCTGTTTTTCGGGGACACTTCACTCTGCCCGCAGTCAAAAAAAGCAGCAGGACGGTCACCGCAAGCTGTACACCATAGAGCAGAATTCCAACCCCGATATTTCCGAACATGTTTATTCCGACCGCCGATATAAGAAAGGCGGGCGACGCGACCGAACACAGTCCGAGCATCCGTTCTCCCTCCTCCCGATCGATCTCACCGTTTTTGTACAGTCTGCCGACGAGCATTGCACCGATCGGAAATCCCGCTACCGCGCCGAACACAAATGCCACTGCGGATTTTTCGCTTATCCTTGCGAAGCGGGCGATAATTTTTGTCGGTATTCCGGGTATCTTTCCCATTTTACAGAACACGCCGCTTATAACCGCCATAGGGAAAAGCGCGGGAAGCAGCCGTTTGCAAAAAAGATCAAGTCCGACTCTTACCGACAGACTGCACCTGTCCGGAAAGAAAACGGCGAAAAAAGCAACAGCCAGAGTAAATAGCGCAACCAGATACCCCGGCAAGCGACTCTTTATGTCGGTATGAATATTTACCACCCCGAATATACTGTATTTGATTCAATATACGAAAAGTATCGGGGGTTTATGAATGGATAAAGCAGATATCGCAAGGTCCGATAATTACTCTTTTACGGTTGACAACGGGCGTGAGGCACAGATATGCGGATGCGCGCGCGTAATTCTCTACGAAAGCAACAGAATAATAGTCCGCCTTCCGCATTGCAACCTCTGCATTTGCGGAAAAGCCCTGACTCTTTCATCATTCTTTCCGAAAGAGATCACGGTAAGGGGCGTAATAAATTCGGTTTCGGTGGAGGACGACTGATGCTCTATCACATTTTTGCCTTTCTTGTCGGATTTTACAGATTTACGCTTCCGAAATCCGAAAAGCTGCTGACAGAGCTTATGCTGTCAGGCAAAGCCTTCGGGACAGCATCCGTTGACGGCGAAAGCATGACCATCGATGTTATCAGTCTTTCCTCTGCGGGATTCGGAAAGATTGTTTCGGACACGGGAGTTCGGATCACGTCGGTAGAAAAGCTCGGATTACCGTTTATACTCATGCGCTACAGGAAAAGAGCGGGAATTTACGTAGGAGCCGCGCTTTTTGTATTTCTGCTTTATTTTCCTTCAATGTTTATATGGGAAATAAATGTCACGGGCGGAAAAGCGGTTGCTCCCGAAACAATTCTTGACGGTCTTGAAAAGCAGGGGCTCTCGGTCGGAAGTCCGATCCGACGACTTGACGTAAACAAAATATGCACCGATTATCTCCTTTCCGACGGTTCACTTTCATGGATAAGCATAAACATCATAGGTACAAAGGCGGAAGTGGTCGTAAGAGATTTTACCGAAAGCGACCCGGAAGCCGAAAAATCCCCCACAAATCTGATTGCAAAATATGACGGATTCATCGACAGCATCGAACTTTTTTCGGGGCAGGCTGTTGTTGCATCGGGAGATTCGGTACACAAGGGGCAGGTACTTGTCAGCGGTTTTTACCAGGGCAGAAACGAATCGGTTTACCGTCTTGAACACTCGGACGCACACATCTATGCACGGATCGTAAAAAACTACACCGAGACCGTACCGCTTATCGGAGAAAAACCGATTACGACCGGGCGTGCGACAAAATACCGCTTCATTTTTTTCTTCGGAAGGACGCTGTCATTCTTCGGAGATCGCTCCGATCCGTATGAAAGCTCGGAAGCAAAAACTTCTCTGCAAAAGCTTACGGTCTTCGGTCATGCGCTTCCGATCGGATTTGTAACCGTCGAATACCGTGAAACTGTCATGAAGGATTTTTCAATCGATGAAAAAGAGGCGGAAAAGCTTGCGGAAAAGCGGATGGCAGACCTTATCTCGTCCGAAATGCCGGATGCAGAGGTGCTGTCGGTTACGCAGTCTGCCTCCTGCGACGGTGCGGTATATACACTGCACAGGAGAATCTACTGCATAGAGGACATAGCAGAACAGGTTCCGATTACCGCATCGGGCGAACAAAAAGAAGAACACGAAAAAGGACGAACGACATGAGCGAAAAAATCATTTCGGTGGAAAATGCGGACGCTTTTCTTGCAATAAGCGGAAGCTATGATAAAAATTTTGAGACGATAGAAGAGCGGCTCGGCGTCAGTATCACATACAGAGGCACAACACTGACGATAAGCGGAACCGAAGAGAGCAGTCTCGAAAAAGCCTACTCTGTCATACAGTATCTGAAAAAGCTTGCGACGATCGGAGAGCAGATCGACGAACAGAAGGTCATTTATGCGATCAATATGTACGAAGACGGAAACGGCGATCAGCTTGAAAACTTTGACCGCGATCTTGTACTGATTACCCCGAAGGGAACGCCGATACGTGCAAAAACGATCGGTCAAAAGAAATATATAGAGGCAATAAGAAAAAACACCGTCGTTCTCGGAATCGGACCCGCAGGTACGGGAAAAACATTTCTCGCGGTTGCGGCGGCAGTCTCCGCCCTGCGGCAAAAACAGGTATCACGTATTATTCTTACACGTCCGGCAGTAGAAGCCGGGGAGCGGCTCGGGTATCTGCCGGGCGATCTGCAAAGCAAGATCGATCCCTATCTGCGCCCGCTCTACGATTCGCTGTACGAAACTATGGGTACCGACGGCTATCAGAGGGCTGCAGAAAAGGGCATAATCGAAATCGCGCCGCTCGCGTACATGAGAGGACGCACACTTGATGACAGCTTTATCATTCTTGACGAAGCGCAAAACACCACACCGGAACAAATGAAAATGTTTCTTACGCGTCTCGGATTCGGCTCAAAGGCTGTTGTGACCGGCGATCTGACCCAGACCGACCTTCCGCACTCACAGAAAAGCGGTCTTGCGGATGCGGTTGCAATACTGAAGGGCATCGATGACATTGATATCCGGTATCTGACAGACAGGGACGTTGTCAGACACAGACTCGTACAAAAAATCATTCTTGCATACGACAAACACGATCGTGAAAAGAACGAAAAAAGGGCGCAAAAAAGCTATCATGCAAAAAAAGAGGTCAGATAAATGAAGTTAAGGATATATATATCGGACAGACAGGACATCATTGAAATAACGCCCGAGATCAAAAAGCTCATACGATCGGCAATCAGAAACACACTGAAATATGAAAATTTCACACGTTCCTGTGAAGTATCGGTCACGATTGTTGACAACGAAGAGATTCACCGCATAAATTACGAGCAGAGAGGAATCGACAGGGCAACCGACGTGCTGTCATTCCCCATGTTTGACGACGATTTTGATGACGGCGAATACTGTATTCTCGGGGACATTGTCATTTCGGCGGAGCGTGCGGACGAACAGGCTGATGAATATCAACATTCGTTTGAACGCGAAATAGCCTTTCTTACGGTACACTCGGTACTTCATCTGCTCGGTTATGACCATGAAACCTCACCGGAGGACGAAGCTGACATGTTCGGTCGTCAGGAAAAAATACTCACGATAATGAAACTCACAAGATAAAAAAGGATTGTTAATATGAAAAAAACAGGTTTTATAGCAATAGTCGGACGTCCGAATGTCGGGAAATCGACGTTGCTCAACGCAATGCTCGGAGAAAAAATAGCGATAACTTCAAGAAAGCCGCAGACCACGCGTACAAGGATAACCGGTATACTGACAAAGGGCGAAAATCAGTTTGTATTTATCGACACTCCCGGCATGCACAAATCTATGACAAAGCTCGGAGACTACATGAACAGGCAGATCGGTTCGGCACTTGCCGATGTTGACGCCGCAATTCTTGTTGCGGACACCGATTATCTCCCGGGAGACGTCGAAAAAAAGCTCATACAACGGTTTGCAAAGGATTCATTGCCGATAATACTTGTTCTGAACAAAACGGATCTGTCAAAGCCTGAACGCATCGGACAAGTCATATCGGCATATGCGTCGCTCGCCGATTTTGCGTCCGTCATACCGATCAGTGCGATAAAGGAGGACGGAATATCGATCGTGCTTGACGAAGCGGAAAAGCTTCTGCACGAGGGTGAATGGATATTTGACGAGGACGAGCTTACCGATCAACCCGAAAGAGTAATTGCTTCCGAGATGATAAGAGAAAAACTTCTCAGACTTCTCGACAACGAGATTCCTCACGGGACTGCGGTTTCGATTGAGGAATTCAAAGAAGAAGGAAATCTTTTGCGCATCCGTGCCGAAATATATTGCGAACGCGAATCTCACAAGAGAATTATCATCGGCAAAAACGGCGAAATGCTCAAGAAAATAAGCAGCTATGCCAGAGAGGACATGGAAAAATTTTTCGGCACAAAGGTATTTCTTGACGTATGGGTCAAGGTAAAAGAAAACTGGCGTGAAAGCGATTTTCTTATAAACGACCTCGGATTCAGAAAGAAGGATGACTGATCTGTCCGGGCAGATCTTTAAAACCGGTACAATATGGGAAAAGATATAATTACAAAAGGGCTTGTCGTAAAAGTAATTGACGTCGGAGAATCCGATCGCATAATAACCCTTCTGACTCCGGAGGAAGGAAAATTATCGGTCAGCGGAAAGGGCGTCAGAAACATAAAAAGTCACAGACTTCACACATCACAGCTTTTTTGCTTCTGCGAATTTGTTCTCAGCGAGAAAAATGACCGCTTTTACATCAAAGAAGCTTCCCTGATAGAGGATTTCTATGCTCTGCGGGAGGATCTTGTCTCACTGTCACTTGCCCAGTACATCATGGATGTCACGTCAACGGTAACTATTACTGGAGAGGATCAGAGCGACATACTCAGTCTTGTGCTGAACTGTCTTTACCTTCTTTCGACGAAAAAGAAAAGTGCGACGCTTATAAAGGCGGTATTCGAACTCAGGCTTGCCTGTCTGCTCGGTTTTAAACCCGACCTTACCTGCTGTGCCGGCTGCGGCAAAAAAGATGACAGTTACTTTTTCGACATCGACGGCGGAACGGTATATTGCAACGAATGTCAGACAAGCGGAAACGGTGCTTCGGAAGGAGCGCTCATTGCCGCTCTTGACGACATCCTTCTGGATACGATGCGCTATATCTGCGTTGCGCCCGACAAACGTATATTTGCATTTCCGACCGACGACGAGCTTGAATCCGAGCTGTCGCCGATATGTGAGAAATATCTTATAGAACATCTTGAACGTAGCTTTGACACTCTCGGATTTTACAAAAGCATCCGCATTTAAAAGCATTAAATAACAGACTATCGAAAGGAAGCATCAAATTGACCGAATTCAACAAAGCGATAATAACACTTGATTTCCGGAAAATACGTGAAATGCTTGCCGAATGTGCACTCACGGCAGGAGCCAAAGAGCTTGCACTTGCCGCATCTCCCGATTCCGATCCGGTTCACATAAAAAAATCACTTACCGAAACGACCGACGCCAAGTTCCTGCTTGCACAGAACGGCAATCCGCCGTTCGGCTCTGCGCCCGATATAACAGATATCGTTGAGCGTGCGGAAAAAGGGGCGATGCTCTCCCCTGCCGAGCTTCTTGACGTTGCCTCGCTTTTATCGTCTACCTCCTCGCTGATTTCATATGCGGGTATCAAAAACGCAAAGCTCGGCTCACTTGGAGAGATTTTTGCAAGACTTGTCGCAAATCCCGCACTTGAACGCGAGATCCGCCGTTGCATTATATCCGCAGACTCGATCTCGGACGATGCATCGACAAAGCTTTCCGACATAAGAAGATCGATAAGGATCACGAACAACCGCATCAGAGACACCCTTCAACGGTATATAACCGCCGAGAACACGACAAAATATTTACAGGACAACCTTGTAACGATACGTGAGGGCAGATACGTTATACCGGTAAAAGCGGAGCACAAGGGGGAGATAAAGGGACTTGTCCATGACACCTCGGCAACCGGTGCCACTCTGTTCATTGAACCTCTTGCGGTAGTTGAAGCCAACAACGAACTGCGCAGGCTTGAGCTTGAGGAAAAAAAGGAAATCGAAAAGATTCTCTACACGCTTTCGGCGGCTGTTGCCGATTTCGGTCACTGCACGGATCTCAATTACCGCAATATCACAATACTTGCATACATCTTTGCCCGTGCCGAGCTTTCATGGCGTATGAAGGGCAACGAACCCGATATATCCAAAGACGGGATCATTGACATAAAAGCCGCCCGCCACCCGCTCATAGTCGGCAAAAAAACGGTTCCCATTGACATCATGCTCGGCAAAGATTTTGACACGCTTATAATTACCGGACCGAACACGGGCGGAAAGACCGTTTCGCTCAAAACCCTCGGTCTTTTCACACTTATGGCACAGTCGGGTCTTCACATCCCGGCAGGCGAAGATTCGAAGCTGCGGATATTTGACAAAATCCTTGCCGATATCGGCGACGAGCAGTCGATCGAGCAGTCGCTTTCGACTTTTTCGGCGCATATGACGAACATAGTTCACATCCTTGCATCCGCCGACAGCCATTCGCTGGTTCTTATCGACGAGCTTGGCGCCGGCACCGATCCGGTAGAAGGAGCGGCGCTTGCCGTTGCCATCACCGAAAAGATACGGCAAACAGGAGCATTTACAGCCATAACCACACATTACAGTGAGATGAAGATATATGCTCTTGAGACCGACGGCGTATGCAATGCGGCGTGTGAATTTGACGTAAACACGCTTGCGCCGACATACAGACTGATTATAGGCACGCCCGGAAAATCTAATGCATTTGCAATCTCTTCGAAAATCGGTCTGCCGGATGAAATAATCAGACGCGCCGAGATACTTGTCGATCCGTCAAACAAAAAATTCGAAAATGTTATCGAAAAGCTCGAAGGGACCCGTCTTGAAGCCGAAAAGAATCTTGCAAAGATTCTGGAGGAAAAAGCCGAGTGGGAGAAAAAACGGGCTGAGGAAGAGCGCCAGCTGAGCGAAAAGATTGCAAAAGCAGAAAAGCTTCGCGAAAGCACCAACGAGCAGGCGACCCGCATAATCGAAAGTGCGCGTGCAACCTCCGACTTTGTAATGGCAGAGCTTGACCGTGCGAAAAAAGCAAAGGACAGCGAAAACTTTGCAAAAACCATGGATGAAGCCAGACGCAACATGAAAAAGGCAATCCGCGACGGCGAGAGCAAAATCGACCCGATAGTGAGCCATGCACCCGAAAACTACAAGCTTCCCCGCCCTGTCAAAAAAGGAGACAGCGTTATGATAATAAGTCTCGGAGCAAAAGGAACCGTTCAGTCTCCTGCCGACAAAAAAGGAAATGTGACCGTACATGCGGGACTTATGACCACAAAAGTCAGAGAAGACAACCTGATGCTTATCGAAGACGATGATCTCACCTTCACCGACAAAAGCGGCAAAAAGCGTCCGGTTGCAAAGCTCGGGGTATCTGTTACAAAGGATTTCTCGTCCGAGATCGATCTCAGGGGAATGAACGGAGAGGACGCGTGGGCGGCGGTCGATAAATACCTCGACAGTGCATCACTCGCCGGAGTACATTCGGTCAGACTGATTCACGGAAAAGGAACCGGAGCGCTGAAAAAACAGCTCTGGAATTTTCTCAAAGGCGACAAACGCATCAAAAGCTACCGGCTCGGCACATTCGGCGAGGGTGATCTCGGTGTGACCGTATGCGAGCTTGAATAAACAAAGGAGGTGACGGCTTTGAAGCAAAAATCTTCGTTTTTTATATGGGATTATACCTTTCTTGACGACAGAATACTGATAAAACGCAATCTTTTTCTGACACGTTCAAACATAATATATACCGATAAGATCGAAGCGGTTTCGACAGTCACCTCTTTTGTAATGCGTGCATTCGGTCGCTGCAACATAGTTCTGACATTTGCCGGCAATGTTTTCACTCTGCTCGGTGTTCCGGTCGCAACAGCCGAGGAGTTTATAAAAAAATACACCGATGACGACAGCGACACTGTACAGTCGGCAAAGCTGAATTCGCTTGATCTTTTTAAGAAATCGCTCCTGCAATCGCATTACGAATGGTATATTGTCATTCTTCTGCTGTCATGGTCCGCGGTATTTCTTTTTTCGGCACCCTGGTTTACCGAAACCACCGCAAGAAAAATATCGGATTTTGTATTCCGTCATGTCGTTTTTGCGGGAACATTCGTCCTATCCTTCGGTTTGCCGTATGCGATCATTTTCATATGGGCAATTACGGGAGGATTTCTCAGAGAGCTGTTCAAGTATTACGGCTTCAGGGCATCAAGCGGAAACAACAGCATATCATATGAGTCCGGACTTCTGATAAGACGCAAGACATATATAGTACGCGACAGAATAGCGATAATCGAATACAAGCAGACGCCTATCCTGCGCATCTTCGGCTACGGCAAGCTGTATGTACGCGCAGTCGGATACAATCCGATCTTTTTCAAGCCGAAGCCGATTTTCCCGCTTCTGCGGGAAAAGGACATGATGAAATGCGCTCAGATGCTTATGCCCGAGATGAACATGTCACACAGACCGCCGAGAAACAGAAGCTTTTATCATTATCTGTTTACCATCAAGATGCTTATTCCTCCCCTCTGCATTATTCCCGCGCCGTTTTTCGGTTACGGATGGCTGATTGTATCCGCAGCCGCGCTGATTACCATCGTTGCATCATGTTATCTTGAATACAAAAACACCTATTTTGAAAGCGGAAAAAAGATCACGGTTTTATCAAAAGGTGGATTTTACAGAACGGCATCCTGCATTGACACCGACAGAATTGAGCTTATTGCGAAAACCGGATCGAAAATGAAGCTTGCACACGGATTCACGAACGTTTCGGTACATGTCTTCGGCAAAAGCGGATCATATGCATATGTAAAAAACATTGACATAAGACAGCTTGACCACTACTCCTTCGACGACACCGACTGAAAAAAGAAAGGACAGACAAGATGCAAAAACGAGAAAAAAACATGGGAATCGAAATTTTACGGATTATCTCCATGCTTATGGTACTTTTTCTGCACGTTCTCGGTCAGGGCGGCGTTTATCCCTATGCGGGAATCGCCGCATCTCATCCGATGAATCATCCGGTTTCATGGCTTATGGAAACGGCATCCTTCGGAGCGGTCGATCTTTTTGCACTGATCTCGGGGTATGTCAGCTACAAATCAAAGATCAGAACCTCCAAATATCTCAAAACATGGCTCCTTGTTTCGTTCTGGGGCGTAATGATCGTTCTCGCGATCGACAAATTTCCTTTTATATTCGAAAAATTCATTGAGCTTCTGAAATTCTTTATTCCTTCGGTCAAAACCGAACTTGAACCGAGGCTGATCATTCCGGACGAATACATATATGCTTTATTCCCGGTTTCCAACAATCAGTACTGGTATTTCAATGCCTACACTCTTGCGTTTTTTGCAATGCCGATACTGAATCCGGCAATAGAAAGGCTAAGGCGCGGCGAACATTTCTGCATCTGCTGCGGGGTTTTCATACTTACGTCGGTCATTCCCACAATGTCAAACGGAGATCTGTTTGTTATCGGCTACGGCTATTCGGCGATCTGGCTGATGCTCCTTTATTTCATAGGAGCGTACATTGCCAAGTATCCCACACCGAAGATATATATCCCGTCCGAGGTCTGTCTGATGGGTTATCTGTTCTGCACAGCCGCCGCATGGCATTGGATGTTCTACATCGAAAAGCTCGTAAAGTTGCATCCCGAGGATGAAATACTCCCGACGCTGAAGGGACAGTTTATCCAGTACACCTCCCCGTTCATACTCGCGGGCTCGATACTTCTGCTTATACTTGCGTCGCGTATAAGAATCGGTTCAAAGCCGATAAAAGCGGTCATCAATTTTTTTGCCCCCGCGACCTTCGGAGTATATATCATACATGTTCAGCCGATATTCTGGAATTATTTCATGCTGTACAGGTTCTGGAAGCTCGGTTATTTCTCGGACACTCTCGAAATGGCATACTATGTGGTGGTTGCGGTCGCGGTTCTCTTTGTCGTATGCATTTTGCTCGAACGTATACGCATGCTTTTGTTCAAAATCTTACAGATTGACAGATTAACCGAGATTGTCGGAAAAGCCGCAGACTCACTTGTCGGGTTTATCATAGGGTTATTCAACAGTGATTCACTGCCTGTCGACGAGGGAGCGACATCCGAAAAGCGTCGGGAATGAGAACAAAAAGTCAAAAAAGCATCGGCGCAGTCGTTACCGACTGCGCCGATTTATTTAACAAATATCAGTGACATCCTCCGCAACTTGAGCAATCGTGCGAACACTGTCCGCCAGTGCGTCCCGTGATCTGTGCAACGATCGTGCTGTTGACGCGGGTTATCAGCTCATTGAGTTCCTTTTGAGCGTTCTCATACTCCTTATAAGCCTCATGGTTCACAATAAACTCATAAAGCTCGTTAATCCTGTCATTTACCCTTGTAAGCGTTTGTTCGTCCATCGGCGTACCATCTTCATCCTCTTGCTTTGACAAAAGATCCTGCTGTATCTGATACTCCATAAGGGCATTATTTATTTCGATATTCGACTCATAAGCCGCCTTTGCTTCTTCAAATCTGACTCCTTCACTGCTTGATCTGATACGAAGTCCGAGTGCCTGTGCCATTTCAATTATTTCCACTGTTCTGTTCTCCTTCTTCCTGCTTTTTCAGTTCGCCGTAAAGCGCATATGTTTCGGCGCGTGTGATATAAACGTCGGCATATCCGCCGATAAGACTGTCATCTCCCTCGAAATGGACGAGACGATTTTTTTCGTTTCTTCCGGTAAGCTTCGATTCGTCGGTCTTGCTTTTGCCTTCAACAAGGACATGCTGACAGGTATGCAGGTAGGACCGGTTTTTATCGTTTGATATTTCATTCTGCAATGCAAGAAGACGTTCGAACCTGGCAGCTCTGACCGATTCGGGGAGCTGTTCCATATCGGCGGCTTTTGTTCCCTTTCTCGGTGAAAAAATAAACGAATAGATATTATCATATCTTACCTTGCGCAGAATATCAAGTGTATCCTCAAAGTCCGCATCTGTTTCACCGGGAAATCCGACGATAATATCTGTTGTCAATGCTATATCGGGTATTCTTTTCCGCATATAATCGACAAGCTCAAGATAAGCCTCTCTTGTGTAATGGCGGTTCATCGCCCTCAGCACGTCATTGCTTCCCGACTGTACCGGCAGATGAAACGCTTTTGCAATCTTGGGATTATCCGCGATCGTATCGATCAGCTTATGCGAAGCATCCTTGGGGTGGCTTGTCATAAATCTCACGGTAAAATCGCCGTCGATCTTACAGATATCCGAAAGCAGATCGGCAAAATCATAGTCATCGTACAGGTCTTTTCCGTACGAATTCACGTTCTGACCAAGAAGCGTGATCTCCCTGCATCCGTCGGATGCAAGCGCTGCCACTTCTTCAAGAATATTTTCCTTATTGCGGCTGCGCTCGCGTCCTCTTACGTAGGGCACAACACAATATGTACAGAAATTATTGCATCCATACATGATTGACACCCATGCCTTCGAACCGGGAGCACGGCGCACGGGCAAGCCTTCGCAGATATTTCCCTCATCGCCCGAATCAAGAAAAAACGCGCGTTTTTTCGATAACATCACACTGTAAAGAATTTCGGGAAATCTCCACAGCATTGAAGTTCCGAAAAGGAAATCAACGTAAGGGTAGCGTTTCTTTATATCGTCCTTCCTGTGCTCCTGCGAAACCATACAGCCGCATATTCCTATCAGCAGGCTTTTTTTCCGTTCCTTAAGATGCTTGAACTGTCCGGTTATCGACAGTGCTTTAAGCTCTGCATGCTCTCTTACGGCACAGGTATTGACAATAATCAGATCGGCAATCGCAGGGTCATCGGTGGCGGTATACCCCATATGCTCCGCCATACCGGCGATCCTTTCAGAATCCGCCTCATTCTGCTGGCATCCGAAGGTCTGGATAAAGACATATCTGTCGCTCCCGCCGAGTGCCGCCTTGACCTTGTCCATATATTCATACTGTTTTTCGGTATCCTCAACCGAAATAACCGTTGTTTTTCTCATTATAACATCCTTTCAACCGTTCTGCACTATATAATATCATAAACAAGCCTGTTTTTCAACCTTTTTGTCAAAATAGTTTTGCTTGACAAAAAAAAACATATGTGCTATAATCTCATCCGAAAGAAGCAGGTAATATCAATGATTTCTTTACCCGAAAATGTAAAAAAAATAATAGAAATTTTAGCCGGATCGGGATTTGATGCATATGCGGTCGGCGGTTGCATAAGAGACAGCATCATGGGGATTACCCCGAAGGATTATGACATCTGCACCGATGCAAAGCCCGAGGAAACAAAGAAATGCTTTTCGGAGTTTCATACAATTGATACCGGAATAAAGCACGGGACCGTTGCCGTGGTGATAAACAAGGAAGTCTATGAAATAACGACCTTCCGCACCGAGGACGGATACAGCGATCACAGACATCCCGACAAGGTCAGTTTCGTGCAATCGGTTGAAGAAGATCTCGCAAGGCGTGACTTTACGGTCAATGCGATAGCCTATAACGACCGTGATGGGATTATCGATCCGTTTTGCGGAAAAGCCGACATAGAAAAAAAACTTATAAGAGCTGTCGGAGACCCTGTAAAGCGCTTCGGTGAGGACGCACTGCGTATCCTCCGCGGGCTGAGATTTGCATCGGTATACTGCTTTGACATAGAAAAAGGTACGGCGGACGCGATACATCTGCTGAAAGGCAGTCTGTCCGGAATTGCTCCGGAACGCATAAAGAGCGAGCTTGACCGACTTATCTGCGGCAAAAATGCGGTAAAAATACTGCGGGAATACAGCGATGTCATTGAAGTGATCATACCCGAGATATCGGTTATGATCGGTTACGATCAGGGCACACACTATCACGCATACGACCTTTGGGAACACACCCTTCATACGATTGACAGGATCGCTCCGGTTCCGGTTATGCGTTACACCATGCTTTTTCACGACATGGGAAAGCCGTATGTCAGAACTGTCGGTCCCGAAGGAGAATGTCATTACAAAGGGCACGCCGCGGCGGGAGTACCGATCGCTCATGCAATCATGGAACGTCTTAAGTTCGACAATGCAAGCAGAAGCCGGACGGAGGTGCTTATAGGCGCACACATGGACACGCTTCCCGCAGATCGGATCGGTATGCGCAAATTCATAAACAGGTACGGCATTGAGAATGCAGGGTTCCTTCTTGACATCATGCTTGCCGACAATCTGTCAAAGGGAGACGGTAAATTTCTCGACAGCGAGCGCATTGATGAAATAAAAGAAGCAACCGGAATATACAGACTTATTGTTGAGAACGGCGACTGCTGTTTTCTGCGTGATCTTGCGATAAGCGGAAACGATCTTTTATCTGTCGGAATCGGACCCGGCAAAGAGATCGGAGATATACTCGGACAGCTTTTGACGGCTGTCATGGAGGACAAAGTCGAAAACACGCCCGATGCTCTCATAAAACACGCAAAAACGCTTGCCAAAAGAGATAATTTTCAATAAATGTTGTATATGTCGGTTTGTCAAAGATATATTACACCCGGATTCAAAATATTAAAAAGAGCAGTTTTGGGAAAGGTTCGGTTAAGCGGGCGCACAGGAAAAAGTGTTGTATTTGCAAAATTTCAATCCTACACTCAGTTTTATATGAATCAATCACAACTTATTGACACAAGTATTTTTTTATGTTATAATATACGCATGTAACACATAAATAAATGAGGAATTATTATGAAACCGAATATTCTGATAATAATGACCGACCAGCAGCAGGCAGGACTTCGCAAGGGAGCCGGGTATGTCTTTGACACAATGCCGAACCTTGATCGTTTTGCAAGTGAGGGAACCGACTTTGCCTGCGCATATACACCGAACCCAACCTGCTCACCCGCAAGAACGAGTCTTTTTACCGGCAGATACCCTTCCGCGCATCGGGTCCGTACAAATCACAATCTGCGTGACGTCTGTTTTTATAAAGACCTTATAACAGTCCTGCGCGAGCAGGGTTATGCGACTGCACTGTGCGGAAAGAATCATTCATACATGAACGCCGCCAAGTACTTCGATTTTCATGCCGAAAACGATCATCTCGGAAACGAATACGGGAAAGATCGTCCGGAATCTGACGAGCTTCAGAAAAAGTTCAACGAATTTCTGAAAAGTACAAAATTCATTGACTGTGAAACGCCGTCACCATTCCCTGTTTCCTGTCAGCAGCCCTACCGCAATGCAAGCTCATTCATCAGGTTCCTTGACAGTCTCGGCTCTGACAAGCCGTTCTTTGCGTGGGTATCATTTGCGGAGCCGCACAACCCTTATCAGGTACCGAAGCCTTATTTTGATATGTTTCCGCCGGCTGATCTGCCAAAACTTGAGTCGGCTGATATTGATCTTTCCGAAAAAGGCGAGCGTTTCGCATGGCTCAAGGGTGTCTGGGACGAGGTAATCGGTACAGACAAGTCACGGATTGCAAGAATG
The DNA here is from genome assembly GCA_934486825.1 of uncultured Eubacteriales bacterium. GTDB lineage: Bacteria > Bacillota > Clostridia > Oscillospirales > CAG-272 > CAKSQF01. The sequence goes on along the minus strand of CAKSQF010000001.1, from coordinate 109,218 downwards.
AGATCGAATTATCTCGGGATGCTGCGTCTCATTGACGACCAGTTCGGCAGAATACTTGACAGTCTTGAAGAGCGAAAGCTTGACAAAAACACGATAGTTATTTACATGTCGGACCACGGCGACTTTGTCGGCGAATACGGAATGATGCGCAAGGGTGTCGATCTTCCCGATGTCCTTACCCGCATACCCATGATCTGGAGGGGTCCCGGCATAGCCCCGCAGGGACGTGTAAACGATTGCTTTGTAAACATCGTTGACGTTATGCCGACGATATGCCGGATGCTCGGCGTTGAGATTCCTCTCGGGGTTCAGGGGCAGAGCATATGCGGTCTGCTTGACGGAACAGCCGACAAAGAGCAGTTCAATTATGCCTATTCCGAAAGCGGCTTCGGCGGCTTATACTGGACCAAGAACGACTGTCTCGATCTTTGCGAGGAAGGAGCATGTCACAAGCGCGAAACATTTGACTGTCTGAATTCGTGGACTCAGTGCGGCAGTGTACGCATGGTCGTAAAGGGCGATTACAAGTTACAGGCTGACATGATGGGAAATTACAGATTGTACAATCTGAAAAACGACCGTTCGGAGCTTAAAAATCTCTGGGGAAAAGTCGGCTATGAAGATATAAGTCTCGACATGCTGAAAACGCTCACAACAGCGCTTATACGCACAAACGACCCGCTTCCGCCGCCTCATCATCGCTATCGCATAAAGCGCTCACCCGACAACTCATTCCGTAATATAACCATAACCGAGGATCCCGGAGTGACAAAGGCAGATTACGCCGGGATAAACAACTGATTTTATCGAAAAGTCGTCTATGAAGCAATGTCTTTGTCAGACCGCCTCAATCCTGTCCTTGTATTCTCTGAGAATTTTCAGCTCGTTCTGTCCCGCCTGCGTGTCCGTGTCGATCGTCGTTTCGAGCGCGTTTGCGAGAAGCTCGCGGTCTGACATTTCTCCCTCGGATTTCTTGGAATAGCCGTTCTTCTCGAAATTTTTTGAAAAGCTATTGACATTTTCGGATTTTTGGGATATACTGCTGTCAGAAGCATTCTCGTCATAACTGGCATTAATTAGTGATGTCAGTTCACCGACTTGGGTGCTTCTCTTTTTTATTCTCACAAGATTCCCGTTTCCGATTTCCCTTTGAATGTAAGATTTCAGATCATCTCTTCCGAACACCGTCGCTATTTTGTTTGTACCGATAAACACACGGTTATACTGACCCGTTTCGTTTATAAAAACGGGAATGTTTATCATGTTGCCGTTTGCATCTCTGTACTGCGATATCAGCAGAAAATAATTTTCTCTTCTCGACGGGTCAGCGGCATTTTTTGTTCCCCTGTACGCAAGCCCCACATCACCAAGCCCGTCAATTATTTTGAGGAAAAGGTCCTTGCCCAGTCCGTGGTAATGTATGTTCGGACTGACTCTCAGTCCTCTCGCCTTTGCCTCTTTTTCGGTAAAAACATTTTCTCTTATGTGAGATGCCTTCATGAGCATCGGAAGATTTTCAACACCCTTTTGTTCGACCATTATGTCCGGGCTGCTCTCTGTGAGAAACACATCCTCGGTATACCGTATTTGATTAAGAACTTTCTCAACATCCTGTTCGGCACCCTTTTTCAGCGAATATCTTATATCAGAGCCGTCGTGGAAGCTCATGAGTTCACTGCGGCTACCGTATCTGAAATAGTTGTCTATGTCCTTCATTACGGCATCTGCATCCGTGCCTTTATCGTATGTTCTGCTGTACACCGTATCGCCGCCCGGTTCGTCGAAATCGACGATAACGCCGTCCGAATCGCCGATCCTGCGCGAGTACATATCGATGTAATAACGAAGCGCCTGCCTCTGCCTGTCGGTCGGAGGTTGTGAAAGGCATATTCCTCCCGACTCCGGCATTAGCCGTATATTCCCGTTTGCTATCATGCGAACCATTGCGCCGTAGTTTTCACTGCCGTCCGGAAGAACTTCGCTTATATCCCTGTGATCCACCTGACGCGTTTTCGAACCGATATCGCCCCAATGCTTTCCGCTGAAATCGAGCATGCTTCCGTCCGTCAGAAGATAGCCGGCAACCCGTATATCTCTTGTCACTCCGAAATGCTTTTTCATTTCTTCGTACTGACTTTCGGTGATTGTTTCGAGCGCTTCACTGTTTATCTTCTTCGATTTTTTGCTTTTGGATGAAATTTCCTCTTGACTTTTTGCAGAAAACTGCATATAATATTTACCGAAGGCATCTCCTTCCACCTTGAAAGCACCTTGTGTGCTTACGGCGGGGGATGCCTTCATTCTGTTGTTGTTTTTCAAGAACAGGGTATAGGCATATCCTCCATCAGCTCCGTATTTCTTCTTGACAGTGGCTATAAGATCAAAGACCTTGCCGTCGATCTGAACGGTCTTCACAAAATAGTCGAAATAGTCCGTAAAGCCGTCCTTGCTTTTGTGATTTTTTGTGTCCGCCGAACTGTGATCGTATACGGAATTTTCGATCAGATTGAAAACATCGCCATCCGCGCCCGCTTTTATATATGCTTTTTTGCCGTCTGCCGTAAAGTGCTTTTCTCCGTATACGGACTTTCTCGGATTTGTCCGGTCAAATTCGGCATAGTACACATGCCCGTTACGAATAAATTTTGCGGTTCTTCCGACATAATCATTCTCAAGAAGACTTACATACTTTTTTACTCTTTCGTTCCATTTGAGAGACAATGTGTCTTCGCTCGTCTCGTAAACTTCTATTCCGTCTTTGTTTATGCCTTTGTAAGAGTGCCTGATGTCGGTTTTCGAAATATTTTCCGAAAGACTATTGACTTTTTCGGATTTTTCGGATATACTGCTATCGGAGTCCGAGTTGAAACTGTGCAACGGCAATTGTAGCCTATTAGCATTCAGCCAATTTTGGACTCTTTTTTCATCCACATATCTCACCGGAACATTATAACTGTCGCCGTTTTTAAACAGACTCTCAATATGCCCTCTGCCCTCGGCAGAGGATATTTTTATTATGTCAAGAACATTCCCTTTTTTGCTTGTCGGTGCAAGGAGAAGAACAGTTGTAACGACATTCCCGTTGCCGTCATACAAATCTCCCATAACTATCTTGGAATTTTCGTTTCTTTTCGAATCTATTACAACAACAGGGTGTTCAAGAAGGTCCGGAATATTTTTAAAGATTTCAATGTTCATTCCGCTGTGTTTTTTTATTGCATTTTTTACTTTGGTCGCATCAAGTTTTATAAGTTTGTTCGGAATACCCGCCTTAATCAGTGCATCCGATGTTTTACCGACAGTAAATGAAAATCCGGTTGTATCGCCATCCCAATTGTCAAGTTCCCTGACATAGTCTGCTCTGAGAGAATGTTTTGTTTTATCACCCTCAACGATATTGTCGGCAGTCGTGACTTCACTCTGCGTCTTTGCGATGCCCGACCTGTTCGATACCGCATCGAGCGCGGCATCTTCGAAAAGCTTTGCAAGCTTTTCGACCGTCCCGGTCATTTCGTGCAGAGCCTTTCCCTCTTCACTGTAGGACGAAACACCCGCATACATGGCACGAAGCCTGTTCAGTATTCTGCGTATGAACTGCCTGATCCTGCCGAACAGTTCACTGTCGGTGCTTCTGAGTTCTGCAACCTTCTCGACCGCATTGCTGTCGAGAAGCATGGATTCGCACGCATCGGCAACAAGCTCGTCAAACGCCTCGTCACGGCTGAGTCCTCTGTCTTTCGCCATCTGCCCGCGCAGAAGCTTTTCGACATCTTCTCCGCTTTCGCCGTACTTCCGCAAACAAGCTGTAAACAGGAGCAATATTTATTGCAATTTTTTAGATAATAAAAAGCAAAAAAGGGTTGACAAAACAAATATAAAGTGCTATAATGATCGAGTCGATTGAGAGCGACACAGAAAACTGGGTGTGGCGCAGTTGGTAGCGCGCTACCTTGGGGTGGTAGAGGCCGCAAGTTCAAGTCTTGTCACTCAGACCAAAAAACGGAGATCGTAAGATCTCCGTTTTTCTTTGTTTTCCGCCGTTTTTCTCTCGTTTTCTCACATTTTTGAAGCAGATCCGCTCTGAATTTCGGGGCGGATCTGTTCTGTATTTTTCTGCACCAAATGCCCAAAACTCCGGTTGGTGCATATTTTGGTACATATGTTGCCGATTTTACAGAACTCCCATGGTAGAGGCTGCAGGTTTAAAGTTTTCTCTCATGCGCCGCTTTTTGTCTCTCCAAATCAAAATTGTGAGCCATCAAAAGGAGGAAAACAAAATGGCAAACATCGTCAGAAAACCAAACGGAACCTATCTCATTCGCATTTCGGCAGGTAAGGATGACCGTGGCAAGCCCGTCACCGTCTCCCGTACCTTCACTCCATCGAAGCCGACACTCAGTTATCTTTCGCTCCAGAAAGAAATGAACCTTTTTATCGAAAATCTTCAGGTGCAGATTTTGAACGGCGAAATTCTGGATGCGAGCGGGCGAAAAATCGCACCAAACTCTCCAGGCAAAACGCTGTTTCGGGATTTCTGCGAAAAATTTTTGGAGATCAAGGCAAGCGAGATAGCCCCCGGTACTCTTGCCTTCTATCGTCAGATCATTCAAACACATCTGATTCCGACTTACGGCATGATGCGACTGGAAGAATTCCGTGTCCGTCATGTACAGGACTATATCCAGTTTGTCATGGCAAAGGGCAGGCAGGATATTCATCACCCCGGCGAACAAATGGCTGCAGCAACGGTAAAACGCTATGCGACGGTGTTTCGCTCCATTTTGTCCCTTGCCTACAAAATGGAATACATCGACAATGACATCAGCGCTTCCCGCCGGTTGGTCTTTCCGAAAAACGACCGAAAAGAGGTAGAAGTGTACTCCGCCGACGAGGTCAGGCAGATACTCGAAGCCTTGGAAGAAGAATCGGTCAACATCAAGTTGCTCGTGGAGCTTGCCCTGTTTACCGGTTGCCGCCGTGGAGAAATCGTCGGTCTGAAATGGTCGGACATTGATTTTGATGCGCACAGGCTTTTATGTACGCCGCAGCATTTACAAGCCAAAGAGCGGCAAAGCGTTTGAAAAAGAGCCGAAGACCAAAAACAGCAAACGGGATATGGTGATCCCCGAACGACTGCTGGAAACACTCCGCACCTACCGGGAGAATCAAAACAAATACGCCGCTATGATGGGTGCCGGATGGAATCCGGACGGATGGATTTTCACAGAACTCGACGGTCATGTGATGAATCCGCAGACACCGACCAAGCAGTTCGACCACTTTCTAAAGCGGCACGGCATCCGGCACCTGAAATTTCACGGTCTGCGACATACCAGTGCCACGATGCTTCTTGCCAATGGATGCGACATCAAAACCGTTTCCATGCGGTTGGGGCACAGCGATATTGACACAACCAATATCTACGTACACGCCATCACCGAAACCGACCAGCTCGCCGCCGATACCTTCGACCGCATTTTCGGAAAATAAAGGAGACTGATTATGAAAAACAAAATTACATACAGTGAAAAGAACGATATCCTGTATCCCGATCTTACCCTGCCGGAACAGAAAACGACTGCAATCGGGAAATACGGGCAGTTGCATTTGGCATATCTACAGCGGCATCGCAGAGGAACCTATACTTCTCTGCTGACAAGCGGCACACTTGCCGTAGAACTTGCCCAAATCGACGCAGAGGCGCGAGCAGATGTTTCCCTTGTCCTTGACCGTCTGAGAGCCGATAGAGGCATCACAGAGTTCCTGAAAGCCACAGACCCACTCCGTTGGGCGCAGGAAATGAATGCTGCAAAGCATGATGCCGAGGAAATGGTCCTCCGGGAGGTGATTTACAAATGACAGAGCGTAAAATCAAGCTGAAACTGGATTCTTTTGAGCTTCGCCTGCTTATCAACGCGCTTGTGGAATGGCGTAACCGTCTCCTCGCGGAAAATGCCCCGACAGAGGATGTCGGAGCATTGTTGTTGGAGCTTCTAAAACAATTGGATAAATTCTAAATAACAAAATATTAAAGAAGACCACATATTTGACCATGCCACAAAGATATGGAAGCAAGACAATTAAGTGGGGCTAATCAGCCCCACTCGCTACATATTCTGATGAAAAATCTCATTTTGTTATAGATGAATTTCTAAAAATGGCCGATAGTTTTTTATGTTGCTGAAAACGGCTGTTCGTTAATTTTACTTGCATAAACCATTACATTTTAGAAATTCAACAAACCTATGCACGATGGCTTGATTCCTTGCAGTTATATCCGCTTCGGTGAAATCTTGTTTCTCCGCTATTTCAACCAGTTCAGATATGTTTGTCCTTTCTTTTACTACACCTCTGCCCGTAGTATACCCACGATAGTACATTTTTTTATCGGAAAACTTATAATCAGAAGCACGGATATTTATTCTGCTTTCAAGCAAAACTTTATTTCCAAGTGACTCAAGACTTTTTTGATCACTTAATCCATGTTCTTTCTCCTGACGATTTCGAGCGTAAATATGCTCAATGTCAAAACTCTCTTTTGTCGATAGCAACTGTTGCTCCGGATTTTCAAAAGCCCACCAAGTAAGCATTGCCTTTGTAATTGGTCGATAATTATTAAAATAATAATTGCCAAAAAACGATTTTACCGTCTCTTCCTCAAATTGATAATCCATAAATGCAACTGAGCTGCCATTCACTATATTTACCATCTCAGAATATACGGGCGTTCTGAGCGACATCAAACCGGGATTGATAACAGCATAAGCCCAAATAAACCCAATGGTTTTTTTCAAAAAATTTATAAATGGCTCTTCTTCGAGGGTATTATCCGCTTTCTTGTTATGCAAATAATAGACTGATGTTAAATACGCCCACATCCCATTGGGAGCATAATTCAAAACAAACAACAATTTTAAAACGTTTGAACTAAAACGGACAGAATTCTGCTCATAAACATCATTCCAAAAATCAGCTAATGACTTTAGTTCGGTTAATGTATTTTCGTCCCTGAGTATTTCATAATTGTTTTTCTCAAAAAACTTTCGTAAGGCTTCGGTTGTTGACGATTTTATGCCCTTCTTTGCACGTCTGAAATACATATAACGTGTAAAAAGTTCATCCATAGGCGTGCCCTGCTGAGGATGGAAAATCCTATTACACAATGCATCAAGGTTTTTCCACTCTGAAATAAAGAAATCCTTTTCACCCATGGAAGCATAATACTTGTAAAATTGAGCTTTAAAAATATCTGCATCACTAAGCGGCATTCCTCTGTCATTCAATGTAGAGAAAATCCGAAGAGCTGTTTCCTGTGATTCTGCTTCTATCGGAAGCAAAATACAATTTGCAAGTATTCTATTTGGAAAATATGCGAAATATGTAGGGTATTCATTCAAAAAAGCATCTATTCTACTTTCAAAATATCGGTAATTATCCGCATATCGGCTTCTTTGCGTTTTTTCGGTTTTGCCAGATTTCAATATCCCCAAAAATTCTTCTTTGTCATTGTCTGTTGCAACTTCAGAATTGATTTTGAGTTCATCCATATCAGGAGCTTCAAACTCATCTGTCTTCCAGATACATTTTGCAACGATTTCTCGTGTCTTAATAGCTTTCTGGTCTTTCATCCCCTGTCCACGTTCATAAAAAGCTCTGAGCAAAAGCATCAATGTTGTTAAACGTTGCTGACCATCTATTACTTCTTGTTTCCCGTCAGCATTTGTAAAAGTTACAATCGGACCGAGAAAATATTCATCGTTTGAATTGAATTTTTCATAATCGTTTTCCGGAAATGCAAAGGAGAACAGGTCTTCCCAAAGGGTCTCGCATTCCTTTTCTCCCCATGCATACGGGCGTTGGTAATCCGGAATCAAAAAGTCTGCTTTCTTGTTGTTCAACAGATCCTTTATGCTTTTCTGATCGACATTTAATTTTGACATTGTTAAACCTCCGTATTATCCGTCCAAAGCTCGCACTGGCTCATGACGGTTTCAATGGCATCGTCGTATTTCTCCGGCGGGTATTTGTACTTTTTGAGTAGCCGCTTGACCATCTTCCGCATTCCGGCGCGGGCAGTCTCTTTCTTCTGCCAGTCAATGGTGCGGTTTTTACGCAGCATTTCTGTCAGTTCCCGCGTCAAAGCAATCAATGTCTCGTTTTCGTAAAAATCCTTGATATGCTCCGGTTTGGTCAGCGCATCATAAAATGCCAGTTCCTCCTCCGATAAGCCGAGTTTCTCGCCTTCCTTGCGCAGGGCGTTAATTTCCTCCGCCGTTTTCAGAAGCTCTTTGATGACTTCCTCGTTGGTAATCAGCCCGTTGTAATAGGTGTTCATCAGCAGGGTGATCTTATCCGAAAATGTAGTGGCTTGCACCACATTGGTGCGCTTATAAATGGCGATCTGTTCTGCCATCAGCTTGCGCAGGATTTCCACCACGATGTTCTTCTCCTTCATGCGGGCGATTTCTTCCAGTACCGCAGGATCGAACAGAGAGAATTTCTCTCCCATTTTCGCGCTTTCAAACAGATTGATCACGCCCTCGGACTGAATGCTCGCTTTGAGCAGCTCGTTGATCTGCGAATTGATCTCCTTCAGCGACAGCGGCTTGCCGTTTCCGCCGCCCATCGTGATCTTCATCACCGTGGAGCGCACCGCTTCAAAATATGCTGCCGTGTGCCGCTCCTCTTCGGTGGTCATACTGGAGCAAAGCGACTGCGCCTGCCGCAACAGAAACGCTTCTTTTGCAAACAATTCTTTGCGTTTCGGCGTTTTTGCGTCAAGGACGAAGTTCACGCCGCCGGTGATCGCCTGCGCCTTTTCCAGTGGCGTTCCCGTGTAAAATTTGCTGAAATCGTATCCATGGAACAGGTCGCGGCAGACCTGCAATTTCTCCTGAAATTTCGGATATGCGGTCTTTCCGATGTCCATATCGCCGTACTTCCGGCGGTCGCGGGCGGAATACTCCTTCATCGCCTCTTTCAGCGCCGAAGCAATGCCGACATAATCGACAATCAACCCACCCTCCTTGTCCTTGAACACGCGATTCACACGGGCAACCGCCTGCATCAGATTATAACCGTGCATGGGCTTGTACACGTACATGGTGGCAAGCGACGGCACGTCAAAACCGGTCAGCCACATATCCACGACAATCGCAATCTTGAGCGGGTCGTCGTTGTCCTTGAAGCGGCGCGCCAATTCTTCCTTGTGTGCTTTTGTGCCGATGATGTCTTTCCAATCCTCGGGGTCTTTGTTGCCGCCGGTCATCACAACGGCGACTTTTTCTTTCCATGCGGGACGCAGTTCAAGGATTTTGCGGTAAATCTTAATGGCAATCGGGCGGGAATACGCCACGATCATCGCTTTTCCGGTCAGAAGATTTGCACGGTTCTGCTCGTAATGCGTGACAATATCCTCACACAGCGACTGAATGGTGGCATCCGCGCCAAGCACGCTTTCCATCTGACCGAGCATTTTCTTGCTTTTCTCAATGGTGGCGCTGTCGGACATCTGCTCCAGTGCGTCATAGGTCGCGTCAATCAGGCGGAGCGTGTTCTGATCGAGTTTCAGATGAATCACGCGGCTTTCGTAGTAGACCGGGCGGGTCGCGCCGTCCTCTACCGCCTGCGTCATATCGTAAATGTCGATGTAATCGCCGAACACCTCGCGGGTGTTGCGGTCTTTGATGGAAACCGGCGTTCCCGTAAAGCCGATAAAGGTGGCGTTCGGGAGTGCGTCATGCAGAATCCGCGCGTTGCCGACCGTCACGCGGGCTTCTTTGTTTCCGTCGGCATCCTCAGACATGACCACCCGCTCGTCAAAACCGTATTGCCCGCGGTGCGCTTCGTCTGCCATAACCACAATGTTGCGGCGCTCTGAGAGCGGCTCTTCGCCCCGCTCAAACTTGAAAAGAGTCGTAAAAATAATGCCGTTTGCTTCCCGTCCGGCAAGCAGGGCTTTCAGATGCTCCTTGCTTTCCGCCTGCACGGGGGTCTGACGGAGAAAGCCCGCACATTTGCAGAACTGCGCGTAAAGCTGATCGTCAAGGTCGATGCGGTCGGTCATGACGACAATGGTCGGGCTATGTAAGACCTCCTGCAACAAGTGAGCGTAAAAGACCATCGAAAGCGATTTCCCGCTCCCCTGCGTGTGCCAGAAAACGCCGCCTTTGCCGTCGGTGCTCGTTGCGACAACCGCTTTTTCCACGGCTTTGCGCACGGCAAAATATTGGTGATAGCCCGCTAAAATCTTGATCGGCTTCTGCGCGTCGCCCGAGAAGCAGATGAAATTTTTCAAAAGATCGATCAGGCGCGCTTTCGGGAACATCCCCTCATAAAAGGTGTCAAATTGCGCATAGGCGGTGTTTTCGTATCTGCCGTCCTTGGTTTTCCACTCCATAAAGCGGTCAAAGCCGGAGGTAATCGTGCCCGCGCGGTTGGTGGAAAGGTCGCTGATCACGCAGACGGCGTTGTAGATGAACAGGGACGGGATGTCCTGCATATAGTTGCGCAGCTGGTTATAGGCATCCTCTGCGCCGGCGTCCTCTTTGGCGGGGCTTTTGAGCTCCATCAGCACGAGCGGCAGACCGTTGACAAACAGGATGATGTCGGGGCGGCGGTTGTTGCCGTTTTCGATGTAGGTATACTGATTGACCACCGCGAAATCGTTGTTTTCCGGCTTCTCGAAGTCCACCAGACGGACGAGCGCCGCGCGGGTCTCGCCACCCACGGTATAGTTGACCTCCACGCCGTCCTGCAAATAGCCCGTAAAGACGCGGTTCTTCTCCACGAGACTGCCGCCCTCAAAATTGCGGATTTTGGAGAGTGCCTCACCGATAGCCTCCAACGGCAAGCCACGATTGATGCGAACCAGCGCGTCACGCAAAACGCCACCCATAAGCGGATCGGAAAAGTCCTCCCGCCCCATGTCCGGCGCGTATATGTGCGTGTAGCCCATGCCTTCAAACAGTTGTATTACGGCATTTTCGTATGTAGATTCGGTGAATGACATAATTATTTCTCCCTATCATCAATTATTAGAAAAATGGTACTTCCACAACTTGCACACATCCTCATGAGAGGCATTTTCGTTGACAGGTGTATTAGTATCTCCTACACGTGTGTATATGTGAAAAGGCTCCACTTTACCTTCTCTTTTTTCAAGATAGTATGGTACATTGAAAGAAGGCTTACAGACAATTACATCAATTTTTTTATATGTATAAAACAGGTGTTTGACCTCAATGTCAGGTACAACATTTCCTGCAAAGGCAAGATGTTTGAACCAGTCAATCAAATTGTTGCTCTCAATGCTTTGCTCTACTCCAATAGGTTCATAATCGTTTGTTACCCCAATAATCAAATATGCCTCTCTATTCGCCGTATTATTCAGAAGGCAAATGATATCATGCAGCAAATCATACCTTTTATTCTCCCCATATTGTGTTTCTTTGAAATCATAATAGTAATCTTCTTTTCTGGAAAGTATCAGTTTTACAATAGTTTCATTAAGCGGATCTGCTGTATATTCTCCACTTTTAAGCCCGTCAATGATTGATTTCAGCTGTTCTTTTTCTGCTTGATTACATTTACCATTTACAACTGTGTTTTTTACTCTATTCGAATCATAGATCGTAGCAATAGCTCCGCTATTAGAAAATGCAATCTTCCAATTAGTTCCGTTGTTATCCCCGACAACGATATCGTTTATAATATATCCGATATTTTTCAGATTGCCTGTGATAGCATCAATATCAACTTTAATTTTCGACATTATACGCTCCTTTTATAATGAATGATAATTTAGCGGCTTAGAGCTGAATGTCAGAGACATCAATCTCGCCGGACATCAACTTGGTAAGAAGTGTATCTCTCAGTAAAGAAAGTCGCTTGTTTTCAGCCCTATAAGAATAAATCTGATCAATAAGCGGTAAAGCAATGGTATTAAACCTGGCTAACTCTTCTTCTGATGGTAGAACAATAGGGTATGTCATAATCTGTTGCTTATCTCCACGAGGCATTTTTGTTCCTTTCGATCCAGCAACCATAAATGCGAAGAATTTGTCGGCATATAGGGTGCTGAATAGGTACGTCGAGTATCGCGGCTGACTTGGCGTAAAGCAAAGAACATCGGTTGAGCAGCCACATTTGTCCTCACAGTAGACAATCTTCTTAAAGTAAGGACGAATGTTGGAAATCAACGTATCACCTTTATGGCAAGCGGTTGTCTGTGATGTAGTTGGTAGGCTTGTCGCCTCGGTTGAACCAGCTTTTCCCGACAGCATATTTTCCGTTGAGAAGTAGGTTCTGACGTTCAACTCAGAGACAGCTACTTTGTCTCTTGAATATGAGCAAATATCCGAGAGGACTCCCTGATTTACTGCCAAAATGTCATTGCCGAACCGCTCTTGATATATCGTTTGCAGGAGATCAGCTAAATTATCGTTTATCGCCCGATTTGTAGCGATTTTTTCATCCAGTGCGGAAAGAATGGCGGCGATTTTCTTTTGAGTTTTAATGTTAACCAATGGAATCTCAAATTTTCTAATTGAAGAAATCGGAAGTTGAGGTTGCGCCATACCTGAACAAAATCTTTTAATTTGATTTTGAATAATATCAGAACGAAACAACCAATATACATATTCCGGAAAAAAAACGGATGGATCAGGGCGAATTATAAGCATTCCAGAATTGATTCTTGCATTAGAGTACAAAACTCTCTCCCCGTAAAAAGCTACATTACCAACTGTGCCGCGTGTGGTCAATACCACATCGTTCTTTTCCAGCTTTCCTTTTCGGAGCATGGCGTCCTTCTCTTGGCTTATGAAAGATACTTCACCAAAAGAAAATCCATCCGGAGTTACATTTTTTGCATTTAAGAAAAGGCAATAGCCAACATTTGAGAATTCGTTGCTGCTTGGGTAATTCTTTCCCCTGTCGCCATCTATAAATTGTATTGCCACATCTCCAAGCTGACGATACTCACACCTCATACCCAATCGCCCCCAGTTTCTCGCGTATCTCCTGTTCCAACTCGTGCGACTTCTCAAACAGCCCTGCGAGTTCTCCGGTCAGGCGCTTCATTTTGTCATCGAACGGTTCGCCGTCGTCCGCCTGCTCCTCAATGCCGACATATCGCCCCGGAGTGAGAATGTAGTCCTGCTTTGCGATGTCCTGCGTGGTCGCCACGGCGCAAAAGCCTTTTTGGTCGGTCAGCGTGCCGTCCGCAAATGCGTTGTAGGTGTCGGCAATCTTCCGGATGTCCATGTCGGTCAGCTCGCGGTTCTTGCGCGAGACCATCGTGCCGAGCTTGCGCGCATCAATAAACAGCGTTTTGCCCTTCTGCTTCTTGTTCTTGGAGAGGAACCACAGCGAAACCGGAATCTGCGTGGTATAGAACAGCTGCGTCGGCATGGCAACGATGCAGTCCACCAGATCTGCATTGATGATATTTTTGCGGATTTCACCTTCACCGCCCGACTGCGAGGACAGCGAGCCGTTCGCCAGCACCATGCCGATGCGCCCGTTTGGCGCAAGGTGGTAAATCATGTGCTGAAGCCATGCAAAGTTGGCGTTGCCGGACGGCGGCATTCCGTACTGCCACCGCACATCGTCCGCCAGCTTGTCCGCGCCCCAATCCGAGAGGTTAAACGGCGGATTTGCCATGATAAAATCCGCGCGCAGGGTCGGGTGGCAATCGTTAAAGAAGGTATCGGCATTGAATTTGCCGAGGTCGGCATCAATACCGCGAATGGCAAGGTTCATCTGCGCCATTTTCCATGTGGTCGGGTTGGAATCCTGCCCGTAGACCGAAATGTCGTTGATATTTCCGGTATGGCTCTCGACAAATTTCGCCGACTGCACAAACATTCCGCCGCTCCCGCAGCAGGGGTCATACACCCGCCCGTGATAGGGTTGCAGAACTTCCACCAGTGTGCGCACCACGCAGGACGGCGTGTAGAATTCGCCCGCCAGTTTGCCCTCCTGCTCGGCAAATTTGGAAAGGCAGTATTCGTAGGTTCTGCCGAGAATGTCTTTTTCGTCCCCGTGCTCGATCATGCGGATGTTGGTAAAGAGGTCGACTACCTCGCCCAGCCGCCGCTTGTCCAATTCCGGACGGGCAAAGTTTTTCGGCAGAATGTCTTTCAGGCGCTTGTTGTCCTTCTCGATCGCGCGCATCGCCTCGTCAATCGCTGTGCCGATCTCCGGTGTGTGCGCCTTGGCGGCAATGTCGCCCCATCTTGCGCCCTGCGGCACAAAGAAAATCCCCTCGGAGGTGTATTCGTCGATGTCCTCCTCGAAGCCGTCGCCTTCCGCGACAAGCTCGCGGTGCTTCTCCTCGAAACGGTCGGAGATGTATTTTAAGAAGATAAGCCCCAGCACCACATTTTTGTATTCCGAGGCGTCCATATTCCCGCGCAGCACGCACGCGGCGTCCCATATCTGTTTTTCAAAGCCGATGTCGGCGGTTGTTTTTTCAGCCATTGTTTTGTCCTCCGTCCTGTTCTCTGTGTTTGATAATCCCGTTCAGCTCGTCTGTATAAATCTCCATCGCGTTCAACAGCTTGTCCGTCTCCTTGTTCTTCGTAAAGATCAGGAGCAGAGCCAGAAACATATTCCATGTCATGGGGCGTTTATGATTTTCGATTGCCGCAAGCGTGCTGCGGCTGACGCCGATCAGCGCGGCAAACTCTGCCTGCGAGATGTCCATCCGCTTGCGCAGGGTGGGCAGGTTGTCGGTCATATTGCGGATCAGCGTTGCTCTTTGCCGTTCATCCATTGGGTTCCCTCCGGCTTTAATTTTTCTCATTTTATAGTATACCATATCATGGAACATTTTGCAAGTCTTTCTGTCCTCTTTTCGGACAATTTGCGACCATTCGACAACTTTTTCCGAAAAACTTTTCCAAAATGTCTTGACAAACGGCAAGAATTGTGGTATTCTATATGCCCTTCATCGGCGCAGACTCCTCCAGTATCAGGATTGCCCGGCAGGGTTAAACATATTCAACCAAATATTTTTTTGCGGGTTCTCCCGCTTGTGGCATAAGCCGCTTACATAGGAAGTACAGACCATGTGCATGGTTTCGGTATTTCTTTTGTGAGCGGCTTTTTTGCTGTTTTTTTCCGGGCAATACGCGAAACGGGAGCGCTGAAAGAGGCTGTCCGGTCGTTTAGCGAGCATAGGAAAGGTATTGCCGCACGGTGTTGCCACCGTGTATGGCAGGCAATCCCGTTTCCTTGCGTCCTTTTCGGACGATTGGGGCTGTGCCGCCCCTATAACCCCGCCGTTTCGCCCCGCATTTCTTACATCCCACATCAAAAAAAGCAAAGGAGAATGAAGATGACAAACAGCAAAAAAGAACAGCGCCAAGCTATGAATCGGTTCCTGCGCGGGCAAGCAAAAGAGACAAAGCGGGAACGGGATGTTGGCATCAATGTGCGGGTAACCCCCGAAGAAAAGCGGCATATCACACTGCTTGCCCATGCGGTCGGGCTGACGGTTTCGGAACTGTTGCGCCAACTTTCCTGCGGTGTGCAGGTGCGTGCAATCCCGCCGCGTGCCTTTTATGATCTGCGGGACGACCTTTCCATGCTCTGCGCGGAAGTACGCAGAAAGATGCAAAACGGCGCGGATTTTTCCGGTGAACTGACTTCCATAGAAGCGTCCCTGAACACCTTTCGCCGGGTCACGGAAAAGTTCTGCGGCAAGGACGGAGAGCGGGAATATGCCGCCTACCGTGCGGGCGACCTTTGGGAGGATGCGAATGGCAACGACTAAAATGTGGCCGATCAAGGACAGTGTTGCGCGGGTCATTGCGTATGCAGACAATCCGCAAAAAACGGCGGTCGGACTTTCAACCGCCTTGCACTATGCAACTGACGAGGTCAAAACCGAAGCCCCAATGGAGGAAAAGCGACTTTTTATCACGGCACTGAACTGTAACGGCGATCCGACAGAAGCCATGCTCCGGGTACAGCAACATTTCGGAAAAACCGGTGGCAACGTTGCGTACCACGCCTGTCAAAGCTTCAAGCCGGGAGAAATCACGCCCGAACAATGCCATGCCATCGGGGTTGCACTTGCCCGTGCAATGTGGGGAGATCGCTATCAGGTCGTGGTTGCAACCCATCTCAACAAAGCCCATTTGCACAACCATTTTGTGTGGAACAGCGTGTCCTTTCTTGACGGGAAAAAGTACGATGACAACAAGGGTGAATATCGGAAACTGCGCCGGATTTCGGATGAATTGTGTCAAATGCACCGCCTTTCCGTGATTGAAAATCCCGGTAAAAAGACACCGAGGCAGATTCACTTTGCCGAAAAAGCGGGAAAGGAAACACGCTATTCCCTCATGGCACAAGCCATTCGGGACGCTTTGGAGATCTCTTCGGGATGGGATGATCTCTGCCACCATCTGCACGATATGGGCTATGATTTTCAGCCGAATTTCGGGAGAAAATATGCGACAATCCGCAGACTTTCAGAGGCAAAACCGGTTCGCATTTATCACCTTGGAGAAGAATTTACACGCGAACGTATGGATTCCGTTCTGCGCATGAACCGTTGCCGCCGTCGCCCGGACTACGAACATTATTACAAGGGCTACCGCGCATACAACCTGCGAATGCGGGAGCGTCCCGCGCCGCTTCCCTGGTGTTTGGAACAATACCGCAGAAAACCGTCGCTGTTGGGGCTTGTCTGCGCTTTTGTGGCACTTCTCGGCGGTCCCGACCTCCTCGCGCCGGAAGAACCGCCGGAGCGCTACGAACCTCTGACTCCCGATATGATGGAAGCGCGAAATAAAATGGAACTTTACTCACGGCAGGCGGTCCTGATGGGGCGGGAGCATTTGGAAACAAAGGAAGATTGCGACCGGTTTCTTGACCGAAACGAAGCAAAACTTGCGACGCTGACCCGCGAACGGAGTGATCTTTACAACGGGATCCGTCGTTGTACAAAGGAAGAAACGCGACGTGCGGTGAAAGCCGAAATTCATGCCGTTTCAAAAGAGATTTCGATTATCCGCCGGGAAAGCAAAGATATTCGCGCTCTGCTTACACGCTCCGGTGTCATGGAACAACAGGTAGAAGCCGAGCGAATCGCGCGTATGCGGAAAACATGGCGGGAATATGACCTGCCCCCTGAGGAACGCCACACCATAGAATGCGATGCTCCGGATCGCTACCAATCGCCGGATGACGGAACGGTTACGAATGCGTCAAACATCAGAAAAGACGGGAGGAACGACCGATGAAGACGGGAAGATGGCAACCCGGAGGCTTTTTTCAGGTGGACAATCAAATTTTCAGCATGGGACTCTCCCCGCGCGATCTCGCAGTGTACTGCTGCATTGCAATGCACAGCAACCGGGAAACCGGAGTTGCGTATCCGTCCCGACGCACGATTGCAAAGGAATGCGGTATTCAAAAAGTCGAGACAGTCGACCGCGCCATCAAGGTGCTGTGTGCCAAAGGAATGCTGGAAAAACGGCATCAATACACCGCTTCCGGCGGCAAAACCAGCAATGTTTACACCATAACCCCTTCATGGGGGTACACCCGACCATATTTTTCGATGGAATAGGTTGTGCCTGTCGGCAAACTCAAATTCGGATAATAGATGCCGTTTTTGTTTTCTGTGTAAG
This sequence comes from uncultured Eubacteriales bacterium, assembly GCA_934486825.1. Lineage (GTDB taxonomy): Bacteria > Bacillota > Clostridia > Oscillospirales > CAG-272 > CAKSQF01. Next base: position 91,570 of record CAKSQF010000001.1, on the reverse strand, counting down.
TAATTTTCATGATTTGTTTCCTTTCAAATTTCGTTTTTCACTTGTATCACAGGCAAAACCGGCACGAAAGGAATATGTCCGACCGCCTTTTTGCAAGTCTGTTATGAACACTCGTACCAAAGTTTCGTATGAAACGCACAAAAAACGAGCCAAATCGTAAGATTTTGGCTCGTTTTTTTGTTCATTTTGCCGCTTCCATTCGCCTCTACCATTCCGCTAATGGCTTGGTGCATAGTTAGTGCATAGTCAGTGCAAGAGAAATGCAAGATAATGACCGGCGTTTCCATAAAAAATCCGAACAATTATGCAACTCGCTCCACACTGACAATAACAAAAAAACGTCTTAATTCTGCAGAAATAATGCAATGGTGTACTGCTTGACAATCATTCTATTTTTTTAGGAGGCTGTTATGGCTTACATCAAAGAACGTGGAAACAACAATTATTTCGTCAGAGTATGAGCATATACGATTTTCTTCTTAAGCCTGACAGTTTAGAAATGTAACGCGTTTCAATTAGCTTTTACGCTGATTATTATTTCAATCATCTGCACCAGAGGCTTTGGAATAATTATCAATCAAGACATTTTTAAATGCGAATTAAGGCTTGACAATCACCTTGGTCAGAGTTACAATGCAAGCGTACCGCCGTACACTATTGCAAAATTAAATCAATATTCGGCTCGTTAATTTCATGCGGTCTTACGATCCCTTGGCGCAAGAAAAAATGCACCAATCCGGTGCATAGTCGCGATTTTGCAGTGCATAGTTTTTTCGAAAGATATTTTCGAATTCAAAAAATATGGAGCAAAATCGCAAGATATTTGCCCATTTCACGCGATATTAGCCCGTTTTACCCCTCCCCGCAGACTTGGGGTGGTAATGTCGCCTTTCCGCTTCTTCGGCAATACCGCGCAGAATGTGCATAAACCAAAGGGTTTTCCTGAAGGACGGGTCGGCATATACGTTCAGATTCATCTCAAAACTCCGGTCATTTATTTGTTTTATTTTATCACATATTATTCCGCGGTGCAAGGAAGCTTTTTTACGTTTTTTTCCGAAAATGTTTCCCGTACAACAAAAACAGAGGCACGACTGTCACATCCGCGGCAGTCGTGCCTCTGTTTTATATTTATCTTTTTACAAAAACAAGTACCTTCCAGTCATTTTCGGAAGCTTCATCGCAAAGATCAAAGCCGTGCGATATCATTGCGTCCTTTACATCGTCACATCTTCCTTCAATTATTCCCGAGCAGACGAGCTTTGCACCTTTATTCAGGTAATCGGACACATTTTCCGACATTCTTATAAGTATGTCCGCAACGATATTTGCCATTGCGAAATCAAAAGGACCGTGCGAAAGATCAACATTTTTAAGCAGATCGGAGGTGTCACAAAAAAAGTTCTCCACGCAGTTATCCTTGGCGTTTTCACGTGCGACTCTCACGGCAACCGGGTCTATATCATACGCATATGCCTCTTTTGCGCCGAGCTTCAGTGCGAAAAGCGACAATATTCCGCTCCCGGTTCCTATATCAAGCACTCTCGCTCCGACAGGCATATGCCTTTCGACCATTGCGGCGCAAAGCCGCGTGGTCTCATGCGTACCCGTTCCGAACGCCATACCGGGATCCATTTTTATTGTTATTTCACTCGGCTCCGGATGATATTCCTGCCATGCGGGCACAACCGTAAGTCTGTTTCCTATATGCACCGGTTTATAATACGCACGCCATGCATTATACCAGTCTTCTTCTTTAACGCCGACGACATCAACCGTTCCCCTGATACCGAGACAGGACAATCTTTCGTTTACGAACGAAAGATATTCGGAAAGCGGCTTTTCTTCCGGGACAAATATACTGACCGAGCATCTGTCTGGGTCGGCATGCAATATACTGTCATCGATAAGCTCCCCGTACATGGGCTTCAGATTTTCGTCGATATCGCTGTAATCCTCGATCATCAGTCCGTTATCAAGCATGCTCATGAAAGCACACACATTGTCAAGATCGCCTTTTGAGCATGATACTCTGAGTTGTTTCCAATCCATACGAATGTTTTTCCTTTTACCTTACTTTTTCCACTTCATGAAACCGCGCTTTTTACCGGAATTTGTCGGACCGCAGGCTTCCGCGAACTCGCGGAGCTTCTGCTTCTGTGTTTCATTGAGCCCCGTCGGAGTTTCGACATTAACCTTAAAATACAGATTACCGTAGCCTCTGCCTCTGAAATGCTTTACGCCTCTGTTTTTTATACAGAAGGTAGTGCCGGTCTGCGTACCCTCGGGGATATGATACTTTTCGGTCTGACCTTCGACAAGAGTCGGGACATCGACATCCGCACCGAGTGCCGCCTCGGCAAACGAGATCGGAAAATCAAAATAGATATCGTCGCCGTCGCGTTCGAAGAACTTATGCGGCATTACTCTGACGTATACGACGAGATCGCCCGCCGCACCGCCGTTTCTGCCGTCGTTACCGTATCCGCGTATTGCTATCGGCGTTCCGTCCTCAATGCCGGGTTCAATATTTATCTCAAGCGTCTTTTTGATTCTTACATACCCTTTACCGTTACAGTACGCACAGGGAGTCTTGATTATTTTACCTGTTCCGTGACAACTGTCGCAGGGTCTTGTGGACTGCATCATACCGAGCATCGTCCGCTGTGAAAAGCGGACCTGTCCGCTTCCGCCGCAAGCCTTACAGGTTTCGACTGTACTGCCCTTTGCCGCACCGCTTCCGCCGCAGGTCGGACATTTTTCAATCCTGTTATAGCTTATTTCCTTCTTGCACCCGAAAACCGCCTCTTCAAAAGATATTGTGATCTGCTCCTGAAGAGTTTCGCCCTGTATCGGACCGTTTCTCGACGAGCGCGGCGAGCCTCCCATGCCTCCGCCGAAAATGGACGAAAAAATATCACCGAGATCGCCGAAATCTGCCGAGAATCCGCCGCTGTATCCGCCGTATCCGCCTGCGCCGGCTCCCATATTAGGATCAACTCCCGCAAAACCGTACTGATCGTATTTTGCCTTTTTATCGGGATCGGAAAGCACCTCATATGCTTCACCGACCTCCTTGAATCTGATTTCCGCTTCCTTATCCCCCGGATTCATATCCGGGTGATATTTTTTTGCCAGCGTGCGGTACGCCTTCTTTATATCATCGGCGGATGCGCTTTTGTCAAGCCCAAGCACCTCATAATAATCTCTTTTTGAATCAGCCATTGCTGTTTCTCCTTTATTTTAGGATACAATAACGCACCATAGGAAGGAGCGTTTCCGCCCCTTCCCCGGTACAGAGTTATGCATTTGCATTACTGCTTCGTCTTATCCTCGAAATCGGCATTATAATAACCGTTCTGATCGGCTCCGCCGTCTGCATTGCCGCCGTTTGCACCCGCACTCTGGTCAAAGCCCTGTCCCTGTGCTCCCTGTGCGGAATTTGCCGCATAGAGCTTCTCGGAAATTTTATAGACAGCCTTTTCAAGCTCGTCGGCAGCGCTCTTTATGATATCGGAATCACTACCCTTAAGCGCTTCATTGACCTTTTCGATCGCATCGCGGACCGGCTTCTTATCCTCTTCGCCGATTTTATCACCGACTTCATTCAGTGTTTTATCCGCCTCAAAGGAAAGTGCCTCGGCACGGTTACGGATCTCAACCGTTTCCTTGAACTTTTTATCTTCGTCTGCATACTTTTCGGCATCGCGGACCGCTTTATCGATATCTTCCTTACTCATGTTTGTGGAAGACGTGATTGTAATATGCTGTTCCTTACCGGTTCCCTTATCGGTAGCAGATACATTGACTATACCGTTTGCATCGATATCGAAGGTTACCTCGATCTGAGGCACTCCGCGGGGTGCGGGAGCGATACCGTCAAGCACAAAGCGTCCGAGGGTCGTATTTCCGGATGCCATTTCACGTTCGCCCTGAAGAACATGAATTTCAACAGAGGTCTGACCGTTTGCGGCAGTAGAGAATATCTGGCTCTTCTTTGTAGGAATGGTGGTGTTACGGTCGATTATCTTGGTAAATACGCCACCGAGAGTCTCGATACCGAGTGAAAGAGGCGTTACATCAAGAAGAAGGAGGTCTTTGACATCGCCGCCGAGCACACCTGCCTGAACAGCCGCACCGATTGCGACGCACTCATCGGGGTTGATTCCCTTGAACGGATCCTTGCCGATAAAGTTCTTCACCGCATCCTGAACTGCGGGAATACGTGTCGAACCGCCGACAAGCAGAACCTTATCGATCTGATTCACATTAAGACCGGCATCATGCAGAACCTGCTTTGCGGGTCCCATCGTAGCTTCGACAAGATCTTTTGTAAGAGCGTCGAATTTTGCTCTCGTAAGCGTTGCGTTGAAGTGCTTGGGTCCGTTTGCATCCGCGGTAATGAAGGGCAGATTTATCTCTGTCGATGTCATGCCGGAAAGCTCGATCTTTGCCTTCTCTGCTGCTTCCTTAAGACGCTGGAGCGCCATTTTATCCTTACGCAGATCGTTGCCGGGATTCTCTTTCATGAATTCATCGGCAATCCAGTCAATGACGCGCTTATCGAAGTCGTCACCGCCGAGACGGTTATTACCTGCGGTTGCAAGAACCTCAAACACACCGTCGGATATTTCAAGCAGAGATACATCGAATGTACCGCCGCCGAGGTCATATACCATAATCTTCTGGTTGACGTCCTTATCCATACCGTATGCAAGAGCGGCGGCAGTCGGCTCGTTGATTATACGAAGAACCTCAAGACCTGCGATCTTGCCTGCATCCTTTGTTGCCTGACGCTGTGCGTCGGTAAAGTATGCGGGGACTGTGATAACCGCCTTGGTTACCGGCTCGCCGAGATATGCTTCGGCATCCGACTTCAGCTTTTGAAGAATCATAGCCGATATCTCCTGAGGCGTATAAGTCTTGCCGTCAATATTCACTTTATAATTTTTGCCCATCTCTCTCTTGATAGAGCTTACGGTACGGTCGGGGTTGGTTATTGCCTGACGCTTTGCAACCTGACCTACCATTCTCTCACCGGTCTTCGAAAAACCGACAACCGAAGGGGTTGTTCTCGCACCCTCGGGATTCGGGATAACCACGGGCTCGCCGCCCTCGAATACTGCAACGCAGCTGTTTGTTGTACCAAGGTCAATACCTATAATCTTTGACATAATTTTTTCCTCCGAAATTAAAAAACTTTATTTACTGAATATATTTTATTTGTTTATATGCTGTTTTACAACCGGAATACGGTCAATTCGCAACTTTTACCATTGCATAACGTATGATTTTATCGCCTTTTTTATATCCTTTCTGGAATATCTCGACTATCTCTCCGTCCTTCTTCGAATCATCCTCCACATGCATTACCGCATTATGGACATTCGGGTCGAATTTTTCGGTCGGGATAACCTCAACTCCGAGCTTTTCAAGTGCGGCGCTGAACTGATTCAGCGTAAGTTTTACGCCTTCGACCACCTTATCGCCTTCACTGTACTGTACCGCTCTTTCAAGATTATCGATAACCGGAAGTATCGCCTTCAGGACATCGGTATACGCGTCCGCGTATATTCCTTCCTTTTCCTTTGCCGAACGCTTACGGAAATTATCGTACTCCGCAACAACGCGCAGGTACTTATCATTCTGTTCGCTGTTCTGCTTTTCCGACTTTTCAAGCTTTGTTCTAAGCTCCGCAAGCTCCTTTTTCAGCTCGGCAAGTTCTTTTTTGCACTTTTTCTCCGGTTGCTCATCCTTCTTTTCATCTTTTTGCGCAGTCTCATCTTCCGTGCGCTTCTGATCTTCTTTCTTACTCTCTTCTTTGATCTCGTCCATTGACCTACTCATCCTCTTTTCCGTTTTTATTTCCGGTGCCGTCCGGAAGCTCTCTCTTAACGGCATCCGGCAATGCGGGTCTGCCGACCGTCATCATATCGGATATACTGTTGGACAGTGTTTCCATTGTAGACACCACCTTTGAATAATCCATTCTGCACGGTCCTATAACGCCGATTGCCCCGACCGGTTTTCCGCCGACTCTGATGGTCTTCACAACAAGAGTCGATTCGCCGCTCTTATCGGCGGTGTTTTCGCTTCCTATATATATATTGACATCACTGCCCTCGGATTTACGGACAAGAGTCAGCAAATCCTGTTTATCCGACAGCATCCCGAGCATATCCTTCAGCTTATCGACCTCGGTAAACTCGGGGTACTCAAGAAATCTGTCAACGCCGCTGATCTGAAGCTCATCGCTTCCCGACTCGTCAAGCGTTTCGAACACGCTTTTTATTATCGGAGAAGCAAGCGATCTGTAGCTTCCGAAGCTTTCTTCAAGCGCAAGTATCTGCGCGAGCGTCAGCTCCTCCGCCTGTTTACCGACAACCGTGGCGTTGAGTGAATTCTGCATTTTCCGCAACGCCTCATCTGTCAGTACGATTTCGCTGTCAAGATGCTTCGTCTTTATATTCGATTCGGATATCATCACAATGACAAGAAGCTCGTTGTCGGCAATCTTCATCAGGTTAATGCATTTTGCAGTCTGCTTCTTGGGAAAGCTCCTGACGGCTATCGCCGGATAATGCGTCAGTGCGGAAACAAGCCGACCTGCGCTGTCGATGATCTTATCAAGCCTTGCGGTCCGTTCCATAAGCATTTCGTTGAGTCCGCGTATCTCGCTCGCGGTCATGTCATATGCCTGCATCAGCGTATCCACGTAGAATCTGTAACCCTGCTCTGTCGGCACTCTGCCCGCAGAAGTATGCGGCTGTGCGAGATAACCCATCTCGGTAAGCTCGGCAAGCTCATTCCTTATGGTTGCCGGTGAAAGTGAGATATGCTTATCCTGTGAAAGAGCCTTTGAACCAACCGGCTCGCCGCAGGAAATATGTGCATCAATCACAGCTTTAAGTATCTGCTTTTTCCGCTCACTCAGAGATTCCCGCATCTCTTCCATCCTTTCTCACTCTCCTTTTGTTTTTTAGCACTCTTTGTGTTCAAGTGCTAATCGATGACTATAATCTACCACAAACACGCAAGATATTATACCTTATTTTGTGTACTAACTATTAACAATTTGTAAATATGACTTTCTATTAGCAAAAGAATTGCCCGACCGCTCAAAACGAGCGGTCGGGCAAGCGATCACTGAAGATCAAGCTTCTTTATTCTTTTACGCATTTTCCGCACTTCCGCGAGCATACTGAGCGCATCCTTCACAGGGCTGACCTTTGATTCTCCGTGGTTTATAACCTTGACGGGTAGCTCGGCAAATCTGAGATTCAGCTTATCCGCGATCATCAGTGCCTCAAGGTCAAACGCAAACCTGTCAACTTCGCAATGGGTGAATATCCTGCGTGCGGATTCTCCGGTAAATCCCTTGAGTCCCGCCTGCGAATCGCTGTGGGAAAATCCCGCGGCAATCGATATAACCTTCAGATACGTCTTTGACATCAGCTTTCTTAAGAAAGTATAGCCGTCGTATCCGCCGCCCTTCAGCGCGCGCGAGCCGATAACCACGTCCGCATTTTTTTCGGTATGGAGGTTATAGACATCGGCGAGAACATCGGCACCGTAAGCCAGATCGCTGTCGGTAAAGACCGCAAAATCTCCTTTTGCTTCAAGCATCCCGGTCCTTACCGCATAGCCCTTACCGCGGTTCGGCTTATAAGCGACAAGCCGGAAGCCCGGGTGGGAGGTGACAAAGTCGGAAACGATTGCCTCGCTTGTATCGGTTGAGCCGTCCGATACGACAACAACCTCATATTCTCCGCTGCCGAAATCTCTTTCGAGTGTTTTATACAGTGTTTCGAGCGTATTGCCTATCACCTTTGATTCATTGTACATCGGAATAATAACCGACAGTTTCATTTTATTGTCCTTGCCTTTCAATCATATAAACATATAAATATAATCGGTCTCAGCGTCTTATTTCAACCAATTTTGCCTGGATACAGTAGCGTTCGGAGGATATGTGCGCATTCGTACAGGTTGAAAGTGTAAGAATACGGTCGCCCTCATCGAATGTCAGATTTTCATCCTTATGCACCGACTTTGCCGCCATTTTGTTTGCGAATTCGACAAAAGAGGCTCCGTCCGGGAAATAAGACCGTATATAGCCGCTTGATGCAGCGACCTTTGCAACATTGAATATTCTGTAAATGTATATCCCGCTGTTTGTATATATATACACGTCGGGATGCTCGTCGAGAAACGATTTTGTAAAATATTTGCTGAGTATACTGAACATCGTTCCGGAGGTCAGATTCAGGTTGTGACCGTACAGAACGGTATTGTAATTATAAAGCGGGTCGGCATCATTGCGGTAATCGGCAAATATCGTCCCGGCGAGCAGATAATCGCGGTTGAAGCTGTGATTGAGATAATAGTCGTTATTATCTGTCTGAACGACCGGATAATCAATTATTGTTCCGGGTATCGATATCCATGCGATAAGATCGCTGTTCTGTCTGTACAAAGCTCCGAGCCTTGCGCGTATACGCATCATTTCATCGCTTTCGGCGGGAACAAACGGGAGTGTTGCGGAGTTGCCGCTTTCCTTTTCGCCGCAGTTTTCGTTCTCACCGAGTGACGAGTAATCCTTTTGCGAATAAACAAGCGCCCCGCCCGGATTGGACAGCCAATCGGTATCATCTCTCCAGATATCGGCAAGCTTATCGTAATAATCCTGCGCTTCCGCATATCCGAGCAGATTCTGCACTATCGTAAACATACAGTAAACGAACACTGCCGCACACAGGATCATTACCGCTATACGCACCGCTCCGGAAACAATCTGACCCTTTTTCTTTTTCGGTCGCTCCGCACTGCGGACTATATCCTCACGCCTTATACCCGAAATACTTTCGGCAAAACCGTTATGAGGCGACTTTGTTCTGTCGGTCATGTGATCCTCCGTTAACTCATGTCCGCTGTTATCGGACACGGAAATCAGTGTAAGCTTATTATATTATGCCCGATCCGTTATTTCAAGAGAAATAGCGGATATGTTTCAAAAAAGTCACAACGGGTTAACTTTTTTGATCGTTTTCGGCACCGGTACCGTCTCTTTCGAGTATCCGTTTCAGATACTGACCGGTATATGATTTTTCACAGGCGGCAACCTGTTCGGGAGTGCCTGTCGTGACAACCGTTCCGCCTCCGTCGCCGCCCTCGGGGCCGAGATCTATGATATAGTCGGCTGTTTTTATCATATCAAGGTTATGCTCGATCACAACAATGCTGTTTCCCGCATCCGCAAGTCGGTCAAGCACTCCGATAAGGTTACGGACATCGGCGGTATGAAGTCCCGTGGTAGGCTCATCAAGGATATACATTGTCTTACCGGTACTTCTCTTCGACAGCTCGGTCGCAAGTTTGACTCTCTGTGCTTCTCCTCCCGAAAGCGTCGTTGAAGACTGTCCGATCTTTATATAGCCGAGTCCGACATCATAAAGCGTTTTGAGTCTGCGGTAGAGCTTCGGAAGCGATTCGAAGAAGTACATTCCCTCCTCAACCGTCATATCAAGCACATCGAATATTGACTTTCCTTTATATTTTACCTCAAGCGTATCGTGGTTGTATCTCTTGCCCTTGCATACATCGCAGGTCACATAAACATCGGGCAGAAAATTCATCTCTATACATTTCACCCCGTCTCCCTGACACGCCTCACAGCGTCCGCCCTTTACATTGAACGAGAAACGTCCGCTTGAATAGCCTTTTGCCTTTGCGTCCGGTGTCTGTGCGAAAAGCTCGCGTATATCATTGAAAAGACCCGTGTATGTTGCGGGGTTCGATCTCGGCGTTCTGCCTATCGGCGACTGATCTATTGCTATCACCTTATCAAGCTGACGGATACCGTCTATGCGGTCGTGATCCCCGGGGGTCGCATATGCGCCGTTCAGATCTCTTGCAAGTGTATTCAGAAGTATTCCGTTTATAAGCGATGATTTTCCGCTTCCCGACACTCCGGTAACGCAGACGATCATACCGAGCGGAATTTCCACAGTTATATTTTTCAGGTTATGCTCTCTTGCACCGACGACTGTGAGGTGCATTCCGTTACCCGGTCTCCGGATTGCAGGTACCGGTATACGCATCCTTCCGGACAGATATGCGCCGGTAAGCGACGCCGGGTTTTTCTTTATCTGTGCGGGTGTTCCGGCGGCAACAACCTCTCCGCCGTGTATGCCCGCACCCGGACCGATATCCACGATATAATCGGATTCTTCCATAGTTTCCTCGTCATGCTCTACCACGATAACCGTATTTCCGACATCACGCAGACTTTTAAGGGTTCTTATCAGCTTGGAATTGTCTCTCTGATGCAGTCCGATGGAAGGTTCGTCAAGGATATACACGACACCCATAAGCGACGAGCCTATCTGGGTGGCAAGTCTTATCCGCTGAGCCTCTCCGCCCGAAAGACTTCCCGTTTTTCTTGCGAGGGTAAGATAATCAAGTCCGACAGAACAAAGAAATCCGAGCCGCGCCTTTATTTCCTTGATTATTTCCTTTGCAATCAACGCTTCGCTTTCGGAAAACGTAAGGCTGTTCACAAAATCAAGCTCGTTTGAGATCGGCATCGAACAGAACTCATATATATTCTTCCCGCCGACCGTTACCGACAGCATTTCCGGATTGAGTCTTGCGCCATGGCATTTCGGGCAGACTATGTCCTCCACAAACTCTTCGTAATAGTCACCGCCCCACTGCTTCATACGCGCCTGTATCATGCCGACAACCCCGTCAAACGTGACCGTCTGATTTGACACGCGGTTATCGAAATAGCGTTTGACGGTATATGTGTTTTCTTTATCGCCGTAAAGAAGCACATGGTACGCCTCGGGTGAGTATTTATAAATAGGGGTATCAAGGGTAAAGCCGTGATTTTTGCCGACAGCTTCAAAAAGCGGACCGTTCCAGGTTCCGTCATCAAGCGACTTGAAGCCGTTGACCATAATTGCTCCCTGACGCAGAGAAAGATTTTTATTCGGTATCATTTTATCGGGCGACAGTCTCGGCATTTCACCGAGTCCCGCACACTCCGGGCAGGCTCCGAGCGGGTTATTGAAGGAAAACATTCTCGGTTCCATTTCCGCAAAAGCAATCTTATGCTCATCGCAGGCATAGTTGAGCGAAAAATGAAGCTCTTCCTCCTTTTCCCCGAGCACAACCACGGTCAGAAGTCCGTCGCTCTGACGGAACGCCGTCTCTACCGAATCCGCAAGTCGCGAACGCACTCCGTCGCGCAACACAAGTCTGTCAACGACGATATCAACCGAATGTTTGAGATTTTTGTCAAGAGCAATATTTTCCAAAAGATCATAAAGCGACCCGTCAACGCGTGCACGTACAAATCCCGATTTTTTTGCATCCTCAAATACCTTCTGATGCATGCCCTTTTTATCACGCACGACCGGAGAAAGGATCATAAAACGGCTTCCGTCCGGCAGTGCCATAATCTTATCTATGACCTGATCGACCGTCGTTCTGCGTATTTCTTTACCGCAGACAGGGCAATGCGGAACACCGACTCTCGCATACAGCAGTCGCAGATAGTCATATATTTCGGTGACCGTTCCGACCGTTGAACGCGGATTTTTCGACGTTGTTTTCTGATCTATTGATATACAGGGGGACAGTCCCTCGATAAAATCGACATCCGGCTTGTCCATCTGTCCGATGAACATGCGCGCGTAAGACGAAAGCGATTCGACAAATCTCCGATGCCCCTCGGCATAGATGGTATCGAACGCGAGCGACGATTTTCCCGATCCGGACAGACCGGTAAATATCACAAGCTTATCCCTCGGAATCTCCAGCGAAATATTTTTAAGGTTATTGACTCTTGCACCCTTTATAACAATTGACTTATTCACAAAAAAACTTCTTTCAATATTTTTTCTTTTATGTACCGAGCAGTGTACGGGCGATACGCGGCGTATCGGCATCACCCGCGCTTGTTTCGAACAACACACTTCCGTTTTCTCTGCGACCGGAGAGAATATGCCCTGCCTCAAGTCTGCGGTGCGTTTCGGCGGCTATGCCGCGGTTTCCGTCAAAAAGCGGCACGTTTTCCCCGACGATTGCCGAAATTGCCTTACTCAGAAAAGGATAATGCGTACATCCGAGCACGATCGAATCTATCCTGCCCACATATCGGTCAAGCAGACCGTGAAGGGTCTTATCAACCTCGTCCCCCTCGGTTTTTCCCGCTTCAACAAGCTCCACAAGTCCGGGACACGGCAGACTGATTATATCGCAATCCCCTTTTACCGAATCCGCAAGCCTTCTGAACCTTTCGGTGGAAAGTGTAAGAGGGGTTGCCATTACAAGTATCCTCGATCGGTGACGATAGCTCACGGCGGGCTTTATCGCCGGTTCGGCACCGATTATCGGGATGTCCGCATATTTTTCACGCAGATAAGTTGCCGCGGCGCCCGTCGCGGTATTACATGCAATGACGATCGCCTTAGCCCCGCGTTCAAGCAGAAACATAACCGCGTTTTCGGCAAGCATCCTGACCTCTCCGACGGTTTTCAGTCCGTAGGGTGCGTTCTTATCATCGCCGTAATATATGAAATTTTCGTGAGGGAGCTCGGCAACGAGCGTCTTCAGCGTACTTATTCCGCCCATTCCGGAATCAAGCACACCTATCGGGCTGTCACATACGCGCTTATCGGTCATACCGACGTTCACCTTCCTTTCAGTCGGTTTCAGCTTTTTTCGGATTCAAGTATCCGTATCCGGTCGCGAAGCTCTGCCGCCTTTTCGAAATCAAGGCGTTCGGCGGCTGCAAGCATCTGCCGTTCAAGCTCGGGTATTGAGTAAGAAACAACCGTCGGCGACGGTCCGCGCTTACCTTTCGTCCTTTCGGAGCCTTTTTCCTTTTTACCGAGATCAAGCAGCTCGCGCACCGGCTTTACTATCGTTTTCGGTTCTATATTATTTGCTTTATTGTATGCGTCCTGTATCTGTCTTCGGCGGCGGGTCTCATCAATTGCCGCCTTCATCGAATCCGTCATTTTATCGGCATACATTATGACCTTTCCCTCTGCATTACGCGCGGCGCGTCCTATTGTCTGAATCAGTGCGCGCTCACCCCGCAGAAAGCCTTCCTTATCTGCATCAAGTATCGCAACGAGCGACACCTCGGGTATATCCAGTCCCTCGCGCAGCAGGTTTACACCCACAAGCACATCGAAAACACCGAGACGAAGATCCCGTATTATTTCACTGCGCTCGATGGTATCGACGTTATGGTGGATATATTTTACACGCAGAAGCTGCATTTCAAGATATTCGGTGAGATCCTCCGCCATTTTCTTGGTAAGCGTCGTAACAAGCACGCGTTGCGATCTTGCGATCCTCAGACGGATCTCTCCTATGAGATCGTCGATCTGACCGTCCACGGGACGCACCTCAACCTCGGGATCAAGCAGTCCGGTAGGTCGTATAAGCTGTTCGACGATCTGACCCGATCTGCTCTTTTCATAATCGGACGGAGTTGCCGACACATAGACGGTCTGACCGAGTTTTTCCTCGAATTCATCAAAGAAAAGCGGGCGGTTATCATATGCCGACGGCAGACGGAAGCCGTAATCGACAAGCGACTTTTTTCTTGCCAGATCGCCTCCGCTCATTCCTCTGACCTGCGGCAGAGTAACATGGCTCTCATCGATAAATGTTATAAAATCCTTCGGAAAATAGTCAAGCAGTGTATACGGAGTCGAACCCGGCTCTCTTCCCGAGAACACACGCGAATAGTTCTCTACGCCCGAGCAGTAGCCGACCTCACGGATCATTTCCAAATCGTATTTTGTCCGCTCGGTTATCCGCTGAGCCTCAATGAACTTGTTCTGCGATCTGAAAAATCCGGCACGCTCGATCATTTCGTCTTCGATCTGCTTCAACGCCTCCTCTTTTTTGTCCTGCGACATTACATAGTGGGTCGCGGGAAAGATCGCAACATATGATATGCTTCTCGTTACTTCGCCGGTAACGGTATTGACCTCGGTTATGCGGTCAACCTCATCTCCGAACAGTTCTATCCTTATCGCCTTTTTGTCGTGTGACGCCGGCATTACCTCGATCACGTCGCCGCGCACTCTGAATTTGTCTCTTGTCAGGCTTATATCGTTTCTTTCGTAGTTCATTGCCACAAGTCTTGAGACAAGCTCCTCACGTGTAAGCTGTGATCCGACGCGCACCGATATAATCTCATCCTTGTAGGCATTCGGGTCACCGAGAGAATAAATACACGAAACACTTGCAACAATTATTACATCCCGTCTTTCTATCAGCGACGATGTCGCGGAATGGCGCAAGCGGTCTATCTCGTCATTTATTGCACTGTCCTTTTCGATATACTGATCCTTGCCGGGAATATAGGCTTCGGGCTGATAATAATCATAATAGGAGACGAAATACTCGACCGCATTATGAGGAAAAAGTTCACGGAACTCAGAGCAAAGCTGCGCAGCAAGCGTTTTATTATGTGCGAGCACCAACGTCGGGCGGTTCATCCTCGCTATCACGTTTGCCATTGTATAGGTCTTTCCCGATCCGGTGACACCGAGAAGTGTCTGCTCGTGCATCCCGGCTTCGATCCCCGCACACAGCAGATCGATCGCCTGCGGCTGGTCGCCTGTCGGTCTGTAATTACTCACAAGCTCGAATTTATCCATCCGGTTTCTCTCCCTTCACCGATCGTTTATTTCTCATCGGTTATTTTTGTCGTCATCATCGGTTTTTATTTCCCGGCTATTGTCTTTTTTCTTCCCACGCCGGAAAAGCAATACAATAATCCTGTTTACAAAATCCGCAAAAGGCGTCTTGCGACGTACCTTTTCGGTCTGTTCGTTCTTTTCGCTCTGCTGACTTTTTTCGGCGGTTTTACATCCGCCGTTTATAAACTCATCATCGGCGCAGTTCTTCTCTTCAAGTCTTTTGTTGACAAATTCGCAGAGCGCAAAATAACAGAGCGAACTGACAGGCACGCTCACAAGCATACCTGCAATCCCGAACAGACTGCCACCGAGAGTAACCGCGACAAGCACCCATATTCCCGGAAGTCCGACAGCTCTGCCCGCAACATGGGGGTATATGACATTGCCCTCAATCTGCTGAAGCACTATTATGAATATCACAAACCATATTGCTTTGACAGGGCTTACCACAAGAATAAGAAAAGCTCCGACTGCCGTACCTATGAACGCACCGAACACCGGAATAAGCGCGGTAACGGCTACAAGCACCGACACTACCGATGCATACGGCATTTTGAATATCAGCATACCGACAAAGCAAAGCACGCCTATTATTACGGCTTCGATAAGCTGACCCGCAACAAAATTCGAAAAAGTGACGTTTACACGTTTGACCTCTTCAAAGAACCGTTTCGCACGATCCTCGGGAAGAATTGCGGCTACCAGTTTTCTCATCTGCCTCGCAAGCTTCTCCTTACCCGCAAGTATATATATTGAGAAAACAAATCCGATCGTAAGATTGAATACAGCGGTAAAAAGTCCCTTTGTTATATTTACCGTCTTATCAAGAATCGCCTGCCCGCCCTGCGAAATTATTCCGGCAAGCTTTCCCGCAAGTTCACTCTGACCGAAATCGATTTCGGGAAGCACGATCGAATAACCCGCAAGCGTTTCCGAAAGGCTTTTCCACCATTTTTTCAGATTGTCGAAATACTGCGGAAGCATATCTATGATACTGCCGGTCGTTCTCGCTATTTCCGGAATGACAATGAAAAACACCGCAATTACCGCGCCGAAAACGATAAGCGAGCTTACGACGAGGCAGACGGGACGTGCGCTCCTCTTTCCTGCCGCTTCATGCTTTTTCCACAGTCTTATCCACAGCGTTTCAAGCGGTCGCATCAGCAGGTTCATGACAAAGGCTATGCATCCGCCCATTATGAACGGAGAAAGTGCGTTCAGAACGATACGCAGGCATTTTATGACATCATCTATGCGGACAACGGCAAATATGACAAATACCGCGAAAACGATCAGAAAAACGATTTTCCTTACAGTCTGTTTATCAAGTTTCACTGTACGTGACCTCCGTCGGTCAAAGCCCTGCTTCCAGTGCTTCTCCAAGCTCCTTTATACTGTCAAAAACATATGTCGGTCTTATCCTTGCTCCCGGGATATCCTCGATTTTCGATTCACCGGTGAGAACAAGTGCGGTGCGCACGCCGTGCTCTCCGAGCGCAATATCGGTATTGAGTCTGTCGCCGACCATCAGAAGATTTTCTCTTGAAAATCCGGTTTTATGCTCTGCGGCGACAAGTATCTGCTCACTCGGTTTTCCGCATATTTTCTCGGGACGTCTGCCTGTGCAGGCAAAAATCAGCTCGGTAAAGCTTCCGAGATCGGGCCAGAATCCGTTCTCATTGGGACAGACCACATCCGGATGCGTTGCAATATACGGATAGCCCGCGGCAACATAATTCGTGAAGCGCGTAAGTGTGTCGTAGCTGAGATTTAAATCAAATGCGGACAGAAGTATTTCCGGTTTATCGTCGCAGACATTGACGCCGTGTGCCGCAAGCTCGTTCTTCGTGCTTTCCGAACCCATAACAAAGGCACGCTTTCTGTTATATGTGCAGTTGATATAATCGGCGGCGGCATGTGCCGATGTCAGAATATCCTCATGCCTTGCGGGTATCCCGAGCCGATTGAATTTCTTCACGTAATCATCGGCGCTCATCGATGAGTTATTTGTCAGAAACAGATATTTTATGCCGATCCTCCGCATACGTTCAAGAAAATCGCAGGTAAAATCAAAGAGTCTGCTTCCGAGGTAGACCGTGCCGTCAAGATCGAGCATAACGCATTTTACATCGTGTTTTTTTTCAATACGGTTTTTTTCGATCATATCGGCTTCAGTCCTTTTTACCAAACAGTCTTCCGAAAAATCCGGAACGCTTTTTCGGCTTTTCAGCCTCTTTTATGTCTTCGGCAATCTCTTCGTCAAGCTCGGCAAGAGCCTCATCCTCTTCTCCGTCGTCGTTCTTTCTCATCTTCTGATATTCGGAGTAAAGCTCGTTTATGAGATAAGGATCGGTAACGACATCAATGGTGTATTTTTCACCGTGTCCGACCGAAATGTCAAATATGACGGTATCACCGGTCTTCTGATCGTCTTCGTCGATCGGCTGGAGAAAAGCAAAATAATGCTCTGTTTTTTCACCTTCGTATTCCTCCGAATCGACCGTTACAGGCACAAGTGCGACCTGACTGAACCGCGCCTTTTCATCTCTGTCATTTACTATTTCAACAGGGGCGGTATCGTCGGCATCAAGCATTTTGTCAAGCAGTTCTTTAATATCTGTTTTCATTTGTCGTCTCCTTATTTTTTCATACTCGCAACCATTTTATTATATCACACCCTATCACGTTTTTCAATATCTTTTTACCGATTTTTTGTACTCTTTGCGCGATATCGCCGCAAACCGAAATACAAAGACAAAACAGTTGACTTTTTACTCCGCTTATGATATAATGATCGTGTTTTAAATTTTTTCAAAGCTCAGAACGAATTGAGGGCAATCAACTTGAAATATATTTTTTTACTCTGCAAAGCAGCAGAATCAATAGATCCCGTCCGACTTTCCGCCGACGATGACACGGCGCTCGGAAAAATATTGCATACCGGAAAAACCGGTTACTTTGCCGACAGCGACTGCACCGATTTCTTTGATTTCTACGGTAATCTCCGGGACGCCGCACTGCGTGCAATATCCGACTGTTCGCTTCCCGATTCGACCTCCGACCGGGAAAACAGCTCGTTTATCTGCATTGCACCGGGAAACCCCGACGATCCGCAGGTTCTTTCACTGATTGACAGCGAATTTGTTGCACCGGTCACCGATGCGCTTGACAGTTCGGGGACCGGGTATGTTCTCACAATCGTTTTTTACAGTATTCCCGCATCCGAACAATTTCCGCACAGCTTCATATCATACAGGAGCAGTGAAGCCGAAAACGATATCGCTGAGGCTTGTACCCCGACAAATTACGACAGTTTCGAAAGCCTCGAAACCGCGGTATACGGCGATACTGTCTGCGTCACCCATGCAGACGAAAAGAAGGAGATCGGCGGTCAGTCGTTCTCGGCACATGTTTTTGACTGGTACGAACTTTTTGCGTATGCGATCGGATTTGTACTGATTGTAATGTCGCTCTTTATACGTCATTCGCCGGTCGAAGGTTCATCGATGTATCCGACGCTGATCGGAAATCAGTCATCCGGGGTCACGGTTGACACAAGCACCGACAAGTATGATGTTCTGCTCATCTCGAACATCGGCTCCGTAAGCTACGGAGACATCGTCATTATTCAGGAGCCGACACAGCCGACCGAACCGATCGTAAAACGCATCATAGCAATGGGTGGAGATACCGTAAAGATCAATTTCACGACAGGAGAAGTGTGGCTGAACGGAGCGCTTCTGAAAGAGGAATATGTCAACAGGGATACAAACATCAATATCCCGCGCGAAAATCTTGTTCCGGACGAAAACTACTGCTGGGAAGGGACCGTCCCCGAAGGCTGTGTTTTCGTTCTCGGGGACAATCGCGGAGTATCAAAGGACAGCCGTTATTTCGGCTTCATAGACGAGAGACGCATTATCGGAAAAGCGATCTTCCGCGTCCTTCCGCTCGGCAGGTTCGGAAAGATCGAATAAGCAAAAACACATAAAAAGCAAAAAACAAGGAAGGAGGACATCCAACGATGCCTTCGGAAATTATACAATGGTTCCCGGGACACATGGCAAAAACGCGGCGCATGATGGGCGAATGTCTTCCGCTCGTCGATCTTGTAATAGAGATAGTCGATGCCCGCATACCCATTTCGTCCAAAAATCCCGAGATCGACCGCATTTGCAAGGGCAAACCGAGACTTATTCTTTTTTCAAAATCAACCCTTGCCGATCCGTCAATGGGAGAACAGTGGAAAAAATATTACAGGTCGATCGGGCTCCCCTGCATTCCGTGTGATTTCGTCAGCGGGGCGGGTATGTCCGAGATAGAGCCGACAGTCAGAAATCTTCTTGCCGAAAAAATCGCAAGATACAAAGAAAAAGGCATGGCAAACAAGGCGTTGCGGGCTATGGTTGTCGGTATTCCGAATGTCGGCAAGTCGTCTTTTATCAACAGATTCTCCAAAACAAAAAAGGCAAAGGTCGAAAACCGACCGGGTGTGACACTTGACAAGCAATGGGTTGTCACCCCTTACGGGATCGAACTGCTTGACATGCCCGGCGTTCTCTGGCCGAAATTCAACGACAGGCGGGTAGGCGAAAATCTCGCAATAACCGGTGCAATCAAGGACAGGATACTCAACACCGATGAAATTGCCGTCATACTCTGCGGCAGACTGCGAAAGATCGCACCCGCCCTGCTCTGCGCAAGATACAGACTGAGTGAAGACGAGATTGCCGATATCACCGATTACGAGCTGTTCACACTGATCGGAAGAAAGCGCGGGCTTCTGATAAGCGGCGGTGAAGTCAACGAAGAGCGCACGGCGTCGGTTCTTCTCGACGAATTCAGAAGCGGAAAGATCGGCAGAATAACGCTTGAATATCCGCCCACGCCGAAAAGTGCCGTCAAAAAGGAGCTGACAGCAGATGCCGACATATGATTACGAACTATCGGCGCACGAAAAAGGATACACCGTCGTTGCCGGAACCGACGAAGCCGGGAGAGGTCCGCTTGCCGGACCGGTCTTTGCCGCCGCGGTAATCCTTCCGGACGGGCTGTTTATAGACGGGCTGAACGATTCCAAAAAGCTTTCCGAAAAAAAGCGGGAACGGCTTTTTGATCTGATCCGTTCGGAAGCCATCTCATACTGCATAGCGTCTTCATCGGTTGAAGAGATCGATTCAATGAACATTCTCAACGCATCACAGCTTGCGATGAGGCGTGCCGTTGCGGGACTTGAACCGCACCCCGACCTCGTCCTTGTTGACGGGAACATTGCGAGAGGCTTTGACACCGACACGCTTACGATCATCAAGGGCGACAGCCTTTCGATGTCGATAGCCGCCGCATCAATACTTGCAAAGGTCAGCAGAGACCGTCTGTGTGCCGAGCTTGACCGCGAATATCCGGAATACGGCTTTACCGGACACAAAGGCTACGGCACCGCTCATCACATGGAAATGATACGGAAATACGGAGTTTCTCCGGTACACAGAAAAAGCTTTATGGGCTTTTTGAAAAAAGACTGCAAAGAGTGTGAAAAGAAATGATATTCGGGAAAAAGGTCGGGCAGGCGCATGCGGAAACATGCGGACCGTCCGGCGGACGTTTCGGCATCGGGCAGTGCTTTGAGGGAGCGGTTGCACACTATCTCGCCGGACAGGGGTATGAGCTGTTGTTCCGCAACTACCGCGTAAGGGGCGGCGAAATAGACCTTATCATGAAGAAAGACGATATTCTTGCATTTATCGAAGTCAAGGCACGCGAGGAATCGGACAATCTGCGAAAATACGGACGTCCGTCGGATGCGGTCGATTACCGCAAGCGGGCGCACATAATAACCGCCGCCGACGATTATCTGAAATCCCATCCGAGCATCGGACGCCCGCGGATCGATGTCGTCGAAGTATATTACAACCGGTACGGTGAGTTTATACTTATGCGTTTCAAGCATATTCCGAACGCTTTCGGACGAAGATAAGCTTCAAAAGCGCAAACGCAAAGGAACTGCGAACAAATGAAAAAAATCCTTCTTATAGCGACCGGAGGAACGATCGCTTCTAAATCAACCGAAAACGGACTTGTTCCGACGATCAGTTCGGAGGAAATAATCGGCTTTGTGCCGGAGGTCGCCGATATCGCCGACATTGACACGCTTTCCCTTTTCTGCATAGACAGTACGAACATCACGCACGAGCACTGGATCAGAATTGCGGCGGCTATAAAAGAAAACTATGACCTCTACGACGGGTTTGTAATTACACACGGCACCGACACCATGGCATACACCTCTGCCGCTCTGTCATACATGATACAAAGCAGTCCGAAGCCGATAGTTCTCACCGGCTCTCAGAAATCGATCTATCTGCGTGACACCGACGCAAGAAACAATCTGATCGGTGCGTTCATGTATGCGGCGAGCGATTATGCGGGCGGGGTCAGTGTTGTTTTTGACGGAAAGGTGATAATCGGCACCCGCGCGAAGAAAACGAGATCGAAATCGTTCAACGCATTCTCATCCATTGACTTCCCCGAGCTTGCACACATACGCGACAGGAAAATAATAAACTATATAAGCGAAAGGTCCGACGGGCAACCTGTCTTTTACGGAAAGCTTGACCCGGAAATATTCGTATACAAGCTGATCCCGGGTGCCGATCCGTGGATTCTTGACAGGCTTTCCGGCAGATACCGTGCAATTGTCATCGAATCGTTCGGCGTCGGCGGTATTCCCTGCTATGCAAACGGGGATTTCATCGGCGCACTGAAGCGGCTTATCGACTCGGGCGTCACCGTTGTAATGACGACACAGGTATCGCACGAGGGCAGTGACATGGAAATCTACGAGGTCGGCATGTCGGCAAAAGAGTCACTCGATCTTATGGAAGCATACGACATGACTCTTGAAGCGATCACGACAAAGCTTATGTGGATTCTCGGGCAGACAAGCGACCCGAAAAAAATAAAGGAATTATTTTACACACCCATATCTCACGACATAATAAACTGAAATTCAGAGGAAATCAAATGAAGTACAGAAGCACAAGAGAAAACAAGGAAGAAATATCGGCTGCCGAGGCAATAAAGAAGGGACTTTGCGATGACGGCGGGCTTTATATGCCCACCGTCTTCCCCGAAATATCCGGACAAATGTGGGAAAAGCTGATCGGTGCGGACTATCCCGAACGTGCGGCAACAATCCTTTCGCTTTATCTGCCCGAATACGGCTATGACAGGCTTTTAAGCGATGCGCGCGCCGCATATTCGGACAAATTTGACGGAGAGATCGCTCCTGTCAAAAAGCTCGACGAGCATCTGTATGTACTTGAGCTTTGGCACGGTCCCACGTCGGCATTCAAGGACATGGCGCTTCAGATAATGCCGAGACTGCTTTCCGGCGCACTGTCGATCACGGGGGAGCAGAAAAAAGCTCTGATTCTCGTCGCAACCTCCGGCGATACCGGCAAAGCCGCACTTGAAGGCTTCCGAGATGTCCCGCAGACCGCGATATCGGTATTTTATCCCGACCGCGGCGTGTCCGAGACGCAGAAGCGTCAGATGCAGACGCAGGAAGGATCAAATGTAAACGTCACGGCGATAGACGGAAACTTTGACGATGCGCAGACCGGTGTAAAAAAGCTGTTTGCCGACACAGAATACCGCTCCGAGCTTGAAGAAAAGGGAATTTTCCTGTCATCCGCAAACTCGATAAACTGGGGCAGACTTGTCCCGCAGGTCGTTTACTACGTATCGGCATACTGTGATATGGTAGCAAACGGACGTATCGGCTTCGGCGACAGACTTGACATCTGCGTTCCGACGGGAAACTTCGGCAATATCCTTGCCGCATACATCGCAAAAAAGATGGGACTCCCGATCGGGAAGCTGATCTGTGCATCAAATGATAATAATGTTCTCACCGATTTTCTGACAACCGGAACCTACGACAGGAACCGTCCGTTTCATACAACCGTATCTCCGTCAATGGACATACTGATTTCTTCAAATCTTGAACGGCTGATCTGTCTTACCGCAGGACACGAGCGTTGTTCGGAATACATGCGTGAGCTTAACACAAACGGCAGATACACGGTTGACGGCAGCGTCCTTGAAGCCATAAACTCCGATTTTGTCGGGAAATGGTGCGACGAGGCTGATTGTCTTGCCGAAATCGCCTCTGTTTTCGAACGCTATGCCTACCTTTCGGACACTCACACGGCGGTCGCCTTCAAGGCAGCCGAAATGTATGCGGAGGAGCGCACCGACAAGGACAGACCGATACTTGTCGTATCGACCGCGTCTCCTTACAAATTTGCGCCTGCGGTCTGCCGTGCGCTCGGTCTTGAAAGTACCGGAGAAGACAGCGAGCTGTTCATGCGTCTTTCCGATTACACCGAAACAGCTATCCCTGCGCCTTTATGGTCGGTCATCTCAAAGGACATCCGCTTCCACAGTCTTGTGAAAGCGGACGAAATGAAGTCTGCCGTGAACAGCTTTATTGATTCTTTGGTTTGAAAGTCGCACAGACGGTATCCGACGAACTGTTTGCAAATGTCGGACCCACTGCCACCGTATCGGCGGTACAGTCACATTCTCCCCTGTGGAAGCTGCAATTCTTTACATTACAGACAATCTTTTTGTTCTTCGTTTGTTTACCGTTTTCTCCGGTTTCCATCAGTAATCACCTCTCTGAAAAAGTATTGCTCAAAATTGTCCGATTATTCGGACAGAACACTGAAAGAAAGGCAATAAATGGCACTTTATATTCTCTCGGACACTCACCTGTCCACCGGAGTCGGCAAACCGATGGGCATCTTCGGTTCGCGCTGGAAGGATCACGACTGCAAGATCGTATCAAACTGGAATGACTCTGTCACCGATAATGACACAGTCATAATCGGCGGCGACATATCGTGGGGCATTTCACTCGACGAAGCCGCAGACGATCTGCGGCTGATCGCGTCACTGCCCGGCAGGAAGATATTCCTGCGCGGCAATCATGATTACTGGTGGAACACTCTTTCCAAAAACCGCGCTTTTTTATCGGCGAACAACATAACGAACATTGATTTTTTGCAGAACAATGCAATAGAGCGCGACGGATTTGTAATCTGCGGCACCCGCGGGTGGTACAGCGACAGCACAAACGCTCCCGAAAACGCGGATTACGAAAAGATCGTTGCAAGGGAGGCGCTTAGGCTGCGTATGTCGCTTGACGCATCGGTCGGCATGCGGGGAGAGCGGATTGTGATATTTCATTTTCCGCCTCTGTTCGGCGATTACGTTTGCCGGGAGCTTATTGACATTTTGCATGAGTACAACATCCGCAGATGCTTCTTCGGACACATTCACGGTCTTTACAAAATTCCCGCAACAACGGTTGCCGAGGGAATAGAATTTACGTTGTGTTCGTCCGATTTTCTGAACTTCAGACCGTACAGAATAGTCGGTTCGTGACTTTTTTGTGTCATTTGGGTTCGGACAGGCGGCAAAATCTTTACTTTTTTCTTTTAAAGTCTTGACAAAAGCTCTCTTTTGTTTTACAATAGCAGAGTATGTGAAATGGTATGACTAAAAACGGAGGATAATAAAATGAGTCTGAAAAATGTAAACAGAGACGAAAAGAACATTGCGGTTCTCGAATGTGAAATTGATGCCGCATCCTTCTCGGCTGCTGTAACCAAATCCTACAACAAGAGAAAAGGTGCAATACAGCTTCCCGGCTTCCGCAAGGGTCACGCGCCCCGCAACCTTATCGAAAAAATGTACGGCAAGGGATTTTTCTTTGAAGATGCTCTTGAAGAGCTGGTTCCGCCGACATATGAAGCCGCTCTCAAGGAGTCCGGCATAAAGGCGGTTTCCGCTCCCGAATATGACGTCAAGTCGGCTTCCGAGGAAGAGGGCGTTCTCTTCACCGCAAAGGTATATACAAAGCCCGAGATTTCGATCGAAGGTTACAAAGGCATTGAGGTGACCCGTCATGAGGACGCTGTCACCGATGAAGCCGTTAAAGCCGAAATAGACCGCGTCCGCGAGAGAAATTCAAGAACAACCGATGTTGAAGGTCGTCCCGCCAAGGAAGGCGACACCGCAAACATCAACTACGAAGGTTTTAAGGACGGCACTCCTTTTGAAGGAGGTAAGGGCGAAGATTTTGATCTGAAGCTCGGCTCCGGAACCTTTATCCCAGGATTTGAAGAAGCGATCGTCGGTCACAATGTCGGTGAGGAATTTGACGTAAATGTCAGCTTCCCCGAGGATTACCACGCAAAAGAGCTCGCAGGCGCTCCCGTTGTCTTCAAAACCAAGATCAACGCGATCAAGGAGACGGTTCTTCCCGAATTTGATGACGAATTCGTAAAAGACGTTTCGGAATTCAACACTGTTGCTGAATATGAAGCCGATGTAAAGGCTAAACTTGAAAAAGCAGCTGCCGACAGAGCGGATTCCGCCGTTACCGATCAGGTTGTGGCTGCGCTTGTTGAAAAGCTTGTTGCCGATATTCCGGAGCCGATGTTTGTCTCCGAGACCGAAAATCAGCTCCGCGACTTTGACAGCCGTCTCCAGATGCAGGGACTCAAGCTTTCCGATTACATCAAGTACATGGGCATCACCCTTGACCAGCTGCGCGAAAGAATGCGTCCGCAGGCAGAAAGACAGGTAAAGCTCCGTCTTGCGCTTGAAAAGATTGCGGAACTTGAAAAAATCGAAGTCAGCGAGGAAGAGGTTGAGACCGAACTCAAACGTCTCTCCGACACATACTCGGTAGAGCTTGAGAAGGTCAGATCGCTTGTCGATCCCGAGGATATCAAAGCCGATCTTGCCGCCGACAAGGCTCTGAAGCTCTGCAAGGATGCCGCAGTCGTAAAAGCAGAGGAATAAAAAGCGCACCCTTCCGGGTGCCGGAATAAAAAACAGCAAGGGTGCTTCGGATGTGTAAACTGTTTTATGTTTTCGCATTTTCGGTACCCTTATTGCTTATAATACAGAAATTCACAAAAAACAGCCGATAAACAAAGGAGGCAATCAAATGGCACTTGTACCAACGGTAATTGAAAAAACAGCGGGCGGCGAGCGTGCATACGACATATACTCAAGACTTCTTAACGACAGGATCATATTCCTCTCGGACGAAGTGAACGATGTTACCGCATCGATCGTCGTTGCACAGCTGCTTTTCCTTGAAGCGCAAGACCCCGACAAGGACATTTCGCTTTATATAAACAGTCCCGGAGGCTCGGTCAGCGCAGGATTTGCTATTTATGATACAATGAATTTCATAAAATGCGATGTTTCAACCATATGCATAGGACTTGCGGCGAGCATGGGAGCTTTTCTTCTGTCAAGCGGAGCAAAAGGAAAACGCCTCGCGCTTCCGAACAGCGAAATTATGATTCACCAGCCTCTGGTCGGAGGCATGCAGGGTCAGGCAACAGACATAAAAATCCATGCCGAGCAGCTTATCCGCACGAAAAACAATCTCAACCGGATTCTTGCCGCAAACACAGGCAGAAGCATTGATGTTATTGCCGCCGACACAGAGCGCGACAATTTCATGACGGCGGCAGAGGCAGCCGAATACGGTCTTATTGACAGAGTGATCGAAAAACGCATCTGAAAACTCAAAAAAACCGTTCAACTGACGAGGTAACAATGGCTAACGAAACAAACGACAGAACCAAATACAAACAGAACAGATGCTCCTTTTGCGGAAGGACCGAGGATCAGGTTGAGTACCTGATTCCCTCTCCCACCGGGGTTTTTATTTGCGACGCATGCGTTGATGTCTGCTCGGAACTGATAGATGAGCAGGAGCGCATAAACAACAACTCAGGAGACGGTCTGTCACTGAACAAGCTCCCGAAACCGATCGATCTGAAGAATCGGCTTGACGAATATGTCATCGGGCAGGATGCGGCGAAGAAAGCTCTCTGCGTTGCGGTATACAATCACTACAAGCGGATCCTATCAAAGTCGCAACTGAAAAAGACA
The DNA here is from genome assembly GCA_934486825.1 of uncultured Eubacteriales bacterium. GTDB lineage: Bacteria > Bacillota > Clostridia > Oscillospirales > CAG-272 > CAKSQF01. The sequence goes on along the minus strand of CAKSQF010000001.1, from coordinate 64,850 downwards.
AGAAAAGGAAAGAAAAAAGAAGCCGTCGGCAATGGCGACGATCAGCAGGTGGAGATATCAAAATCCAACGTACTCCTGCTCGGTCCGACCGGTGTCGGAAAAACATATCTCGCACAGAATCTCGCAAAAGCCTTGCAGGTACCCTTTGCAATTGCCGATGCAACAACTCTGACCGAGGCGGGATATGTCGGTGAGGATGTCGAAAACATTCTGCTCCGACTGATTCAGGCAGCCGATTTTGACATTGAGCTTGCGGAAAAAGGCATTATTTATATCGATGAGATTGACAAAATAGCCAGAAAAAGCGAGAATCGCTCGATAACGCGTGATGTTTCGGGTGAAGGCGTACAGCAGGCTCTTCTTAAAATACTTGAAGGCACTGTCGCAAATGTTCCTCCTCAGGGTGGCAGAAAACATCCGAATCAGGACTTCATTCACATAAACACCGAAAACATCCTGTTTATCTGCGGCGGTGCGTTTGAAGGACTGGACGAAATAATCAAAAACAGAATATCGGTAAAATCGGGAATAGGCTTCGGAGGAGATGTTGCCTCAAAGGAAGAGCTTGAGCAGAAAAACTATCTTGCGAGCGTAGTACCTCACGACATTGTAAAATTCGGGCTGATACCCGAGCTTGTCGGCAGACTTCCGGTCATAGTATCGCTTGATGCACTTGATGAAAATGCGCTCACCCGCATACTTGTCGAACCTAAGAATGCGCTTATAAAGCAATACAAAGCTCTTATCGGAATGGACAATGTTGAGCTTGAATTTGAGCCGGATGCGATAAAGGCGATAGCGTCTCTTGCGATCGAGCGCAAAACGGGCGCCCGCGGTCTGCGCGCCATTATGGAAGAGATAATGCTTGACATAATGTACGACATTCCGTCAAGGGATGATGTAGCCAAGGTAATAATCACAGCCGATTCGGTAAACAAAAAAGGACAGCCGAAAATAATTACGAAACCCCTGCCGAAGGAAGTACTTGAAGCAAGTACCGAGAGCGCATCATAACAAAACATAAAACACGGTCTGCCGTTTTTCGACAGACCGTGTTTTTACTGTTTCAGAAAAATTTCATCCGTATACCGATCTTCTTTTCGTTCATCGGTTGAATACGGAACATATCATTTTTTGTTTCAATGTCAGACAGGTCACCTTCGAATGACGGAAGTCCGCACCACGGTTCGATGCAGATATAACCTGCATTCTTACTGTTTTCCCTCCATATACCGACGTAAGGGATTCCGTGACAGTCAATCTCAACCCGCTTTCCCCCGACCGGCGACTCAAGCAGCACACGTCCCGAAGTATTTGAGAGAAAGAGTCCGCAATCACCGATCAGACTGTCCGAAACATTCAGCAGGTGTCCGTCTTCAAGCGGAAAAGCACATTTTCTTCCGGTATTGAAGCCGTCAGCCGACAGCAAAAGCTTATCCGGACTGCAAACTTCAACAAAATCAATACGACAATCGGACAGCAAGTCCGCATCACGTGCAACCGCAAATCCCGGATGAAATCCCACTGTCGCCGGCATTACTTTATCGCCTCTGTTTTTTACAACCGTTTTTACATCAACGGTATCTGCCGACAGCCTGTACTCAACGATAAATTCGAATTCGAAAGGAAAAAATTCCTTTGATTTTTCGTCCGCTGACAGGGACAGAAGAATACGGTCGTTGCCGCAAAAGCGGACTTCAAAATCAAAATCCTTTGCAAATCCGTGAAGCGGCATATTGTATTTTATGCCGTCATACAGATATCCGCCGCCGCTCAGCCTGCCGCAGACCGGGAAAAGGATCGGAGCATGCGACGACCAAAGCTCCGTATCCCTGCACTGCCGGATATATTCCTCTTCCCTCTTCTTTACGGATACGAGCTCAGCACCGATACTGTCAACCGTTACGGTCAGCAGTCTGTTCTTTATTGTATATCTCATATCCGCAAAGCATTACATTGTCAGCTCAAGCGATCTGCTCTTCTGCTCTTCGACTGCTCTTGCGATAAACTCATCAACCGACATGGGGGTAGACTCGCCCTTGCGGTTTCTGACCATAACCGACCCGGACTCTGCTTCATTTGCACCGATTACAAGCATATACGGTATCTTTTCAAGCTGCGCCTCTCTGATCTTATAGCCGATCTTTTCATTCCGTTCATCGATTTCGGTACGCACGATACCCGCATCGATAAGTCTGCGCATTACACCTTCGGCGAAATCATGCTGTTCGGTACCGATCGGAAGCACTTTGACCTGAGTAGGCGAAAGCCAGAGCGGGAACGCACCCGCATACTTTTCAATAAGAAGTGCAAGTGTACGCTCATAGCATCCGATCGACGTGCGGTGGATAATATACGGATTTCTCTTTACGTCATCGCGATCGTTATATACCATACCGAATTTCTCGGCAAGGAACTGGTCGATCTGAATTGTAATCAGCGTATCCTCTTTACCGAACACGTTCTTTATCTGAATATCGAGCTTCGGTCCGTAGAACGCCGCCTCACCTATGCCGATCTTATACGGGATCTGAAGGTGATCAAGTATTTTTTTCATTACACCCTGTGCTTCATCCCAATCCTCTGCGGTTCCTATATACTTTTGAGTGTCATTCGGATCCCACTGAGAGAAGCGATAGCTTACGTCATCATAAAGTCCGAGAGTTTTTAGCATAAACACAGAAAGCTCAAGACATTTTTTGAACTCATCCTCAAGCTGATCGGGACGACACATCAGATGTCCCTCCGAGATCGTAAACTGGCGCACGCGGATAAGTCCGTGCATCTCACCCGAATCCTCGTTACGGAAAAGCGTCGATGTTTCATTATAACGGATAGGCAGATCACGGTAAGAGCGTGCCTCCGACAGGTACGCCTGATACTGGAACGGACAGGTCATCGGACGAAGTGCAAAGCACTCCTTTGCATCCGGATCGCCCATAACAAACATACCGTCACGATAGTGATCCCAGTGACCTGACAATTTATAGAGATCGGATTTTGCCATATAAGGCGTTTTTGTAAGCTGCCAGCCTCTTCTCTGCTCCTCATCCTCGACAAATCTTTGCAGTATCTGAATAACCCTTGCGCCCTTCGGAAGCATGATCGGAAGACCCTGACCTATGATATCGACAGTTGTGAAAAATTTGAGTTCTCTGCCGAGCTTATTATGATCGCGCTTTCTTGCCTCTTCTCTTGCGGCAAGAAATTCGTTCAGCTCGTCCTTGGTCGGAAATGCGGTACCGTAGATACGCTGGAGCTGCTTATTCGACGAATCGCCTTCCCAGTACGCACCCGTGCACTGCGTAAGTTTGAACGCCTTTACGGCTCCGGTTGAGAAGAGGTGAGGACCTGCGCAAAGGTCCACAAATTCTCCCTGACGGTAAAACGAAATATCCTCGCCATCGGGGACACGGTCTATAAGGAGCAGCTTATACGGCTCGTTTCTCTCTTCCATAAGCTTTTTGGCTTCGGCTCTCGGAAGAACAAACCGTTCGATCTTCAGATTTTCCTTCACAATCTTTTTCATTTCGGCTTCAAGCTTTGAAAGATTTTCCGTTGTAAAGGTTTCCTCGCTGTCGATATCATAATAGAATCCGTCATCAACCGCAGGTCCGATTGTAAGCTTTGCGTCCGGGAACAGACGTTTTACCGCCTGTGCAAGAATATGTGACGCTGTATGACGAAACACCCTTCTGCCCTCTTCATCCGCAAATGTCAGCGGCAGGATATCGCTTCCTTCAACAGCGGGAGCGGTAAGCTCCACGGTATTGCCGCCTACGGACGCGGCAAGCACATCGCGCGTCATAAGTCCCGCTTCCTTTATCGCATCATAGACAGTTGAGATCGCATCCGATTCCAGATCGGCATGATTGACTTTAAGCTTCATTTTGTTTTCCTCCTGATTTCACATTTTAATCAAAAGCACCCCGACATGCATTTATGCATGTCGGGGTGCGATATCATCAACAATCCGCACGGTTCCACCCGAGCTTTTAACTTTTTTTATTTTTTTGCGCGTTCATCCGACGGTGGTAACAACAGCGGGCTCCGACGTGATCTTTCAGCAAACGATCACTCTCTGCGGACGAAGTATCCGATTGTCATGTCCTTCGGGAAAAGTACGGTATCAAGAACTATACTTATATGATATTATAATACAAAAATCGATTTTGTCAAGTGTTTTTTCAAATAATATCGTCGGTTCGGAGCAGACCTTCAAGAGTTTCGGCAACCGCATGCAAAAACTCCTCGGTATCAAGCTTTTTGATATTATCGAGCTTTGAGATTGCGGCAAGATCACCGGTCATGTATCCGCTTTCGATCGTTTTGACGGTTGCAGCCTCAAGTTTTTCACCGAAGGTCACAAGCTCACAAAGGTCGTCCAGCTCACCGCGCTTCTTCAGCGCTCCGCTCCATGCGAATATGGTCGCAACGCTGTTTGTAGATGTCTTTTCACCCTTCAGATGCTTATAATAGTGGCGCTGAACGGTTCCGTGAGCCGCCTCATACTCATATACCCCGTCGGGAGAAACAAGTACCGATGTCATCATTGCAAGCGAGCCGTATGCGGTTGCTATCATGTCCGACATTACATCGCCGTCATAATTTTTCAGTGCCCATATAAATCCGCCATCCGAGCGTACCACACGTGCGACCGCATCGTCTATCAGTGTATAGAAATATGTTATTCCCGCCTTCTCAAAGCGTTCCTTATATTCATTTTCGTACAGATCGGCAAAAATATCCTTGAATCTGTGGTCGTATATTTTGGATATGGTATCCTTTGTTGAGAACCAGAGATCCTGCTTTGTATCGAGAGCGTAATTGAAGCAGCTCCTTGCAAAGCTTTCGATTGACCGATCGGTATTATGTATTCCCTGTATTACCCCGTTACCGTCGAAATCGTGTATAAGCTTTCTGGTTTCCTTCCCGTTTTTGTCGGTACATACAAGCTCGCACTTTGATCCGGCAGGAACAGCAAGTTCAGAGTTTTTATAAACGTCTCCGTAAGCGTGCCTTGCTATTGTTATCGGTTTTTTCCAGCTCGGGATATACGGAGTTACCCCATTTACGATTATCGGTGCGCGGAAAACGGTACCGTCAAGCATTGCCCTTATTGTTCCGTTGGGCGACTTCCACATTTCGCTGAGATTATACTCGGTCATTCTCGCGGCGTTCGGCGTAATCGTTGCGCATTTCACGGCAACGCCGTATTTTTTCGTCGCTATCGCGCTTTCGACCGTTACCCTGTCAGCCGTTGCGTTACGGTTTTCAAGTCCGAGATCGTAATATTCCGATTTCAGCCTGACATACGGGTTTATCAGTATATCCTTTATCATTTTCCAGATGACTCTTGTCATCTCATCCCCGTCCATCTCGACGAGCGGGGTCTTCATTTCTATTTTCTTCATATCTGTTCTCCGTTATTTTTATTTCAGCATTGTATCATATTTTCGGAAAAAAGTCAAGTGGGAGCAAATTTTTTTTACAAAAGTCGTTTTTTTCGTCAAAAATAAAAAATTTTTAAAAAGTCATTGACAAAACAATCACTACATGCTACAATAACCTATCAAGTTGATAGGTTATTGCAAAGGAGGATACAATATGTCAGCAATACACAAATCGGCGGATGAGCTTATCGGAAAAACACCTCTGCTTGAGCTCACTCACATAGAAAAAGAACTGGGACTTAAGGCAAAAATAATTGCCAAGCTTGAATTTCTGAATCCCGCAGGCTCGGTCAAGGATCGTGTTGCAAAGGCGATGCTTGACGATGCCGAAAGAAGCGGCAGACTCAAAAGCGGATCGGTAATAATTGAACCGACAAGCGGAAATACCGGTATCGGTCTTGCATCGGTCGCGGCGGCGCGCGGATACAGACTTATAATCGTGATGCCCGACAGCATGTCGGTCGAGCGCAGGCAGCTCATGAAGGCTTACGGAGCCGAGCTTGTACTGTCGGAAGGTTCAAAAGGAATGTCGGGAGCAATCGCAAAAGCCAACGAGCTTGCCGCTTCGATTGAAAACAGCTTCATACCGGGGCAGTTTGTCAATCCCGCAAACCCGAAGGCGCACTATGAGACGACCGGACCCGAAATATGGACCGACACCGACGGAAAGCTTGACTTTTTCGTTGCGGGTGTCGGTACGGGCGGCACAATAACCGGAACCGGGCGTTATCTCAAAGAAAAGGATGCCGATATAAAGGTAGTCGCGGTCGAACCCGCATCGTCGGCTGTCCTTTCGGGCAAAGCTGCCGGTCCGCACAAAATACAGGGCATCGGAGCAGGATTCGTTCCCGAGATACTTGACACATCGGTATACGACGAAATTATCCCGGTAGAGAATGATGATGCATTCGCGGCGGGACGTCTTATCGGAAAGAAAGAAGGAGTTCTCGTCGGCATATCATCGGGCGCCGCGCTTCATGCCGCGATACTTCTTGCAAAGCGTCCCGAAAACGAGGGAAAAAGAATAGTTGTCCTCTTCCCGGACACGGGTGACAGGTATCTTTCGACAGCGTTGTTCGCAGACTGACAGGCAAATTCAAAAAGCAGAGACAGGTTCAGATCTGTCTCTGCTTTTTATCATTTTTTGTTTACGACCACCGATACGTTTTCGGTCATCCATGCCGCGCGTTTTGTTATATATTCCTTAAGAAAGGTCATCTGAAGCTCATATGTATTATATTTCACATGGACATACGGTTGATATCCGACTTTTCTGTTGAGTATATTCCAGACCTTAAAATTATATTTTGCGGACGGCGACACCAGCTCGTAGAGTCTGTCTATCTCGGAAAACAGGTATTCGACGAGCGGCTCGCCTATTTCCTCCCATCTTGCCGACAGCTTCGAAATAAATGCCCGGTCAGACAGCAGATAGGTCATCCAGTTTGGCCACAGATAGCCTCCGTTATCGTAAAGGCATGCCCAGCCTTTTCCGTTAAGCTTATCCCGTGTGAAGTTACCGAATGCAAGGTCAAAGTCCCACGCGGGACCCATTGTCAGCTTTCCGCCGGCATCCTTTGTTATATAGCAGCTTCTTCTGAAGCTTGAATCAAGGTTATACGAAAGCTCATGAAGCAGGAACCAATCGATAAGCGCATCAATATCGATATACTCCTCGTACCCCGACCCGGCTATTATGGCTTCCTCGGCTTTTGTAAAATATTCTTTTATATACGCAACCTGTTCGACAGTCAGCGTTGATTCATCGGGCGCCTTTATTTTTGCGTACTTGCTCAGTTCCGTAAAAAAGCAGGTAACATCCCAGACATCCCCCGCCGACGTTCCGCCGAGTTCGATCAGATACCCGGTATCGGGGTCGGTACCGTTATCCGCAAGCTCCACTCTTCCCTTTTTTGCTTCGATCTGCTCACCTATACTGTACACCCCGACATACCTGCCGTTCAGAAAAAGATCAACCGGATACTGGGTCGGCGCATATTTCATCCCCGAAAGGAAGGCTGCGGCAGAAAAAGCAAGCGTGTTTCTTATAAGCGATTTATCCGAATAATTTGCGAGCAGAACCCACTTCTTTGCCTTTTCCAGTCCGAGAACCGATGTCTTTTTATCAAATTTGATCTTATACGGCTTCTTCTCCCATTTCCATGTCGAATTACCGCGTCCGCGTATCTGAATCGACGACGTTCCGATACCCGAAAAACCGTCTGCATAATCGCAGTTTATTCTTATCGTTCCGTTGACATACTCGTCACGGGGGATCATACCGGAGGAAACCTCCGTGTTTATGACTATAACCGGCAATTTCGTCGGAACATATTCGGTAACGATAAGATATTTTGAGCTTTTACCGTTTTTATCGGTAAGCGTCAGGCTCACTCCGAGCGGATCAAGCAGATTGACGCTGTCACCGCAGCTTACGCTTCCGTTCTTACATCCGAGCGAAAGGACTGCCTGCCCGAGCGCCGACGGATCGGCGACACAGCTTATCCGGGCACGCAGCAGATATCCGTCGGATATCCACTGTATATCCTCGGCAATATTATTCTTACCCTGCAACATTCTGACATCCGGGTCGCTTGCGTCCGAATCACCGCCGAGCTGTCCGTCCGAATAACGTCTGCCGTTAACCGTGCGGAAATTCCAAAGTCTGCAAATCTCATATATATTCAGCCCGCAATCATTCCACACGACGTCAACACGGTCGGAATCAACGACAATAGGCGGACTGCTTGCAAATTTCCCGGATGCTTTGAGTGTAATCATACACTCATCCGAACTTCCGACAGATATTTTACCGTCGATTACGCTTTCGTCATCAAACACGAAATCAACCGGAGCGGTTATCCTGTGCCCGTCCGATATCCGGCTTCCCTCCGAAAAATACAGTGTATCTCCTTCGATAAGCCTCGGAAGCCGCGAGTCGTCAACGAGGTCGGCAAGCGCCTTATCCGAAACGATTTCCTTATAATTACTGCGCAGCTCTTCCCCGTTTATTGTCTTTGCACGCAGATAATATGACTTCGGGAACAGTTTTTCCGCAAGTTTCTCCGGAAGCACAAGTTCTGCCTTAGGCGTATCCGCAAAGAAGGCATCAAAATCGACTATGCCCGTATCGGAACATACAATTTCAAAGCCTTCGCTGTCGTCGTAGCAGACATAGACGGTATCGGCTACACAGAGGCTCCCGCCGTCTACGGTTATTCTGCACGGTCTTGTTATATCAAGCTGCTTATCCGTTCGGATCGCCGCCGCCGTAACAATATTATAGCCGAACGATCGGTCTGACAGAGCAAGTTCAAATCCCGCATAATCACAGGCAAAGGCTGCTGAAATACCGTCCTTTGAAAAATACGCAACCGAGACATGTCCCGCACCTGCTCTGAACTCAGCCGCGGCTTTCTCACCCGGAAGTGCCGACAGGCATATTCCGTTTTTGCCGAACGGTACGGTGCCGTCCGACAGAAAGGTTATTTCCGACGAGAAAACAACAATCGCCTTCATTTCGGTATATCCGTTATTTGTAAGCACAAGGCTGTTGACTTTGTCGGGATCAACGGCAATACCATTTTCGAACCCGCTCTTTTCGGCGTACAATGCTTTTCCGTTCAGACATATTTCATTTTCGGTGATCGGCGGCAGAACAGACGTCTGCCCCTCGGTGAAGGTTCCGTTATTACGGTCCGAAACCGTACATCCGGGCAGAATCATCGACACTGCCAGCAAAAATGTCGCAATGGCTAAATAAACAAATTTCATAATCCGAGCGATTCGTATCGCACTTTCTCCATATAATCGATAACAGACGTATACTCTCCGTTTGCAACGACAAAATGGTCATTGACGGTCACGCCGATATTCCTGCACAATTCCCTCAGCTCATATGTAAAAGCCAGATCCTCATCCGACGGCTTTGCCGCTCCGCCCGGGTGATTATGGGCAATATATATTGAAGACGCGTTGGCTGAACAAATCAGATTGATAATTTTTCTGAAGTTTGTATCGACACAATTGACAGTCCCCTCTTCAACGACCTTGCAATCTATCATCGAACAGTCATTGTCCAGCAGCAATATAATCAGTTTTTCTTTTACCGTATATGCAAATCTTGAAGCAAGATACTCCCCGGCAGTTCTTTTATCGACAAAATTTTCAGCCTTTTTTATTCTTGCAAGATCGTACCTTCTCATTATGTCAAAGACAAGCTTAACAAGAATGGCACTTTTCTCTCCCATTCCGTCCACCTGTGCAATATCTTCGACGCTTGCTTCGAAAACAGCGGTAAACGATCCGAACTTATTGATAAGGTTATGTGCAATATCGTTTGTGTTCACTCTCGGGCGACTGTAAAACAGCAAAATCTCAAGAAGCTCGTGATCCGGAAAAGAATCGGACGACGCACTCATGTATTTTGAAAACATTCTTTCTCTGTGCTTTTCATGTATATTTGGAACTTTTTCAGACATATTCTCTCTCCGAAAGTCAAAAATATCTGCGCGAGCAAGTCGCGCAGGCTGATCGCATGCTTGACTTTTCGGTCTTTATTATAGCACATTTACAGCCGTGAGTCAACTGTATTCGGCTCAAAAACATTTACATGTATAAAATACATTATATTTTTTCTTAAAAATTCATACAATTGTTATATCTGACATAAGGCGGTTTTTACGGTCATGCCGACAGTTCGTTTTTCCTTTACCGCACTTCTGTGCATTATTCTTTATACTATCCTGCATCCGACATACAACACACTGATGATATTCGCCGCAATTCTGATTCACGAGGCGGGACATATCGTCGCCATCGGCATTACCGGCGGAAAAATCAGCAGGATCGACATCACTCCTTTCGGACTTGTCATAAGGCGTTCACGGCTCATTTCGTCATACATGAGTGATTTTTTCGTATACATATCAGGACCCGCTTCGAATTTTGTTTTCGCGCTCGCCTTTCTTCCCTGCCTGTCCGCGCGCGATAATCCCCTGTCACTTTTTGCTTTTCAGAATCTGTCATTCGGGCTTCTGAATCTTTTACCGGTCAGCTCGCTTGACGGCGGCAGGGCAATAGAATCGCTCATACTTATAAATCATGACGAAGAAACCGCCGGACGATACACAAAAATACTGTCAGCTGTCGTACTGCTTTGTGCGTGGATTGCGGCGATATATTTTCTCCTTTTTACCGGGTCGGGAATCTCCCTTTTCCTGTTCTCGTTCTGGTTACTTTTATCGGTTTTCATGAAATAACCGCACGACAAAATCACACCCCGTTTTGTCATGCGGTTACTTGACAACATGCACGGGATGTGATAGAATCTTACTATATTATTTATGGGGAAAAAACATGAAAACAGTTTTGATTACGGGAGCATCCGGCGGGATCGGCAGAGAGACTGCAATCAGATTTGCCGACGCCGGATACACAGTCGGAATAGGGTGCCGCAACATCGGTGCGGGAAAAGAAACGGCAAATGCCGTAAAAAACGCGGGCGGACAGGCAGTGCTGCTTGCCGCCGATCTGCGCGACGGAAAACAGGTCGCAAATGCGGCAAACGAATTCAGAAAATCGGTCGGTGTTCCCGACATTCTGGTATGCTGCGCCGGGGTCGCTTACCAGAATCTTTTTCAGCTCACCTCCGAAGAAGATTACGACCGAATCATGGACAGCAATGTCCGTTCGGCATATCTAATTACAAAAGAATTTCTCGGCGACATGATAAACCGCAAATCGGGAAGCATCATATATGTATCATCAATGTGGGGAGAGGTCGGCGGATCCTGTGAGGTAATATACTCGGCATCAAAAGCCGCACTTATCGGCATGACAAGGGCGCTTGCGAAGGAAGTCGGTCCGTCCGGAATACGTGTCAACTGTGTGAGTCCCGGAGTAATTATAACTGCCATGACCGAAAATCTCGGAGCAGAAACGCTTAGCGGTCTTGCCGAAGACACCCCTCTCGGTCGCAACGGACTTCCGTCCGACGTCGCCGAAAGCATTTTCTGGCTTGCCTCCGACGCCGCATCCTTTATAACCGGACAGGTTCTCGGTATAAACGGCGGAACGGTCATATGAAATTTATTTTTCCACAATAATCCCGCCGGGGATTTTCCCTATTATTACCGATTCGGAAAGCGGTATTTTTACAGATTCAATGAAGTTTGCGTTATAGCCCATGCACACAAGCGTTACATCGGCGATGACCGTCAGGACTATTTTGTGGCTTATCTGATTGATTCCCGCCTCGCACAGCTCGCTGTTTACATCTGTTGTAAAGCAGACGTACGGCTCGGTACGGAATCTGAGTCGGAAACCTCTTCCCGACATATAATCACCGCCGACAAGCGTACCTATCGGCAGGCTCACATATATATTTCCGAGCCTTTTCACCGATTCGTTTACTGCATCGAGAACCTTGCGGACGGCAATATTAACAGATACCGTATCTGCGGAAACCGCCGCTATCGTGCGGTCTTCACCATAGCTGATTCTGTTGAAATCGGTACTCTCAAGCGAAGCTATCGCCTCGGTTGCACTTTCGGTTATTGCTCTTACGATCTCGCCTCTTGCCATTTTGACAGCCGCGGCAGATGCCTTCGGTGCCGACTTTTTATACACGACAGCCGACCATACAAACACCAGCGCGAGAGCGAGAAAAACAGGTGCGGACTGCCTGAAAAAATATGCCGCCTTCTTCGTAACGGTCACCGCAAATCTGCGGTATTCGAAAGCAAATCTGCCCGTTATCGGATTTTTCAACTGTATATCTCCTTTCACTGTCTCATGTTTTTATGGTATGCAGGCGGAATGTCAAGTATTCTGGCGAAAAAATGGCATTTCTATTGAATTATTTCAAAAAATATGATATAATCGACAGCGGTAGCACCGCAAAACAGATTTATCAGGAGCAAACAAACGATATGAAGCTTAACATCGACAGAAAAGACCTATCTCAGCCCGATCCGTACGTTATATCGGACGGCGGCAGATATTACATGTATTCCACCGGAGCGGACGGAATACAGCTCTACATCAGCGACAACATGACCGACTGGCAATACGGCGGATTTTGCAGAAAAAGCGAGCATGAAAAGGAATACTGGGCTCCTTCGGTTATAAAATACGGTTCGCTCTTCTACATGTACTACTCATCGATGGAAAAGAATGAGGTTGATGTTCACAAGGAGCAGATCCGTGTGGCGGTATGCGACCGTCCCGACGGCGAATTTATTCTGCTCGGCAATCTTACCGTTCCGTTTTCAATCGATCCGCATGTCATAAAGAACAGCGAAGGTCTGTACATAATTTACAGCATCAACGATTATCAGGCGGCGCGCGCCGGAACACTTATCGTAATCGACAAAATGATTTCGCCGACTCAGACCGCAAACGATCCGAAGGTAGTCGTCCGTGCGACGCTTGACGAAGAAATTTTCATGCGTGACAGATTTTTCAAAGGTCAGCACTGGCACACCATTGAAGGCGGTTTCTATTTCAGGGACGGCAATTATCATTACATCATGTATTCGGGCAATTGCTACATGAATGAAAATTATTTCATCGGCTACTCGGTCGCATACGGCGATACCGACGATCTTACAAGCCTTAAATTCAAAAAATATCCCGATGAAAACACCTATTGCCCGTTCAAACGCAAGGGAGACGGTGAAGAGGGAACGGGACATAACAGTGTTCTCGTCGAAAACGGGCACTACTACATGTTCTATCATGCACGTGTTGCAGGTGCTCCCGCCTCGGACGACGACACGCGCAGGGCGTATATGGCAGAGATCAGACCGGAAAACGGAATACTGAAGTTAGTCTGAAATAAAAAAACAACGGAGGAACAAAAAATGCAGAACAATGTGCGTCCGGAAACAATGAAACGGATCAACAACAAGGAGCTGGCAGAAGATTTTATTGCCGGACAGATCAGCGAGCTTCGTGCTCAGATAGGTGACAAAAAGGTGCTTCTCGCACTGTCGGGCGGTGTCGATTCATCGGTAGTTGCCGCACTTCTTATCAAAGCCATCGGCAAACAGCTCGTATGTGTACACGTCAACCACGGACTGCTCCGCAAGGGCGAGCCGGAGCAGGTCATTGAAGTCTTCAGAAATCAGATGGATGCGAATCTGATTTATGTAGACGCCTCCGAGCGTTTTCTGAACAAGCTTGCCGGAGTTGCGGAGCCCGAGAAAAAGCGCAAAATAATCGGTGCCGAATTTATCCGTGTATTTGAGGAAGAAGCCCGCAAGCTTGACGGAATTGACTTTCTTGCGCAGGGCACGATATATCCCGACATTCTCGAATCGGGTCCCGTAAAAGCACACCACAATGTCGGCGGTCTTCCCGACGATCTTAAATTCAGCCTTGTCGAACCGCTGAAATTCTTATTCAAGGACGAAGTGCGCGTTGTCGGAAAATATCTCGGTCTTCCCGACTCAATGGTTAACCGTCAGCCGTTCCCCGGACCTGGACTCGGAGTACGTTGTCTCGGCGCTATCACGCGCGACCGGCTTGAGGCGGTGAGGGAATCTGACGCAATACTGCGTGAGGAATTTGCCAAGGCAGGACTTGCCGGCAAGGTATGGCAGTACTTTACCGTTGTTCCGGACATGAAATCGGTCGGAATATCGAACGGCGCACGCACATTTGCCTATCCCGTGATAATCCGTGCGGTGAACACGATCGACGCAATGACCGCAACCGTCGAAGATGTTCCCTTCGCGCTCCTTTGTCGGATCACCGAAAGGATCACGCATGAGGTCGAAGGTGTAAACCGTGTTCTCTATGATCTGACACCCAAGCCCACCGGAACAATCGAGTGGGAATAAAAAACAACTTAGCACAAACAGCGCACCCCATGCGGGATGAAAATCCCACGCGGGGTGCGTTATCTTAATTTCTGTATTGAGGTAGTTGACAGCGATCAAGGCGCGCTCGGCGGAAACACGCTTGTCTATCTTTGCACACGTCATGAGATTGGGCTTCTCTTTTTCCGTATAAAAGAAAAACCGATACTCATATACACCGGAGACTACGGAGAATGGAAAAGCAGTGATTTTGACGAAACAATTGACAGGATCATAAACGAAACAATTTACAAACAATAATTGCGGAAGGGGATATTCCCTTCCGCAATTATTTACGTTTTTATTCGAACTCATCCGACGCATCGTAATCTGAGATATCGACACCTACATCACCCGTCGGTTTCATTCTTTCATTATATCTCATTGCAAACGCAAGCACAAACACCCTTGCGGCGCCCGCTCTGAACAGGATGTCAACACCTGCCGACATGGTTGCGCCTGTCGTCAGAACATCGTCATAAACGATTACCGTTTTCCCTGCAACCGCCGGGATTGCCTTCTTATTCAGTCTATATGCGGAGAAAGCATTTTCAAGTCTCTATTTTGATGAAAGACCTTTCTGCTCTTTGGCATGAACACGGCAGATCGCTTTTATGAAATCAAGAGAAAGCTTTTTCGCAACGAGCTTTGCTACATCCTTTGACTGATCGACACCCGATTTTCGTATTTTGGATTTCTCGCGCGGCATATAGGTTATTACCGCATGTCTGTAATCGGGCACGCGCTTTTTCACAGCCTTCACGGATTCGTTTGCCATAAGCTCGTACAGATATTTATAATTGTTATCTTTGGCACGCAGTATCAGGTTATTTGTGACGCTTTCCCACGGAGTATATCTTGACACATGTATACAACCCGAAACATTTCCCGAAAGATTCCGCGGTCTGCATCTGCATTTTATATGCTCATTCCCGCATTTCGGACAAAGCGACTGCAATTCAACCGAAAATTTTGCAGAGCATTTATCACAGAGTGCCATATCACGACTGTAATCGATCGGGATTATACATCCGCACGACATACATATCGGAGGCCACAGCAAATCAGCTATCAGATTCAAGCGAAAGATCATTTTTTCTGAGCAGATACCGCAAACCGGTATATCTGTTTACCGTCCGTTTATTTTCAACCATTCCCTGAACAACCTCGGGTCTGCCGACAAGCACGACCATTTTCTGTGCACGTGTAACTGCGGTATAAAGAAGATTCCTTGTAAGCAGTTTGGGGGTATAATTATACATCGGTATGACAACCACCGGATATTCACTGCCCTGACTTTTATGAACGGTTATCGCATATGCGTGCTCAAGCTCTTCCAGATCGGAAAAGCCGTACTCGGCGAGGCGGTCGTCGAACAGAACATACATTTTTTCTTCATTATAACTTATCCTGTCGATTATCCCTATATCGCCGTTGAATATTCCGGCGCCCTCTTCACTGCCGCGAGTCCATACGATATCGTAATCGTTTTTTATCTGCATTACCTTGTCACCGGTACGGAAAACCATATTTTTGTATTTATACTCAGGTCTTCCCTTTTCCGGGGGATTTATCGCCGATTGAAGCAAGGCATTGAGTGCTTCGGTCCCCGCAACTCCCTTATGTGACGGTGTTATTACCTGTATTTCGCTTTTTACATTCAGATTATACCGTTTAGGCAGGCGATTCACGCAAAGATCGGCAACAGTAAGCGGTATCTGATCCTCTTCTCTTGTCACAAAGAAGAAGTCACCCTTCTTATCGTCAAGGACAGGCAGTTCGCCGTTATTTATCGCATGCGCGTTTGTGACAATCCTGCTTTCCTGCGCCTGTCTGAATATATCTGTAAGCCGGACTACCGGAAAAAGCTCACAGCCGACCACATCCCACAGAACATGACCTGCACCGACAGACGGAAGCTGATCGCAGTCTCCGATGAGCACAAGGCGTGCGCCGGGTTTTATTGCATGAAGCAGAGCTGACATGAGCAGTGTATCGATCATTGATGCTTCATCTATAATTATCAGTTCTTCATCAAGCAGATTCTTTTCGTTACGCAAAAATTCGGGTTCATCGGCGGTATATTTGACCTCAAGCATCCGATGTATTGTCTTAGCCTCATACGAGGTTGCCTCTGACATTCTTTTTGCCGCGCGTCCAGTCGGAGCGGCGAGAGCAACATTATATCCGAGACGTTCGGCGATACGTATTATCGCACGTATTACCGTTGTTTTACCGGTACCCGGTCCGCCTGTCAGAACCATTATCCCGTTTTCCGAAGCGGCGATAATTGCCTTCTTCTGCTTTTTTGCGTACACTATTCCTTCTTCATGCTCTATCTGCTCAAGAAGGCGCGATATATCATCAATGCCGTCGCTTCTGTATGCCGATGAAATAACATTCATTTTACGGGCTATATAGTTTTCCGCATCATAATATTCTTCAAGATATGCGCATGAATCTGCACCGTATTCGACAAGCTTCAAGCCGTCGATCGGCTTCGAAAGCAGTTCATCCACCGATTCACGGCTGACGTCAAGGATTCCGGACGTAAGTGCTGCCAGCTTTTCCGTCGGAATAAAGGTATGTCCGTTTTTAACCGCATTACACGAAAGCGCATATTTGAGTCCGGATTTGATTCTCTCTTCACTCGATCTGTCAAATCCGAGCGATTCGGCAAGCCGATCCGCACTTTCAAAGCCGATTCCGCTTACGCGCTCGCAAAGAATATACGGGTTCTGCTTGATAATTTCGACCGCACCACTTCCGAACTGCTTATATATTTTTACGGACAATGCCGGACCGAAATAATCCCGGCAAAACATCATAACATTTCTCATACCGAACTGGCTTTTGAACTGTTCGGATATTTCGCCCGCTTTTTTCGGTGTTATACCCGGTATATCGGTCAGATAATCCGGATGATTTTCTATAACGTCAAAGGTATCCTCGCCGAACATTGACACGATCTTCATTGCGGTCTTTTTGCCGATTCCCCTGATACTGCCCGATGCCAGATATTTTTCCATGGACGCCGCGGAGGTGGGAAGCTCTTTTTCGTAATAGTCCACCTTGAATTGTTCACCATATGACTGATGCGTCTCCCAATGTCCCTGTGCACGTATGGTTTCACCGACCGAAATTCCCGGCATTATTCCGACTATGGTTATCTCCTCTTTACCTATATCAAGATCGCAAACCGAATAGCCGTTCTGTTCGTTCTGATAGGTAACATATGCAATTGTGCCTTCTACGGTTTCTTTGCCGTCATGTACTCCGTTTTCGGGCACAGCGGCATCGTTACCTTTCAGATCCATGATTTTTCACCCGCAATCACTTATATTTGCGCTTTTTTGTCTTTTGTTCTTTTTTATTTTCTCTGTACAGAAGTTTATGTTCGAGCCATCTGCATATATCGTGAAGCAGAGTATAACCGACATAAACACAAACAACCGCTATGGTTATTTCGGCTAAAACTTTCAGCATAAAATCTACCTCCCGATACATTTTATGCTGAAAAAAGTACATTTGTCTTATTTAAACTTTCGTACAATCAACCGAGCATTCGTTTCAGTTCGGGAGCAAGGTCACGCTTTTCCCATGCAACACCGAGATCTTCTCTTCCTATCTGTCCGTATGCCGCAAGAGAAGCATATATCGGGCGACGAAGTCCGAATTTTTCGATGATGGCAGCCGGACGGAGATCACAAAGCTTCATCACAACATCGGCAATCTTTTCACCGGATACGGAAGAGGTTCCGAAGGTTTCAATCATGAGAGACACCGGTCTTGCCACACCTATTGCGTAGGCAAGCTGAACCTCACATTTCGTTGCGATTCCCGCTGCCACAATATTTTTTGCGATATATCTTGCGGCATATGCTGCCGTACGGTCAACCTTTGTCGGATCCTTTCCGGAAAAAGCGCCGCCGCCGTGACGGCCGTAGCCGCCGTATGTATCGACGATTATTTTTCTGCCCGTGAGTCCGGAATCGCCCTGCGGACCGCCTACCACAAATCTGCCGGTCGGATTGACATACACCTTTGTATTTTCATCAAAGAAGCCATCCGGTATAGTCGGCTTGATTACATATTCAAGCATATCACGTCTGATCTGCTCTATCTCAACGTCCGGATTATGCTGTGTCGAAACCACCACGGTATCAACGCGTATCGGGCGATCACCGTCATACTCAACTGTTACCTGAGTCTTTCCATCGGGACGAAGATAGCTTAAACTACCGTTCTTACGCACTTCGGTAAGCTTCTTTGCCATTTTATGTGCGAGCGAAATCGGCATCGGCATCAATTCGGGAGTCTCGTTACATGCGTATCCGAACATCATTCCCTGATCGCCGGCACCGATTTCGTAAGCGCCGTCCTCGCCGTTCTTTGCTTCAAACGATTTATCAACTCCCATCGCAATATCGGGTGATTGCTTATGGATCATACTCATAACCGCACATGTTTCGCAGTCAAACCCGTATTTTGCCCTGTCATAACCGATTTCACGTACACGTTCACGGATTATTTTTTCATAATCGACATACGCACTTGTAGTGATCTCCCCCATCACCGAGACAACACCGGTCGTAACGGTAGTCTCACAGGCAACACGCGCCATAGGGTCCTGCGCGATTATTGCATCAAGTATCGAATCGGAGATAAGATCGCAGATCTTATCGGGATGACCTTCGGTAACCGATTCGGAAGTAAACAGTTTTTTCATTTTAACTCTTCCTTTCATTTACATACAACTGCCGACAACAGAAAATCCCCGGAAAAATCCGAGGACAGAGATCTATCTGATCTCATCTCCAAGGAATTGGCACCTTACATCACTGCAGGTTGCCGTGGCATCGTCGGGCCTGTCCCTCCGCCACTCTTGATAAGATACCGATATTATATCACAACAAATGTGAAAAATCAATAGTTTTACATGAATATTTTAAGAAATCCGACAACTCCGTAGGATGCCGCCGACATTATCAGACCGGCAATCAACACTCCGACAAAAATAGACAAAATGGATTTTTTGAATTTAAGGTTAAAAAGTGATGCCGCAAGTGCTCCTGTCCATGCTCCGGTGCCCGGAAGAGGAATCGCGACGAAAATAACAAGTCCCCATGTTGTATATTTCTCTATTTTTGCGCGGTTCTTTTCGGCTTTACGGAAAAGCCATGAGGCAATCTTATTAAACAGCTTGATCCTGCATCCGGACATCCATTTGAGTATCGCATTGATAAACAGAAGAATGAACGGAACAGGCAACATATTTCCGACAACACTTATAAGATAATTCTGCCAAAAAGGGAGTCCGAGCCCTGCTCCGAGCGGTATAGCGCCGCGAAGCTCTATTATCGGTATCATCGAACAGAAAAAAACGCAGAGGTGTTTACCGAGTATTTTGAGAAAAAAATTTTCGATTGCTTTTACCATTTCAAAACCTTTTACTTTTATCGGAAAAAATTGATTTTTCCGTTTAAAACAAGAAAACCGACAACACCGATCATTATAAAAATCAATGCAAGTACAAAAACCACGACAGACGATCGTTTACCGTTTGCCCGATATTCACCGCTTTCAACAAGTTTTGCCTTACGCATTGCCCTGACTATCGGCTTATACAGCAGGAGAACAAGTCCGGCATTAAAGACGGCTTTCATCAGGTTGAAAGGCAACAGAAGGGTCGGTATCAAAGTGAGCACCTGTCTGACTGCGACACCCATATATATCGGGGTAATCAGAATATTCAGTCCGAGCATAACTACAGTCGAAAAAAGCACTGAAAGTGACAAACCGGCAATCGCCCCGCCAAGCGTCCGTTTATATTTATAAACAAGCGAAGAAATCAGAACAAAAGACGCAGAGCCGAGAAAATTCATCAGAAAACCCCATATGCCGGTTGAGCTTATTGTAATTGCCTCCAACAAAGCAACGGCGAACGATATAATGAGTCCGTACAACGGACCGTATATCATTGCGGCAACAGTCATAACAGCATCCTTGGCGTCAAAGGTCAGAAACTGAACCTTTATCCTGAAAACAAACTGTATCAGAAAAGAAAGCGCAGTAAAAAGTGCAAGAATTACTGTTTTTTGAATTTGGTCATGATTTTTTATTTTAGTATTAAGCATATATCCCCCATAAACGGGGAAAGGATAAAAAAACCGACACAACTGTGTCGGGGCAAATATTTCTATCTTTTCCCATCCGGACTTTACCGTCGGTACAGGAATCTGACCTGATCAGCGACTTGCGCTCGCGGACTTATGAATTTTCTGAAAATTCAATCACCGCCGGTGTGGAATTTCACCAACCCCTAAAGATATTTTATTATTGTTTATTCCCAAAGGATACCTTGGCATCCTTTGGGAACAAACTTTTAAATCAAACCGGTCGCTTCAATTACCGACTTAAGCAATGATGGATGCAACGACACCCGAACCAACGGTTCTGCCACCCTCACGGATTGCAAAACGGAGGTTCTGTTCCATAGCTATAGGAGTAATGAGCTCAACGTTCATATCAACGTTATCACCCGGACGGCACATATCAACGCCTTCGGGAAGAGTGATAACACCGGTAACGTCGGTTGTTCTGAAGTAGAACTGAGGACGGTAGCCTGAGAAGAAGGGCTTCTGACGTCCGCCTTCCTTTTCGGTAAGAACGTAAACATGTCCTACAAACTTGGTATGAGGATGAACGGAACCGGGCTTACAGAGAACCTGTCCACGCTCGATCTCATTCTTTGCGATACCACGGAGAAGAGCTCCGATATTATCGCCTGCTTCCGCAACGTCAACAGTCTTATGGAACATCTCAACGCCTGTAACGGTTGTAGACTTCTTTTCATCGGAAAGACCTACTATTTCGCAAACGTCGCCGATCTTGACAGTACCACGCTCTACACGACCGGTAGCAACCGTACCACGGCCGGAGATCGAGAATACGTCCTCGACAGGCATAAGGAAAGGAAGGTCAGCCTGACGGTCAGGAGTAGGAATATACTCATCAACAGCGTCCATAAGCTCATAGATAGGAGCGTAAACGGGATCGCTCGGATCCTTGGACGGAGAGAGGAGTGCTTCACGAGCGGAGCCGCGGATTACCGGAACGTCATCGCCCGGGAAATCGTAGGACGAGAGAAGGTCACGAACTTCCATCTCAACGAGGTCGAGAAGTTCGGGGTCGTCAACGATATCGCACTTGTTAAGGAATACAACAATTGCGGGAACGCCGACCTGACGTGCAAGAAGAACGTGCTCACGGGTCTGCTGAAGAGGTCCGTCTGTACCTGCAACAACGAGGATTGCGCCGTCCATCTGAGCCGCACCGGTAATCATGTTCTTGACATAGTCAGCATGGCCGGGGCAGTCGACATGCGCGTAGTGACGCTTGTCGGTCTCATATTCTACGTGACGGGTGTTAATTGTGATTCCACGAGCCTTTTCCTCGGGAGCGTTGTCGATCTGGTCATATGCAAGGAACTCGATGTTGGAGTTCTTCAGTGCCAGAGCCTTGGTGATAGCTGCGGTAAGGGTGGTCTTACCGTGGTCAACGTGACCGATGGTACCAATGTTTACATGGGGCTTTGTTCTTTCAAATTTAGCCTTTGCCATTTTAATTTCCTCCTAAAATTTATAATCAAGTTTTTGATTATTTGGATTTATTTTTTATGATTTCTTCAGCTATGCTCTTCGGAACCTCTGCAAAATGGCTGGGTTCCATAGAATACTGACCGCGTCCCTGTGTTCCGGAGCGGAGGTCGGTAGCATACCCGAACATGTTTGCGAGCGGCACATTGGCAATAACCTCTGTTGCGCCCGAAAGCTCTTCTGTTGACTGGATCTGTCCTCTGCGGCTGTTGAAGTCGCCTATAACAAATCCGAGATAATCATTAGGTGTTATTGTAACAACCTTCATGATCGGCTCTGTCAGAACCGGCTTTGCCTTTCTCATCGCATTCTTGAACGCCATCGAACCGGCAATCTTGAACGCCATTTCGGAAGAGTCGACTTCATGATAAGAACCGTCATACAGTGTAACCTTGACGTCAACTACATTGTAGCCTGCAAGGATACCGTTCTGCATTGCGCCCTGTATACCTGCATCAACCGCCGGAATATATTCCTTCGGGATAGCACCGCCGACAACCTTATTGATGAATTCATATCCTTTTCCGGGTTCGTTGGGCTCAATTGTGATCTTGACATGACCATACTGACCCTTACCACCCGACTGACGTGCATACTTGCAATCCTCATCGGCAGAGGTTGTGATGGTTTCCTTATACGAAACCTGCGGAGCACCGATATTCGCCTCGACCTTGAACTCGCGAAGCAGACGGTCAACAATTATCTCAAGGTGAAGCTCACCCATTCCCGCGATGATTGTCTGACCTGTCTCCTCATCGGTATAGGTACGGAAGGTCGGATCCTCCTCGGCGAGCTTTGCAAGAGCTATGCCCATCTTTTCCTGAGCAGCTCTTGTCTTCGGCTCAATCGCCTCTTTGATAACAGGTTCCGGGAATTCCATTGACTCAAGAACAACCGGATGATCTTCGTTGCAAAGCGTATCACCTGTTGTGGTGTATTTCAGACCGACTGCTGCGGCAATATCGCCGGAATAGCAGATATCAAGGTCTTTACGCTGATTTGCGTGCATCTGAAGAATACGGCCGATTCTTTCTTTCTGACGTTTTGTTGAGTTATAAACAGTCGTACCCGCCGGAAGAGTTCCTTCGTAAACACGGAAGAAGCAGAGCTTTCCGACATAGGGGTCTGTCATAATCTTGAATGCAAGAGCTGCAAAGTTACCGTCGTCGGTTGCATAGCACTCAACCTCGTTGTTATCCGGATCCGCATCGGGGTCGATACCCTTGATCGGAGGAACATCGGTAGGAGCAGGCATATAATCGACGATGGCATCAAGAAGCTTCTGAACGCCCTTGTTTTTATAAGAGGTTCCGCAGATGACAGGCACGATCTTGTTATCGATCGTAGCCTTACGAAGAGCAGCCTTGAGCTCGGGAACCGAAATTTCCTCGCCCTCAAGGTACTTCATTGCAAGGTCATCATCTGTCTCAACGATAGCTTCCACCATCTTTGCGTGATAGTCATTGGCTTTATCAAGCATGTCCGCGGGAATGGACTCAACACGCATGTCCTTACCCATCTCATCATAATAGACGTCCGCTTCCATGTTCATAAGGTCAATGATACCTTTAAACGATTCCTCAGCTCCGATAGGAAGCTGAATCGGCACTGCGTTTGCCTTCAGTCTTTCATGAAGCATGTCCACGCAGCGGTAGAAATTGGCGCCCATTATGTCCATTTTGTTTACATAGACCATTCTCGGGACACCGTACTTATCAGCCTGACGCCACACGGTCTCCGACTGAGGTTCGACACCGCCCTTTGCGCACAGAACGGTTACGGAACCGTCAAGCACGCGGAGCGATCTTTCAACCTCAACCGTAAAGTCAACGTGACCGGGGGTATCAATAATGTTGATACGCGTCTCAGGCGCGGAACCGTCTGCCTTTTTCCAATGGCAGGTAGTAGCCGCAGAAGTAATTGTAATACCTCTTTCCTGCTCCTGAGCCATCCAGTCCATCGTCGCTTCACCGTCATGGGTCTCGCCGATCTTATGGTTTACACCCGTATAAAAAAGGATACGCTCGGTAGTCGTCGTTTTTCCGGCGTCTATATGAGCCATTATACCGATATTACGGGTATTTTCAAGTGAATATTCTCTGGGCATTGACTTTTCTCCTTAATTTTTAAACTACAAAAACGATTGACAAAAGTCAGATCAATATCTGTAATGAGCGAAAGCCTTGTTAGCCTCAGCCATTTTATGGGTCTCTTCTTTTTTCTTGACAGCTCCGCCCATATTGTTGTTTGCATCAAGAATTTCTGCTGCAAGGCGTTCTGCCATTGTGTTTTCACTGCGGTTTCTCGAATATGTCCTGAGCCAACGCAGACCGAGTGTCTGACGTCTTTCGGGTCTTACATCCATAGGAACCTGATAGGTTGAGCCGCCGACACGGCGAGCCTTTACCTCGAGAACAGGCATAATGTTCTCCAGTGCTGTAGTAAATACTTCAAGGGCATTTTTGCCGGATTTCTCTTCCACGATTGCAAATGCATCGTAAACGATCTTCTGAGCAACTCCCTTTTTGCCGTCATACATTATGTTATTTATAAGCTTTGTAACCAGCTTTGAATTATACATAGGATCCGGCAATACTTCTCTTTTGGAAATTCGTCCTCTTCTAGGCACTGTACTTCCCTCCTTCATAAAAAAATGATATCACAGGTACTCGAAATCTTTCTTCCGTTAAGTGCTCAGGCTGTCGGTTTCAATAAACATTCATCTTTAACAGTCTCGGTGGCACAAACGATCAGATGTTTTTTATACCTACCCTTGCCGCAAATTACTTCTTTGCTGCTTTGGGGGTTTTTGCGCCGTACTTTGAACGGCTCTGTCTGCGGGCATCAACGCCCTGGGTATCAAGCGTTCCGCGAATAATGTGGTAACGCACACCGGGAAGGTCACGAACACGTCCGCCGCGAATCAGCACAACCGAGTGTTCCTGAAGATTGTGTCCGATACCGGGAATATAAGTGGTTGCTTCGAGACCGTTGGTAAGCTTTACTCTGGCAATCTTACGAAGAGCCGAGTTAGGCTTTTTCGGGCTGGTCGTCGATACCTTCGTGCAAACTCCTCTCTTCTGGGGAGAATTCTGATCCGTCGGAGCGTTATTCAGAGTGTTGAATCCCTTTTGAAGCATAGGAGACTTCGACTTGAAGACCTTCTTTGATCTGCCCTGCTTTACAAGCTGGTTAAATGTTGGCATACTGCACCTCCTGTTCTGTAAAGAATCATGTTTATCAATCCGACAATGCAATATTACTTTGTTACACAAGTACGCATCATTAGACTTTGTTATTATACCATTCAACCTTTCAAAAGTCAAGCCATGCTGTAATTATGCATTAAAATTCTATTTTTTTTACAAACCGCAGATATTTAATCGGATTTATTTGTTCAACATCAACAACAATTCAAACATCAGAATACCGACCGACCCTTACGGGTCGATCGGTGTAAAAACATTTAACAAATTTTAATGCGATACAGCATCAGGTGCTGTATATGGAACGCCACCATACGACATACTGCTGTGTCAGACCGCGTTTCAGCGTACCGGTCATCTGCTTCATACATTCCTGTGCCATAAGCCATTTATCAAGATAGGTTATGAATTCATCCGCAGTCGCCGTGTCGTTCTGTGTGGAATCAAACGCTTCAAACTCACGAAGCTTGACCCAAAGTTCATCATAAAGAACCGCAAGCTGATCGAAATAATCCTCAAGGAGAACCGTACTTGAATCGGTATAATCCTCCTCGGAATCCATCACAACATTGAATCTTGCATAGGGAGAGAAAATCGCATCCGAATATGCCCGCTTTGCAAGTCTCCAGCCGTCTGCCGATATCTCCAGTTCTTCTTCGCTCATCTCACTGTTCTGCCATGCAAGAAATGCGTTTCCGACCTGATACTCATCCATTATGTATATGGAGTTTCCCTCGCCGCTGTGCTTTCTTGTAACTATTCCGCTCTCTTCGTCCTTGATATATGTTACGTTCTCTTCGCCGTAAAGAAGAGCGTTGAGCAGTGCCTCATTCGTATAAAGCTCCTGTATCAGCTTCATGCATCTGGATGCATCGGACGAATAATTCGAAAGAGCAAAGCAGTAATCAAACATAGCGGACTTTTCAGCCACGGGATTACCGGTACGGATTACGTAATATTCATCCTCGTATTTTGCGGGAAGATCGGCTGTACCCTTTATGAACGCCGCTGCGAAGTTTGCGTTGAAATCAACCTCTTTATTATGCTGTGCATAATCCCCGTTTACGCGCCCGCAGTCAACATATGTGGCAAGAATCTTTCTTATATCGCTACTTGTGGTTATCGCACCGGGTGTAAGACCCTGATCGTTCTCTTTCATTCCGGTCGTAAGCGCCTTTGCGAAAACCGACTGCTTACCCGTAACGCTTACAAGTCCCATATCAAAGATGTTATAGAGCGGGGTAACACCCTTTTCATTTTCCGCAACATCAACAAGATACTCGCGCAGATCGGGGAGGCTCTTCATATCGGTTATGGTATAAGGATACTTATCAAAAAGCTCCTTTTTAACGAGGAGATATTCGTATTCGCCGTAGTAATAGGTTCTCGGGATAAACGAGATCGAGCCGCCGTAGATATCGTCGGTGCAATAGCCCAAAAGATCCCCCGATATATATTTGACAAGCTTCGGGGCCACATCCTCGGAGGTTATACCCGCATCCACATCGGATCTGTTAAGGTAATCGACCCTTACGCCCTCGGTGGCGTTCGCAATACTGTAAAGCTCAAGATACATTTCCCTGTCGGGTATCATGAAGATATCGATCTGGTTTTCATACGGATCGGGGAAAGCGGTAACTTCACGTTTCTGTCCTTCGACGATCTCGATAATCTTTTTATCCGTTTCCTGACCGATAGATGTCTTCTTTATGCCGGCATCCACATCAGCCTGTCTTGCCTTCAGCTTCGCCATAACCGCACTCTTGTACTCATCCTCGGTATACAGCTGCAGAACCACATGTATATTGAGATCATTCTCGGTTATTTTATTCATTGCTGCCTGAGCGGCGGCTATTCCTTCAGGGGTAGTTTCCCTGCCCGTCACCATAGTCAAGGTAAGTGTGAGAGGTTTTACAACACTATCTTCCTGAGTATTACGGTTCTCCTGACAACCTGTAAGAACCGACAAAGCAGAAATAAGCATCAGCAATGCAAGACCGAAGCTTACAATGTGTTTTTTCATGCGGGATTTCCTCCTTGGAATCTCAAAAATGAGTTATATCATATACCGCAGGCGATAACGTCCGCCTGCTTATTTACATCGTATTTTACAATAAATTTCGCAATCTGTCAAGGTGTGCAAACTCTCAAAAACCGAAATATTTTTTTCAGTTTTATCAGTCAAAAACATTGTTCACAGTTTATTAATTCATGTTGCACAATATTTGTTTTGTAATTTGTCAAAAGCAAACAGTTTCGGTGTCATTTGTAACAAAACACACTGCGTCAGTTTGTACACAATGACGATTTTTGTTGCAACAAAAAGAATATTTCGTCAATTATCGAGATAATCGCGCAATTTACGCGAGCGGCTCGGGTGACGCAGCTTACGCAGTGCTTTCGCCTCAATCTGCCTTATTCTCTCCCTCGTTATCTGGAATGCGGCTCCGACCTCTTCAAGGGTATGCTGCTGTCCGTCTTTGAGTCCGAAACGAAGCATAAGCACCTGTTCTTCCCTCGGAGTAAGCGTATGAAGCACCGAAACAAGCTGTTCTCTCAGCATACTCTGAGAAACGCTGTCGGACGGCGAAGGTGAATCCTCATCCTCTATAAAATCGTAAAGCTGGGAATCATCCTCTTCTCCGACAGGAGTTTCAAGCGGTACCGGATCCATTGCGATTTTCATGATCTCGCGTACTTTATCGACCGGCATATCGACTTCCTTTGCAATCTCCTCGCTTGTAGGCTCTCTTCCGTATTCCTGGAGAAGCTTACGCGATGCACGTGACACTTTATGGATGGTTTCGACCATATGAACGGGAATCCGTATCGTTCTTGCCTGATCGGCTATTGCCCTTGTTATCGACTGACGTATCCACCATGTCGCATATGTCGAAAATTTGAATCCTTTGCTGTAATCAAACTTTTCGACCGCCTTCAGAAGTCCCAGATTTCCTTCCTGTATAAGATCGAGAAAAGAAAGTCCCTTGCCCGAATGTCTTTTTGCCACACTGACAACAAGCCGCAGATTGGATTCGACAAGCTTGTTTTTCGCCTCATTTCCGAGCTCACTCTGCTTTTTAAGCTGTTCAAGCGTATCGGGATCAAGTCCCTCGGGATTTTCAAGCATGCTGTCCGCCTCGGCACCCTCCTTCATCTGCTGTGCGCAGATCATTTCCTGCTCTGAGGTCAGAAGCGGTATCTGTCCTATTTCCTTCAGGTACATCCTCACCGGATCGTCGATCGCAAGTCCGCCCTGTGCAAGAAGCTTTTCCATCTCCTCGGCAGAGCCGTACTGTCCCGCTTCGTTCTCGATTTCGGCTATTTCGGCATTATTTATTTCGTTTACCGTCTCTTCCTTCGTAGCGGTTTCCGCATTATCCATGCTTTCACAAAGCTTTTCCACATGTTCGATGTCAAAATCGTCATCCCCGAACGCATCTATCAGATTGCTGTCCGATATGGATTTTTTATTTGCACCTTCAAGTATTCCTTCAACGTCCGATCCGTTGAACACTTCTGTTACGTCACTGATATTCATTATATCTGCCATCCTTTCTGATTCAAGATCGGCAAATCCGACCTCATCCGGCTCGTTGAGCTGTCACGGGGGACAGATCAATCAATATAATCGTTTATATGCTTTCTTTTGAAGCTTATCTTTCCCCTGATTTTGCGAAGCGCCTTTGCCTCGATCTGGCGGACACGTTCTCTTGTTATATTAAGCTGGGCTCCTACCTCCTCAAGCGTATGTACATGATTGTCAATAAGACCGTATCTGAGCAAAAGGACGCGCTCTTCCCTCGGACTGAGGGTATGAAGCTCCTTGAGAAGCTCATCCCTGAGCATTGAATGAAAGACCGAATCCGACGGGGTCATGGCGGTATCGTCCCGTATAAAGTCTCCGAGATGCGAATCCTCTTCCTCGCCTATCGGGGTTTCCAGCGAAACCGGATCCATCGCAATCCGCATTATTTCGCGCACCTTTTCGGGTGCAACGCCCATAGCCGCAGCTATTTCATCAACCGACGGATCTCTTCCGAGTTCCTGATTGAGCTGTCTTGACACACGGGAAAGCCGGTGTATGGTTTCAACCATGTGGACCGGTATTCTTATCGTCCTTGCCTGATCGGCAACCGCACGTGTTATCGACTGCCGTATCCACCATGTCGCATATGTCGAAAATTTATATCCCTTGCGGTAATCGAATTTCTCGGCTGCCTTAAGAAGTCCGAGATTTCCTTCCTGTATAAGATCAAGGAATGAAAGTCCTTTGCCGGAATGTCTTTTTGCAATGCTGACAACAAGCCGCAGGTTTGCCTCTACAAGTCTGTCCTTCGCGCGCTGTCCCTTCTCCACCTTTTTTCTGAGAGTTTCAAGATATTCGGAGACTGCGGGATCATTTTGTGCCGCTTTATCTTTCTGAAGCTCGTCCAGCATTGTCTGTGCCTGTATTCCGTCGTAAACGGTCTGTGCAAGTTCGGCTTCGGCTTCACTGCCGAGCAGTGAAACCTTACCTATTTCCTTCAGATAAAGTCTTACGGGATCGTCTATCGAAAATCCCTCCTGAAGGAGCGCTTTTTCCATATCCTCGGCGCTTGAATACTGTCCCATCTCGTTGACAAGCTCGTCCGCGTTGGAATTCTGTATGTAATTTGCTATTTCGTTTTCATCGCCCTCGGGATTTTCGCAAAGCTCGGCGCTTCCTTCAAACACATTATCATCGAAATCGTCCAGAAAGCCAAGATCACCTATGCCCGTGCTTGCCTCTGTCAGATCGTTTGCATCATAAAGTCCGTCCGCAAGATTGTCTCCGTTTATTCTCATATCTGAAATGTTTCCTCCGTTTTCAACATCCGTTGTTTATTTGTTTTTCCTTTTGCTGTTTATAAGTTCGTTTATGTCAAGTCCGGCATCCGCCGTGGCTTTTCTCAGGCTTTCTATGCAAGAAAGCAGAACTTCCGTCGTATTATTGACAAGACTTGCCCGTTCAAGTCTGAGCTTCGACAGTCTGGCGATCTCATCAACCGACAGGCTCTGTCCGAGTACCGATTCGTCAAACTGCCCCGACTCCGAATACTCAAGCATCAGAGCGTAGACTTTTTTACCGAAGCCGGTCACAAACTCATCCTCTGTCGGCAGCTGCCCGTTTGCTTTCAGCTCTGCGAGATACTCGGGGTGAATAAGCAGAATACCGATGATTGCCTCCTCAGCCCTTGCCGCCTTTATGTTTTTTACGGCATCCGGGTTTACACGGTCAAGATAACCGGCAGACTGCATCATCATGCTTTTTGTCTCATCCCGCTTCTGCAGACGGCTCTTTGACGATACCGTCCTTTCGACATCCCGTTTCAATGCCTCCGGTGTGATACCGAAGATCGGCGCGACAG
Source organism: uncultured Eubacteriales bacterium (assembly GCA_934486825.1). Taxonomy (GTDB): domain Bacteria; phylum Bacillota; class Clostridia; order Oscillospirales; family CAG-272; genus CAKSQF01. The sequence continues at coordinate 34,279 of CAKSQF010000001.1, read as the reverse complement.
TGAAAATATACACGTCACGTCTCGCAGCCGAGCTTACACCCGAAATCAGGTTTACGGTTTCGTCGATCGCCTTGAGCTTTTCCTCGGGAACTTCAATATCGTATTTTGATCTTATCCGATCGAATCTGAAATCGAATTCGCTCTTGCTTCCCTCCATCAGCTTTTTAAAAGCGGCGCCTCCGTATTTTTTTATATATTCGTCGGGGTCCTTGGCATTCTTTACCTTCAGTATCTTGCAGTCCACGCCGACCTCTCCGAGAAGGCTGAACGCTTTTGACGCCGCATTCTGCCCCGCTTCGTCGGCATCGTAGCATATTATCACGCTTTTCGTATACCGCTTGAAAATACGCGCCTGCTCGGGAGTTATCGCAGTTCCGAGAGTTGCCACCGCATTTGTGAAGCCCGCACCGTGGAGTGCAATCACATCCATATATCCTTCGCACAGAATCATCTGCTCCGCCGATGACGACTTTGCAAAATTCAGTGCAAAAAGGTTTTTGCTTTTCTTGAATGCCGGGGTGTCCGACGAATTGAGATATTTCGGCTTTGAGTCATCCATGACGCGCCCGCCGAATGCCAGCACGTCTCCGGTAGTCGATATGATCGGAAAGATCACCCGGTTACGGAAGAGGCTAAACGGACGATGCGTTTTTTCGGTCATCCGCACGAGATAGCCGTCGGACAGTTCTTTATCGCTGTATCCCTTTCCTTTCATATACTTTGGAAAGCTGTCAAAATCATTGGGTGCAAAGCCGAGTCCGAAGTGACGTATCAGCGGTATCGACAGCCCTCTTGAAAGGAGATAATCAAGTCCGGGCTTTCCTTCGGGCGTATTCAGAAGAACATTGCTGAAGAAACGTGCGGCATCTCTGTTCATGGCAACCGTGCGCTCCCGCCTGTCGTTTTCGATTCTCTCGCTGTCCGTGCGTGTTACCGATATCCCGACTCTCTTCGCAAGCAGTTCAACGGCTGACGGATAATCTATATTTTCGGCTTTCCGTATAAAATTGATTACATCGCCGCCCGCCCCGCACCCGAAGCAATAAAAATTTCCCTCATTTGCGAAAACGGTAAAGGACGGTGACTTTTCGCTGTGGAACGGGCAGAGACCGACATAATTGGAGCCTGATCTTTTAAGTGTCACATAGGCCGAAATCACTTCCTCTATATTACACCGCAGTTTTATTTCTTCGATAACCGACCGGTCGATAAACGGCATACACATCCTCCTCTCCGCAAAACCGACATATAATATACGCACAAAAAAACACAAAACCCTTTTTTAGGGGGTTTTTGTGCCAAAGCCATACCGAAAGTTTGGCTTTTATTCATTTTTTATTTATCTTTTTTCGGCTTTTTCCGAAAATTGAGTCGGGCGTCTGTCAAATCTCGTTCCGGTGACTATTCCGCAGTCACGCCCGGAGGACAGCTCGGTTACAAGTTTCAGAACCTTTTCCGCATCCTCTGCCGGAACCGCAATACTTACCTCAATATCCGCGCCGTACGTTACCGAATCGGTTATAACCGGCATCGACCGGAAAGCATATGATATTTTCTGCCACAAAGAATAGCTTGTTGTCAGAACTATCTCGGTAAACGGCTCAAGCGTAACTATTCCGGCATCACGTGCGGCAAGCGATGCCGCCTCCGTATATGCACGCACCAGTCCGCCGGTGCCGAGCAGTATACCGCCGAAGTAACGTGTGACAACAATCACGGCATCGGTGAATCCGGCTTTTTTTATGACATCAAGCACAGGCATACCGGCAGTTCCCTGCGGTTCGCCGTCATCGCTGTATCTCATATAATTACCGTTTTTTATGACATAGGCATAGACGTTATGCCTTGCATCCGCATGCTTTTTTCTTATCGATGACACGAAATCGGTCGCTTCGCGTTCGGTCACCACATGAGCGGCATAGCCGAGAAACCTGCTTTTTCTGTCCTCATATGACGAAAAGCCGTTTCCCGCCAGCGTAACATAGTTATCCTCCATAGATATCCTTTCGCGCCGAAGCGGTCATCCGAGATATTTTCTGAACTGCCCCTCCGATTTTTCGTCCATCAGCACGAGCGCCTCAACGAACTCATCGGTATATTCAATATCCTCGACCGTCGATATTTCATAAAGCTTTGCGACAAGCCACTGCTTTGACAGCGGTATACGGAATCTGACCAGTCTTTTACCGTTGAGCGCCAGCTTTTCAAGCTCGACGATCAGGTCGTCGATACCTCTTCCATCAAGCGCGGATATGGCAACGACGCTGCTTTTTGCCGAGCGCCTTACAAGTTCGGACGGCAGATTTTCCGCAAGATCGCATTTATTCAGCACATAGAGCCGCGGCTTATCGCCGGCCCCGAGATCGTACAGAAGCTTTTCGGTAACCTCAAGCTGACCCTCCGCCTCCGGATCGGATGCATCGACAAGCACAATTATCGCATCGGCGTACTTTGCTTCGTCAAGGGTTGACTTAAACGCCGATATCAGATGATGCGGCAGGTTCCTTATGAATCCGACCGTATCGGTAAGCAGTACCTTTCTGCCGCTCGGAAGATCATACGCCCTTGTCGTCGGGTCAAGTGTTGCAAACAGCTTATCCTCCGCAAGTATGCCCGCCCCGGTCAGTCTGTTGAGCAGGGTCGATTTTCCCGCGTTCGTATAACCGACGATCGCTATTTTCGGAAGCTCGGACCTGTCGCGCTTTGCCCTTTGCGTCACCCGCACCGCCTCAAGCTCGCTTATCTGAGCGGAAAGCGCCGAAATACGGCGTTGCAGATGTCTCCTGTCTGTCTCAAGCTTGGTTTCACCGGGTCCGCGCGTTCCTATTCCGCCGCCGAGTCTCGACATCTCATTACCCTTTCCCGTAAGCCTCGGAATGGTATATCTGAGCTGGGCAAGCTCTACCTGAAGCTTGCCCTCGCCCGACCTTGCGTGCAGGGCAAAGATATCAAGAATCAGCATAGAGCGGTCGATAACACGTACCGAACAGTCGCCGTTGTCGCCGTCGCCCGTGATCTTGTCTTCAATATTTCTTATCTGAACGGGTGAAAGCTCGTCATCGAAAACCACGAGCGATATATTATTAGCCCGGCAAAGTTCGCCGAGCTCTTCAAGCTTGCCGCTTCCGATGTAGGTCTTTGCTATCGGATTCGGGAGCTGCTGGACTACCGTACAGAAGAGCTTACCACCCGCTGTTTCAAGGAGCCTTTCAAGCTCATCGAGCGATACCGCCTGCTCGTGCGGATCCTTTTCGGGTGTCAGAACCGAAACGAGCACGGCAAGTGTCGTCCGATCCGAAAAAAACGATATCTGTTCTGTCATATTATGATTTCTCCTTTCGTTCTGCCGCAAAAGGGGTGTCCCGCAGTCTGCAAAATCAAACAAAAAGCGGGCGCACCGCAACCTTTGCCAATCAAAAATTGCGCATACGCCCACACAAACGGTTTATCCGCGAAATTATTTCTGCATACCTGCAAGACGCTTCTTGAACTTATCAACACGTCCGCCCGCATCAACGAATTTCTGCTTGCCCGTAAAGAAAGGATGACACTTAGAACAGATTTCAACTGTCATATCTCCCTTTGTCGAACGGGTCTTGTATTCGGCACCGCATGCACATCTGATTGTACATTCTTTGTAATCGGGATGGATTCCTGACTTCATTTTCTACACCTCAATTTCTTAACATAAATAAATTCGTTTGGAAAAATCAGATCTTTTCCTTGATCTTCGCGTCCTTGCCCTGCTTATCACGAACATAGTAGAGCTTTGCACGGCGAACCTTACCGGTGCGGATGGTCTCAACCTTTGCCACATTGGGCGAATGTACCGGGAAAGTCTTTTCCACGCCGCAACCGTATGCAACGCGTCTTACGGTAAATGTTTCGGAAATTCCTCCGCCCTTCTTCGCGATGATGACACCCTCAAAAAGCTGGATTCTCTCTCTTCTCTTACCGTCCGAAGATACCTCAACGATTTTGTTGTGAACACGTACCGTGTCACCGATGTTAAGAACAGGCACTTCTTCCTTGAGCTGCTCGTTTGTAAAAGCCTTAATAAGATCCATTTTCGGCTTCCTCCTTGATCTGGATAATCCCGGATGTTCGTGCAGAGCTATATGCAGAGGACCATCCTTCGTATTGTCTTATGACATGCGTCTCGTATTATAGCACACATATTCGGAAAAATCAATAGTTTTTTGAAAAAAAATAAAAAAATCGGGCAGCACTTTACTTTTCCGCAAAATGTGTTATAATTACATAAAATGAAAGATATATGCCGCTTCCGCGGTTTTGAAAGGATAACGAAAATGGCATCATACAGACAGAGCAGAATCGAAGAAGAGATGGCAAAATCTCTTTCGGATATATTACGCACGGTAAAGGATTACCGTGTTGCCGACAGCTTTATAAGCATCACGAGAGTGACGGTAGCTCCCGACCTGTCGGAAGCAAGAGTCTTTTTTTCGGCTATGGACGGAAAATACGACAGCAAAGAAATCAGAAAAGGACTTACAAGCGCCTCGGGATACATGCGTACAGCGCTTGCAAAATCAATGAATCTGCGTCAGACACCGAAGCTGAATTTCGTATACGATGATTCAATGAAACAGGGTGCACACATCAACACTCTGCTGAAAAAGGTTGAAGCCGAGCTTGCCGTCGCCGAAGAGCGCGATCGTCTTGCCGCCGAAGCCGAAAAGAACAGCAAAGCCGACAGCCGGAAGGATGAGTGACCGGATGAACAACATTACACTTACCGAAACAGCCGACAAATTACGCAAAAGCGAAGACATAATACTCATTTCCCACACTTCACCCGACGGAGATACCGTCGGCGCGGTCACTGCTCTTGCGGTCGGGCTAAAAAATGCCGGGAAGAAGGTCACCGCACTCTGCGACAGCGACATTCCCGACTATCTGCAATTCATATGTGAGGGTCTGTACCGCAAGGATTCCGACGAGGACGGGCTGATTGTATCGGTTGACGTGGCATCGTCGCAGATGCTCGGAAAGCTTGAGGAAAAGTTCGGCAACCGGGTTGACATACGCATTGATCATCATGCATCGGGTACTGATTTCGCAGAATACAACTACTGTGTTCCGGATGCCGCCGCATGCTGTGAAATAATATATGAGCTTCTGACCGAAATGAATCTTATGAACAGCGTGAGCGCGGGTGCGCTCTACCTCGGGCTGTCCACCGACAGCGGAAGCTTCAGATATTCCTGCACCACTCCGAAAACTCTGCGCATTGCCGCTGATCTGATAGAGGCGGGTGCCGACTCGGAGGATATAAACGAACGGCTTTACGAAAACCTGACCGTTGATTCGCTCCGTGCCGATTGCTTTTTCCTCGACAAAATGGAGCGGTACATGGACGGAAGTGTCCTTGTCGTTCCGGTATCCATTGCCGACAGAACAGCCGCCGGTCTGACCGACGAACAACTTGAGGGCTTTTCGACGCTTGCGCGCAAAATATCGGGCGTACAGCTCGGAATATCCCTCCGTGAAAAAGAGCCGGGGGTATACAAAGTGTCAATGCGCTCAAGAAAATCGGTTGACTGTGCCGCAATATGTGCTGTTCTCGGCGGAGGCGGTCACATACGCGCCGCGGGAGCGACAATAAAGGCTTCCTGCATCGAAGAGGCAAAAAAGCTTCTTATCACTGCTGTTACAGAGCAGATCGGAGAGCAGGAATGACCGACAGCAACATATCCGGAATACTCTGTATCGACAAGCCCGCGGGGATGACGTCGCACGACGTTGTAAACAGGATACGCCGCTTATACGGCACGCGTAAGGTAGGGCACACCGGAACACTCGATCCGATGGCAACAGGCGTACTCGTCATACTCATCGGCAGAGCCGCAAAGCTTTCCGACTATCTTCTTGCCGACAGAAAGACATACGAAGCGGGACTGCTCCTCGGATGCGAAACCGACACGCAGGACACAACCGGAAAGATCGTTTCGCAGAGCGACGATATCCCCGACCTGTCGGTCGTCGAAGCGGCGTGCGCGACCTTCGTCGGCAGATCTGTTCAGACTCCGCCGATGTATTCGGCAAAAAAGGTAAACGGCGTAAAGCTTTATGAGCTTGCGCGGGACGGCATTGAAATTGAGCGCTGCGGATGTGAAATAGAAATTTACTCGCTCGGCGTGAAAAAGCGGTCGGACAGAGAGTACAACCTTTCGGTATCATGCTCGAAGGGCACATACATACGCACTCTGTGTCACGACATAGGCAAGGCACTCGGCTGCGGCGGCTGCATGTCATCACTCAGACGCACAAAAAACGGCGCATTTTCGATCGACGGGGCAGTAAGCATCGAAAAACTCGAAGCGCTCAGCGAAAGCGAACGCGCAAAACTGCTTATCACGGTTGAAGCTGCGCTGTCGTATCTTCAAAAGATAGCTCTTCCGCCGTTTTTCGCACGACTTGCACACAACGGGTGCGAAATATATCAAAGCAAGATAGGCACATCGTTACCGGAGGGGACAATGGTGCGTCTTTACGACGGCGACAGCTTTTTTGCGCTCGGAGAGGTCCGCAGATTCGGCGACAAAACCGCAGTAAAGCCTATAAAAAGCTTCTGATACAATTTACTTTTGCATTTATAACGAAAAAAACGCCTTTGAGGCGTTTTTTCTTTTTCTCATTTCTTATTTGCGTACTGAATAAACCGCATCCGGATGACGATAATATGCATAACAATCTGACAAGCCTCCGGAGGTAAAAAACATGCGCCGCTTTCTGCTTTTTTTCACAGTCGGTGTTATCGCCTTATCTGTTCTGTTCATAATTGTCCCGTTCGGCTATGCGCAACGGCAATCGGATTCGATAGCCGGAAAGATCGTGCGTCTGCATGTTATTGCAAATTCGGACAGCGAAGCCGACCAGCATCTGAAGCTTGCGGTACGTGACAGCATCCTCGGCATGACAGCCGATCTGACCGAAGAATGTAATAATTCGACGGAGGCAAGAGCGGTTATCGGCGAAAATCTCAGCCTGCTTGAGGATTCGGCAAAAAAAGTCATATCCGAAAGCGGTTACTCTTATGTCGTATCCGCCGAGCTGTCCGACGAATATTATCCGACAAAAGAATATGAAGGGATGCGTCTGCCCGCCGGCGTTTACAGTTCGCTTCGCATAAAAATAGGCAGTGCGCAGGGTCACAACTGGTGGTGCGTGATCTTTCCGCCGGTATGCAAATCGTCCGCAAAAGCCGATGAAGAACTTGCCGAGGTCGGTTTTACGCCGAATCAGGTAAGGCTTCTTACCGATGATGAGGACACTCATTATGTCATCAGATTCAGGCTCATAGAAGCGGTATCCGAAATAAAGGAAAGGATCCGCTCATTTTTCAGATGAGCGGGCGGTAATGTACGACATGCAGAAAAACTGTCAGCGAAAAATGATCGTTCTGAGGAACACAAACAACCCTTTTTTTGAAGAAGCATATCTCATTGTCAGAGACAACGCGGATCGCGAAAAAAATTTCGATGATCTTCTCAGCGAGGCAAACAACCTGATTGATTCGCATATTTTCCGCATCGAAGAGCCGAAAAAAGCAAAAAAAGTATTATGGTTTTTGCTCGGCGCGGTATGTTCGCTGATCACCTTATGCGCAATATATTTTGTCTTTTTAAATTAGTTCACAGCCGGTTTACAAAAAATACACATTATTACCGCGGTTTTATGCTATTATATAAGTAGTTTCGAGTGAACGGTTTTATTGATATGCAACGACAGTCCGCGTTTGATCGCCCGTACGCGGAGGGTGTCGTTGCTACATAGCACCCTTCGGCTTGCATCCGTTTTTTGCAGGCTTTATTTTGTTTTTTTCTTAAAGCGTCGGTCGTCACCGACCGAAGGTCATCGAAGCAAAAGCAGTCCGCAGAGTCTGCTGCGGTCCGGCAAAAACATTTATAAAAAGCACATTCATGAAAGGAGCTGTCCGCCAGACCGGACAGAATAAAATGGTAAAAAGAACAACAAAACGTACACGTACAGAATTATCCGACGCAAAGGTCAGGGTTGCATTTCTCGGCGGTCTCGGAGAGATCGGAAAGAACCTCTGCGTCATAGAAAGCGACGACGACATCATTATTGTGGACTGCGGTCTCGGATTTCCGGACGAGGACATGTTCGGCATAGATCTTGTTATCCCGGATTTCACCTATCTGGAAAAAAACGCGGAAAAGATCCGCGGTCTCTTTATCACGCACGGTCATGAGGATCACATCGGAGCCATTCCCTTTCTTCTCCGCGTGCTTGACGTTCCGGTATACGGAACAAAGCTCGCTATCGGAATAATCAAAAACAAACTTTCGGAGCACAACCTCGACTACGAGCCGACATTCAACTGCGTAAGTCCGGGCGACACCATAAAAGTCGGAAGCGGCATATCGGTTGAGTTTATACGCGTCAACCACTCGATTCCCGACGCCTGCGCGCTTGCGATCCGCACTCCCGCCGGACTTATTGTTCATTCGGGAGACTTCAAGCTTGATCTGACTCCGATCGAAGGAGAGGTCATGGATCTTGCGCGGCTCGGCGAGATCGGCACCGAAGGCGTGACTCTGCTCATGTGCGAATCGACAAACGCGGAGCGTCCCGGATACACGCCCTCCGAAAAAATCGTCGGTAATTCTCTTGACGGAATCTTCATGCGAAACAAAGACAAACGGCTGGTAATTGCGACATTTTCGTCAAACGTACACAGAGTACAGCAGATAATCAACACAAGCGTTGCTTACAAAAGGAAGGTTGCCGTTACCGGCAGGAGCATGATAAACATTGTCAAAGCCGCGACCGAGCTCGACTACATGCACTTCCCCGAAGGAACGCTGATCGACATTTCGGATGTCAAGAGATACAACCCCGAGCAGGTGACAATAATCACGACCGGAAGTCAGGGAGAGCCGATGTCGGCTCTTTACCGCATGGCATTTGCCGAGCATGACAAGGTTGAGCTGACGCACAACGATCTGGTTGTCATATCCGCATCGGCGATTCCCGGCAACGAAAAGCTTATCGACAAGATCATAAATGAGCTTACAAAACGCGGTGTGTCGGTATTCCGTGACAATTCGGTTGAGGTTCACGTTTCGGGTCACGCATGTCAGGAGGAGCTGAAGCTCATGCATGCGCTTACAAAGCCGAAGTTTTTCATGCCAATCCACGGCGAATACAAGCATCTTTCGGCTCACAGGGATCTTGCAAAATCGATGGGAATGAGAGAGGACCGTATTTTTGTCGGCGAGATCGGCAAGGTTCTTGAAATCAGCCGCAAGGAGGCAAAATGGAATGGCATCGTTCCTGCCGGAAACACTCTCGTTGACGGCTACGGAATCGGTGATGTGGGCAACATCGTTCTGCGTGACAGGCGGCATCTTGCGGAGGACGGCATAATAATCGTCGTCTGCGCAATTTCGAGAGAATACGGGATCACATCGGGTCCCGACATTGTATCAAGAGGCTTCGTCTATGTACGCGAATCCGAAGAGCTCATGGAAGAAGTAAAAGGCATTGCGGTCGAAACGCTCAACGAATGTATTGACAAGGGCGTATTCGAATGGACACAGCTCAAAAACGAACTCAAGGACGACATGTCGAAATTCATCTACGGGCGGACCAAACGCCGTCCGATGATCCTTCCGATCATCCTTGAAGTATAATTGCAAAACAGCCGATCGGTGCTACGCCGATCGGCTGTTTTGTCGGCATGCGATCAAGGCAAACATACTGATTGTTTATTAAAAAAATCACCAAACATGTCGAAATTGCCGCCACAACCGCAAAGGCATCCGACGGTAACAGCGACACTGTAAAAAATCTCGAAATCACCTCCGATTACACACTCGTATACGGGCAATCTGTGGCGAAATCCGCCGGGTATATGCGTGAAACTCTCAAAAGTCTGTACCTCAAAAGTCTGTACAATATCGATATTCCCGCAACCAATGACAGTGCCGGACAATCGGGCAAAGAAATCGTCTTCAATGCGGAAAGCAGAAGCGACTGCAAAAGCATTATGGACTACTCGGCGACGGCGAATATACCGTTATTCCGCTTGTTGAAAGGGACGGAAAGCTTTTCCGGGGAATCGGTGCAAGAAACAAATAACAGGCAGACAAAAAGAGCCGACGATGCGTGTCGGCTCTTTTTTACGTCATTTTTTATTTTGTAACCTTATCTGACAGGAAGCTGTTTTCGACCGGGTAGGAATCGGCATCCGAAAAATGCCACCACTCTCCGTAATACGGCTTGAAGCCGCACTGCTTCATTATTTCTTCGAGCATTTTCGCATTTTCTGCCTGTACTGCGTCAACGTCCGAATAATCTCTGTCGGCTTTTTTTGAGAAATCATCAAATCCCGTCGGCATTTCAAGCTCGGTCAGATCGGCAAGCCGATAAACGGTCATATCAATCGTATTTCCCCTGCTGTGGGACGAAAAGCCCCTGTTCGGGTCGGCTACGTACACGGGATCCGGACATATCTGCCACAAGCGGAACTGCGCCGACGGCGGACGGAAGGCATCCCATATTTTTATTCCGTACCCCTTTTCGGCAAGCAGCTCTGCCGCCTTCATCAGTTTTTCAACCGTCCCGTAGCGCAGATATGCTTCGTCAAATGTATAGATCACTGTTTTTGTGAAATTGTCATCGGTCGCATATTTCAGATCATCGATCACGCCGGGCAGAAAATCCCTGACTCTCACAAAGTCAGCCGCCTTCGGTCCGGCAGTCGTGACCGGAGGGATTGCGGTTGTGGTTGCAACCGGAGGTTTTACGGTTACGGTCGTGGTCGGAGCAGGTGCTGTCACGGGAATCGCAGTCGTCACAGACGAGGTCCGCGGCTCTGTCGCATCGGTCTTTCCGGAGGTCGTACCGGGCGTTATACTTACTGTTGTCCGCACGCTCTCGGTCGCGGCGGGCGGCGCCGACATTGTACTTTGCGTGGTTTTGGCGCTTTCCGTGCCCCGCAAGGCGTTTGTGCCGCATGCGAAACAGACAGCCGATACTGCCGCAACCGAAAGCAAAGCGACGATCTTTTTCGAAAAAGTCATAAAACATCACTCCTTTCACGATAAAAGACGCAAAAAAACAAAAAAGTGTGACAGAAAAACAAAAAATTTAATTTTGAGGTCTGCTCTTACAGAAATCAAGATAATCCTGAAGAATTATCTGTGCGGAAAGCGTATCGACCGCCGCCTTGCGTTTTTTTCCTCTTGTATTCGTTATATTCATTATCCGATGCGCTTCCATTGTCGTACAGCGCTCGTCAAAGAGGGTGACCGATATATTTTTTTCAGCGACACATTTTCTTACTTTATCGGCAAACTCACAGACCTTTTGGCTTCTGCTTCCTGCAGAGCCATCCATATTTATCGGATTTCCGACAACTATCGTTCCGACGTCATAATCGGCGGCATATTTCACCACAAGTGCGACAAGTCGATCTTCATCCGGCTCGGTGAAGGTTCCTATCCCGTTTGCCAAAAAGCCCATACTGTCGCTCACCGCAAGTCCGGTACGGACATCACCCGTATCAACTCCGAGTATCCGCTTCATGCTCTCCACCTCCGATATTTATTTGAGGGAAAGCCCGCGCGGCATTTACTCCGTCTATCCTTTCATTGATCCATTCGAGCAGGTCGGCAAAAACGGTCTTACGTTTCAGACCGGTGAGCAGTTCATGTCTCTCGTTTTCGTACAGTTTTACGCTCAGATCGGACATCTTATCGGAAAGACGATCGGCTACCTCGGTCACACCCCTCGAATAATTACCGACAGGGTCATCCTTTCCCGCGATGAAAAGAATCGGAAGGCTTTCGGGTACAAGTCCATACCATTCATCCGAATTGACATATGAGAGAAGTTCGAAAAGATCGTGATACGCCTGCACGGTAAAGGTAAAAGTACATTTGGGGTCATTTGCATATTTTATCTGATTTTCGGGATCGGTCGTCACCCATTCGATACCGAGGCTTCCGCCGCATTTCTTATTATAACCCGAAAATGCGAGCTTTCTTATCAGCTCACTGCGATACCCTTTACCCCTGAACAAAGCCACAACCGAGCAAATGAATTTTCCGAGTCCGAACGGCTGTCCCTTCCCTGCCGTACCCGAAACAATGAACGCATCCACAGTTTCGGGATGAACGCTGACATAGGCGCGTGAAATAAACGACCCCATACTGTGCCCGAGCAGTATATACGGCAGTGAGCGGTATTTTTTCTTCATTATCTTATTGAGGGCAAGGACATCCTCCACAAGGAATCTGTCACCGTCTTTTTCGCCGAAAAAGCCGAGATCGTCGGCATTTTGGGCGGTTCTTCCGTGTCCGAGATGATCGTCGCCGCAAACAACGATTCCGTTTGACGCCAGATAATTTGCAAACTCGTCATATCTGTCAACATATTCGTTCATTCCGTGCACTATCTGCACGATCGCGCGCGGTATCTCATCCGGGGTCCACACGGTATATGCTATATCGTGTACGCCGTCGGACGACCGGAAGGTTCCTTCTGTCTTTTCTGTCATTATTTATTTCCTCACCTGTTATTGAAATGTATATTATTGAACTTACAGTAGTCAACCGCCTGTGCTATCGACGGTATCCTTATTTTCGGGTCTTCTCTTGCCATTTTTGCCATTACCGATGCAAGTGCGCATGAATTCCTTATATCCCCCGTCGAGAGGTAGGCAGCCGATATGGCTGCCGCCTCGGTATCGATCGGAGCACCGACGCATTTTCCGTCAAGCGTACAGGGTATTATATGATACTGATATTTTCCGTCATATATAAATGTTCCCCCTGTGACGAGTCTTATTACATAATATTTTGCGCGTATCTTTCCCGAAAGCGCAATCGCGGCAGGCAGACAGCGCTCGGGGTTATTTACTGTTATTCCCGTCATGGAACGGACACCCGGAATGTCTGTTATGAAAAGCTCCACATTTTCAAGCTTACCGAGTGCGGCTGTCGGACGCACTCCTGCGGCATCCAGATACACGGGCAGACCGTTTATTCTTGCATTATGAGTCGCGTCGCAGAGAAGTTCGTGCGGCAGGTCGGTAGACAAAAAAACCGCGTCAAAGGTTGCCTCCATTGCTCTTGAAATCTGATCCGTATGGATTGCGGCATTGGCACCCGTGCACAGTATCTTTCTGTCGGTGGAGAACGAATTCTCATGTATATGCACCGAAAGTCCGGTCGGGCGGCGATCGGTTGTCAGATACGACGTATCGACTCCGTTCTCATTATAATAGCCGATCAGCTTCGTACCGCTTGCATCCTTTCCGACGACACCGCAGACCGAAACATCCAGCCCCATTCTTGCCGCGGCAACCGCTGCGCATCCGCCGCGTCCGCCGGGTCGGTTTGTATAGCTGTTATTTTCGGATACAACCATATCGGCAGTCGGAATCGCATCGACCCAAAGCACTGTTTCCATATAGCAACCGCCGACAACAAGCAATTTTGATTTCATTCCACTGTCCGTTCCTTCCGCAGATATCCGTTTTCGACACAGATACCGTTTTTATTGTATTTTAGCACATTGTCCGACCAAATGCAATAGATTTTTGCCCATAATCCGAAAAAAGAAAGCGAAAACAGGCGTTTTTTTGCCTGTTTTCGCTTTCCGGCATAGCTGTCAGACGGTATGAATCTTTTTCTCCGCGTCGCTGTTTTCAAGGTCTATACCGAGTTTTGTTGCTCTGCGGTTTTCAAAAAACTTTGTTGCAACCTGTTCGAAAAGTGCATACGAGAGCACATCCTCGTCCTGCTCGATATAATCGGCGGCTTTTGCGCGTATCGAATCAAGTTCGGGAGCGATAAGGTCTGCCGGACGGCAGGTGATCTCCTCGGCGTCACCGATTATCTTCTTCTTGAATTCCGGATCAATCGGCATCGGGGTCTTGCCGTATTCGCCGCGGATAAGTCCGCGGAACTCCTTCGTCGTCATCTTGTAGCGTTCGCCGTTCAGCACGTTGAACACAGCCTGAGTGCCGACGATCTGAGAGGACGGCGTTACGAGCGGAGGATAACCTGCATCGGCGCGTACCCTCGGAACCTCTTCAAGCACATCGCCGAGCTTATCCGATTTTCCTGCCTGCTTGAGCTGTGAAATCAGATTCGACAGCATCCCGCCCGGAACCTGATAAAGAAGTGTGGACGCATCGACCTTAAGCACCTTGGGGTCAAGCAGACCTTCCGCAATATATTTTTCACGCAGAGGCATGAAGTAATCGCTGATCTTCTTCAGTGCCTGAAGATCAAGCCCTGTATCATAGGGCGTATCCTTCAGAGCCGCAACCATAGGCTCGGTTGCGGGCTGAGAGGTACCGAGCGCGAGCGGTGATATCGCCGTATCGATAATATCACAGCCTGCCTCGACCGCCTTCATAAGCGTCATCGACGCAAGTCCTGCCGTGTAGTGGGTGTGAAGCTCGACCGGAAGCTCGGGGAACTCCGATTTGAGCGCCTTTACGAGCACTTCCGCGTCATACGGTTTCAGAAGTCCCGCCATATCCTTTATGCATATCGAACCGACGCCCATATCAACGAGCTGTTTTGTATAGTTTACAAAATATCCGGTATCGTAGCAGGGACCCGTCGTATAGGATATAGCAGCCTGAACGTGTCCGCCCTCTTTATTTGTTGCGGATATAGCCGTTTTAAGGTTGCGCGGATCGTTGAGCGCATCGAATATACGGATTATATCGATTCCGTTTGCAATCGATTTCCGAACAAAATATTCCACCACATCATCCGCATAATGGCGGTATCCGAGAATATTCTGACCTCTGAAAAGCATCTGGAGCTTTGTATTCTTTACACGGTCACGGATCTTGCGCAGTCTTTCCCACGGGTCTTCGTTAAGGAAGCGCATGCAGGCATCAAAGGTCGCACCGCCCCATGCTTCGAGCGAATAATATCCGATCTTGTCCATTTGCTCAAGAATGGGGAGCATCTCCTCTGTTGTCATGCGTGTTGCAATCAGTGACTGATGAGCGTCACGGAGGACTGTCTCACAAATTTTAACTTTTGCCATATTCTATGATCTCTCTTTCTGATATTCGCCGATCTGTTTTATGACCGTCAATGAGGAATAAGTGCAAGCAGGAAGCCTGCGGCGACCGCCGAGCCTATAACGCCGGCAACATTCGGTCCCATTGCATGCATGAGGAGGAAGTTTGTCGGATCGACCTTCTGCCCTTCCTTCTGCGAAACACGCGCCGCCATCGGCACTGCCGAAACGCCTGCGGAACCGATAAGCGGGTTTATCTTGCCGCCGGAGATAACATTCATGATCTTCGCGGTAAGCAGACCGCCGGCTGTCGATATACAGAACGCGGTAAGTCCGAGGACGATGATAAGGAGCGTCTGGAAAGACAGGAAGTTTTCGGCTGTTGCGGTTGCTCCGACCGATATACCGAGAAACACGGTTATTGCGTTCATCAGACCGTTCTGAACAACACCCGAAAGTCTTCCGGTACATCCGCAGACAGTAAGAAGATTACCGAACATGAGCGCGCCGATAAGCGGTCCGGCTGTCGGAACGATCCAGCAGACAACTGCGGTGACGAGAATCGGGAAAATGACCTTTTCAAGCTGTGAAACAGGGCGGAGGGCGGTCATTTTGATTCTTCTTTCTTTATCTGTCGTAAGAAGCTTCATTATCGGAGGCTGAATCAGCGGTATGAGCGCCATATACGAATAAGCGGCGATTGCTATCGCTCCGAGAAGATGGGGTGCAAGTGTTTTCGTTACGAGGATTGCGGTAGGACCGTCGGCGCCTCCGATTATACCTATCGAAGCCGCTTCGGCAATGGTGAACACACCCGACATAAGCGCACCGGAGAATGCGACAAACACGCCGAGCTGTGCTCCCGCGCCCATCAGAAGCGATTTCGGATTGGAGATAAGGGGGGTAAAGTCGGTCATGGCTCCGATACCGATAAATATGAGCGAAGGATATATACCGAGCTTTACGCCGAGGTAAAGCAGATCGAGCAGTCCCGCCTCGGAGCCGCCCGAGGGATTGAGTATTTTAAGCACATTGAATTCGAATTCCGGATCGTTGCTTATGAAATATTCCATATGGAACATTTCGGTTCCGGGAAGATTTGTAAGCAACATTCCGACCGCAATGGGAAGCAGAAGAAGCGGTTCAAACTGTTTTACTATCGCAAGGTAAACAAGCACCCCGACGATCACATACATGACAAGGTATTTCCATACCGCAACATCACCGTTGAACAACTTGTAAAATCCCATTGACCGAAAGAATGTATACAGGGTATCAAGCATCTTTATTTATGCCTTCCTTTCAGTTACTTTATGAGATTTACTTTATCGATACGATAACATCATCGGTTTTTACGGAAGCGCCCTTATTCACATTCACTGCGGCAACCGTACCGTCAACCGGAGCAAAGATCTCATTCTCCATTTTCATTGCCTCAAGAACTGCGACAATATCTCCTTTTTTGACGCTCTGTCCGACAGTCACATTGACCTTGAGTATTGTACCGGGCATCGGAGCCTTGACCTCGGTACCTCCGACAGATGCCGTTTTTGCGGCGGGTGCGGCGGTCTTGGGAGCCTGCACTGCGGCAGCCGGAGCCGATGTCTGCGCGGCGGTCGTTCCGACCTCTTCTATTTCAACGTCATAAGCGACGCCGTTTACGGTAACATTGAATCTTCTCATAATCATTTATCCTTTCCGATCAGTAAAAATCTAAAAATTATCTTTTGTTCCAGTGCGCATCGCTTTGCGCTTTTTTGAAGGAAACGACTCTGAACGAGCCTGCGGGAGCGTCGATGCAGGCAGACACTGCGGCGGTTATCGCCGCTATCAGCGCACCGTTGTCCGCATCATCTGCGGTATCGGCTTCCGACACGGTTTCAGCCGGCACTTTTTCCGCGGGCTTCTCTTCCGCTTTCTTGTTCTTCTTTGTCGCCGCTGTCACGAAAAAGTGAAACAGTTCAATAACTCCCCAGAGTATACCGAGAGCAAGAAAAATAACAAACATGCCGATAAGCGTATCCTGCAATGCTTCTGCCGTTCGCTCGCCGAATCCGGCGGCGGTAAACATGAAATTCATAAATCAGTCCTCCGTTTCATCAGAAAGGAAGCTTTGAATGTTTTGCCGAAGCCTCACCCGATGCCTTTGCCCAAAGCATCCCGACTGCCGATATAAGGCGTGCGCGAAGCTCCTCGGGAGCTATGACATCGTCAATATCACCGGTCGATGCCGCCGCAACGGCACATGCGTGATCCTTCATCCATTCGTTCTTCTTCTCTGCTCTTTCCCCGGGTGTTTTTATCTCATTTCCGTACATGAACTGCACGGCGGCATCCGGAGCCATTACCGATATCTCGGCATTTTCGGTGGCAAGCACAACATCGGCGCCGACAGCCTTTGAGCCGAGCAGAGTATATGCCGCTCCGTAAGCCTTGCCTACAATCGCGGTTACCTTGGTGTTTGTCGAAGCGGAATACGCCGCCGCAAGTCTTGCAAGCTCGGGGGCATATGCCGCATTTTCGGCATCCGCCGATATATCGATACCGTCGGTATCAACGAGTGTTACGACCGGAATCATAAAATTATCGCAGAAGGAAATAAATCCGGACGCTTTGCGTGCACCTTTCGGTGTAAGCGTCCTGCCGTGCCCGGTTGCGACAATACCTGTCACAACTCCGCCGATCGGAGCAAAGCCTGTAAGCATTTCGGCAGCAAAGTCGCTCTTGAGCGGAATGAATCTGCCGCCGTCGGCAATTGCCGTAATCAGCGAAAGAGTATCCTCACAGCCGACGATCTCGGGAGTGCGTCGGTTATCGTCATCGCCCGAATCGCAGTATGCAAAGCCCTGCGCATTGTTCTGCGGAAGAAGAGCAACAAGCTCTCTTGCCTTCGCCAGCGCTCCGGCGCTGTCGGGACATACTATATCGACAAGTCCGTTCTTTGCCGCAAGAGCAATACTTCCGGCATTTTTAAGTCCGAGATTTTTAAGAACGAACGGAGGATTCACGTAAAAGCTTGATCCTTCGGTTGCGACAATCACATCAAACATCGAAACCGCCGTTGCGGACATTCCGCCGCAGATACCGTTCACGACTGCGATCTGGGGAACGACCCCGGAGAGCGCCGTAATCTTCGAAAGCATTTTTCCGAACGCCGAAAGAACTCTTTCTCCCTCTCCGACTCTTGCACCGGCACTGTTCCATATACCGATCACCGGTGCGCCGCTCTTCTTTGCAAGATCATAAAGAGCGCATATCTTTTCCGCCTCGGCTTCACCGAGTGCGCCTTTATCGCGTGTAAAATCCTGTGCAAAAGCAAATGTCAGTGCTCCGTTGACCGCACCGTAGCCACAGACAACCGAAGCATACGAGTCCTTTTTGACATATGTACCGAGCTCAACGAATGTAGAATCGTCAAAAACCGCGGCAATATCGTCGTACACTCCGCCTTTGCCGACAATATGGCTGTTTTCCTTTATTTCCATATGTTACTCCTTCTCGGCAGTTACGGGATATTCTGGACTGCAAAACTGCCGTATTTACAGTCATTATCGGGTTCTGTGACAACAAACTCACATCCTACCCCAGTTTAACGACATTATACATCACAAAAAAAAAATTTGCAAGTGTTACCTGCAATTTTTTTATATTTTTTATCTTTTCAGGCGGTACCCGCTCTCATCGACGAGAAAAACGATATTTCCGTCAAGATCGGTACGGTATATCGTCGCACCGGTATTTCCGATACGTTCAAGCACGGCACCCGACGGAAGTCCGAATCCGTTTGATCTTCCGACAGATATCACCGCGACGGTCGGAGCGACAACCGAAAGAAAATTCTCACCCGATGAGCCTGCCGAGCCGTGATGTCCCACTTTCAGTATGTCGGCTGTAAGTCCTTTTCCGTATTTTTCAGCAAGAAACTCTTCGGTCACAAATCCCGCATCACCGGTAAAAAGCACACGAAGTTTACCTATACTCATCACCATTACTGCGCTGTCTTCGTTCCCGCCGCCATTCTCAACCCTCTCGGGAGAAAGCACATTCACGCTGCATCCGATCGGCTCATACACATCCCCGCATACCGTATAAACAACCTTCAGTCCGTTTTTCACCCACAGATAGAATTTCGATCCGGCAGATCCCTCAAACGAACATTCGGGCATAACCACTTTGCCGACATCAAATTCGGACAGAACGTCGAACAGACCTCCGAAGTGATCGTCATGCGCATGCGACAGAAAGATTGTGTCTATCCTTTTCACCCGATACTTTTTCATCTCGGCGATCAGTTTCACCGAATATTCCGCCGTTCCGCAGTCTATCAGCACGGCGGAGCCGTCGCCCGAGACGACAAATGCGGCGTCTCCCTGTCCCACATCGGCAAAAACAAGAGTGTAACTGCCGTCCTTGTTTTTCCCGGCGCATGATGTCATGAGCATCACAATTACATTCAGCAGACAGATCACTCTGATTGCGATCGCGGATATTCCGTATTTTTTGTATACCGATTCACCTTTTGACACGGTGTTATGCATAATCGAACAGCCTCTTTTCCGACGATACCGATTATACTACCAGTTCAGCCGAAAATCAAGGGGTATTTTTCAAAAACAAACCGTCCGAGCAGTCTGCAGAGATATATTGCGGGTATTGACAGCAGATACCATAGCAGTGAATACGGCAGACAAATCTGTCCCAGAAAATTAAGCGGCACCGACGAATAATCCCAGACTCCCATTCCGAGCAAACGATTGAGAATCAATCCGGCAAGCAGCTCGACAAATGTTATAAGTGCCGCTCCGACAGCCGCCTTCACGAAAATGTTCTGTTTCATATGCGTTTCGACAAAGCTGATCGCGACAAGGCAGAGTCCCCCCGTCACGATCATTGTCGGATGAGTATGCCCCCTCCACATTATTTCGACAAGACCGTAGCATACTCCGCCCGTCAGAAAAACAATAAAATATCGAAGCATCGGCAGACCCTCCGTTTTTAACAACTTCTGAGAACAGTCTGCACGGCAAAAGCCGCAATATACCGATTTTTGTTTTTTATATCTTGAAAAGACCGGTCATATGTGTTAAAATAAGAAAAGCAATCAGACAGGCGGTCATACTATGAACAAAGACGACGAATTTTATATGTCACTTGCAATTGAAGAAGCCGAAAATGCCGCAAGACTCGGCGAGGTGCCGGTCGGTGCCGTGATCGTATGGGATGACGGCAGAATCGTCGGCAGGGGCTTCAACAGGCGGGAAACCGGCAAAAACGCGCTCCTTCACGCCGAGCTCTCGGCGATAAACGAGGCGTGCTCAACCCTCCGCGGCTGGCGTCTTCACCGCGCAACTCTCTATGTCACGCTTGAGCCATGCCCGATGTGTGCGGGAGCAGTTATAAACTCGCGCATAAAGCGCGTGGTTTACGGTGCCGCCGACCCGAAGGCGGGTGCACTCGGATCGGTCATGCAGATCTGCGGATTCGGACTCAACCACAATTTCGAACAGGTCGGAGGCGTTATGAATGAACGCTGTTCCGGACTGATTTCGGATTTTTTTGCGGATCTCAGAAAAAAAAGAGAGGACAAAAAAAGCAAAAACAGCGGCAATGACGGTATTTTCTTGCCGACGGCGGTTGACAACGACCGAAAATAGAGTTATAATAGTCTGCGGCTGAGTATTCATACAGTTTTTCAGCCCATTTTCAGAAAGGAAGTTTCACATGAACGACGAGAAACTCTCATATCTGCACGCGATCGCGAATAAAATTCGCATCAATGCGGTAAAGGCAGTATATTACGCAAACAGCGGTCATCCCGGCGGGTCGCTTTCGATTGCCGACATGCTCGCATATCTTTTTTTTGAAGAAATGAACATTGATCCGGGTGACCCCAAAAAGGCAGACCGTGACAGATTTGTCCTGTCAAAGGGGCACTGTGCGCCCGCATACTACTCCGCACTTGCGCTGCGCGGATTCTTCGGTGTCGATGAGCTGAAGGGCTTCAGGTCTGTTGACAGCAGACTTCAGGGACATCCCGATATGAAAAACATTCCCGGCGTTGACATGTCAACAGGCTCGCTCGGAATGGGCATATCCGCCGCTTGCGGTATGGCTCTTGCGGGCAGGGACAAATACCGGGTTTACACCATACTCGGCGACGGCGAATGTCAGGAGGGCGAGGTATGGGAGGCAGCCATGTTTGCCGCTCATTACAGACTTGACAATCTTGTTGCAATGGTGGATTTCAACGGACTTCAGATCGGCGGCAAAATAACCGATGTCATGAATCCGACACCGTTTGACAAAAAATTCGAAGCCTTCGGCTGGTATGCGCAGGTTATTGACGGACACAACATCGAAGAAATTGCAAACGCACTTGAAAATGCAAAACAGATGAAGGGCAAGCCTTCTGTAATTATCTGCAAAACAGTCAAGGGCAAGGGTGTTTCGTTCATGGAAAACAATGCAAAATGGCACGGCAGTGCGCCGAACGAAGAGCAATACAAACAGGCGATGAAGGAACTCGGAGGTGAGTGCGATGTCTGATAAAACAGCAACAAGAGAATCATACGGCAATGCGCTTGCCGAGCTCGGTGAAATAAACCCCGACGTAGTCGTGCTCGATGCCGACCTGTGCGAATCCACAAAGACAGTATATTTCAAGAAGCGTTTTCCCGACCGCTTTTTTGACTGCGGCATAGCAGAGGCGAACATGGTCGCCGTATCGGCAGGTCTTGCCGCCTGCGGAAAGATACCGTTCTGCTCCTCATTTGCGATGTTTGCGGCGGGACGCGCATTCGATCAGATCAGAAATGCGGTGGGATACCCGCATCTTAACGTCAAGATCGGTGCAACGCACGCCGGCATAACGGTCGGCGAGGACGGCGCGACACATCAGTGTCTCGAAGACATCGGTATCATGCGCACGATCCCCGGGATGACGATAATCAACCCCGCCGACGACACCGAAGCAAGAGCGGCTGTGTTTGCCGCCGCAAAGTTCGACGGACCGGTATACATGCGCTTCGGACGTTATGCGGTACCCGTTATATTTGACAGAGCTACCTACAAATTCGAAATAGGCAAGGGTGTCCTGCTCACCGAAGGCAAGGATGTGACCGTAATAGCCACCGGAATCATGGTAGACGCCGCGCTCACTGCCGCAAATCTGCTCAAGGCAAGAGGCATATCGGCTGAGGTTATCGATATACACACGATAAAGCCGATCGACCGCGAGCTTATAATCGCATCCGCGGCAAAGACCGGTGCGGTAGTCACCGCAGAGGAGCACAACATTATCGGCGGACTCGGATCGGCTGTATGCGAGGTCCTCTCCGAAAGCCGTCCCACTCCGGTCATCAGAGTCGGGACCGAGGACAAATTCGGCAGGTCGGGAAAGGTTCCGCCCCTGCTTGAAATGTACGGGCTGACTGCCGGAAACATTGTCGAAAAGGCAGTACAGGCAATCGCGCTGAAAAAATAAACAACAGAAACAGGGCGCACCGGAGCGCCCTGTTTGAATATCCGGAAAAGGGAGCACACAAATGTCCGAAATAATAGCATTACGTGAGTTTTCGCCGCTTTACATACTGTTTGACAGCATTTTTCTGATCTTTTTTGCCGCGCTTCTCATTATAAAGAAGAAGTATGCGACCGTAATTGTCGGGCTTCTCGCGGGAATACTCTACATGACAGTTGATTACGGCATTTTTCATCTTATCTGCGGGTCAAGGAGCATATCGGACGGACACAGTCTTTTTCTCGTTCTGCTCTGGATGTCGATAAGCTACGGATTTACGAACTTTACATGGATATGGCTTTGGATTTCGAAGGACAGGCATCTTTTCGAATGGTCGTCACTCATCCTTTTATGGTGGTTTGTATGTCCGCTGCTTGCCGAAACCTTTACTCCGGAAAGCCTTCCCTACATTGTCATACAGCGCACGACAAGCGGATATCACGGGTACATGGCGGCGATTCTGTTCATCGGATATGCGGGCATAATAATATACAATCTTATGCAAAGCGACAAAGCAAAGCGAATAAACATCGCATGGCTGCTTGCAATAGGTATTCTTGTACAGTTCGGCTGGGAGGCGGGACTTCTGATCGGAGGAATACGCTCAGCCCATACGGTCTCGATCGGCGAAAAGCTCAGGACGCTCACGGTCAATTCACTGCTTGAGACAAATCTCGGCATGCCGTATATATATCTGATATTCGCGGCGTTCACAAGCCGTTTTACCGAACGGCTCGGAAGGCGCCGAAAAAAACTGACCGTTACCGAAAGAATAGCCGAAAACAACAGCGAAAGAGTCAGATCGGGAGAGAGTACGTCATCATGAAATACATACTTGTTACAGGCGGGTACGGAGGCATGGGGGCGGCGACCGCGAAGACTCTTGCCGAAAGCGGCTTTACCGTTTTTGCGCTTGACAAAAAAGTCGGAAATGCGGAAAACGGGATCATACCTATAAAAGCCGACATCACCGACGAGGACAGTGTAAAAAGTGCGGCACTCGAAATCGGCAAAGTAACCGACAGCCTTTTTGCGATAATACATTTCGCCGGGATATACATGCTTGACTCTCTCGTTGAAATGAGCAGCTCCGACTTTAAAAAGATATTCGGCATCAATCTTTACGGCGCATTTCTTATAAACAGGACATTCATGCCCTTCCTTAAAAAAGGAAGCAGGATAATCATCACAACAAGCGAGCTTGCACCGCTTGACCCGCTTCCCTTCACCGGCATCTATGCGGTCAGCAAAGCCGCCCTTGACAGATATGCCTATTCTCTGCGTATGGAGCTTCAGCTTCTCGGCACGGACGTATCCGTCATACGTGCCGGGGCTGTAAAAACAGGCATGCTCGGGGCATCGACCGACGCGCTGTCTGCCTTCTGCGCAAAAACGGAGTTGTACAGCTGCAATGCGGAAAGGTTCAGACGTATAGTTGACAGCGTTGAAGCAAAATCGGTCTCTCCCGAAAAAATTGCATCAAAAGTGCTGAAAATACTGAAAAAGAAGCATCCGTCATTCGCTTATCGGATAAACGGCAACCCATGGCTGAAGCTCTACGGAATATTGCCGAAACGGCTTCAGTTGTTTGCGATAAGGCTGATACTGAGATAAAAACGGAAAATCGGAGACGTCGGCAGGTTGCCGATGTCTCCGATTTGTTTTTTATACCGTCAGACGAGCAGACCGCATATAAGGTCGCCGTACTCTGTCGGATTTTCGACGGGCAATCCCTCGATAATCCTTGCCTGCGTATACAGAATCTTTGCGTAACTCTTGAGTTTATCCTTATCCGAAAGATAGAGTGCCTTTATCTTCTCTGCTATCGGATGGTTTGAGTTTATTTCAAGCGCAAGCTCCGCCCTTATCTTCGGACCTCCGCTCGGCATTGCATTATAAACCTTCTCCATCTCGATTGTGACATCGCCGACACTTGCAAGGCAGACAGGATGGTTTTTCAGCTTATTGGTAAATCTGATTTCCTTTACCCCGTCGCCGAGAGCCTCCTTCATGATTCCGAACATGCCTTCCGATTCCTCGTTGAGCTTCTTTATCCGTTCCTTTTCCTCATCGGTGGAAAGATCGAAATCACCGGCTCCGATATTCGTAAACGTCTTATCGCTGTATTTATCTATTGCCTTCAGAGCAAATTCATCGATATCCTCGGTAAGATAAAGAATTTCAAGACCCTTTTCCTTTACCGCTTCCGTCTGCGGAAGCATGTCTATCTTATCGACGCTCTCCCCGCATGCGTAGTAGATTGTCTTCTGATCCTCGGGCATACGCGAAACGTATTCGGCAAGCGTCACAAGCTTCTTTTCCTTTGACGAACAGAACATCAGAAGATCGGACAGCATGTCCTTGTGCATTCCGTAGTCGCTGTAAACTCCGTACTTTATCTGCGATCCGAGCGCTTTGAAAAACTCCTCGTATTTCTCGCGGTCATCCTGCATAAGCTTTACAAGCTCGTTCTTGATCTTCTTCTCAAGCGATTTGGCGATTGCCTTGAGCTGACGGTCATGCTGGAGCATTTCACGCGAAATGTTCAGCGAAAAATCCTCGCTGTCTACAAGTCCGCTGACAAAACCGAAATAATCCGGGAGCAGGTCGGCGCATTTTTCCATGATAAGCACGCCGTTGGAATAAAGTTGAAGACCCTTTTCAAAATTCTTCGAATAATAATTGAAGGGTGCATGCTTCGGGATATAAAGAAGCGCGTTATACGTGACACTTCCCTCCGCCTTTGCCCTTATGACCCTGACCGGATCCTCGTAATCAAAGAATTTATCCTTATAGAAGCGGATAAGCTCGTCTTCCTTTACCTCGTCGTCCGACTTTTTCCAGATCGGCGTCATACTGTTGACCGTCTCTTCGGTCGTTACGTCTTCGTATTCATCCTTCGATCCTTCCTTGAGCTTTGAGGTCGTGATCTTCATTATTATAGGATAACGGATATAGTCGGAATATTTTCTTATCAGCGATTCAAGGCGGTAGGTTTCAAGAAACTCCCCGTATTTTTCGTCGTCGGTATCCTCCTTTATGTGAAGCGTAACCGTCGTACCGTAGCCCTCCTTTTCACAGGAAGTGACGGTATAACCGTCGGCACCCGACGATTCCCATCTGTTTGCACTGTCCGAACCGTACGGCTTCGAATCGACCGTCACCTTATCGGCGACCATGAATGCCGAATAGAAGCCGACACCGAACTGACCGATCACATCGATATCTTCCTTCTTTTCGTTGTCCTTCTTGAAATTGAAGGAACCGCTGTGAGCGATCGTTCCGAGATTTGTTTCAAGCTCTTCGGCGGTCATGCCGCAGCCGTTATCCGATATGGTCAGTGTACGCGCATCCTTGTCGGTATCGATCCTTATCGAAAAATCCGAACGGTCAAGTCCGAGCGAACTGTCGCCGAGCGAGCGGTAATAGAGCTTGTCTATTGCATCACTTGCATTCGAAATAAGCTCGCGGAGGAAGATCTCCTTGTGTGTATATATAGAGTTGATCATCATATCAAGCAGCTTTTGCGATTCCGCTTTGAATTTTTTTGTTGCCATAGTATTATCTCCTTTTTTGCAGCCGATTATCAAATCAGCAATCTGCATTTTGCTTTGATACCAGTGTACAACTCTTTAGTTAACAGTTATTTGTTTTTATATGAACTGTTTGTAAATAATTAGCAGTCGTGTTGCTTGAGTGCTAAAAATTACAGATTTGCGTCCTTCATCGCGGGATTATCGATCAGCCTCCCCTGCTTATCGAAGCGCGATCCGTGACATGAGCAGTCATAGCTGTGCTCCGCCTTATTGTAGACAAGCGCACATCCGAGGTGAGGGCAACGCTTCACTGTCGGTATCATGAAATTTCCGACCATCGCACCCATATTGATGAAAAGCTGAGGATGAAGCATTGATCTCGAAGGATCAAACAGCTCTTCATAACGGCTTTTGTGTCCGGACACCATGTCGCAGAGGACATCTGCCGCCGCCATTGATGTGGTCATCCCCCAAAGGTTGAAGCCGGTCGCGACATAGAGATTATCGGTTGAACGACTGTATCGTCCGATATAAGGTATGCCGTCAAGAGTCACGCAGTCCTGATTCGACCAACGGTATTTTTCTCTCGCCTCCGGAAAATGCTTTTTTGCATATTCTCCGATCACGCCATATCCGCCGCCGTTTTTCCCGGTTCTGTGATCTCCGCCGCCGACGAGCAGCAGCCCGTTGTAATTTCTGAAATAAAATCCCTTTCCCGCGTCCTCGGCGGTAACTCCGAGTACCGGAGCATTTTCATATGCAATGACATACGAGCGTTTCTGATACTGCTTCATGAAATAGAGTCCGTGACCGTTTATAAACGGGAAATGGGTTGCGATTATCACTTTTTTCGCAACTATCCTTCCGCACGGCGTATACGCCGTCGTCCCTTCAAGCTTTACGACAAAGGTATCGGTGTAAACATTCAGTTTTTTTACGACCGAATTTATGAACTTAAGCGGATGAAACTGCGCCATACCCGGATACACAACCGCATCGGCGACATCAAACGGCAGACCGGGATCCTTTTTACAGACCGCATCAAAACCCAGACGGTTCAGCAACATGCTTTCCTGTCTGAGCTTATCCTTACCGGTCAGCGAATACATTACCGAGTCCTGCCTTTCGAAATCGCAGTCGATCTTTTCCGCAAGCTTTGCAATCCTCTCAAGACCATGAAGATTTGCCTCAAGGTACAGTTTTGCCTTATCGGTACCGTACATGTCGGCAATGGCGGTATAAAGTATATCGTGCTGTGCGGTGAGCACTGCCGTAGTCCCCTTTGTTATCCCGTATCCGGGACTTCCGGCATCGACAAGAATATAATCCGCTCCGCTTTCCGCAAGACGCATTGCAGTCGCAACGCCCGCAATCCCCGCTCCGATCACCAGAACGTCGGTTGTCTTTTCTCCCTGAAGTCTTTCGCTTTTATACGGCTTTATTTCATCCGTCCACAAATATTTCACTCATATCTCCCCTTTCTGTGTCTATTTTCGGCATATTCGCCCTTTTTATTCGGAAACCTTCTTTTTTGGACAAAATCCCGCGGTCTGTCCGTTTTGGTAACACTCAAAGAAAAATGACCGTTTTGAAAAAGCAAAAAAGCCTCTATAATCAAAGCAGCCGATCAGAGATCGGCAAAAATCACTCATCTGCAAAGGCGGGATCGGATTTGCTGCTCAGAACCACCGACAATAGCAAGGGCAACAGCACAGCTATTCACAACATACTCAGAATAATTGCCGCCTGCGTATGGCTTGCCGTTATTGTCATTCTGTTTGTCAACCGCGACAAATTCACGGTTGACAGTGTTGTCAGATACACTCCGTCAAACCGTTTTCTGGCTGCGGCGGTCATTATCATACTGTTTGCGCTGAAATCGCTGAGCATATTCATTTACTGCGGGATTCTTTATGCGGCAAGCGGAATCCTGTTCGACATCCCGACAGCAATAATCATAAACATAATCGGAACTGCCGTAATGGTATCGATTCCGTATTTTATAGGCAGAAGAAGCGGCAGAGAGCTGACCGAAAAAATAGTAAAAAAATATCCGAAAGCCGCTTTTATCGCGGATTTCAGAGTCGGCAACGATTTTCTTGTCACTCTTTTTGTACGCCTGATCGGTATCCTTCCCTGCGATATCGTAAGTCTTTATTTCGGCGCTCGCGGCACGAATTATCCGAAATATCTTACCGCCTGCGTGATCGGCATGCTTCTGCCCGCCGTGACGATGCCCGTAATCGGAACAAACATTTCCAACATCCGATCGCCGCAGTTCATTATTTCGGTTTTGCTGAACGCTCTCACGATGATTGTTTCATCGATTATATACCTGATTTACAGAAACAGAAAGAAAAAATCCAAGGAGAGAACCTCAAATGAAAAACGAACCGATCAACATTCTTGTGACGCTTGACAAAAACTACATACCCTATTTCAACGTGATGATCTCATCGCTTATCCGCTCGAATCCCGGCGAATATTTCAATATCTATCTGCTTCACAGCTCGCTTTGCGCATCTGATACCGAGAGCACCGAAAAGCTCATCGGCAATCACGGAAAGCTTTATCTCACCGAGATCAGAGAGGAAGGTCTGTCGGACGCACCGACCACCGACAGATATCCGAAGGAGATGTATTACCGTATATTTGCCGCAAAATATCTGCCGGAAGAGCTTGACCGGATTCTTTACCTTGATCCCGACATTATAGTGAACGGCAGCGTCCGCGAGCTTTATGACATGCCGATGGGAAGAGCTCTTTTTGCAGCCGCGTCGCACATCGGCAACAATCTCCTGCATTTTTTCAACGAAATAAGGCTCGACATTGACGAAGACATGCCGTACATCAATTCGGGTGTCATGCTTATGAATTTAAGAGTGCTCAGAGAAGAGCAGAACTTCGGCGACGTATTTGCCTACATTGAATCGCACAAAGGACGGCTTTTTCTGCCCGACCAGGACATAATCAGCGGCTTATACGGAGATCGGATTATCCCGCTCGATCCGTGCAGATACAACATGACCGAGAAGCTCTTTCTCTTTCACCGTCAGAGCGGCGACAAAATGGACATCGATTATGTCAGGAACAACACGGTAATCATTCACTACTGCGGCAGAAACAAGCCGTGGAAGAGCGGCTACATCGGAAAGCTGAACATCTTTTACAAAGAGGTTGCCGATCTTATCTGACCGACATTTTTGACTTTTTTACTTGAAAAGGCAAAAGATATCTGTTATAATAAAGAAAAAAAGAAACGGAGTCCGACAATGCCTTTTACAGCGGAACAGGCAATGCATCTGAAGCGCCAGAAAGTCGGTTTTTCCATAACCGATGTCAGAGCAAAGACCTATATTTTTCTGCATTTTATAAATCCGGTAACTATATTTTCGGACGGCAAAAAAATGCAAACCTTCCCGAACTCATGCATAATTTTCACACCGGGGAGCAGTCTGCACTACTCGGCGGAGAAAATCGGCATGCTTCATAATTTTCTCCACTTCAACATCGGAAGCGACGATTATTTCAAGCGGCACGGTATTCCTCTGAACCGCATTTTCTGTACCTCCCTGCAGGACGAAATTACAGATACGATTGAATTTATCGAAACCTGCATGGTCAAAAAATTCGAAAACAGCGTCGCACTGATCGACCGGGCAACAGACAGGCTCTTCACTCTTCTGTCCGACGAACTTGCGGGACACAACAAGGTCAACGGATATTCACGACGTTCCCGCTTTGATGAGCTGAGATCGGAAATATACCGTACACCTGCCGAATTCAACACCGAAAAAATGGCGAAATTCATGAACATGAGCAGATCTGATTTTTCGGTAAAATACCGTGAAATATTCGGCAGAACGCCAAGTCGCGATCTTTCGGATGCCGCAATGCTTTATGCCAACAAGCTGCTGGAACCGGACAGCGGCTTTGACGGTGCAAATATAGCCGACATCGCATTCATGTGCGGCTTTACAAGTCCCGATTATTTCATAAGAGCATACAAACGATATTACGGCATCACGCCGGGTTCATACAGAAAATCATGTCGGAACCGTCTGTTCACCGACAATATGAATAAGAACGGTTGAAGCGTCGGCCCCCGCTTACAAAGAAACAGCCTCCCGTGGAATTGATCACGGGAGGCTGTGTTATATTTTTACTCTGTCTTTTTCAGCAGTATCACATTGAATGAATGTTTTTCGATCACAGACCTCAGAATCCCCACGTCAAGTGTTGAACCGTCGGGTTTGTCTTCTCCCCTGACAGTGTCCGGAGACTGCTCGCTGTTGACCGCCTTTATATCGTCCCCGCAGATCGCAATATGTCTTTCAACCGCATATTTTTCAAACTGTCTCAGATCGCTCTCCAGTATACAATCCTCTTCGAGATCACGGTTCATTATGAATACGGCAAGTCTGCCGTTATCCTCATCGAAAATCACAGACGAAAAAATATAAGGGACGTCGGAATAATGCTTTGAATCGTATCTTTCACACTCGACACATGACCGCAAAGCCGTTCCCTTTCCGTACCTGCTGCAATACATGAACGGGTAAAAGATCGTTTGTCTCCATGCACTCTTATCCGATGTCATTATCGGTGCGATAACATTCACGAGCTGTGCAAGGCAGGATATTTTCACGCGATCGGCATGATTGAACATTGTCATAAACAGACTGCCGACGAGAAGGGCGTCTTCAAGATTATAAACATCCTCTATCTGATGCGGCGCTTTTGTCCAGCGTGCATCCGCAGGCAACTTACCATGAGGACGGTATACCGCATTCCACTCATCGATTGACAGATTTATACGCTTTTTTGTTTTATTTACCGCAGACGCATAGTCACAGCACGCAATAACCGACTTTATCTGTTCTTCGAAGGCAAGCGCATGAGCAAGATAGTCGGAAGTATCCTCCGGCGTCCTGTTGCGATTATCGAAATAGGCGTGCATTGAAACATAATCTATATATTTCATGCAACGCATTGCCACGGTCGCATCCCACCTGCCGAATGTCGCCATCCCGCTGCCGGCACTGCCGCAGGCAACAAGCTCAATCTCCGGATCAATGTCCTTCATTACCTTTGCCGTCTGTGCGGCAAGAGAGGCATAATCGTCGGCATCGCGGTGACCTATCTGCCATGGTCCGTCCATCTCATTGCCGAGACACCACAGCTTTATATTATGCGGTCGGACAAAGCCGTGCTTTATGCGGAGATCCGAATAATATGTGCCTCCCGGGAAATTGCAGTATTCAAGAAGATTTTTGGCGGCTTCCACTCCGCGTGTTCCGAGATTTACCGCCATCATCGGAATTATTCCGTTATTTCCCGACCACTCGGCAAACTCATTTGTTCCGAAGCTGTTATCCTCAAGATTCTGCCATGCCGCTTCAAGACGAACCGGTCGTTTTTCACGCGGTCCGACACCATCCTCCCAGTTATATGCCGAAACGAAATTGCCGCCGGGATATCTCACCGTACTTACCCCCATCTCCCTTATGAGTGCGGATGTATCGGTGCGGATGCCCTTTTCGTCGGCAAAATCGCTTTCCGGCTGATATATTCCTTCGTATACCGCCCTCCCCATATGTTCAAGAAAGGAACCGAACAATCTGTTATCGACCTTCCCTATCTCAAAATACCTGTCGGTCCTCATTACTGCTCTTTTCATTTTCATGCTCTCCTCTGTACGGTTTTTTTCGATTTTCCGTGAAGTCGGAAAACCGCAGAAACATTCTACCACAAAAAAAGAAAAGCGCAGTATGACTTTTGTTTTGAAAAATCGACTTTCTGTCTGCAATTTTTCCGCAAAACTATTTACTTCCGCGGTTATCGGTTGTATAATAACAACATGTTATAAATAGCATGTTGTTATTGACAAAATCAGTCGTGCGCAAATTATTCGGTGCGACATTGAAAAAAGGAACAAAGCGATATGGAATTTCCGATTGAAAATTATTTACCCCATTCGATAACCGCGCTTGCGGTTCTGGCGCTTTTTTACGGCGTATATTTTACCAAAATGCTTATTCAGCGGCGGCACGGAATAAAAACAAACCAGATAAGGCGCAGAAAGGAAAAGGAGCTTCACACGGTCGAAACTCTCATGAGCATTGCCACACTCGGTGCACCGGTTGCACAGCTTCTGTCAATTGCGCTCGGTTGGAATTACATGCCCGACGGTGCGCGGTTTACCGGATTTTGCACCGGAATGTTCGGCGACATAATCTTCCTTATCTCGGTCATTCAGATGAAAGACAGCTGGCGCGCCGGTATCCCGGACGTTGACAAAACAAAGCTTGTCACAGACGGCATTTACAGATTCAGCCGCAATCCGGCTTTTCTGGGGTTTGATTTTATGTACATAGGCGTAATGCTCATATATTTCAATCCGCTGACTGTTGCTTTTTCGCTCTTTGCGATAGTCATGCTTCACATGCAGATACTTCAGGAGGAAAAATACCTGACATCGGTTTTCGGCAGTGAATACACGGAATACAAAAAGCGTGTCTTTCGCTATCTCGGAAGGAAACCCGGCGCGGGACGCTGACAAGCGCCGGCAGGAAAGGAACACAACATTTATATCGGTTTACACAGGGTGACTTTATGAAACATTCGGTAATATACATACACGGCAAAGGCGGGAGCGCCTCGGAGGCGGAACACTAAACGACCACCTCTATGAAGGGCGGTTCTCACCGCGTGTAAACGGCAAACGAATCGCCAAAAATATCTACGCCACCACGCGGGATGAGTGCGAGGAAAAGCTCAAGGCGCTGATCGCGGAGATGAAGAAGGAGATTGCGGAAATCAAGGCAGGCGTAAAAAACGAGGGCTGACCATGGCGGTCAGCCCTTAAAATTTGCGTTGCAGTAGTCAAAGAAAAAGAAACAACAAGCTTAATGGATTTTTCTCCTTGGATATTTAACCCCCCTTAACGGCGACTTTTTCGACAGGCAGAAAAGCAGTCCTTGCGGACTGCTTTTCTGTATAGATATGCGATATATGATGGGAAAGCATGCTACGCCCGATAAATCATTTGTTTCAATGTCTTATCGAGAATGTTTCCGGATATCGCATTTATGCGATAGATCCACTGCGTTATGCCGTCGTTGAACACGAACTGATAGTACGGTGTCTTGATCCCGCCGTCTACAAGCTCTTCTGCGGTAAACACCACCCTGCTTGCGTCAGAGCAGCCCGAATCATTCAATGCCGTTTCCCTTGCGATTTCCATATGAATATATCTGCGGTTGTAGATGATCTCGCCCGTCTTCGCGTCAACCTTGTAGCTGTACTGATACTTTGCCGTGTGAAATTCCAGCACCCAGCAGGGACGACCCTGATTGCGGCTCAGCTCCTCCTTGGTAAAGACAACCTTTTCCGACCCGGAAATTTCGGCATCTGCAAGTGCAATCTCCTTCGCCTTTTGCAGCGGTATGAACAGCGGCTCCTCACTCTTACTGAGAATGCCTCCGAGCACTGCATCTATGCGATAGGTCCACTGCGTTATGCCGTCGTTGAACACGAACTGATAGTACGGTGTCTTGATCCCGCCGTCTACAAGCTCTTCTGCGGTAAACACCACCCTGCTTGCGTCAGAGCAGCCCGAATTATTCAATGCCGTTTCCCTTGCGATTTCCATATGAATATATCTGCGGTTGTAAATAATCTCACCCGTCTTCGCGTCGACCTTGTAGCTGTACTGATACTTTGCCGTGTAAAATTCCAGCACCCAGCAGGGACGACCCTGATTGCGGCTCAGCTCCTCCTTGGTAAAGACAACCTTTTCCGACCCGGAAATTTCGGCATCTGCAAGTGCAATCTCCTTCGCCTTTTGCAGCGGTATGAACAGCGGCTCCTCACTCTTACTGAGAATGCCTCCGAGCACTGCATCTATGCGATAGGTCCACTGCGTTATGCCGTCGTTGAACACGAACTGATAGTACGGTGTCTTGATCCCGCCGTCTACAAGCTCTTCTGCGGTAAACACCACCCTGCTTGCGTCAGAGCAGCCCGAATCATTCAATGCCGTTTCCCTTGCGATTTCCATATAAATATATCTGCGGTTGTAGATGATCTCGCCCGTCTTTGCGTCGACCTTGTAGCTGTACTGATACTTTGCCGTGTAAAATTCCAGTACCCAGCAGGGACGACCCTGATTGCGGCT